>NZ_OCNC01000002.1:0-571117 GCF_900215635.1 Rhizobium sp. AN6A
GCTGCTCGCAACTTCGGTTTCTGCTCTGGCGATGCATGTGCCGGCCGCAGCGCAGGGCACCGGTCAGGCAAGCGCCTCACCACGACAGATTTCGATTGCCGCCGGGCCGCTTACCTCCGCCCTCAATCAGCTAGCCACACAAACCGGCCTGCAGATCATGTTTGACGGATCGGTTGCCAATGGCAAACGGTCCCGCGGTGCCACCGGTAATCTGACGCCGCCACAGGCGCTTGACGCAGTGCTTGCCGGCACAGGCGTCCAGTCGCGTTTCGCCGGTCAAAATCAGATCGTCCTCACTGTTGCCGCGAATAATACCGATGCTGTCGGCAGCGACGGCACGACGGTACTGCAGGCGATCACGATTTATGGCGCCCGCAATGCCACGACGCTGGCCAGCACGTCTTCGAGCATCGGTATCGTCACCGCGCAGGAAATTGCCGATGGACAGATACACAGTTTTCGCGACAGTTTCCGCCGCATGGCAAACGTCATGGATGGCGACTGGGCCGACGCCGGTTTCATCATTCGTGGTGTCAGCTCCGAGGGTCTTGTCCCCGGCGGCGCGCCTCTTGCAACGCTCTATATCGACGGCGTTCAACAGACGGTGCGAGGTGCGCGCCGCGGGGCACGCGGGTTGTTTGATGTCGAGCAGGTCGAAGTCTATCGCGGACCGCAGTCCACCCTGTCGGGGCGCGCTGCCATGGCTGGTGCCATTTACATCAAGACCAAAGATCCCACCTTCGAAAAGGAGGCGGAACTTTCGACCACAATCGCCACCGGCAATCTCTACGGCACCGGCTTCATGTTCAATGCGCCGCTGATGGACGATCAGCTCGCCGTTCGTATCTCCGGCGAAGTTCAGCGCAGCAAGAACGATATCAACTACCCGACATTCGCGGGTTACGAGAACTACAACGAGTTCACGCACGACTTTTATTACCAGGTCCGCGGCAAGGTCCTGTTTGAACCGGCGGAAATGCCGGAGACGCGCGCCCTTCTCAGCTACTCGTTTTCGCATGACAACCCAGCTGTTCGCGATATCGGCGGCCCAAAAGGCTCCACCCCCTTCAGCTTCGACCAGAAACGCGGCGATTATCTGCTTCCGGCCTACATAGAATATCGCCCGACCGACGTGCATAATGTCGGGCTGGAGGTAACGCATGATTTTTCAGACGAGCTGAAGCTGACGTCACTTTCGGCCTTCAGCTATTCCGACGCCGATCGTCTCTCGGTCAATTATGGAACCCCGGGCGAAATCAACACCTATCATGGCTACTACAAGGAATGGATCGCCTCCCAGGAACTCCGCCTCAATTATGAAGGTGACAAATGGGACTGGGTCGGTGGCGTCTATTTTGCTTTTGAAGATGAGAAGAATTTCTACGATCGCACCATTCCGCTGACCGCCACCGTCAACCGCAACCAGGTTCAGCACAATACGCAGAAATCGTTCAATGCCGCCCTGTTCGGAGAGGCGACATATGAATTCGTTCCGACATGGAAAATCACCGTCGGCGGCCGGCTGGACTATACGGATCAGGATATAACCCAACATCTGGTGCGGACCCAGCCTCTTGGCGGCAGGCCGACCGTTTTGACGGACTATGCCGCATCCTTCAACGAGGTCAATTTCGTACCGAAAATCGGCCTTTCGAAGGAACTGACGGACACACAGACGGTCGGAATTACCTATTCCCAAGGTTTCCGGACAGGTGGCGCGAGCTACGATTCTTATCGTCGGACGGCCTATAACTACGAACCGGAAACGGCATCGACCTACGAGATTTTCTACAAAGGCTCGTTCATGGATGACCGGCTGACCGTAAATTCAAACGTTTTCCTCACCAAATATTCGGACCAGCAGGTTCTGATGCAGCTCGATCCGACGGATCTGCTAAGCCGGCGCATCATCAACGCCGCGTCATCTGAAGCGTGGGGCTTCGAGTTCGAGCCGTCGTTCAAGGTAACTGACAACCTCGAAACCTTCGCATCGCTTGGCTACGTCCATACCGAGTTCAAAAACTTCAACGATCTGACTTACGGCAATCTGTCCGGCCTGCCATTCCCGGAAGCGCCCGAGTGGTCGCTGGGTCTTGGCGCTCGCTACACGTTTGATAACGGTGTCTATGTCGGTGCAGACGCCAAATATACCTCGAGCTACCTGGCACGGCTGGGCAGCCTGCCGCACGATTATCTCGACAGCCGTTGGATCGTGAACCTGCAGGCCGGCTACAAAACGGAGCGGTGGGAAATCAACGCCTTCGCGCAAAACCTGCTGGACGAGGAATATTTTGTCTACAACGACAATGATATTGCCGCCACGCTCGGCGAGCGCCGCAGTGTCGGCCTGAACCTCAAGGTCAAGTTCTGATGCGTTTCCTGCGCGGCTCCATGCCGCGCAGGCTTCCATTTCTGGAGTAATGAATGATCCTGCGATCGTTTCTCATCTTGCTGATGGGACTTTTTGCATCCGGCGCTTCGGCGCAATGTTCGGGCCGTTCCCTCACGACAGGCGTGTATGGCGCACCGATCTGCGTGCCGGACACACCTCGCAGGATCGTTGTGCTCGATCCCTTCTATAATCTGGGGATGGCGCTTGAACTCGGCCTGCCTGTGGTCGGCGCGCCGCTTATGTCCGTTCAGGACCATGAACTGAAAGGAAAGGCCGACAAGGCGACGGTCTCCGATATTGGCGAAGCCCGGCAGCCCAGTCTCGAGCGCATCGTGGCCCTGAAGCCGGACCTGATTGTCGGAGACGCAGCCCTGCACGGTCAATCCTACCAGAACTTCGCCAAGATTGCGCCGACTGCGCTGATCGACGCAAAGAACTGGAAAGACCATTTCCGCACATTGGCGCTCCTTTCGGGAAAAAGTGATGGGGCGGCAGGGATGCTGGCCAGCTACGAAAAACGTGTTGCCGCCATCAGAGAGAAGACTGCTTCCCATAAGGTATCGGTATTGCGGGTGACGCCCAGCGGTTTTCATGTCTATCTCGACGGTCCGGCTGCCTATGCGCCCTATGCAGTTCTTCGTGACGCCGGCATAAAACGCAGCGTTTATGAAACGACTGAGGACAACACGGTCTTCAAACGACCCGAATGGGAGGACCTCGCCCTCCTCGACGGGGACATCCTGCTTTACGTCGTTGCCGGCAGATACGATACAACCATGGACGATGCGCTTGCCGACCGCACGACGAGCAACCCCTTCTGGCAAATGTTGCCGGCAGTCGCATCCGGAAACGCCCACCGGGTAAAGCGCGAAACATGGATGAGCTTCAACGGCATCGGCTCCGCAAACAGAGTCCTCGATGACATCGAGCAATATCTGCTGGACAGGCCGTGACATTGTTTCGCAGACTATCGAAGGCAGAAAGACCGATACATCCTCGCCGGTCGGAATTTTTCTGCTCGGTCCTGCTTCTGCTCGCCATTGCTGGCCTGCTGGTTTCCGCAATGCTGGCAATAATGGCTGGCCCGGCGCCCCTTTCGCCATCGACGGTGCTCTCTGCAATCTTCCGCTTTGACGGCTCGCGTGATCATCTCGTCGCAACGTTGCTGCGCTTGCCACGCGTCGCGGCGGCCATGATCGCAGGTGCGGGCCTGGCCGTTTCAGGTGCAATCATGCAGGCGGTGACAAAAAACCCACTGGCTTCGCCGGGGCTTCTCGGCATCAATGCCGGCGCAGCTTTTGCGGTCGTCGCCGGCCTGTCGATCATGGGCGTTTCGGGCGACGTGCTGGTCTGGTATGCCTTTGGTGGCGCGGCATTTGCCGCGCTCTGCGTTTTCTTCATCGGCTCTATCGGCCGTGTGGGTGCGACCCCGCTGATCATGGTGCTCGCTGGAGCCGTCGTGGCGACATTCCTCACATCTTTGACCACGGCAATTCTGATCTTCGACCAGACGACACTCGATGCCGTGCGCTTATGGACAGTCGGTTCCTTAAGCGGCCGGACGATGGAGCACGTCTTCACCGTGCTGCCATATTGGCTTGCAGGACTGCTCGGCTCACTGCTGCTCGCCCGTCATTTGACGACACTCAGCCTTGGCACCGACGTCGCCACCGCGCTTGGCCAGAACCTCGCCCTTTGGCGCAGCCTGTCGGTGGTGATCGTCATTCTCCTCTCCGGCAGCGCCGTTGCACTTGTCGGGCCTGTCGGCTTCGTCGGCCTCGTCGTACCGCATATCGTTCGTATGGCCATCAGCGTGGATTACCGGTGGGTCATTCCCTTCAGCGCCGTCATCGGTGCGATCATGGTTGTCATCGCCGATCTCACCGGGCGGATCATCCTGGCCAACCAGAGTTTCCCCGTCGGCGTCACGATGGCGCTGATCGGAGCACCGTTTTTCCTCTGGCTGGCGCGTTATCGCACGGGGGCAGGCAGGCCGTGACACGAGCAATAACTGTTCTGATCATTCTCAACCTTCTAGCCGTCATTGCTGCCATGATCTGGGGTGACCAGTCGATTGCCTGGCGTGATGTCGCCAACGCGGTTATCGGCGGGGCGTCACCCGACCTGCAGATGATCGTCATCGAATTCCGGCTTTCAAGAGCAATGCTGGCCCTGCTTGCCGGTACAGGACTTGCCGTGGCGGGCACGATTTCCCAGACCGTCATGCGCAATCCCCTGGCAGAGCCCGGCGTTCTGGGTATCAATGCGGGGGCAGCGCTCGTTGCAAGCGTGGTTATCATCCTTTTTGCTAATGTTTCACCAACCGTTCTGCCCTGGGCGGGCTTTGCAGGGGCCGTCACAATGGCGGCGGCCGTCTACGCGCTCGCCTGGAAACGAGGCACGTCCTCTCTCAGGATCATCCTTGTCGGCATAGGCCTCAGCGCCATGGCCGGCGCGGGAACCAGCTTTTTGACCGCATTCGGCAATGTCATGGATGTGCAGCGGGCAATGATCTGGCTTTCGGGCAGCGTCTACGGCGCTGACTGGACCAAGGTCAAAAGCCTTTTACTGTGGCTCTCCGTTCCGCTGGCTCTCACCTGGTTCTCCTACCGGCAGCTGGACCTCATGCGTTTTGGCGACGATGTAGCGACCGGGCTTGGGCAGAAGGTCAATCTCGTGCGTGCATTCCTGATATTGCTCTGTACACTGATATCGGGTGCCACCGTCGCGATGGTGGGGCTGGTGGGGTTTGTCGGCCTGATCGCCCCGCATGTTGCGAGACGGATCGTTGGCCCTGCCCATCAAGCCCTCATTCCGGTTGCTGCTCTGACAGGCAGTCTTTTGCTGCTGGTCGCTGATATTATCGGCCGCACGGTCATCGCACCGGCCCAGCTGCCGGCCGGTATCGTTACAGCCCTGCTGGGGGCTCCATTTTTTGCCTATCTTGTGAAGGGCCGCCGGCATGCATGAAGACCATCGCCTCGCGACACGCAATCTGTCCCTTGGATATAACGGCTCCGTCATTGTCGACGACCTGAACCTGAAAATTCCGTCCGGGCAATTCACCGTTCTCGTCGGGAAAAACGGATGCGGCAAATCCACGATATTGCGTGCACTCGCCGGACTTCTCAGCCCGATGAAAGGCGAGATATTTCTGGACGGCACAACGACGCGGAAAATTCCATCGCGGGAACGAGCAAAACACATCGGCGTTCTCACGCAGGGGCCGCAGGCTCCAGAGGGGTTGTCCGTCGCCGAACTGGTCCGGCAAGGACGTTATCCCCATCGCAGGCTGTTCGAGCGCTGGTCCAGCCGTGACGAGGATGCGTGCACCCATGCTCTCGACCTGACCGACATGACATCGCTTTCCGGCCGTCCGGTAGAGGCTCTCTCCGGCGGCCAGCGACAGCGCGCCTGGATAGCGATGACGCTCGCCCAGGAAACGGATATTCTTCTTCTGGATGAACCGACGACTTTTCTCGATCTCGCTCACCAGATCGAAATACTTGAACTGATAAGGCAGCTTGTTCATGATAGAGGTCGCACGATCGTGGCGGTTCTCCACGATCTCAACCAGGCTGCCCGTTACGCCGATGAAATCGTTCTCATCAGGGATGGCAAGGTATTTGACTCGGGGAACCCAAGCGCCGTCATTACGGACAGGAATGTTCTTGATGTCTTCGGAGTGAATGCCGTCATTGTGCCGGATCCGCTTTCGGGAACGCCGATGTGTGTCCCGGTGCCGTCATGCAGCTGAGCGGGCCGCAAGATGTGGCGGCCCCGCAACATTCGTTAGGTTTTTCGTAATTTGCAATGCTGCTTCTCTCATCGCTACGCATTCGCACCCAAGCTAAAAGATGTAATGAATCCAGACATAAACATGATAAAAACTGTCTTCTTTTTAACGGGAAAGGGTTTCTTGTCGCCATAGACCGTAAATCATTGCACTTGCATCGCTTTTTCCTCGCCATTAGAAATTCCTCAGCGGCAACGATGGGAAAAAAACTCCATTGCCGGATGATGACAAGGTTCGGACGAACGCCAAGGAGCTCCAGTTTGCGCTCCGTATCCGCCCTTTAGTTGTCGCATATTGCAACTTGCGGAGGATCAGGAAAGCGATGCGGATGTCGACGGCCAGCCTCAATGAGAGTAGCGGAACCGACCTGCTGAACAGGGCGATCGTTGAGCACTACAGCGACATCATCAAGGCGGTGGGTGGACGCAACCGTTCAGACGGAGCTGCGCGGGAAATTGTTCACGATCTCTACGTAAAGCTTGCACTGCAACCGGATGCGCTCTCCGGCAAGCGATCGATAAAAGCCTTTCTGTGCCGCGCCGCTTCCAACATGCGGATCGATCGGATCAGACGCGAGCAATTCGAGTCCCGGCTTTTCTCCGGTTCGGACGAGGATGCAAGAGGGATGATCGCGACGGACTGCGCTCCCGACCAGGGGCTGGACGTCGAGGCGCGACTGGCGATACTGAAACAGGCCATTGCCGACCTGCCGGAAAAACGGAGGACGGCATTCGTGCTGCACAGGCTGCATCATCTCACGCCCGACCAGATCGCCTCCAAGTTGAAAATTTCGCGCAACATGGTCGACCGGCATCTCAGACGTGCGCTCAGCCATTGCCTCGACCGCCTTTTCGAAATGGAGTAAACATCCTAATCTAGGCAGTTCATTCGTCTACACATTGGAGAGCATAATTGGAGCGTTCCGTGCAACGTAGACGTCTGACGCGCGATCAGCGCAAGCGAAACAGAGATGCAGCCGACTGGGTCTTTCGCAACCGCGACCCCGAGCAGCCCGAGACGGAGCGGGCGGAGTTCCATCGCTGGATGGAGCTGGATCAGGAGAACTGTCGGGCCTACACGGCTGCAAAGCGCATTCTTGGCGAAGCGAGAACTGCGATCCGCTCCGATGCCGGGCTTAGTGATATGCCGGTTGAGAGTTCACCGCGTGGGCGCAACGCGATCATCTCTTCAATTGTGGCAATCATTTCGGCCGGCGCACTCTTCATTGCCCTAGATGGCCCCATGCGTCTGAGCGCGGATGTCATGTCCAGCGCCGACGAAATGCCGGAAGTCACGCTGGAAGATGGCTCCCGGGTCCAATTGAACGCGCAGTCGGCAATCGCACTCGATTTCACCAGCGAACGAAGAACGGTTCGGCTCCTGCGCGGGCAGGCCTTCTTCCAGGTAGCCCCGGATGCGAACCGTCCGTTCTCCGTCAGCACCGAGGATGCGCTGGTCACAGCCCTTGGCACGGCTTTCGATGTTCGCCAAAGCGCGACAGACACGCGCGTTGCCGTAACGGAACATTCCGTCATGGTAGAGTTCAAGACTGAGGGAGGCATCCCGGTGAAACTCGGGGAAGGTGAAGAAATGCTTCACCTGAACGAGACAGGCGAAAGCACGATCCGGAAAACGGATGCAGCTACGGCTCTCGCCTGGCGTCAGGGCCGGCTCACCGTAGACAACGTGCCGCTCTCCTACGTTATCGAGGAAATACAGCGGCATTTTCGAGGGCGCATTGTCATCGGGAACGAAGCGACCGCTCGACGTATCGTCAGCGGCACGCTCTCCGTTAGCGATACAGAGAGTGCGCTAAACTTCCTGCGCACCGCCCTTAATATCCAAACATACAGGATTGGCCCCGTCATTGTCGTAACGTCCTGATCTTTAAATGTCTTGGGTACAAAAACGCTAGGGCCGCACCCTTTTTATGCGACCCTATTATCGCTCCCTCAAAAGGTTTGTTTTATTGAGATGAAATGAAAATCGGCTGGAGTTGCGATCGGCGCCGATAATGACTTCACCCTCATTGCGAGTTTGCAAACAAGTCAAGCCCTTACCGCTAGCGTCGCCTTAACATTTGCGACGGTATTTACCGCGATGAGCTCGAACCTGCCGACCGATGCGGGCTATGAAGATCCCGAATTCGCCGGAACCATTCAGTGGTGCGGTGACTGCTTTGATCCAGAATGGTTCGAGCTGTGCATCGTGGCCAAAAATGCCCGCAATGCTCTGCGCTCGAACGCCAAAGGCGCTTGTTTCAACAGAAGGTTAAAGCCTCCCCGAAGAAATGACGGGGCTCGATCTAAGGTGCGGCTCTTGAGCGGAATCGAACAATCGTTCACCTAGATAATGACGTTAGTGGAGTTCATTGCACTAGCAGCAATTTATTTCTGCAATGACAGCGATCGGGTATGCCGACGCTCGCCCGTACGCGTCAGTGCACCGATCTGCGGTGTTGTACCTGAAGTTTTGCCAGTTCCACTCCATGAGTTATAGAATCCCTCTCTATAACTCAAAATGCCATAAATGAGCTATTGCAAGCCCGTCTATCGCTCAGCACCACAATCTGCAGCTCTCCATTCAAGAGGCAGCGATCGACAGCTAACCACTTGCCCTAAACATATTTTGTTAACGGGCGCCCCCTATTTCCGCTCGCTCTCGGCATTGGTGTCGAGAGAAACGGAATGAGCATGACGAAACACGACCTTTCATCACGTCATTTTCAGCGGAAAATTTCAGAGCTCTACGAGCTTCGCATCGCTCCCATCGCATCCAGACGAGTGTTGGAGAATATACGGCCTTATATGGCCAGTTTGATCATCTACCGGAAATCGCCCCCGCTTCTGAATGGCCATATCGACTGGACGATGATCAGTCAGGCCTGTGGGATCGAAGCCGAGTTGACGGCAGAACTGCACGCCTGAGCTCCTCTGTACTCCATTCAGGTTGTGATGTGCCTTTGCTCAATTTCAAATGCCTCCCACCCCATACAAAAGCTGACATCGATCTAGAACCAGCTGGCCAGCGAAGCGTTGTTAATGTTCTACGTAGGATCTGCTTTATTGGGATGGAAGTGGAATGGCATTAATTTCGGACCGGTATCGGGACATATTTGTTGGTGATGGAGAGATGGCGCAGATGATGCGGCGCCATGATTGGGCGGAGACTTCACTTGGTTGTCCGGACGAATGGCCCGAAGCGCTGAAGGTCGCAATTCGGCTGTTGCTCACCTCAAAATTTGAAATGTGGCTCGGCTGGGGTCCAGACATCGCCTTTTTCTATAACGACGCCTATAGGCCGACCTTGGGAAATAAGCACCCCAACGCGCTTGCTGTGCCGACAAAGATTTTATGGTCTGAAATCTGGAATGATATCAAAGGGCGCTTGGAAACCGTCTATTCAAGCGGAGAGGCGACGTGGGACCGAGCGCTGCTCTTGCTGCTCGAACGCGACGGGTATCCGGAGGAGACGTATCATACCTTCTCTTACAGTCCGCTGATCGGAGATAGTGGCAAGGTCGAGGGCGTCTTCTGCGCGGTCACGGAAGAAACCGAGCGGGTCATCAGTGAACGCCGCCTTGCAACCATGCGTGCCCTGGCGTCTGGCCTCGCCGTGGCCGACAGCGAGGTCGAAGTCTTCAACGCTTCACGCGAGGCGCTTAGCGACAACCCTCAGGACCTTCCCTTCTGCGCACTTTACGTTTTTGACGACAATGGCAATGCGAGGCGCCGGTGGGTTTGCGGCGCAGCTGAAGCCGACGCTTTATTGCCGGTAACAATCAACCGTGGTGTGGGCATCTGGAACCTTGAAAGCGCCTGGCAAAAACAGGCCGTGGAGCTGATAAAGTTCTCGGCCACAGACGTCGTTCCTTCGGGGCCTTGGCAAAGAGCGCCATCTCAGGCTGCGGTCATTCCTTTGGTCGGACAAGCCAGCGACCAACCCAAGGGGGTAATGATCAGCGGGCTCAATCCGCACCGGGCGGTCAGCGACGATTATCTGGATTTCCTTAAATTGATTGCCGGCCAGATTACCTCGCGTTTGGCGAGCGCTGAAGCGTTTGAAACAGAACGTCGACGGGCAACGGCGCTTGCAGAGGCTGCTGAGATCCGGGAAAAAGCAGCGCTGGCACTCGAGCAACTCAATCGTCAACTCTCGTCGGAAGTGGAACTTCGGACCGCGGAGCGGGATCGGATGCGCGTCCTGTTCCAGCAAGCCCCAAGTTTCATGTGCATCCTCAGGGGGCCTGAACACACATTCGAGCTGGTCAACGATGCCTATAAGCAACTTGTCGGGCATCGCAAGCTCCTTGGCCTCAGCGTTAGAGACGCGCTTCCTGAGATTGCCGGGCAGGGTTTCTTCGAATTGCTCGACGGTGTTTTTCGATCGGGCAAACCTTACATAGGTCGCTATGTGCCTGTTTTCCTGGAACGGAATGGCAAGGAGCAGCCGGATGAGCGCTTCGTACATCTGATCTACCAGCCAATTTTTGATCTCAACGGATCGGTTACCGGTATCTTCGTTGACGGCTTCGATGTCACGGACCAAAAGCGTGCTGAGGATCAGCTTCAGAGCCTTAACCACACCCTTGAGGAAAAGGTCGAGCAACGCACTCTTGAACTGAGAACCACGCTTCTGAAGCTTGAGAAAGAAACTGTCGAGCGCGAAACCGCACAGATCGCTTTGAGACAGGCGCAAAAGATGGAAGCGCTGGGCAACCTCACAGGCGGCGTGGCGCACGACTTTAACAATCTTCTCCAGGTCGTGAGCGGCAACCTGCAGCTTCTCACCAAAGATATCGACGGCAATAGGCGGGCAGAACAACGCCTGCATAATGCCTTGGCCGGTGTCGCTCGCGGCGCAAAGCTGGCATCGCAGCTTTTGGCCTTCGGCCGCCGTCAGCCGCTTGAGCCCAAAGTCGTCAATGTTCGAAAACTCATCCAGAATATGGACGATATGCTGCGCCGGGCACTGGGCGAAGAGATAGAACTCGAAACCGTTGTCTCCGGCGGCCTGTGGAATACGCTGATCGATCCGAGTCAGTTGGAGAACGCCATCCTGAACCTGGCAATCAATTCGAGGGACGCGATGGAGGGTCGCGGACGATTGACCATCGAGACCGGAAATGCGGTTCTCGACGACGATTACGCCCGTTCGCACGACGATGTCCGTCCCGGACAATATGTACTCGTTGCAGTGACCGATACGGGGTCAGGAATATCACCGGATATCATCGAACTTGTCCTAGAACCGTTCTTCAGCACGAAAACGGACGGGAAGGGAAGCGGCCTCGGTTTGTCGATGGTTTACGGTTTTCTGAAGCAGTCCGGAGGCCACCTCAAAATTTACAGCGAGGTGGGGCATGGGACGACCATGAAGCTCTATATGCCGCGCACGATGCAGGCCGAAGACAGCCTGAGCGATCCAAAGGCCATTGCGGTGACGGGCGGCACGGAAACTGTTCTCGTGGTTGAGGACGATGACGGCGTTAGGGAAACATCGGTGGCGCTGCTGACTGACCTTGGTTACCGCGTCCTCAAGGCTCACGATGCACAGTCCGCATTCGCCATCGTCAGCAGTGGCGTTCAGATCGACCTGCTGTTCACGGACGTCGTGATGCCGGGCCCGATGCGCAGCACAGATCTTGCGAGGAAGGCCAAGGCTCAGTTCCCAGGCATGGCCGTATTATTTACCTCAGGTTACACCGAAAATTCGATCGTCCACGGCGGCCGGTTGGACGCTGGTGTCGATTTGCTGTCCAAACCCTACACGCGCGAGGCACTGGCCCGCAAAGTCCGCCACGTTCTGAACAACGCGCAGCAACACATGATTGCCTTGCAACGGACGGAGCGCCAGAAGCCGGCGCTTGCACCCGAGCCGAAGCCGGAACCGGAGCCGCGTGATAGCTGCCCAACGGTGTCGGCAAAACCGCATGTCCTCATCGTTGAGGATGAGCCGCTTATCCTGATGTCGACGGTCGACATGGTAGAGGAGCTCGGTCACACGGTGCATGAGGCCAACTCAGCGGAAGATGCCCTTGGCGTTCTTGAAACCAACAGGATCGACATGTTGCTGACAGATGTCGGTTTGCCCGGCATGTCCGGGATCGAACTTGCAAGGCAGGTACGGGAACGCTGGCCAAACGTGCGGATCGTTTTTGCAAGCGGCGACGACAACGCCAAGACAGCCTCGGGTATTGCCGATGCGCAGCAGTTATCCAAGCCTTTCACTATCGACGGGCTGCGACAGGTGTTGGGTAAGGCCCATCAGACCATGTGACCTCAGTTTCGCTGGAATGGCGTGCGCATGGGTGTAACGACATTTGCCATCGCGCTGTTTGGCGATGGCGTGCCGGTCACTCGCTCGAGGTTGACTATCCCGTCTCACCCGCCCTGTTGACCACCGGGTCATCACGATTGTGGGGCTGGATCTGTGGAGATACCCAGATGGCCCCTGGGCGAGCGAGGCCACCTCGCCTTTCGCCGGGTAATGCGCCGTTCGTTTTATAGCGAAAGTCGACGCCTCCTCGGCGTACGGCATAGTCCGATCGACAAGAGCCGTGTGGCATATAACACCACCAGGTCGATACTGGAGCAGCCGTTCGCCGCGGGGACGAGATCACTACAAGCTGACGCCCTCCAATTTCGCGATCAGCGTGTTGCGATCCTCAACCGATTTCAATCGCACCGTTAGAGCTTCGCTCTTAACCGGCACCTGGGGCGGCAGAGAGACCGCAACGCCGGGAATGTGTTCGGCTGCCCACCGCTTGAAGCGAGGCAACTTGTTGGGGCCGCTGATGGGAAGGGTGTGGGTATATCTGAAAGTCATGACTGCTTCTTTCTGGATGCGGGCAATGCCTTGGCACAGGCGGCCAGATTTGCTCCGCAGTTTTAGTGTCGGGTTGCGAAAATCCTGACGCCAATGTCGCGATCGCAACTATCGGCGCCAGGCAATCAGCGTCCGGCACTAACCCTTCGGATAGGAAAGACGTAACGCATCGTGAGCGCGAAACCCGTAAGGTCCATCGTCGCCATGTCAGACACCAGAACTTTGCGGCTCGCTCAATCCCAGGATCAGACGGCCAGAGCGACGGCGGGTGTGGAAGCACCCCGGCTCCTCTTCGAGCTTCCGTACAAAGTCGGCCAGCGCGATATCATCCAGCCTGTCCGCCGCCGCTTGTGGGGAAAACCATCGTCTTTTTCGATGCGCTTTTTCGCGCCAGTGGGTCAAAGTGCCGTGCACGTTCATACCGAATATCGTGACGCAGCAGACAAGCTGAGGACCACCGTTGATGGCCTTGATATATCTGTAAGTCATCACCGGAACCGGGGAAATATTCCCAATAATCCCTGCCACTTTGAACGCATGTCGAGAGGCTGTAACGAAGGGCGGACATTCTTTCACGAGCGAGCCATTGGGCACGATCCAGCGCTCGCGCCCACGGTCCGTGACAAGCAGCACCTTGCGCTCGCCGTCGCGCCCGATCCGCGAGGGAAGTACTCCGACCTGCTGCAACTCGCCTCTATCAACAGGTGACGAGACGATACGGCTTGTTGTCGTCGCGCGCGTCATTGTCCTGCACCCTCCGCGAGCCAGCGAAAGGGCAGTCGAAACTCGTTGCGCTTGCAAAGATGAGGGTGGCGTTCGGCTCTCAGCGGAACAGACGCTTCACACCAAGGGCACCGGGCGGCGGCACCCGGCAGCTGACGGTTGCAGGCAGGGCAGATTGGAAGGGGGCGAAAGAGGGACATAAAATACGCTCCATGGACATCTCGCGCGAGCGACGCGAAACGAACCGCACTGTTAATTGCGTGGTTCCCGGAGCGGCTGGGTCTATGGCGGCGTTAAAGGTTCAGTGCTGCCAGCTCCGGGTTAGGGAACGTGCCTGATCAGTAAGCCTGAAAAATAGGGTTTTCATGGTCTTTTGCATGATGCTTATCTGGGCGAGGATCGTGTTACCTGCAAGGTGACCTTTTGCCGCACGATACGAATGATGTCGGACTATCCGCGCCAAATTGCGCCTAGAGAAACTTCGTGAAATCCACTCAGCGTCAAAAAGCTCTGCGGCACTTTATCGCCTAACGTTCAGGCCCATAGAGGCCATGGACGATCCAGCGCCTAAAGTTCGCCCTTCCGGTGTTGAGATGGGCTGACCCCAAATGCTTTTTTGAAGCTCTGGGTGAAGGCACTTTGGGTTGCAAATCCCCACATCTGAGAAATCTCCTTTACGGACCGATCCTTATTCCGATAGATCTCGTCGCGAGCTTTTTGAAGGCGCAGAGCAAGCTGATACTCACTGATTGTTTGTCCCACGCAGTTCAAAAAGGAATACTGCAAAGAACGAACACTGACCCCGCTCAGGCCCGCCAAGAGTTCAGGAGAGCTTCTGGCCGCTGGGTGCGCATGGATATAATCAATCGCTCGACGGACCTGTCGTGGAGCAATGACGGGCACAGGCGCCTCAAGTTTTTGCGTGTAGTTGTTCGGATAGTTTAGAAGAAAACTGTCAACGATCAGATTACCCATACTCGGGGACTGCTTATTCAATGACCTGGCAATTCCTTGTAATGGTGAACCGTTCAGCATTTGGACAAGAGCCGGAAGTCCTTCGAGACTGCCATGATCCAGAGCGCGTTTGCTAAATTCGATCGGCTGAACCACAGGCCGATCGAGCAATATCGACATGCGTCTTGATAATAGAGCGTCTGAGATTACGACTGTTGAATGTTCGCTACCATCAAGGACATCCACACTGTCGGCGTGCCGGTAGCCAATGACCTGATTAGCCGCAATCGATAGCCTTTCACCCCGGAAGTCATATTCTGTTGCTCCCTTGCTCGCGAAATTAAACAGAACAGCGTCGAACATCGCAATGGGAGTAACGCGATACGAGCCTATCGTCGCCGACCATTCGAAGAATACTTCATCGATCACGGCGAGATGACCGGTGACCCCGTAGTTGTCGTGTGAGCCCAGTGGCATGACAGCGACGGGGGCATAGGCCTCACTCAGGTACTCTTCGACTTCCCCAATATCTCTCGACGAGATCTTGAGCTTTTTGTACAGCCCGTCCGACATTTCCCACACATCCCAACATAGGTTGACGTGATAAAAAGCGCATTAGGTACCAATTCAAATCACCTGAAATGGCATCATAGGTCCCTATAATACCGACCGGTGCGGCATCATTTAGATCGGTCGGTCAACCGACGGTATCGCTCCAATTCGGTCGTAATCAGTCATGCTTGCAATCTGCGTTGCCGAAGACGTTCTCGACGTCCTAGCGGACGGTTCAGAGGACATTTGTCCGGTACGACGGCAATAGTCGCAAAAAAATTGCACCTCAGAAACATACCTGCACTTTACAGGTGGCTCATCGGCTTCACGCGCCTTTTGAGAGTGAGAGTTTTCGACTATTCTTAATTATAAACATTGGCCCCTTACCGGTCGCGGCTCTAAACCTCTAAAACGTTCACGTCGAATGGCTTAGCCAAGGATTACGGCCTAAACGTCCGCGACATAAAGTGGTTTGGATACGGATTTGATACAGAGATGTCTGGATGAGCAATCAATTATTTCGGCCTCCAAGCTTTTAGCGGCGATGGAAAACCCGAAAAGGCTCGCAATACTGCGGATTCTCGTTGAGGCCGAAATGCCGGTTGGTGAGTTGGCACATCGGGTTGGCCTCAGCCAATCAGCCTTGTCGCAACACCTCGCCAAGCTGCGCAATGCAAACGTCGTACAAACCCGCCGTGACGCGCAGGTGATCTACTATTTCAGCCATTCCGATGCCGTGCGGCGTATTTTAGCTACTTTGGAAGCGATTTTCCGCGAGCAGCCGCCTGTGTCTCCGGCTGCGGCGCCAAGCGGGAGATAAATTCGCGCCGGCACATGAAGCCGGCAACGTTATGGATGGCCTGTGAGGACTGGAAAAGCGGCTATTGCCAAAGCCCATACCGAGTGGTGTTGCCATGTGGTTACGTGGCAAAACACGCGGCGGGAATTCGGCGAAACGCTAGCGCGAGATCGGCAACTCTACGCCTTCCTTCATCGAGATCGATGGGCGCGGGAAGACCGGCGCACTGACTGAGCTTGACGGACTTGCCAACCGAAAGCGGCGCGAGGCGAACGTGCGCTTCCGCGACGAGGCCAGCGACTGCGACTGCGACTGCGACCTCGACGACATCGGCAATGGCCGCCGGGTTCAACCCGGGCAGAGAGGTTGCAGACGTTTTTCTGACGGATGTGACCATGTTCCTACTCCTATCATCTGCGACGATAGATAGTACGTATCGCATGTTTTGATCATGCTTCGGATTTTTCCTTCTCCGTTTGCCGTGCTATCCCTACTCCCCCATTCGGCGCTGGTGAGACGCCGTTCACGGCGAAATCTCCAACGATACGGTCGTGATAGATACGGGGATTGTGCGAGGTTATCGTGCGGGCGTTTCGCCAGTGACGATCAAGACCATGGCTGCGTTTTGCAGCGGAGGCGCCAAGCGCATCGAACAGGACAGTGGACGCATCCAGGATAAGGTTGCTGACGACCGTGACCGACTGGCTGACCTCCAGCTCCGCGTCACGGTTCGCAGATGCAATGCGCTCCTCGTCTCCAGACAGGTTGGCATCATAGGCAGCCTGCAGGGCTTCTGCCGCTTTTAAAACAATGGCGCCGGCGCTATAGGCCGCTCCTCTGATCCTCCCCACGACCTGCAGCACCTGTGGGTCTTCGGAAAAACGCGCGGCGTTACTGCGTTGATAGATCCGTTTGCGCTCTGCCACATGGCGGGCGATTTCCAAAGCGGCCGCACGGCCAATACCGGCAAGCGAGGCCAGATGGACGAGCTGGAAAAAGCCACCCGAATAGCTGAAGCGAAGAGCGCTGGGCTTGATCAGGTCTTCGGAAATCGCCACGTCCGTAAAACGCGCCGTGCCGCTTGCCGTCAGCGCCTGCCCAAAACCATCCCAGTCGTTGAGGATCTCGACGCCTTCGGCCTTTGTGGGAACAAGCGCACCAACCGGTACGCCATCGCCATCCACGGCTCCGAGCGTGATCCAGTCGGCATAGAGCGAGCCGGTCGTATAATATTTCTCGCCATTCAGCCGCCAGCCGCCGCCATCCCGGGCGAGCTGAGTGGAATACGTTCCAAGTTTGGCATCCCCAATTTCCGAAAAGCCGCTGCCAATGGTTTCGCCACGCCCGATCCGCTCCAGCCACGCATCCCGCCATGGCGAGGGTGCTGCATTGAGCAGATCTTCCGTAAAGCCAAGGTGGCTGCGATAGGCATTGGTGAGGTTGGGATCCGCCTGCGCGAGTTCAATGATCAAGCCAAAAAGCTCAGGAAGCGTCAGGCCCAGACCACCAAATTTCTCCGGCAGGCGCAGTCTGGAAAAGCCAGCCTTTTTCAAAGCTTCATAGTCGTCGAAACGAAGCTCGCGTTCCAGATCGTGTCGTATTGAATCTTCGCCAATTTCGGAAAAAATTCCCCGAAATCTCTCGGCGATCGCGTCAAAGCGTTTGCTGGGCGCAGAACCCCAGGCATGGATGGCATTGGTCATTGGAAGTTCCTGTCTATGGAGCAGTCCGGCGATTACCCGGCCGGGGCCTAAGCGGCTGCCGCTTCGACACCCTGTTCGAAGTCGTGCAGATGAAGAGCGATTTCGAAACCGCGACGTTGCAGCCAATGCGCCACGACCCTGGCGCGTGCACCGAGCAGGTCGTCCACGAGAATGACCCGCGCTCCGCGCACGGCAATTGTGCGATAGGCAACACCAAGAAGCTGCCCGCCTTCTGACGAAATCGAACCTTGCAGATGGGACGCCGCGAACTCTTCCGGCGTTCGAACGTCGAGAAAATAAGTCGTTCGGCTCGTGTCACGCCGCCACGTTTCGGCTGTTGCCCGATCGATAAACAGCAGTTCGTCATTGTGGGAGAGTGTCGCCAGGCGCGCCCTTGCGGCATCTTTCGCGTTGTCGCTGGCAAGCGGATAGGCCCGTGAACGCCCCGTTTCCAGTTCAAACCCGTCATCTGTCCAGCCGCGCGTCCCATCGTGCAAATAACTGACATCGTTTTCAACACCGGCGTCGATCAATGTCTGCGCCCCGAGGATAGCGCGGGGAAGGCCCGCGCAGGAAACGACAACCCTTGTGTCGGGTGATGGCACGAGGTCGGAAAAACGCAGCAGAAGTTCGGCACCGGGTACGCCGATGGCGCCCGGCACGTGCGCCTTTTCATACTCCGCTATCGTGCGGGTGTCGATGACGACAACATCCTCGCCGGCTTCCTGCCACGCCTTCAGTTCACGGGCGAAAACCACTGGCGTGTTCTTTTCACTTCTCACCTTCTGGACGAAAGGAACGCCGGGAATATCGAATGTCGGCAGGGCGTCAAGGCCGCCCTCGATCCACGCCGGGATCCCACCACGGAGAAAATGAATATCGCTCCATCCCCTGGCGGCAAGCCGTTCCGCCGCCCGCTCGGCACTGCCCTCCCCGTCATCAACAAGAACCGTCCGCACGGCAGGGCGCGGAATGAAGCGGTCGATTTCCGTATCCAGCCTTTCAGCCGGAAGGTTGGTCGCAAACAGCGGCGAAGCATACCCCACCTCCCCTGCGGAGCGAATGTCAAGAACGGCAAGTTCCTTGCCATCTCTCAGCCATTCGATCAGACGGTCTTTGGTCACAGCATGCACAGACATCGTGTATCCTCTTGGTAAATCCTGGTTTCAGATGTGGGTTTCAGGCAGGTGGGTCGAGCCAGAGATCGCCGAAGCTCCAGTTGAGACCCTGCGCACCGGTGACGTAGTTCTTGACCCGCTTGTGCGCGACGATCTGGCTTCCCGCTGCAACGAGATCGACGGAGGCGACGTCGTCATGAATGAGATGCTGGAATCTGCTCCAGGTCACCCAGCGCTTCTTCGCATCGGGCTCGATGGCCGCCGCCTCCAGAAGCGCATCCGCCTCCGGATTGGCGTAGTTGGCCGCGTTGGAAAAGGGCAGTCCGATCTTGAAATTCTTGCTCCAATAGGCACGCTGAATACCGAGCGACGGATCGAACGTGTTGGAGAGGGATTCCACGACAAGATCAAAGGCGCGGTCCGTGTAGACCGTCTTCAGATAGGTCGGCAGGTCGTATTTGCGGATTTCGACGGCAATGCCGATCTTTTCAAGCTGGCTGCGAAGGACATCGGCAAAGCCGGGCGTCAGATAGGAATTGTAGGTCAACCGCACAGGAAAACGTTTGCCGTCTTTCTTGCGGGGATATCCCGCCGCATCGAGTAGTTTTTCCGCCTGCGCCGGATCATAGGCATGGGCCTTGACGGATGCGTCATACCAGTTCGACAGCGCGGTGCTGACGGGGCTTGGCGATACCTGTGCATAACCGAAGAGCGCTACATTGACGATTTCATCGAGGTTGATCGCCTTCGCAATGGCCAGACGCACATCCTTCTTGCGGAAAACTTCATTATCGTAGTTGAAGAACAACTGCTGCTGCGGCCCGGCATAAGCATAGGTGTTCGTGTCCAGAACGAGATCGGGGTTCTGCTTCAATCGCTCGAGGTCTGCCAGCGGCACTGGATTGTCGCCAATATCGACTTCCCCCGTCTCCAGTGCCACCGCGCGCGCGGCGGGATCGGTGATGATGCGCAGAATGATGCGATCGAGATAAGGTTTGCCTGCGTCCCAATAGTCGGGGTTTCGTTCGAATATCAGATGACTGCCTGGCGTCCATTCCGTTAGCTTGAAGGGACCCGTGCCAATAGCGGTCTGCAGTGTCTGGCCATCGGCAGGCTTCAGCTTTTCGAAAATATGCTTCGGTACGATCGGAGATTCCGAACTCGATTGCGCGGCGATCAGGAACGGCGCGGGTTTGGACAGAACGATAATGGCTGTCAGGGGATCGGGCGTTTCCACCGATTGGACGTTCTGGTAAGTGATCCGGCCACGCGGATGAGCTTCCTTCAGACGAAGAATTGAAAACGCGACGTCTTCCGAGGTGAAATCCTCACCGTCATGCCATTTCACATTCGGCCGGAGTTTGAACGTATAGCGCAGGTGATCATCCGAAACGGACCATTCCGTTGCCAGCAAGGGCTGCGGATTGAGGTCGAAATCGAATGTCAGAAGACCTTCAACGATCTTGGGGCCGATTGCCTGCCCTGTGCCTGATGAAGTGTTGATGGCGAAAAGCGCGTTGCCGGGATCGACACGATATAGCAGCTTGAGTGTGCCGCCGGACACAGGCCGGCTCGCATCGCTGTTTGCAGCAAATAACGAGCCAGGCAGGGCTGTGCCTGCCGTTGCCAGAAGAAGCATTTTGTTGAACTGGCGGCGTCTTATCGTCATGAAGATCCCCGTTTGAAAACGTCGTTTCGATAGTCAAAGCATCAGGGCAAAGCGGCATGTTCCTAAGAAGAAAATTCTTCTCGAGTGCCAAAGTAAACATTTCTTGCGAAATTTTATTTCAATACGTATGCAACCAGGCATCAAAATTTGTGCTGATTATAGGATTGCCTTGGATCGCCGTTGCGCTCCTTCGCCGCATGGCGAGATAAATGGAAATTTTGGCTGCAAGCGTTCGGAAGCTCGCATGGAATGTTCTTTCGCTGACAAATTGCCAATGAGTAAGACATTGCTCGGCACGGGATCTGGCAAGGCATATCAAGTAACAGCATTTTGCCGCCTTCCCGGTGTTCATCTGGCCCACCTCCGCTTCCAACGCAATGGAGTTTCGTAGAATGACCCTGTCCAGCCCGATTGCCACACGTGACATCCCAAAGCAGCGGATCGAGGCCCGTTACGGAGTGCAAACCGCCGCTTTCTCCCCGCCTTTCTGGAACGACACCATCGACGCATTGCTGAACCACCGAACTGCGCGCGCCTACCTTTCCACAGCACTTCCGAAAGGCAGCCTGGAACTTCTGGTCGCCGCCGCCCAATCTGCGCCCACCTCGTCCAATCTGCAGGCGTGGAGTGTCGTGGCGGTTCAAGACAAGGATCGCAAGGCGCGTCTGGCAGACTTCACGGGTGGTAATGGCCACATCAGAGAAGCGCCTGTTTTCCTCATCTGGCTTATCGACCTGAAGCGGCTGCGAACGGTCGCTTCAAACCACGGTAACAGCGGAGAAGGGCTGGATTATCTGGAAAGTTTCCTCATTGGTGCCATCGATGCGGCGCTGGCCGCGCAGAACGCGGTTGCCGCCATCGATTCACTCGGTCTTGGCTCCTGCTACGTTGGCGGCATTCGTAACAGACCGGAGGATGTATCCCGTGAACTGAACCTGCCTCCCGAAACGATTGCCGTCTTTGGCCTCACCGTTGGTTATCCCGACCCGACCGTGAAGACCGACGTCAAACCGCGCCTGCCCCAGTCGTCCATCCTGTTTCATGAAACCTATTCGGAGGCCGCACGGGATGATCTTGATTCTTATGACACGGTCTTGAAGACGTTCCAGGAAAAACAGGGCCTACCGCAAAACGGCTGGACAGCACCCATTTCCCAGCGTGTCGAGAACGCCGCGGCGCTCAAGGGTCGCGCGGAACTGAGCCAGACATTGCGTCGCCTTGGGTTCGGCATCAAATAACGCTTATGGCAACTGCCGAACAACAAGGCGTCTGGCAGTAACGGTTACCAGCACGCCATCGACCCATAATTCTGCACCAACAACGACCGATGCTCCATCCGCAGCGAAGCCGGCCAGTATCACTGTAATCAACGTGATCGGTGCCATCGTACGCTTTGAAGGGAGTCGAACGATCGGTATACTCTCCGTTCAGACGCGCAGCGCGTCGATGATGGCGCGCAAGCCGGCCGACAGGTATTTCCGCGTCGGGTAATAGAGATAGAGCCAGTCCTCCGTCGCACTCCAGGATGTCAGGCATTCGATGAGGCTGCCGTTCTGGACATAGGGACGCGCCCGTTCCTCCCAGACATAAGCCAGCCCCACGCCCGAAAGCGCTGCCTCGACCATCAGTTCGTGGTCATCCAGCGACAGAGACCCTGTCGGCTCGAATTCGATGATCTTGCCGACGCGGCTGAACTCCCAGGCATATGGCTTGCCGCTTGGATAGATATTGCGGATGCAGACATGCTGACGCAGATCATCAGGGGTTTTGGGAAGCGGATGATGCTCGAAATAACTTGCTGAGCCCACGACCGCAAACCGCAGTCGCGGCTTAATCTTCACGGCCGTCATGCCATCGCGCAGACTTTCGCCGAGACGGATGCCGGCATCGAACCCCTCCTCCACAATGTCGACAAGCCGGTCGGTCGCGACAATTTCCATCTGGAGACCAGGATTTTTTGCGATCAGCGGGCCGATCACCGATCGGAAGACGAACGGCGCCACCGAATTGGGCGCGTTGATGCGGACTTTGCCAAATGGCGTATCGCGAAACTGGTTGAGGGCGTCGAGCGCCGAGCCGATCTCTCCGAAGGCGGGCGAGAGTTGCGCAAGCAACATCGCGCCGGCATCGGTTAGCGACACGCTGCGGGTGGTGCGGTTTAGCAGACGAATGCCCACGCGCGCCTCAAGATTGCCAACAGCATGGCTGATCGCTGAAGCCGTCACACCGCGCTCTTCGCCGGCGCGGCGAAAGTTGCGGTGGCGGGCAACCGCATCGAAGGCCGCGAGTTCCGAGAGATCCGTGCTGCGCATTGTCAAATCTCACTCATCATTGAGAGAAAGATTATCCCTCTAATCCTTATTGCCAAAAAGGTCCAGATTCTCCTCGCAAACCGGCACTGTGCCGGGCCAGACAGGAGACAAGACAATGGCCGATTTCATCCCTCCCGCCCACAACACTGCATCGCCGTTCACTGACATGCGCGGACATCACGTTGCGGTCCGCACGCCCGACCTCGAAACCGCCAAGCGCTGGTATGTCGAAAAACTCGATTTCCGCGTCGTTGCAGAATGGGACTATGCCGACGAGCAGCTTGCCTATCTTGCACCTGCCACGGACGACCATTTCTATGTGGAAATCCTGGGTGGTGGTGATCCGGCGCCGGTGAACGTCCGCCCCTATACCGATCTCGGCGATAGCCTCAAATATGCCGGCTACCACCACTTTTGCCTGAATGTGACAAGCGTCGATGCCACCGTCGAGGAGCTGCGGGCACGCGGCGTCACCATCGTAACCGAGCCGTTCGAGCTTTTGGCCATCAGCCGCCGCCTCGCCTTCTTCTGCGATCCCTTCGGCAATCTGATCGAACTGGCAGAAGTCCTGCCGTGACCCTTTCTAGCCCGACTGGCCGTCACGGAATCGCGGTGGTCAGCACATCAGGAGAACACCCCATGACGAACTCCATCATGATTATCGGCGCCGGCCCCGGTATCGGCCAGGCCGTCGAAGGCAGGATCGATCGACTATCACCTGCAACGCGACAGCGACGATCCCAAAGTCTGGATCCTCTATGAGAACTGGCGATCGCGCGCCGATCTCGATACGCATTTCCAGCAGCCCTATACCAAAGCCGTCATGGCGCGCTTCCCGGACGTGCTGGCCCGCGACATGGAACTGACATTCTGCACCATGGCATCAGTGCGTCCCTGAGATCCGGCGCAGCACCCTCCCCATCAATCCAACATCAAGGAACATCCCTATGAAAGTCTGGTTCATCACCGGCGCCTCGCGCGGCTTTGGCGCCCTCATCACTACGCGTGCTCTTGCACAGGGCGACGCCGTCGTCGCCACCGCCCGCAATCCACAGGCGATCACTGAACGTTTCGGAGAGCACCCCAACCTGCTTCCGATCGCCCTCGACGTGACCGACGACAGACAGGCTACCGCAGCAGCGAAAACCGCGATCGATCGTTTCGGCCGCATCGATATCCTGCTCAACAATGCGGGTTTTGGACTGATGGGGGCCGTCGAAGAAGCGACGGTGGACGAGGTCGAGGCAGTCTATCGCACCAATGTCTTTGGTCTTCTAAACGTGACGCGCGCCGTACTGCCCTTCATGCGCCGGGCGCGCTCCGGCCGCATCCTGAATATTTCATCGATCGGCGGCTATCACGGTGCGGCCGGTTTCGGTGTCTACTCCTCGACAAAATTTGCCGTCGAGGGCCTGAGCGAAGCCCTTCATGACGAACTCGCGCCACTTGGCATCCATGTCACGGTCGTCGAGCCGGGTTACTTCCGCACCGATTTCCTCGATAGCTCGTCCCTGTCGGTGAGCGGCAACATCATCGGCGATTATGCAGACACCGTTGGCAAGGTGCGAACCATAGCCGCCGGTCTCAGCCATAACCAGCCCGGCGACCCGCAAAAGCTGGCAGAGGCACTGAGCGCCTTCGCTGACGCTCCCAATCCACCGGTGCGCCTGCCGCTCGGCAGCGACACGGTCGCCGCGATCGAAAAGAAGCACGCACAGGATGCTGCCATCCTCGCCGAATGGCGCACGGTCTCGGTCTCGACCGACTTTGCCGTTAATTGACGACGGCTCCCGTCCGTTCCAGCCGCGTTCGATGGGAGCTCGTTCGCGACTCCCATCGACTTGATGAGAACAGAACCTTGGACCCCGCAATTCCAAAAGCATGCAGTGATTGTATTTGAACCGAGGACAACGACTGCGCGATGTCAAATAATGGCCGAGCAAGTCTCGAAAGAACAATTTAGTCAGGCATTACAAAAGGCGCTGAGGTCCTACGTCTCGTCTCGCGGCTTGCGAAAAGAGGATGGATAAATTCCCAAGCGCTGCAGTCGGGCATAGAGGCTCCGTCTCGGTAGTTTGAGCACCTTCGCGACCACGCTCGCATCGCCGCCATGGCTTTGGAGCGCTTGGGTCAGGACGCTGGCCTCGAAGGCATCCATCTGCTCAGTCAGACCCAGTCCGCTCGAAACCTTGCGGTGCGGCGATGCAAGACCAAGCGCAACCTGGGTTGCATAGTTGCGCAATTCGCGGACATTGCCCTGCCATTCATTGCTCAGAAGAAACGCCTCGATCTCAGCATCGATCTGCCGGCTGGAGTACCCGTGGCGGCGCGCTGCATCCTCTAAAAACACACGGAACAGGATGGCGATGTCGCCCTGCCGTTGTCGCAGCGGCGGCACGCCGATACGCACGGTCTCGAGGTGATAAAGCAGATCCCTGCGGAAGTCCGCCTTTTCGTCATTATTGGAAGGGTGTTTCCTCGTCAGGGTGGCGAGGATCCTGATATCGACCGGCGTCATCCCGCCGCTCGGACTGGGCATTTCCCGGCTTTCCGCCACGCTCAGTATCCTCCCCTGCATAAGTGGAGACATGGTCTCCGCCCCATCCAGAAACAACGTTCCGCGCTGGGCCTCGGTAATCAGTCCGCGACGCAGGCGTGTTCCAAAGAGCGTCTCGTCCACCATCGCATCGGAGATCGACGCGCAGTCGATGCGGATGAATGGGCGCGCGCGCCGTGGGCTTCCCTGGTGCAACAGTCTGGCAATCAATTCCTTGCCCGTACCAGTCTCGCCTTCGATCAGGACATTCACGTCCGTCGGGGCGACCCGCTCGATCAAGTCCCGCAACTGCACCATCGCAGGCGTCTGGCCGAGCAGCGGCGATGTGAGTTCCGCTTCCAGCGCCGCCTGGCGCAGTCGCCGATTTTCAACCACGAGACGGCGTGTTTCCAAAGCGCGCCGGACCGAGGCGATCAGGTGGTCCGTCACGAATGGCTTTGCCACAAAATCGAAGGCGCCCCGCTTCAAGGCGGCCACCGCCATGGCGATATCGCCATGCCCTGTCATCAAAATGACCGGCAGTTCCCGATCGCGGGCCAGAATTGCGTCGAACAGATCGTTGCCATCGAGGCGCGGCATGCGAAGATCGGTAACGACGACACCAGGCAGCGTGGTGGCGAGGCTGGCCAGCGCCGATTTCCCATCGTCATGCACCTCCACCTCCAAGCCAGCGATGGCGAAGCTGTCTGCCAATGCTGCGCGAAAGGCGAGATTGTCTTCGACGAGCAGAATCTTCTCCGGTGTATTCTGGGTCATGCCGCCCTCATGGTAACGGTAAAGGCCGCGCCCCCAAGCGCCGAGGCCGTGATGTTGAGGGAGCCGCCGAGATCGCTCATGATATCCTGAGCAATGCCGAGACCGAGCCCAAGGCCATCGGACTTGCCGGTGATGAAGGGCTGAAACACTTGCTTGCCGAGCTTGGGATCGATACCCGGCCCGTTATCCGCAACCGTGAGGCAGATAACGTCCTCATGGCGTTCCACCGTCATGGTAATCTCCGGGTCGGGGCGCCCCTCCAGCGCGTCCATGGCGTTCTGCAGCAGATTGACCAGAACCTGTTCGAGGGGCACACGCTTGCCAAGCACGCCTGGCTGACCGCTTGGGGGCAGAGTTAAGCGAATGCCTGCCTTCCGGATCCGGTCTTCCATCAACAGCATCGCGCCTGCAATGATTCCGTCCAGGGGTTCCTCGGCGATCTGCCCCTCTCCCTTGCGGGAGAATCTGCGCATCTCCTGCGTCAGGCTGCCGATCCGTTCCGTCATCGCAATCATGGTGCCGAGACTGTCGCGAACCCGCTCGCTGCGGCTGGCCGCAAGATGATGGAGCGCATTTTCCGAAAGGGTGCGAATGGTAGCGACCGGCTGATTGATCTCATGCATGAGGCCGGCAGCAATGGAGCCAACGGAGGCAAGCCGATTGGCCTGTGCCAACTCCTCGCGCGCCTCCCGATAACGCTGGTCGGCAATTGCTCGATATCCCATTTCCTCGCGCAATTGCGCAGTTCGTTGGGCAACCGCCGCCTCAAGGCTGCGCCGCTCGGCGGCGCGCCGTGCCGTGCGATTGGCCTGCCACCAGACACTGAAACCGCCAAGAAGCAGAGGCGGTAGGATAGCAAGCGTCGCAAATGTGGCCCTGCGGTCGGCAGCGAGACGCGCTGGCCGCGTGTCAAGAAGATGCAGGATGCGAAGATCCGTTCCCGCAATGGGCAGTGCGGCATACACCATTTCCGCGCCCTGAGCAGTCTCGATCCGATCCGGCCCCGCAAAACGATAGTTGCCCGGCTCCAGCTTTGCATCGCCATATTGACTGATCGCATCGGTCCGTTGCCGAACGGCGGTTGGCAGAGGGGCAAGCGTTGTCAGAATCTGGCCCTTGTCGGGTGCCGCCAGAATGATGCCGTTGGCATCGACGATCAGCGTGCGCCCCGGATCACCGGCCCAGATAGCAGAAAGAGCGCCGAACTCATATTTGACGACGACGACACCGGAGGCGGCATCGCTTTGACCGACACGCCGCGCCAGAAACAGGCCAGCCTGACGGGTGAGCAGGCCGGCGCCGTAATACTCCGCCTTCCCGTTCTGCATCGCACCAGTGAAATAGGGGCGGAAGCCGAAATCCTGCCCGACGAAGCTTCTGTCATCGCGCGCATTGGAGGCGGCCACGGCAACGCCATCGCGATTGATGAGATAGATATATGACGCGCCCGTCTCTCGCACGAGAGAACCAAACTTCTCGCTGAGCCTCGCTGCCGTCTCCTGGTTCTTGGTCGAGAGAACATCGACAAGATCGCCATACTCGCCAAGAACGATCGGCATCAGCCGAAAACGGGCAAGCTCGCTGTCGATCAACAGACTGTGCTGGCGCACCAGCAACTCAGCCTCCTCCGCCAATTGTTCCGCCGCTTGCCGACGCGACCAGAAGGAAGAGCCACTCCAGACGAGAGCGATAACGGCCAGCACGAGCAGCGACAGCATTGAGGTCTGTAGGCGAGGTTTTAGAAGCATCTGTGCAGGATATTGCACAATCAATCCAAACGCCATGCAAAAATCAGCACAGATTCTTCCGCAGGCGCGATGATTAAATCGACTAAACATATTATTTTCAATTACTTAATCGAAATTCAATGAATCCTTCACACGACCACCTTCCCTCCCGCAGATTGCATGAAGAGGACGCGCCGTCGGGAGGATGGCCCAACAGCTTTAACATCAACGGCCATGTGCTGATTGGCAAGGATGCTTTCTGCGGAACGCTCGCTGGTCACGCGGAGGGAACACCCCAAGCTCAAGCCGCGCGTCACGATCTCGGCCCTGCCTGACGAAGGCACCGGGCGTCTTTGTAGAACTTGACCAAGGGAGGGTCTGAGTGTGTTGATCGAGACCGAAAATACTGTCACCCAGAGAGTAGCAGATAAGGCAGCCACGCAGTCGCCAGACCGCAAGCATCGCCTGAAGTCGATTGTCGGCGGCTCGACGGGTAACCTCGTCGAGTGGTTCGACTGGTACGTCTACGCCGCATTTGCGCTTTACTTCGCGCCTCACTTCTTTCCCGCAGGCGATCAGACCGCACAGCTTCTCAATTCCGCAGCCGTCTTCGCCGTTGGCTTCGTGATGCGCCCCGTCGGCGCGTGGATCATGGGTCTTTACGCCGACCGTCATGGCCGCAAGTCCGGACTGGCGGTTTCGGTGACCCTGATGTGCCTTGGCTCGTTGATCATCGCCCTCACACCTGACTATAATACCATTGGCGTCGCGGCACCCACGCTGCTGGTCATTGCTCGACTGCTGCAAGGCCTCTCAGTCGGCGGAGAATATGGCGCCTCTGCCACCTATCTCTCCGAGATGGCCGGCAAAGAACGCCGCGGCTTCTTCTCCTCTTTCCAATACGTGACCCTGATCTCGGGCCAGCTTCTGGCAATTGCCGTCCTCATCATTCTGCAAAACGTCATGTCCACGGAAGATCTGAATGCCTGGGGCTGGCGCATCCCGTTCTTCGTCGGTGCGGCACTCGCCGTCGTCGTCTTCTGGCTGCGTCGTGGTCTTGCGGAAACCGAAAGCTTCAAGAACGCAAAGGCTGAAGGCAAGCCAAAGTCGGGCTTCTGGCAGCTCTTGACCAAGCATCCGAAAGAGACCGCCCTCGTCATGCTACTCACCGCAGGCGGAACCCTGGCCTTCTACGCCTACTCGATCTACATGCAGAAATTCCTGGTCAACACCTCCGGCTTCTCCCGCGAGGTTGCCAGCGAAATCAATGCTGTCACGCTCTTCATCTTCATGCTGCTGCAGCCAATCGCGGGCGGACTTTCCGACAAGATCGGCCGCAAGCCGCTGATGGTGACATTTGGTGTACTGGGCGTGCTCTTCACCTACCCGATCTTCTCGGCTCTGGAGCATGCCAAGGATCCGCTGACGGCCGGATTGCTGGTCATGGCCGCACTGGTGATCGTGACGGGCTACACCTCGATCAACGCGGTGGTCAAAGCAGAGCTCTTCCCCGCCCATATCCGCGCACTCGGCGTTGCTCTTCCCTATGCGCTCGCCAACACGCTCTTCGGCGGCACAGCGGAGTTCGTTGCACTGCGCTTTAAGAGCGCCGGTTGGGAACAGGGCTTCTACTGGTACGTCACAGCCATGATCGGCGTTTCGCTCATCGTCTACCTGTTCATGCGCGATACCAGCAAGCAGAGCGAAATAATCGAAGACTAAGAGCGTCTGTCAAAGCCACACTTACAGGTTTTTTGAAACAGACGACAGCTCAAGTGAGCGGCGGTTTCGGTCCGCCCTCACACCGGCCGCAGCTACGACCACTTGGTAATAGTAAGCGAGCGTTTCAAGGTGAAACGCCGTGAACCGGGGATGGTCAAAAGCTGCTGGTAACGCCTAGCGGTACTAGAGAACTTTTCCTGATCGCTGCTCTTGGTGTGACTCGAACCTATGACGAACTCCACCAATTGACACTAAGATGCTTAATATATTCGATAATGTCCTTGATCACTCCTACAGCTGCTGGGCAGGGGCGACCCAAGCATGCCGCATCGAGGCTCCGATCCGGGAACCGTAGATGTCGAGTCCTGCGCGGCCGATTGTGATTGCGCCGCGCGTTTTCTTCATGTTCAATCTCATCGACAGTTAAGTCACGCCCGTTAGCGGACGCAATCGCCTGAACCGCCCTGAGCTCAGCGGCGGTTCAGGTGCGGAATTTGACCCCTTATCCGGTTGCGGACGGGTTCTAGATTGCTTGGGGCTTGAAGTCGCTCACTGCCACAGGCATCACTCCCTGCATCAAGGCGATAGACTTCTCCAGTCCCTCGAGACTATTCAGGAGCACGTCCTCATGTTCGATCGACAACCAACCATCATAGCCGGCCATCTTCAGCCGATAGCAGAATTGGCGCCACCATTCTTCGCCATGACCGAAGCCGAGGGTGATATAGGACCAACTGCGCGCTGGTATGTCCATCAAGCTGCCGTTTTCGAGCAAGCTCGTGACGGCCTGCTTGGGTGCGTTGAGGAACGTGTCCTTGGCATGAACGTGATAGATAGCTTCGCCGAGCGCTTCCGCAGCGACCAGCGGATCGGCGCCCATCCAAAAGAGATGCGAGGGATCCAGGTTCGCGCCGACGATCGGCCCGACAGCTTGACGAAGCTTCAGCAAAGACGGAACGTTGTAGACGCATTGGTTGCCGTGAAGCTCAAGCGCGATGCGCTCGACGCCGTTTTCCTTGGCGAGAGCCACGATCTTTGTCCAATACGGAATGAGCTTCTCGTCCCACTGATATCGCAGAATGGCCTGCGTTTCCGGGGGCCAGGAGGAGATAACCCAGTTCGGCATGGTGTCCGTTGGGCTGCCTGCAGGAAGTCCGGACATCGTGCAGACCGTTGTTATCCCCAACGCGCCTGCGGCGCGGATCGTGTCCTCAAGGCCTTGACCCTGGGCAGGATCGGTCGGGTGCAGCGGATTGCCGTTGGCGTTCAGACTGATCACTTCCAGTTCGCGCTTCGCGAACGCATTCAGGAAGGTCTTCTGCGCGTTCTTGTCGCCGAGAATGGCGCGCAGGTCAAAATGCGGGGCCGTCGACCAGCCGCATGTGTTGATCTCGACGCCGGAAACATCCAGTCGTTGAGCGTGGTCGAGCATATCGCCAAACGGCAAGCCCCCAAGGCTATCCGATACGAATCCCAGTCTCATGCGTAAAACTCCGGTTTAACAATCATTTTGATCGGTATCTTGCGGCCCTCATCCAAGGCTCTTACGCCGGCTTCCGCCACCACCGCGGCGCAGTATCCGTCCCAACTGCTCGACGCGATGTCGGGGAAAGCCTCGGTCTCGACAAAGCGCAGAAAGGCCCGGTTCTGACGGCGATAGGCTTCGGCGTAGCGTCCTCGCCAGTCGGCTTCGTAACTCGTGCTCTGACCAAGTGCTCGGTCGATGCGCGTGTAGTTGATCGCGTTCATCGCGATCGTAGCCTTCTCACCCACCAGTTCGGCGCGAACGTCGTAGCCATAGGCCGCGTTGTTGTTGATCTCGATATTAACGAGCTGGCCGTCCTCCGTTTCCAGTACCATGTGGACGGGAGCCACCAGTGAGTCGGAGCGCTTTGGCTGAAATGCCGAAATCGATACGTATTCGGTTTCCAACACGTGTCGCGCGACGTCGAATTCGTGCGGAGCGGAATTTGTGATCGCCATCGCTCCGGTGAAGTCCGCGGCTGGCGTCGAAACGTTCCGATGAAAGTTGTGCATCATCAACGCGCGTCCCAGAGTGCCGTCCTGGATTGTGCGCTTCATTTCTACATACGACTGGTCGAAGCGGCGCATGAAACCAAGCATGATATGCTTCGATCCTGCCACCTGTTCGGCCCGCATGATGTCGATGCACTCCTTCGAAGACTGCGAAAGTGGTTTCTCACACAAAACCCGTTTGCCTGCATTGATGCAGGAGAGTGACAAGGGTGCATGTGTAAAGTCAGGGCTGGCGATGATGACGGCATCGACATCGGAGCGATCCGCTACGCGCTCGGGATCTGCGTCTATGTCATGGGCACCGTATGCCTCGGCGACCTTGCGAGCGCGATCCGCATTCATGTCGCACACGACCTGGAGCGTCGCACCGGGCAAATCTTCTGCCACGATCTTTGCATGGTCGGCTCCCATCAGCCCCGCGCCAATGATGGCGATCCTTGTTGTCATTTCGATATATCCTGTAGCTAAAGAACCTGTGGGCAGATGCCTGCTAAACAACCATGGGCCTGCACGAAGAGCGTGACGGGAACACCATCCCCGACACGCGCCCTTGGGAGGGTTTACTTCTTTGTGTATTGGTCAACGTTGTCCTTGGTGATCGAAGCGAACGGCACCAGCTTTTCTGTCGGAGCCGCCTCGCCTTTCTTGATGCCCGCGACCACATCGAAAGCAGCCCTTGCCTGGCCTGCGGCATCCTGGAAGATCGTCTGTGACATCGTACCGGCCTTGATGGCGTTCAGGGCATCGGCCGTGCCGTCGACACCTGAGATCATCACGCCCTCGAGACGATCCGCGCCCTGAAGCGCCTCCAACGCGCCGAGAGCCATCTGATCGTTGGCAGCAACGATCGCGTCGAACTTCGGGAAGCTCTGGATCCAATCTTCCGTCACCTTCATGCCTTCGGCGCGATCATAGTTGGCTGAAAGGCTAGCAAGCGTGGTGACGTCTGCGCGGCCAAGCGCGTCCTCGAAACCCTTCTTGCGCTCCTGAGTATGAGAAAGGCCGGGAGTGCCCTCAAGATAGAGGATTTTGGCGTCCTTCGGCAGATGCTCCTTCATGTACTCGCCCTGCAGTCGGCCGGCGTCGATGTTCTTGGAGCCAACGAACGTGTATTTGCCACCCGCCGACTGAATGCCCAGAGCAATGACGGGGATGCCGGCTTCGTTCGCCTTCTCGACACCAGGTACAATGCCTTGGTAGTCCACCGGCACGACAACGATCGCGTCCACCTTCTGTGCGATGAAGTTGTCGATCTGGTCGAGCTGCTTGCTTGCGTCGTTGTTCGCATCAGAGAAGTTGACTTCGACTGCGGGGTCAGACTTTGCAGCTTCGATGAAGGCGTTCTTTCGTGCCATGACGAAAACGTCCGTGTCCGCCATGTTTGCGTAGCCGACGACGAACTTGTCGGCGGCGAAAGCGGCGCCGGCAGAGAGAGCGGCAACAGATACGGCGCATGCGAGAGCGAGTTTGGCGATAACTTTCATAGTTTCCTCCCAGAGAGTTTCGGATTGATTCAGAGGCGGGAAAATCCGCGTCGACACACAGGTGTTTCCTAGGCGGAGCAGAGCCCCGCCCGGAACGTTGTTCATGCCTTCTTCTTGTTGCGGGCAGACTTGGTCCAGACGTCCAGGATCACAGCGATCGCAATGATCAGACCCTTGATGATCTGCTGCCAGTATGAGCTGACGTTCATGAGATTGAGAATGTTGTTGATGACGCCGATGATCATCGAGCCGATGATCGTCCCTGTGATGGTTCCGGTCCCACCCATGAGGCTCGTGCCACCAACGACGACCGCTGTGATTGCGTCGAACTCGTAGCCGACGCCGCCTGCCGGCTGCCCGGAATTGATACGCGACATCAGAACAATGCCTGCGATGCCGCACAGGATTCCGTTAAAGATGAACGCCTTCACCACGACGCTGTCCGGATCGATGCCGGATGCGCGTGCAGCACGCTCGTTGCCGCCCACTGCATAGACGTACCGTCCGAACTTGGTCTTGTTGAGCAGTATCCACGACACGACGACGACGGCCACAAGGATCAAGACAGAGATCGGGACAGGACCAAGCGAGCCTTGGCCGATCACCTTGAAGTCACCCAGACCAGTCACGGGCGAGCCGCCGGTGTAAAGAAGCACCAATCCGCGCGCAACCGTGGTCATGGCCAGCGTCATGATAAACGACGGGATACGGAAGAACGTGATGACAAAGCCGTTGACGATGCCGGTCAAGATACCGACGGCAATGCCCGCCACGACTGCGAGGATCACGCTTCCGGTCATGGCCATCACACTTGCAGCGAGGACACCGCAGAGTGCGAGAACCGAGCCGAGCGAGACGTCGATATGGCCTAGAATGATGATGAAGGTGACCCCGCATGCGAGAAGGCTCACCACCACCACCTGGCGCAAGACGTTGGTCAGGTTAGCTTCCGTCAGGAACGTCGGGCTTAAGATCGACGCGAGGATAAAGATACCGACAAAGATCAGAATCGTTCCGTATTTGCGGTAGATCTGGGCGAAGCTCAAACTTCCGTCATTCGTAATACCTTGGCGTGTCGGTTTTACGGGTGCGGGTGCGTTTGCAGGTTCGATGCTCATCAATGTCCTCCCGTAGCGAGGCGCATGATGCTTTCCTGAGTGGCCTCGTCTCTGTTCAATTCGCCGGTGACCCGGCCTTCGTTCATCACCACCACGCGATCACTCATGCCGAGAATCTCGGGCAGTTCGGACGAGATCATCAAGATCGCCAAACCCTGACGGGCAAACTGGGTCATGAGCCGGTGAATTTCTGATTTCGATCCGACGTCGATGCCGCGCGTGGGTTCGTCAAGGATGAGAAGTTTGAGATCCCCCAGCAGCCACTTGGCCAGAACGATCTTCTGCTGGTTGCCGCCGCTCAGGTTTTCTACAATCATCGCCGTGTCGGGCGTCTTGATCTGTAACATCTTGATCATACGCTGCGACGCGGTCTCCTCGCGCTGCTCGCTGATGAAAAGGCCCGACGCAAACGTCTTCAGGTTTGCAAGCGATATGTTCTCGCCAACGGAGCGGCAAAGAACGAGCCCCTCCGACTTGCGGTCCTCTGAGACCATCGCAATGCCCTTCGCAATCGCGTCCCTCGGTGACTTAAGGTTAAGAACCTCTCCATTCAGTCGGATCACACCTGCGTCAGCCGCGTCCAGACCGAAGATAACCCGAGCGACCTCCGTACGGCCCGCCCCGATGAGGCCGGAAAGTCCAACGATCTCGCCGGCACGCACATTGAAATTTACGCCCTCAAAAGTCCCCGCACGGGCCAAATTCTCGACCGAGAGAACGACGTCACCGATCGGGACATCCTCTTTTGGAAAAATGCTGGAGATTGTGCGGCCAACCATCTGGGAGATGAGCTTTGCGGAGTCGTATTCGCTTGCCGGAGCGGCCGCGACGAACTGCCCATCGCGCATGACCGTGATATCGTCGGCGATCTGGAAGATCTCGTCCATCTTATGGGTGATATAAATGATGGCAACGCCCGCTGCCTTCAGGTCGTCAATCTGCTGAAATAGTTTGGAGACTTCAGTGTCGCTGATCGCCGAAGTCGGTTCGTCCATGATGACGAGGGACGCCTCGCGCGAGATCGCCTTGACGATTTCGATGAGCTGCATCGTGGCAATCGACAGATCGCGCATCTTTGTTTCAGGCCCGTATTTCAGGCCGAGCCGGTCCAGAAGCGCCTTGGTGTCGGAATTCATACGCCCAAAGTCAATGAACCGGGACAAGACGCCGATCCGCGCGTACGTGGGCTCACGACCGAGGAAGATGTTTTCGGCGATCGTCATGTCGAGAACCGGGCTAAGTTCCTGATGTATCATGGCAATGCCGCGCTCGAGGGCGGACGTGGCGCTCTGATGGTCGAACCGCTCGCCTTTGAAAACGATCTCCCCATCATCGATCTGGTAAAAGCCGCTGAGGATCTTCATCAGCGTGGACTTGCCAGCGCCATTTTCGCCGACAAGGACGTGTACGGTTCCAGGCCGGACCTTGAGGTTCATTTTGTCGAGGGCACGAACACCTGGAAATGCCTTGGTAATCGCGCGCATCTCGAGGACATAGTCGAACCCGTGCGCTTTAGACGCAGATCCTCGTTCGCCGCCAACGAGCGGCGCCGCCTTCTGAAAGGTCGCTGACATGAATTCCTCCGATTAGGGCTCTCCCAAGCCCTCAGGCCGCATCGGCCTCGTTACCGACATGAAATCGGAGAGAATGAGAGATTTGTCAACAATACGGTAGATTTTACTCTCAAAAACTCTCATAAAGAATGTCAGAGAATGAGAGGAAAACATGTCTCGCCCCACAATCCCGGAGCTGGCGAAAGCCGCGCAAGTTAGTATCTCAACGGTCGATCGTGTACTCAATGGTCGTGATCCGGTCCGCGCACAAACCGCGGAAAAGGTTCTAGCCGCTGCTCGGCAGATCGGATTCCATGGCGTGCGAGCGATCGAGCGGCGCCTTGAACGAGACAAGCCGGTCATCAAGTTTGGTTTCCTTCTCAAACAATCGCATCGCAAGGTATATCAAATGTGGAACGAGGTTCTCACGGAGGCAACGGATACGTTCGCTGCCGCTCATGGCCGGGCAATTGTTCGCTTCATGGACGACCTGTCTCCCGACAAGGCTGCGGAGGCTATTTATTCTTTGAGCCGCGAAGCCGACGTCATCGGGATTATCACGTCCGACCACCCTCAGGTGAATCACGCGGTCGATGGTCTTGCCGCCGAGGGAATTCCAGTGGTGACGATGATTTCCGACCTCTCGACATCCTCTCGTGCCGGTTATGTTGGCAACGACTGCGTGAAGAAGGGCCGAACCGCAGCATGGTTCATAGCTGGGCTCAATGCAAACGGCGGCAAGGTCTCAGTCTTCGTCGGAAGTCATCGCTATCTTGCCCAGGAACTGAATGAGATGGGCTTTCGGTCATATTTTCGAGAAAGCGCGGCGGACTTCCAGATGCTCGAAACCATCGCCACGCTGGAAGAACCAGAAATCGCTTACGAAGCTACGCGCCGACTTCTCCAGACCGAGCCGGATTGGGTTGGACTTTATGTCGCCGGAGGTGGAATCACGGGCGTGATGCGGGCCCTTCGGGAGGATGGTGGACCCGTCGCGAAGGGTCTAGTCGTGGTTGCTCATGAACTGACGAACGACACAAGAACTGGCTTGGCAGAGGGGCTAATCAAAGTTGTCCTATCCCATCCGGCAAAACTGCTTGCGGAAACCTTGGTGCGTTCCATGGCGGAGGCACTCAACGCGGGTCCAGCGGCCACAGTATCTCAGCACATTATTCCTTTTGACGTCTACACCGTGACGAACATCTAGCTTGGCTTTGCGTGGATATGAACCAACGGCAAGTCGGTAAGCTACAGCGTTGGTTTCTCAATTGAACCGCTTGCTGCACGATCTCGCGCGTCAAATCTGCACAGGCGGCGAAAATGAACTGTCTAACCGCAGGCGTGGCTGACTTAAACCCTCTAGTGCGCGGCAATTTAGCCGATAACCTCGGCTTGGCGCTTACGATACGTCGGTTTGTGTACTTGCCGTCCACCATTAATCCGGGGGAAGGACGACACCAGTACCAAAAGCCGCCGCAGTAACCCAAAGAGAAGCCAACACCGATTTGGCCCATTAACCGCTGCGATGAGAGTAGCCTCTCCCACCAGCTCTTTTGAAAGGGTAAAACTAACTAGGCGATACGCACTTAGAACGGCAATATCGACATCGAAGACTCCCAATAATGCTAACTGCCCAGAGAGGGCTCAAATCGGGTTCATCAGATAGGTCTAATTTCGCGTATTTTCCGCCACATCGGTACCATCAAATTGCCCATCGCGGCCACGGCAACAGCACCGATGATGATAGCAAGCACAGCTTGCTGAACAGACGTCGCAAGCCAACCCACGACGGATGGAGCGAAAGAGATGGCAGAAACGACCGCGGCTGAAACATCGTGGATGAGATGTTCCGGACCAGCATAGCCGAGCTGGGCAAGCCCATGAACCACAATGCTGCCTCCCACCCACAGCATCGCCGCGGTGCCGAGAGCCGCCAGCACTTTGAGGAAGATCGGCATGCCGTAGACGAGACCGCGACCAATGACCTGAAGGGCCAACGATGAGGTCTTGGCCATCGCGATGCCGACGTCATCTGCCTTAACAATAAGCGCGACGAAACCGTAAACGGCAAGTGTGATCAGGATACCCACGGCAGCGAGCACAAAGCCCTGCATAGAGACACTGGACTGTGAGACATCAGCCAGTGTCAGCGCCATGATTTCCGCAGAGAGGATGAAGTCGGTGCGAACCGCGCCGCTGACCTTTTGGTTTTCAAGAGCGACCGGATCAAGCTCTTCACCCAGAACCTTCTTTTCGTGATCATGCGCAGCATGCGGAAAAAACACCGAATAGAGCTTTTCGGCACCTTCGTAGCAGAGGTAGACACCACCGACCATGAGCAGGGGCGTAATGACCCACGGCGCAAAAAAGCCGAGAAGAAGCGCTGCCGGCAGAAGAAACACAAGTTTGTTCTTCAACGAACCCAAAGCAATGCGGGCGATGATAGGGAGTTCACGGGCGGGACTGAGGCCCACCACATATCGCGGCGTGACGGCAGCATCATCAATCACGACACCTGCTGCTTTACCAGTGGCCTTGACCGTTTGCGTCGCAACGTCATCGACTGACGCAGCAGCCAGCTTTGCGATTGCCGCGACATCATCGAGAAGCGCTATCAGACCCGTTGCCATGAAAAATGTAGCCTTTGTTTTTTGAAATGAATGGAGATGAATTCGCGTCCGTCAGGGAACGAAGACCGAGATTGCCTTTTCCCTGATATGAAACGTCACGGGTGTGTTGGTCTTTAACTCGCCGTCGAGATTGACCGCGCGAGGATTGCTGGTGCGAATGGTCAGATGTTTTGTCGAGAACGACCGGACATCGTTCCAGTCGCCATGCGTACCCTTGCGCAAGCTTGGCAAAAGCGCCAACAATCTCCACCAATGGTCGACCTCGAGACTATAGAAATCCAGCATGCCGTCTGTCGCCGTGGCATCTGAATGCACGGTCATGCCACCACCGTAAAAGCGCCCATTGCCGACAGCCACCTGCAAGGTTCGCAGTTCTTCGGTTTGGCCGTCATGCTCAAGCGTTGCGGTGAATAGTCTTGAGCTGGCGAGCAACCGGGCAGCGACGATACCGTAGCCGAGCGTGCCCCAACGCTTCTTGGCCTTTTCGGTGAGCGACATTGCCAGATCGGCACTGAAGCCGACACTTGCCACATTGAAGAATGGATGCCCGTTCGCTTCGCCGAGGTCGATCTTGGTCGTGTTGCCTTTGGCAATGACACCCACTGCCTGAGCAAGATCCAACGGTAGACCTATGGTGCGGGCAAAATCATTTGCCGTTCCAAGCGGCAGAACACCCAAGGGAAGCCCTGCTTTCAAAAGCCCGAGCGCCGCGCCGTTCAGGCTGCCATCACCACCGCCGACGATGACACGATCAACCAAGCCGATATGCTCTTCAATCGCCTGGGACGTCGTACCCGCATAGTCGCCCGGCAACTCGGTGAAACGGATTCCAGCTTGCTCTAGTAACCGTCGCACCTCTGGCAGACTGTCTCTCCCTTTGCGGGAATTCGGGTTGACCAGCAACAAGGCCGCTTGTGACGTCATACTCTCAGTTTCTGCGCCCTGCGCACGTTTGCCAACGTTAGATCGGTAGCGGGTTGTTCAAGTTAAAAAGATCGACCGCTTTTATATGTGCACTGCAGCATTCGTCGTCAATGGCATGCTTGTGCGGCTTGCTCGGCATATCCATCTACAGAAAAAAGAAGAGAAGATTGACGGATTTCACGTCTCTATTTTTCCATGATTCCGGCTCTCAATCCGCCTTAGTTTGACGTAAAGACAAGAGGAACGGACCACGCTCTGCGTCCAGCAACCGCAACAGGGCCGCATCCCCACGACATTATCCGGCTCAAGGCCGTAACCTGTTCTTGAAAGGAACGAGATGACAGTTGTCGCCTCCTATATGTACCGTGCGGGCAAACGGGCAGAGGACGTTCCCTTGAACGATCAGCCTTTTGAGACGGACGACAATGCCTTCGCCTGGATCGGGCTGACGGAACCCACGGTGCAGGAGATGGCAAGCCTGAAGGTTATGTTCGGGCTGCATCCGCTGGCCATCGAGGATGCCTTGAAGGGCGGTCAAGTTCCGAAAGTCGAGGTCTATGGCGATCGGCTTTTCATCGTGGCAAAGACTGCATATCTCGAGGGTGACAAGATCGCCTATGGCGAGACCTATGTTTTCGTTGGTCCGAACCACGTCGTCACGGTCAGACACGGGTCGGCCCGTGGGCACAAGGAATTGCGGGAGCAACTCGAACAGTCACCGCGGCTTCTGGAACATGGCCCGGATTATGTGCTCCACGGTATTCTCGATTTCGTCGTCGATGGCTATCTGCCGATGGTCGAGAAGCTGGAAGACAGGGTTCTCGAAATGGAGAAACATATGTTGATCTCCTTTCTCGAACGCGACCAGATCAGACGTCTTTTCCGGATGCGCCGGCAAGTTATCCTGTTTCAGCGTGTCCTGGGGCCGATGTCAGAAATGATCGGCAGGATGACCCATCTTGAGTTGCCGTGCATCGACGAGAATGCAAGACCGTATTTTCGCGATGTCCACGATCACGTAAGACGGGTTGAGGGAATGGTGTCAGGCCTGCGCGAAGTGGTCACATCCGTTTTCGAGGCCAGCAATCTTCTTGAAATGCAGCGTCAGGGCACGATCACCAGACAGCTGGCAGCATGGGCCGCAATCCTCGCCGTCCCCACCGCCATCGCCGGGATCTATGGGATGAACTTCCAGCATATGCCCGAACTTGAGACGCAGTACGGCTATTATGTCGTCTTGGCAGTCATCTTTTCTCTCTGCGGCATCTTGTATTACCAGTTCAGAAAATCTGGATGGCTATGACGCTTTAGTTTTCCAGATGCGGCATCTCGACCGGCGAAACGACGTACATGCTACCATGATCGTCGTCCTTCCAGATCAGATAGACAGACATGCAAAGACCCGTTGGAAGAAAACCAAGATGCGGTTCAACAAGAAAATTCCCCTGTGAGCCGATGTTTCGCCCAGCTTCGATTGCGGCACCATAGAACTCTTCGAACTTGAGGAGTTTAGCGAGCTGGATTTTTCGCTGGCCTTCGTCCTGCTCCAAGGCATAGATGTTCGCAAGTTTACAACGGTAATCATCACAGCGTGTGAGGTTTTTCCATTCTATTTCAACGCCATCGAGTTGGTATGCGTAGATATGTTTCACTTTCATAGTGATTTGCTCCATCTGTGATGTCAGGAGAACCCGCGAAAAATCGTCGGAGCGACTGTGAGGATGATAGCGCTACATGTGATAGCGGCGAGAAAAAGGAACTCGAACGCACCTCTTATGAACGTCCGTAGCAAACGATATCTGAACATCAATTTTGGCTCCGAAACAGTACTCGGGCCGGATGGCGCCGTGTTGAGCCGACATTGAAAAGATCCTTGACCTCAAGGCTTTGCTTTCCACGTCCCCAGTAAAAAAGATCTGAACGGTCGCCGCTTTCGGTTCTTGCGAAGCGAATGGCAGACGCTTTGTCAACGAATATGCCACCAACCAGGCCGAGCGTGTCACACACAAGCCAGCAGCCTTTCCTGTTTCGCCCGATCGTGAACCGATTTCCTGCGTTCGGGTCGGGTCCAAATTTGTCTTGCATCGTCTCTTCCTGTGAGAAAACTTGCGTCTTATCTCGATGTCAAAAGGACATGTTTTCGTCTATTGGATGCTGCCCATGATGAGCGACACCGCGAATATCAGTCCACCGACGACGGCGAACAGGCGAACAAACATCGTCAGTTCTGTCACGGCTTGTCGGCGTTCAAGTGGAGTTTTGTGTTCTTCAGCCTGGTCTGTCGCAACCCTTCGCCGCAGTTCCGACTGAAGTCTGTAATAAAGTCCTAAGCGTCCGTGCATCTGCAATAACTCCTTGAAAGAATGGTGTTTCCAACCTCAACTCTATGGTCGGCGTAGTCCTGTGCTTTCAGGATGGACGATCACCGCCCTGCGAAATGCGCGCAGTTCGTGCCTCCAAAATCAAAGGTGATTGAGGACGACGAGGGCGGGCGTGTCGCAGAGGCTTCAGCGCCCGCATGACGGCGTGGGCTGTCTCGTCGCTGATATTTGTCATTGGCAGTCGGACTGCATCATCAATGCCGCGCAAACAAGACAATGCGTGCTTTAGGGATGCCGAGGTATTTTCAAGGGATACGGCACTTGCCAGCGAAAGCAGTTGTTGATGGAGGTGTTGTGCCTGGTGTGCATCACCTGCCCTTATCGCCCGCTGCATGGAGGAAACGGTCGCAGGGCACATATTGGCCACAGCCGATATCGATCCGTGCGATGCTGCAATCGCGTCGTCACCGGCGAAGTCATCGCCACACAGATATATGACATCGGCTGCGGCATGATCTACAGACTTGGCAATGCGCGCCATAGTGCGGGTGTCGTCAACAAGACCGACCACGTTCGGAATCTGCAAAAGTATATTCACTGTGCAATGGCTGATTTCCACAGCGGTATGACGCGGATCGTTGTGAAGGAAAATCGGCAGCTGAACCCGCTTCGCAGCCTCCTTGAAATGGTGAATGACGCCTTTCTGACTTGGCCGACTATAGTAGGGCTGAACGATGAGCACTGCGTCTGCACCGAGTTGTTCAGCCTCAATGGTTCTTTCGCATGTCGTGGCAGTGCTGTTGGTGCCAGTCGCAGCGATGACTGGAATGCGCCCCCTCGTCAAATGAACGCAACGGCTGATCAAACTGCGGCGCTCTTCGGTCTTAAGAGTGGGGCCTTCGGCTATCAGGGTGTTCAGTACGAGGCCATCAATTCCCTGGTCGATCTGCCATTCAACCAGATGATCGAATGCTGCATAATCGATACCATTACCAAGGAACGGCGTGACCAGAGCCGTCATTGTTCCCGAAAAACGATGCTTTCCATGCAATTGCTCCTGCATCTCAGTCACCCTCGCCGGTTTTTAAAACTGTCTTCATGTTGCTCTGCCGCTGGTATTTCAGGATGGTGAGAAGAGCTATGAACACGGCACCTTCCATGTCTGCATGCCGACCCACTGCCTTTCGTGAGGCTCCGTCGATGGCCAGAGATGCCGAGCACATCCATCCGTGGCATGTCCTGCGTATGGCTTTGAGGGAGATGGAAGGGCGCAACGTCGACACTGCCAAAAACAATGCATCGATAAGTGCATCGGCTTCCAGGAGCGTTTGAAAGCGCTTCCCTGCTGCGGTATTTGCCGAACAGAGCTGAGGGAACGTATGCTTTGCGAGACACCATACGTGCTCTTCACGTACCCTAGAGCCGTTTTCGAGTCGTTGGCGAAGGTCGGTGATGTTGAGAATATCTGGCTGCATGGAAAACCGCTACACTGTACACGGTCTCCGTTTTACCCCCGATCGACATAGGGATTCGATTGGGTCCTAGGGTCTATAAAATAAAGAAACCATAAGTGACGGATGCTTTCGGGCTGAACGCTAACCTATGGATCAACCCTGTCAGTTCGGCCACCGGCAGTGACTCGCCGACGCAGATACGAATCTACCGCGATCTGCTGCCGGCAGGGTAGTCTCCACCCTTGACGTTGACCATGCCTTCGGATGTCCCGAGAAGATCGGCCATCCTGATGACGTCGGCGGCGGTGTCGGCCCGCATCTTTCGCATCGCCTGGCCACGATGGACTTTCACGGTGACCTCGCTCAGACCGATCTCAGCTGCGATCTGCTTGTTGAGACGTCCGCGTGGGCTGCCGCACGACGTTCTTCGATATCGTTGAGCCTAGCGCTTCGGCGCATCATCCGGCAGGTTTCAAACGTCTTTTAAATCTGGTCAGATCAAACGAACAGCAATCCAACGATACACTCCGCAACGCCGAAAGGTCATGAATTTTCCTTCCCCCGTAGGAGTGTCTCCGAGGAAAACCTCAAAAACGGAGATAGCCATGATCGGAAATTCTTTTCCAGACCCATCAAACGCAAAACAACATCTTTTTGCAGTGCCGCTACCACTCCGCCGCAACCTGCTGATCGCCGGTCTTTCGGCCCCGGTTCTCGCGGCAATGCCCGCCGCTGCGGCAAGCAAAACCGCCTCCACCAAGGTCGGTAATAGGGCCAAGGAAGGACGCGATATGAACTATGTCACCACCCCCGACGGTGTCGAGATTTTCTATAAGGACTGGGGTCCCAAAGATGCCCAGCCGCTCGTCTTCCATCACGGATGGCCACTATCTGCTGACGACTGGGACGCTCAGATGCTCTTCTTCCTCGGCAAAGGATATCGCGTGATCGCACATGACCGGCGCGGCCACGGACGTTCGAGCCAGGTTAGCGATGGCCATGACATGGATCACTATGCTGCCGATTTCGCGGTGGTTGCGAAACATCTCGACCTTCGCAGCGCCGTTCATATAGGCCACTCCACCGGCGGCGGCGAGGCAGCGCACTATGTTGCCAAGCACGGCCAGCCGAACGGACGCGTGGCAAAGCTGGTGCTGATCGGTGCAGTGCCACCGATCATGGTCAGGAACAAGGGCAACCCCGGCGGCCTGCCGATCGAGGTCTTCGATGACCTTCGCGCACAGCTTGTGGCGAACCGCGGTCAATTCTACTACGACCTCGCAAGCGGCCCCTTCTACGGCTTCAATCGGGAAGGCGCCAAGATGGTCGAAACCATCGTTCAAAATTGGTGGCGCCAATCAATGATGGGCGGCGCTAACGCGCAATATCTCGGTATCAAGGCGTTTTCGGAGACCAATTTCACCGAAGACCTGAAGGCGATTACCGTACCTACCTTTGTCTTACATGGCGACGATGACCAGATCGTACCGGTCGCCGACGCCGCGCCACTTTCGGCAAAACTCCTGAAGAACGCTACACTCAAAATCTATCCCGGCCTGCCGCACGGAATGTGCACGACGCATGCCGAGATCGTCAACGCCGACCTACTCGCCTTCATCAAGAGCTAGTCGGCTGGGAAGCGGTGCCATCCGCCGCCGGCACCGCTTCCCGTTTCATTCTGCTACCCGTAGCTGCCTTTAAGATTGAGTCAGATACAGATTCACTTAGGAGTGCGGTGCCTTTTGCACAGATTACCCCCTGGATCGACAGAGCGGCCTTTGCGCTTGGTACCCCATTCCTAAACTCCAGAATAGGTCGGGATAGCCAAACAGACGATATCCCCAATCCAGAGAGAATTTTATCCTCCTTCCTCGTACTCGTCACCGAGCCCGCTGGAAGGAATCGCGCATGGCTTTCTTTAGCATCAATGAGCAGCACCCGGCTGAGACAGGCGTCAAGCCCCTGGAAATGAGCGTGACGCCGGACCGGGAGATGCAGCGAGTGCTACGCACCGCGCCAGTGGAAACCTTCCGGATCGACGATCCCTTCGACACTCGGCTCGCCCGCTGGAAGCACACCCCATTCCACGAGGTCGTGCAGCCCATGACCGACCACGTGATCATGACCTATCTTGGAAAGATGCAGCGCCTGGAACGCCGGTCCGGAGGCGAGTATTCGACGGGCATGGGACGGCGTGGCAGCATCACGTTCATCCCGGCCGGCTCCAGTTCGCGCTGGGATATCCACGGTCCTATGGATATTGTGCAGCTTTATCTGTCCCCGAAACTTTTGGACCGCGTCGCACGAGAATCCCCAGGCGCCGCACGGCCGCTGACCGAAAGTACAGCGCGGTCGGACAATATCATGGCGACACTGCTTGAGTTGACGCTCCAGTCCTCCGGCGATCCGGTTTACCTGGAGGCGCTTTATCGCCAGCAACTGGCGAGTTTAATCGCCATCCACCTGGTAAAGACCCATAGCGGTTTCGTCCAAGCTGCCGATAAAGCTCTGGGTGGGCTTGCTCCGAGGGTTTTGCGCATGTCGCTGGAGCGACTTTCCTCGGAAAATGCCGGGGATTTTTCGCTGGGCGCGCTTGCAGAAGCCGCCAATCTATCTCGCTTCCACTTCTGCCGCGCGTTCAAGAGAAGCACGGGGCTTACGCCTCATGAATGGCTGCGCCAGAGGCGGATGGAACAAGCGATGGCAATGCTGCGCGACCCGCTCCTGCAGATCACTGACATAGCGGGAACGCTGGGTTATACCACGCTCACCGCTTTCTGCGTGGCGTTCAAGCGCAATACTGGCCTGACACCGGGCGAATGGCGCCGTGCGGCCCTATGAACCGAAATCGACATGTGATTGCTACCGGGATAAAAAGTCACGGCAGTCGGCTCTTCGCAAGCCGCTTGCCGCTTTTTATGCAACGCGTGGGTGCAAGATGCCTCTTTCCTTTAATGCTCGCGCGGCGCAGGGAACCCCTTGACAATTGTGAGCTCAGGCCACGGCAGTACCGTCTTGCCCAAAACCTGCCAGTCGCGATCCACACGGCGCAGCCGCAGCTCGTAGGACGTCGACGACGCGCGATCGCTCATGCGGCGATAGAGAACCGCAGTCGCCTCGCAGCCCTGCTGTTCGATGTGCAAGATTCGTTTTTCCGCCGAAAGCTGCCTTTCACCGGGATTGCACGTGGCACGGAATTCCGCGAACATTTCCGCCTTGGGAAACCGCGCGATCGTTCCCTCACCTGTCAGAACGAGGAAGCCGAGATCCTTGGAATAGAGCCTGCCCATCTCCGCCAAACGATCGATGAACGCAACGATTCCGGAATTGTGTTGTTCAGCCATCATGCTACTCCTTCACGCCAAGGTCATGCCGCCATCGACATGCAGTTCTATACCGTTGACGAAGCTCCCTGCGTCGGAAGCAAGGAACAATGCAGCACGGGCCAGTTCCTCCGGGCGTCCCATACGGCCTGCGGGAATGAGGGAGGCCATGTAATCTTCGAACGCCGGACGATCGGCCTGCGAAACCCCGAGCTTCCCGAGGATTGCGGTTTCGACCGGTCCAGGACTCAGGATGTTTACACGAATCTTGCGTGGCTTAAACTCGATGGCCCAGTTTTTGGCGAAAGCGGCGACGGCGGCTTTCGAGCCGGCATAGACGGTGTGGTCCGGCAGAACCTTCGTCGCAGCGAGCGAACTCGTAACAATGATATTGCCGCCATTACGGATCAACGGGGCGACTTCCTGCACGCCGAAGAATACACCGCGTGTATTCGTGGCGAAGTGGCGGTCATAGTCCTCCGGCGTCACGTTGCCGGAAGCGGTGAGATTGATGACACCGGCATTGGCCATGTAGACATCGAGACCGCCGAAGCGGGTTCTCACCAACTCCGCGAGCATTTTGTGGTGTTCCAGATCACCGACGTCGCCCACCAACCCGATGGCGCCATGGCCGATCTCGCCGGCCGTCTGGTCGACGACGTCCTGACGTCTCCCGGTGATGATCACTTGCGCTCCTTCTTGCGCGAAGAGAAGTGCAGCTGCTTTGCCGATGCCGCTGTTGCCGCCGGTTATGACGGCAACCTTGTCCTTGAGTTGTTGCATTTGACTATCTCCTTTTTCCATCGAGACAGAGATAAACCCTTGCGTCATGTGCGATTAGATCACGATCGGGCACATGATCTGTGCCCCGGAGATGCCAATGCCAAACCTCTTGGGTGAGACGTCTGGAATGACGGCTTTCGTGCGAACCGTGGAGGCCGGCTCATTTACGGCAGCCGCACGCGACCTGGGCACGACACCGTCGGCGGTCTCGAAAAGCGTGGCGCGACTGGAGAGAAAGATCGGGACGCGGCTCTTCCTGCGCTCCACCCGGGCGCTCACCCTGACACAGGACGGGCAGGTCTTTTTCGAGCGTGTCGCACCGCTTCTGCGGGAACTCGATGCCAGCGACGACGCCATCCGTTCACAGGCAGGCCCAGCAGGAAGACTGCGCATCAGCATGCCGGGCGAGCTTGCTCCGCTGTTGCTACCGCAGCTATTCAGCAACTTTGCAAAGAGTTATCCGGACCTCCAGCTCGATATCGGGCTGACCGATCGCTTCGTCAACCTGGTCCGCGAGGACTATGATGTAGCGTTGCGCGCCGGAACGCCCTTGCAGGAGGATCTGATCGTACGGCGGCTGGCTTACCTACCGATGATCGTGGTCGCCTCCCCTGCCTTTGTCGAAACATGGGGTCATCCGAAATTCATGGCAGATTTGGCCGCCTTACCTTTTGTGCGCTACGCGATGAGTGGCGAAGTGAAGTCTGTCAGGCTCGCCGACGGTACCGTTTTCGTTCCCAAGGGGCGGGTTGATTGCGATACGGGTATTGCGATGATCGAAGCTGCGCGCAGCGGGCTGGGGGCGGCCTATCTGCTGCGATGTCTGTTGACGGACGAGTTACGAGCCGGCACGCTCGTCGACCTTGCTCCGGATATCGCGCTTCCGAAGCTTTCACTCAGCGCCTTGCATGCCTTCGGCCGGACAGTCCCGACGCGCGTGAGACTATTCTGCGACTTCATGGCCAGCGAAGCAAAAATCCTCGCCGACCTTTAATATCGGCATCGATGACGACCGGTACCGCTGCATCACTCTTCGAAGGGTGCTGCGGCAACAAGATCGACCGATGAGGGACCGCTGTAGCCAGGAACCAGCCGCTCGCCGAAATCCCGGACAAAATTATCGTAGGTGGTTTCCGGCTGTGTTCTGGCAATGGTGCAAAAACATGCGGTCATTTTTTTCTTCATCCCAAGCCGGGGAAACGCGTCAATGATCGCCCGCACCTGGGAAGACGGAATGAGGCTGTATTTGAGCCCCACGACGTCAAAACAGATTCCGGTCGTGCAAAGTGCTATCTCTGCCTCCTTGTAGAGCCCGATCGAAGGCGTCGAATTGAGAGCAACGCTGTCCCAGATCAGTTGGGCACGCCGTCCGTCGAGCCCGGCCTCAGTCGCGAAACTTCGAGCCAGATCGGCGGCCTCCACTTCAAAACGGCGAGGACCTGCAAATCGGTCATTAAGCGTGATGTCATGCAGTAACGCGCCGACTGCAAGCACTTCGGCGTCGTGCGCTACGTTCTGTATCTCGGCGATCTTCGCCGCGAACAGCCACGATCGCATCACATGATTGAAAAGATAGGGTTCACAGGTCTTGCGCGCATACTCGATCGCCCGGTCGACCAGCGGCGTATCGGGCACCGAGACATCAGCGACAATGCGCGTTTCCGTCGAAGTCATGACATAACCTCTTCCTGGCGTTTGTGCGGGTGAAAATTGAAAAAACACTGCGCATTTGCACGTGCACCTTCTGCCGCGAGAGCCGCATGCGATCTTCCGGATATCTGATCGCATGCGGTCGCGTGACTGGCACCTAGGCCAATATGCAGTTAATAATCCCAGAAAACGGGTACCCAACGGAAGGCGTCTCCGTCGACAGCAACATGCCCGACCGACGGGAACGGCATATGCGTAGCCACCAGCAATTCCCCTGTTGCCGCCAGCTCATTTAGAAGTCTGACCCGAACGCGGGCAGCCTCTTCGGGATCGTGCTCGAAGCCGTTGAACCAGTCGGGATGTTCGAAGCCGACAGCGAATACGGCGTCGCCGGCAAACATCAGTCTGTCTTTTCCGGAGGCGACGCGCACCACACTGTGCCCTGGAGTGTGGCCGCCGGTACGTGAGACGACGACACCGGGAGCCACCTGATGTTCCTCATCGAACAGCCGAAGCTGGTCACGGTATTCCTCGGCAAACCGTTTGGCGGCCGCACGAAGCGCATCCGGAAAGCCAGGAGGCATCTGGACATGCGTGAAGTCGGGTGCTTCCCAGAATTTAACCTCGGCGGCGGCCACATGAATGCGCAGGTTCGGGCGCAGCTTTTCCTTCACGCCGTCGACGAGCAGCCCGCCAACGTGGTCCATATGCATGTGCGTCAGGACGACGTCGGTCACGGAGCCGAGGTCTATGCCGGCACGCTCCAGTCGCTGCACCAGTTGCCCGGCCCGAGGCAGGTTCAGTTCCGGATCCAAGCCCAGACCTGCATCGATAAGTATGACCTGCGCGCCGCTGCGCACCACCACCGCGTTCAGCGCCCAGTCAAAAGCCTCTTGAGGCAGGAACATGTTGTCCAGCCAAACTGCGCGTTCCGCCGCATCCACATTGTGTCCCAACATCTTCGTGGGAAGTGGTAGGACGCCGTCGCTGATGACGAGCACTTCAATTTCACCCACCTTCACCGCGTAGCGAGAGGGAACCAGTTCTTCTGTTGACCGTAGGTCGGCACGTCGAGTGCTCTGCAAGCTCACGTTTGTCTGCTGCTGACCCATTGTAGCGGGCTTTGCTTCTATCTGCGTCATGATGCGCTCCTGTTTTCGGGACTGGAACGTGCCGGGCACGAACCATGCGGCGAAGTGTATTGAGGAGCATCTGGACGGTCGATTGGGTCAAGGAAGAGGAGAGGCTACCCCCGAGGATAGGGTGGCCTTGTTTTTAGTTTATAAGCGCGTAGGTCAGGTACAGGCCAAATCCACACTTCCACTTCCGGGAATGGCTCGCCAAGACTCGTCTCTGGACGGGCTGAAATGAGCTTTGCCAAAGGATGATTTGGATCAGCTCTGTCGGTCGCCCAAGGCTTTGCGAACGGCCGCAACAAGGGCGTGCCCATCAAACGGTTTTCGCAGAAACCATTCAATGCCCCCGGCGCGGTCCTGGTCGGCAATTTCATGGCGCCCGGTAATCAGGAATACGGGCAGTTGCGGGTTCGCCTGCCTGGCGAGGTCCCGGAGTTCAAATCCGTCTGCACCAGGCATCCCGATATCGCTAATCAATACATCGACGCCTTCAAGACCGTATGCGAGCAGCGCCTCACCCGAGCGGAAGCTTCGCGTTCCGAATTCCGCCGATTCCAGGAGTTCAACCAGCGAGGCAAGCACCCTCGGGTCGTCGTCGACGATCGCTACTAGAGGTTTGTTCATACCGTCCTCCCTCAAGCCCAGTTACCTAGTCATGGCATCTTCGTCACGTCGAGCGGCAGTGTGAAAACGAATATCGCGCCGCACGGTTCATTCCTTTCCGCCCATAACTGACCGCCATGCGACTCGATAATCGAGCGGGAAATAGCGAGGCCCATTCCCATCCCTTCATCTTTTGTTGTGAAGAAAGGCTCGAAAATCTTTTCCGGGAACTGGATGCCGCGCCCCCTGTCCTTGACCTCGATACGCACCATATCTCCCGCCCGGAAGGCCCGGATATCGAGAACACGTTCGCTCGAAACGGAAGCCATCGCATCCATGCCGTTGCGTATGAGATTGACCAATACCTGCTGTATTTGCACCCCGTCGAACGGAACTGGCCGAAGACCGCTCTCGCCTTCGATATTCATCGTCATGCGCCGCCTTCCCGCCTCCTCTGCGAGCAGGTCACGCGCCTGTCTGACGACGGCGCCAAGCTCAGCACTGTCACGCTTATCCGTCGATTGCTTGAAGAGGGCGCGAATTCGGCTGACGACATCGGCTGCGGAGTTGGCACTTTGAACCAAGCGATCAAGCGCCTTCAGAGCGCGCTCGATATTGGGCGGGCCGGCGGTGAGCCAGCGCTGGCATGCGCTGGAATAATTCATGACCGCTGAAAGCGGCTGGTTTACCTCATGCGCGATCGAGGCCGACAATTCAGCAAGGCCGGCAGCCTGACTTGATCGCGCGAGATTTTCCTGGGCGCGGCTCAGCTCCTCTCGCGCGTTCACCTGATCCTCGATATCCAGGCAGATACCGTTCCACTGGACGATCTCGCCGTCTCCATTGCGCATCGCCGAAGCTCGGGTCTCTACCCAGCGGTATACCCCGTCAAAGCGACGCAGCCGGTGTTGTAGCAAATAGGGCTCGCCGGTCGCCAGTGAATGGGCGTACCGCTCCTTGACCTCGACCAGATCGTCGGGATGGATCACAGCGTCGAGAGTGCCCTCCAGCCGGGTTTTCCCAAGACCGTCCGTTTCTTCGAGATTGAAACCGAGATACTCGCGGAGACGCTGGCTGCGATAGATCGGCTTGCCGTCCGGCAAAGCGCAATAGATCATAGCAGGCAGCGTTTCAACGAGCTGCTGAAGCTGTTGTTCGCTTTCCCGCAACGCCTCCTGCGTGGCTATGAGGTCATGGATGTCTGAGCTTACGCCATACCACTGGACGATCAGGCCTGCTTCATCCCGTAAGGGGTGGGCCCGCGTCTCGGTCCAATGATAGTTGCCGTCGGCGCGATGCTGGCGATACCTCTGGATATAGGGCGTGCCTGATGCCACGGAACGGAGGAACGCCTCTCGCGCCGCCGCCCTGTCTTCGGGGTGAACGACGCCAAGCGACGCAGATCGATCCGGCGCGGTGATGTCCTCAAGTGTAGCCCCGGTGACCTCGGTGAAGGGCTTGTTGACATAAGTCGGAGTCCCGTCGGCCATCGTGCTCCAGATCAGCGCCGGTACGGAGTCGATCAGTTGCTGCAGTTGCCGTTCTCGCTCGCGCAGCTCAACCTCGAAGGTCCGCGGCGGAGAGTCGATGTCTATGAAGGTGCCGTACCAGCCAGCGATCGCGCCGTCCGCGTCATAGATCGGCTGGCCGCTGCTGCGCACCTGGCCATAAACTCCGGTCGCACGCGGCATCCGATGCTCGACACTATAATGCTCGCCTGTCTTTAAGCACTGACGCCATGCCTCGGCGGCCGCGTCGTAATCTTCCGGGTGAATGATCCGCCTCCAGCCGGACGAATTGTTGTCCGGCGGCAAATTGAGGCTTTCCAGGCTTATTTTCAAGGGAGCAAGCGCAGCCGGTGTCACATAGATAAAATTGCCAATAGCATCGGTCGCCCAGGCATTGCTGGTGACCCGCTCGACCAGCTTCGCTGCTTCTACTGCTTTGTTGCGGGGCGCCTCTTGCGATGCACCGCTCCTATCCATTCCCGACGGTCCTACAAACTTCGCCATGCCTCACCCCGATCCCATGACATTCGAGATCACCATGGTGCGCCTGAAATTGGGACAGCACCACAGCCATGTGGGGAGAACGGTATATCGAAGCGTCTGGCAGAAACACCTGTGCCGAAGGATAGGGCAAGGTTCGCTAGGCAATACAAATTCGACGGTGGTCGAGGGTCTTCATCACACTCACGCAGCAGCACGAAACAAGTGCGGCAAGGTCGGGACTTAATGTCCCACCATTGCCTTTCTGAAGAACCTGTCGGGAAGGAAGGCGGACAGTTGTCACGAAGCTGCCAGCCCCTCACTTTTCAATGCCGTCTGGACCGAATGCCGTGCCAGCAGGCGCAGCGCTGGCACATTCCCCTTGGCGGTCACCGCGCGCAAATCACCACCCGATGCGGTTATCTTCGTCTTGAGGTCTACGCGTTCGGCTTCGAATTGCCCTCGATCAGGCAGATGTGGCTCGCCAGGCTGCAGGCGCCAGGCGCGTAAAAGAGTTTCAAGACAATTGTCTCGTTCTTCCTTGGGCGTTTTCGATGGGTTTCGGCCTGGGCCAACATTCAGGTGCTGAATATCGACCGGATCGACTTCAAGAAAGCGGAAGCGCTCCGCTCGTGTTTCATCGCAGCCGGCGGGAGCTGGCCGACGTCGTCGGAGCTTGCGGACAGTATCGCCGCGACCTCTTCAGCTATTGCCGGGCGGTCGGCGATCAGGTGCGCAAAACTCTTCTGGTCGATCTCGTAGGCGGTCACCCGCGTGAGCGCCTGCAGGGTGTAGGTTTCTTGCATTCCCGCGAGAAGACCCGTCTCTCCAAAAAAGTCGCCCGAAGAAAGCCGCCGCTTTTCCTGCTGGTTGTGCTGCATCGATATCACTCCCGTGCGGACAATCATCATCGATGGCAGCGTCTGCCCCTGCGAGACTATGATATCCCCGATGCGGTATTCACGCTTTATGCCAGATTGAGCCAGCTTTTCTCTTTCGAGCCGCGTTAAGCCGGAAAAGATCGGGTTTTCATCGATCATCTCGTCCAAGGTCGCTTCACGCTGTCTGCTGGTATGCGCCGGCTGAATCCCGGAGGCGATGGCCGAAGACGGCATTGCGAGCTGCAGACCGGTGGACCTGCAATGCCGGTAAAAGCGATCGATCACCTCGTTTCGTGCCTTCATTCTCAGCATCGGATTGCTTACCCGGAAAAACAGGTGGATTTCCAACGCTGTGGCATCCACACTGCTTAGCGAAACCAGTGGCGGCGGCTCCCGCATGATCGAATTGCACCCCGCCAGAACCGTCAGCATCGCCTCTTCGACGATCGAAGGAGCGTGCGTCGGCACCACCCGCACCGTCATATTGAGCAGATGCGTTTCGTCGGGCCGGCTGACATTGGTCAGTTTCTGCTTCGCAAGAACACTGTTCGGTAGCACCACAATGTTGTTGGCACCCGTCAATATCTGCGTCGAACGCCAGGTGCTCGCGATGACCCGTCCTTCCGTACCGTCCTCAAGGAGAATCCAGTCACCTAGCGCGTAGGTGTGTCCGAGATTGAGAGCGACACCGGAAAATACGTCGCCGAGCGTGTTCTGAAGTGCGAGGCCGAGCGCAATGGCGATGACGCCCGACGTCGCGATCAGCGTTCCGACCGGGGCGCCGAAAACGAAAGCCAGTGCGGCGAGCGTGGCACACATGTAAACCGCACCGACGACGATATCTTGAAGCAAACGGGCCTCGCGCGGCCGGCCTTCCAGAACAAGATAGATCCGCACAAACCCGATAACGGCCCATGAAAGATGAAGCCACCACAGCAACTGGGCGAAGACGATAAAAGCGGCTCGTTCGTCGCCTAAGCGCAAACGTTCCGATTGACCGAGCGGAATATCTGCGAGAACGAGGACAGACGTCATGGCGGTGAAAAAGATGATCTGCACCACCAGCCGCAGATTGGAGCGTACCGGGCCGATTGCTTTCCACACGGCTATTCCGCTCAGGCCGAGAATGATCAGCCATGCCAGCGGTGCAGCGGCGATTTCAACCAGATATGCATCAAGCATGGCGATCCTCCCGATATCGGCTATCAGTAACCGATGCCGGCGATGTAGTTTGCCAGCATATGTTCCTGCAGTTGTTCCTGTTCGAAGAGCACTTTCAGGGCATCGCGAATATCAAGGACACCCAGCGGTTTCGCGTCTGCGCCGAGAACCGGCATGTTCTGGATGCGGTGTTCAACCATCACCTGCCATGCGACCTGCAATTCGTCGGACGGGCTGCAGAAAATGATGTTGCGACTCATCAGCGTCTCGATGCTGGCGTTCTGCTCGATATCCGTCAGATGGCGAATGAGGTCGGATTTGCTGAGTACGCCCATCGCTTTGCCACCTGTTTCGCTGACGACGGCCAGTCCGATCCCTGGATTGGAAAACGTCCGGGCAGCAGACTGCAGAGTGGCGGCCACATTGATCACCATCAGGCGAGCCGATGTCATGGGATAGAGTTTTTCGATGCGCATAGGCCCCTCCTGGCGGCGCTCGCTGGCACAGCCGGGTATTGTCGGTATCGTTATGGTTCGATCTCGGGATGGCGACGGCTATTGGGCCATGCCGAGATCGATGTCGAGCAAGAGCCGCCCTGAAGGTGGGGCCTTAACAGCAACCCCGGGCGCGGCTCGGGATTGGAAGCTCCTCCCCTGCGTTACTTTTCGTAGATCGTCAGGTTGGTTTCGTTCGTATCGACCACGAAAACCGCAAGCAGGCGAGCGCGCTCCGTCTTGCTTGCATTTTCGCTGACGGCATGATGATCGCCGGGGAACTCGGCAAAGTTCTCGCCGGCGTGGTAGACCGTAACGGGCCCGTCATTGACCTGGCTGGTGATCGCTCCCTCCAGTACCGTCGCATAGATGAATGCAGAGTTCGGGTGGGTATGCGCTGGCGAAGTTCCGCCTGGAGCGTATTCGACGAGCACGCCCTTCATGCTCTTGCCGGGCACGTTCGGCAGCGGCCGATCAAAGATCACCGTCACCTTTTCATCACGGGCGTCGTCATGGGCCATGACCGAAGGGCTGGTGGCGAATACGAGAGCCGCCGCGAAAAGAAAAGTCCTGATCATCTTCTGTCTCCTTATTGAGCTGAGGTCTGCCGCCCCCTCCGGGCCGGCGAGACTGAGAGGGGATTTGCGAGCGCGCTTACTTCTTCTGTGCGGCGGGGGACTGCAGCCAGTCCTCGAAGCGGATTGCACCAAGGCGAGCGCTGGCATCGGGAACCAATGTCCGGTCATCGATCTCGACCTCGAAGTAACGGGCGTGCGCGTCAGGGACGAGGGTGCGCTGGTCGTCGGTCGCCTTGAGGTAACGCGCGATGAACTCGTTCATCGGCGCCCGCTCCGGACCGGCGATCTCGATAACGCCGTTCTCAGGCTCGGCCAAAGCGGCCTCAGCCATGGCATCGGCGACGTTGTCTGCGGCAATTGGCTGGAAAGCGCCCGTCGGGGCGCGAACGCTCGTTCCGTCGGTCGCCGATTGGGCGATGGCGCCAACGAACTCGAAGAACTGCGTCGCATGGACGATCGTATAGGGAATTCCGGAACTGCGGATGTGCTCTTCCTGGCGAAGCTTGGCGCGGAAATACCCCATTGCCTGCATACGGTCGGTTCCGACAACCGATAGCGCGACATGATGGCGAACGCCTGAGGCCCTTTCTGCGGCGAACAGGTTGCGCCCGGCCGCTTCGAAGAATTCCATGGCGACTTTTTCCTCGAAGGACGGCGAGTTTGCCAGATCGATTACGACCTGCGCACCCGCCAAGGCTTCGGCAAGGCCTTCTCCGGTGACGGTATTTACGCCGGAGTTCGGAGAAGCGGCGAGTACTTCGTGCCCCTTCTTGCGCAGCCGTTCGACAGTCTTCGAACCAATGAGGCCTGTGCCTCCGATGACAACGATTTTCATGTTCAATCTCCTTGTTTCAAGTTTTGATAGTGTGGTTGGGGGGTCGTGTGCGGGCACTACTGCGCGGAGGCTGCTTCCTCGATCAGCGAGGCAATTTCCCTGGGATGGGAGACCGGCAGGGCGTGCGATCCACCCTCGATAACGACGGTTTTCAAGGCCCCTGCCCGCTTTGCCATGAAGGCCATGACTGCCGGTGGTATGTTGCGGTCCTCGGAACCATAGATCGCATAAGAAGGCAGCGTCTTCCACGAAGCGACCCTCGACGGTTCGGCTAATGCGGCCTGCGCGATGGGACGTTGAGTGGCCGCCATCAGTTGCGCTTCGTCGTCAGGCACATCGGCGGCGAATTGGTCATGGAAGCGGTCCGGCCGAATGTAAAGATCCTGACCGCCGCCTGTCAGTGAGGTTGTCCTCAAGGCGTCCGTCAGTGTGCTGCCGGGAAATTTTGCCGACAGGCTCACGCTGGATTCGCCAGTGTCCGGAGCAAAGGCCGCGACATAGACCAAGGCCTTTACATTGGGATTTCCGTTGGCCGCTTCGGTGATGACAGGCCCACCGTAGGAATGACCGACCAGCACGATCGGTCCCGGGATTGAGCGGAGCAGGCTTGCAACAGCAGCGGCATCGCTGGCGACACTGCGAAGTGGGTTGGCGGCGGCAATTGCGGTATAGCCGTCCGTCGAAAGCGCGCCGATCACGCCGTTCCAGCTCGACCCTTCGGCAAATGCGCCATGCACCAGGACGATCGTCGGCTTTGCTCGCGGTTCCGCGGCCTGTGTGAATGCGGTCCCCGCCGTGCCCACCGCTGCGGCAAGCGCGAGAATTTTGAGAATATTACGCATCTGATGTCTCCTGTTTGTGCCTTTCGACCGGTCAGGAGAATGCGCTACGGCAGGCCGCCAGCCTATCGAACACAGGCATCAGGTACCTAGTCCCAGAGTACAGGTATGATAGATCGGGTGGTTAGACGCCTTGCCTAAACTCACCGCACAGCAACACTGTTACGAAGAACGGTTGCGTACGGCTGTAATGATCGTCCAGCGAACCGGCAAGGAGTGGCAACACGGGGCGGAATGCTTGGCGACCAAACGTCACGAAGAATGAATTTGAGTTTCGGGTGAATGACAGCAGCGCCGCAAGTCAGGCCTGAGGCTTCTCGCGCAGGCTGGACGGCAGCGAATCCCAGGCACGGATCAGTTCGCCGACCGAAATAGTGTGCATTTTACGCATCACATTGCTGCGGTGGAGCTTGACAGTGATCTCGCTAATCCCGAGCTCGAAAGCGATCTGCTTGTTGAGCCGTCCGCGCGCTACTTCGCCAAGGACCTGGCGTTCGCGTGGGGTCAGGGTCGCAAACCGGATGGAATGCTGATGGATGTTTTCCGCCTGCGCCCTTTGCTCCACGTCGCGCTGGATACCGGCAATCACGGCGTCGAGCAGCGTCTGATCCCGCACAGGTTTCGTCAGAAAATCGACGGCCCCGGCCTTCATGGCCTGGACGGTCATCGGGATGTCGCCGTATCCGGTGAGAAAGACGATAGGTTTTGTGACGCCACGCGTCGAAAGTTGGTGCTGCAGGTCGAGCCCGCTCGCCCCAGGCATCCGCACGTCCAGCACTAGGCAGCCCGGCCGATTGGGAAGGCCGACACTTAGCAGTTCGCGTGGTGAAGGGAAACAGGCGACATCAAGTCCGACCGATTCCATCAGTTCCTGCAGGGAATTGCGTACATCTTCGTCATCATCGACGACCAGAACCAGCGGACTTTCCGCGACGGCAGCTTGTGTATCCATCTGATCAGCTCCCAGCACGGCAGTTCGTCGGCTCTACCAGGCTCGCTGACGGGTAAGAGACGTCGTTGCAGGCGCGGTCGAAAATATCCTGCATCACTCTAAATCCTCATTTGCGGTTGCGTCGGCATCTGAGCCGCGCACGGTTGTATTCTCAGCCGCCGCCCGATAACCCGCTCTTCAGCTTTTCAGGACAACGCTCAATCCTCTGCTGCACCACCTCGGGACCGCCCCTTCGTCCTTTCCGCGAACCAGTTGCGGACGTCGTCGGAAAACTCCGGCGGCGCCTTTGGACCGAATTCGCCGGCGATATCGGCCAGCGTCTGGCTGGCAAGCGAATCCCGCATCGCCTTTTCCGCGCGCAACATCGCCGCGTGGATAGCGCAAACGCCTTTCATCGCCCATAAAGGCGGCCGCTCCCGATAAACGGCGCAGCGGCCGCGAATCTCCTGACAATCGAACAGCGGCTTCCTGCCTTCGATCGCGTCGACGACCTCCAAGACTGTGATATCTCCAGGCTGCTTTGCGAGCAGATACCCCCCTTTGATACCCTCGGAGGCCGATACGATCCCTGCCTTTTCCAGTTTCGGAAATACCTTCGCCAGAAAACTCGGAGAAATCCCCTGAAAGTCCGCCAGGTCGCGGCTGCTCAGTGGCGCTCCGGGCGAGCCCGCCAGCCAAAGGAGACAATGTAACCCGTATTCCACACCTGCCGTCATATGCGCCATAACGCGGACTGTAATAGTCCGCGTTATGGTAAGCAAGCATTTATTTCTGGCGTCAGACGGCGCAGGAGCTGGCGCCGCTCGGAAATCGGCGGGCGCTGGAGGTCAAAAGTCTATCAATGCCGCGGATTGCTATTGGCTTTCGGCAACCGGCAAGTACATTAAGTTTGCTTTCAACGACAATATCTCCTTCGACTTCCTCGACAAAGCGCTCAACCAGTGGCAAGCGGAAGCCACCGAGCCCTGTCGCTCTCGTTGTGAAGAGCGACTCGAAGGCGCGCTGCGGTGTCTAAGGGCTCCGACCTAACCAGATCGATTATAAACCCGCGCCAAAGGGTTACCCGCACTCTCCGAGCCGCCAGCAGGCTCGAACTCTCGGTATGGCTGGGCGCTGTGCGCTCCGTATGCCACCGTGCTCGTTACCAATCAAAAGAGCCGGAAGACATGACCTCTATCAACATCCTCACTGGGCGCACGCGCACGATCCTGCCGTTGATACCAGGGTGCGACATGGCACACGATCCGTGCAGACGGACAGGCTTGGTTCGTCCGCTATGTCCTGTCAGCTTGTTCAGATGGAGTTTAGCAAGCCTCTTCATATCTGTCGGTAACTCGTATGCACCGATGGAGACGGTATCGAACCGACGAAGATCATTCGGTCTTTGTGATGCGTTCTCACCGCGTCAGACAACAACCATATTTCGGCGCCCGCTAAGCTCGTTACAAGCGGCGAATGAAAAAGTGCGGAATATCCCATGAATTGGTTCTCAGTATTGATGGTCCTGATGGGCGCTATCCCTGTCCTTGCCCAGATACCGTCGCCCGGCACTACAGAAGGAGACGCTTCAACCACGTCAGCATACCAGCAGAAAATCGGCGGCCCGGGGGAGCATTTTGAAGGTATCAACCTTCGCCGCCAGTTTGTAGCCCAGACAGACCGAAATGCCGAGGCTGCGCCACCCTCCCTGAGCAGGACCCATGACGAAACCTCAACCGGAGATATCACCCGGGCGGTGTCAGCCTGGGAAACACGGGCTCGCGTCGAGCTCCAAAGACTGGTTTCGTCGATGCCGCACATTCCCGAAGATATTCGGCTGGCCTACCTTCGCCTTCGCGCGGACGCCACGAGTGAAAGTCATGCAACAGCGACAATCGTCCTCTGTCTGCTTGTCGCGTCCGCGGTAGCAGCCGAATGGCTTGTTCGTCGCAAATTGTGGTGTCATGGCAAGGGGGCGGAGCATTACCTGCCGACAGCCGTCCTCGCCACATTCACGGCTGCATTTTTTTTCGCAATCGAATGGCCGCCGCTGGTTCGGCTGGTCGTCGCCTGCTTTCTCGCGGCCTTCATCACCTATCGTTTTATCGCAGCAGGCATCGCGCACGCCGCGCATCCCGAAATCCACGGACGGCTAAAGATTATCGTTGCCTGGGTTGTGATTGCCATGGCCTTCCTGGCAGCGAGTACGGTCCTTGAGGTGGACGATGGCACCCTTAACGCGGTGGCCCTTCTCGCCTCAATGCTGACCTTGATACTGGCAATCGAACTCGTCTGGCGCAAGCTTACCATGAGCATCGCCGTCAAGACCATGTTGAGCCTTTATCTTGCAGGTGTCTGGCTGCTTTGGTGTCTCGATTTCACGGCGCTGTTCTGGGCCGGCATCTACATTGTCGTGTTTCCCCCAACGCTGCGCGCTATTGGTCATACCTTGCGCGATTACATTGCCGCGCACTTTCTCATTCCCCAGTCGGACAGCCGGAACGTCCTTATTGTCCGCGGAGCCCGGGCGACAATCATCGGGCTCGCCGTTGCCTGGATAGCAACCGTCTGGGAGACGGACGGGCACATGGTCAGCCAGGGCGACCCGCGGGTGGGGGCCGTGTTTTACGGGTTTCTCAAGAGCATCGTCGTACTGCTTTTGGCCGATCTGGTCTGGCATCTTGCCAAGGCAGCGATCGACCGCAACGTTCCGTCTCCCGGCTCGAGTAGCACGGTTATTAACTTGGAAACCAATGGTGCCGTCCAGGAAAGCCCGGCTACTCGGCTTCACACCCTTCTTCCGATCTTGCGCAATGCGATGGCGGTCGCCCTTTTCGTCACTGCCGGTCTCGTCATATTGGGCCAACTCGGTGTCGATATAGGACCCTTAGTCGCCGGAGCCGGCATATTCGGCGTAGCGATAGGGTTCGGATCGCAAGCGTTGGTGCGCGACGTGATCAGCGGAATCTTCTACCTGTTCGACGACGCGTTCCGCGTCGGGGAGTACATTCAGGCGAAGAATTACAAGGGCACTGTCGAAGGGTTCAGCCTGCGCTCTGTCAAGTTACGACACCACCGCGGGCCGCTTTTCACAATTCCCTTCGGCGAACTGGGCGCAGTGGAAAACATGAGCCGCGATTGGTCCAAGGTGAAATTCGTCGTCACGGTACCGTACGATACGGATATCGAGAAGGCGCGCAAGATTGGCAAGGCAATAGGTCGGGAACTGCTCAGCGATCCGGAACTGGGGCCGCTCTTCATCGAGCCTTTGAAAATGAAAGGCGTCGAGGAATTCGGCGCCTACGGGATAGTTATCAGCTTCGCAATGATCACGTTGCCGACCAGCCAGCAAAGCTTCATCCGCCGCTCAGCCTATGCGATGTTACGCGAAGCCTTCCAGAGAAATGGCATCGAATTCGCTCAACCGTCGGTGCAGATCGGCTCCGCTAAGACCCAGGAGGCCCACGCCACGGCTTATCAAGCTCACGAGCTTACGAAGGCAGATGAACGGGAACGCGCGGCAGAACTTTAACTCGCCATCTTTGAATTAACCTGTGGACCTCGTGCCGTCGTAGTGGGCCATGAAAGAGACACGCGTTTCTACGCCTTGAACTGATACGAACCTTCAACCCGTCTTTATGTTGGACTAATTGTGTTTGCGAATTCAGCCAGCCTAGTGCGATCCGACCTCTCCAAACCGGGCGGAGCGATGACGCCTTTACGTATGCTTCTGCATACCCCGGAGAGAACGGATGTCTAGAAATGGGGCCATCTTGTATCACCGTGGTTAAACCCGACTTGTGGGATGGTGATGCATGCCACATTCACATATGGGCAGCGCAAGGCTTAAAGAAACCTGCGAGCAGGGGCTGCATGGCGGTTACGAGTGTACGCTTCGATGACGCTGCAGGCCCGGTCGTTTCAAACTGTCCAGCAAATGCTGCGCCATCGCGTGTCGTCAGGGACGTCGCCGCCGAATGCATCAACTCTTTGAAATCGTCCAGACCCACGTCGTCAGCGCGCATGACCGAACGGATCAGTGGATCTGCGAAAATCTCGGCGAGCGTCATCTCGTCTATCGTGTGTCTCACCTCAGTCTCCTTTCGATAATTCCCAAGCTCTGAAAGCGGGCGATTGCTTGACGGGCTCGCGCCAAGGTGTTACCGGTAAGTAACATTTGAATAGTTACCGATCGGTAACACGCATGTCAACACCGCTTCAGGGTAAAAATTAAACTCATGAAATCCGAGACATCTGATCGTGCTTCTGAGCAAAAAATCGCACCTCGTGACCGGATTGTTTCAACGGCCTGTCAACTGTTTCGTGAACATGGGATACGCGGCATCGGCGTTGATGCCATTGCCGAAGCCGCCTCGACCAACAAGATGACGTTATACCGACATTTTGGTTCCAAGGACGATCTTGTGTGTGAAGCGCTCAAGCATAGTTCTCGAACGCTCAATAAAGCCTGGGAGGATCTCGAAAAAGAGAACCCGGGCGACCCGAGGGCTCAGCTCACGGCATGGGTTAAAGCGCGCGCGCAATGTCTTTCCAGCGAGCCCTATGGATGCGATTTGGCCAATGCTGCGGTAGAGTTGAAGGAGCAAGGACACCCTGCACATGCGATAATAGAAACGTTGAAGATGGAACAGCATTCCCGGCTTGCCGACCTTTGTCGTTCGACAGGTGTAAGCGATCCTGAACTTTTGGCTGATACGCTATCCATGCTGTTGGAGGGAGCACGCGTCAGCAAACTTGCCGCCGGCAAAGAAGGTCCGTCGATGCGATTTACGCGTGCGTGTGAAGCGGCGATGGTCTCGTTTGGTCTAGCTGCACAGGCTTCTGCCTGATCCTGATGGTGCAAGAAGGACGTGCTACCGAAAGAGCGAAGGTAGCATGTTGATCGGCCAACTTAGAATAACCTTCGCAATATGCGTTCTCTTCGGGATTGAGAGACGGCTGACCAGTTTATCAGCTGCATCGAAGCCGCCGGCCGATGAATGGGTTAGCCATTGTGCGCCGCTACAGCGAGCGGGGCGCCCGGAATAGCCGTTGTCGGCGTGAGGCAATCCGCCCCCGTCAACTTTCAATAGAAAGCCTAATACACCCCGACAATCGTTGACCGGGCGAGATCGTTTCGACGCCCCGCCCTTTTCGCTCAATTTCCGGTAAGCCAAGCGCTCCGGCGACCATGGAAACGGGTTCAAGACAAAGATAGCGGTCCATACGATGGGCAGCGAGATTGCTAAAAAAAGGATCAGCTTCGAGCAAAAGTGAAAAACTGCCAAAACTGATGCGCGCATATGACCAATCGGTGAAGTGCAAGGTGTATCCCGTCGTAGCAGGAATGGCAGGTTTCGAGCGGGGCACCGCTTGCTGGCCGGTTGGCACGTTCTGCACATCGAGGGGATATTGCAGTTTGGCATCGGTGCTAGCGTCGCAGCCCAATTCTGCCGCAAAATAGGGATGCCAGCCAAGCGAAACCGGCGCAGGCCGGTCTTCCAGATTGGTTATCGACAATTTCACCGTCAAACTGTCGCTTTCAAGCAGGAACGACTGTTCAGCGCGGAAGGAAAATGGCCATTCAGCATCCGCCTTATAGTCAAGCACCAGCACGCACCGATCGGCCGCCAGGCTGGAAATATCCCACGATCGTCGGTGAGCAGGTCCATGCATGGCATCAGGCGAAAGGGCCGGATGTGGAAGAAGGTCGTGGCGGATATCCGCGTGAACGAATGAGCTGCCATATAACCTGTTGTGGTAAGGAATGAGCGGATAGGCACCTGCCCTCGGCCAGTTGAACGGGTCAAAAGACTCCCCCGCTGTCGGCACCAGAATATCGCCGTGATCCTCGTGGTGCAGATGCGTCATCCTTCCACCCCAGGAAGGGTGGAGGCGAGCCGAAAGCTGCCTGAAGGCAATAGTAACCGTTTCAGGCAAAAGCATATGAGCCATCAGGCCGTTTCGGCACGCGTCGCTGCCAGTGAACATAGCCATCTTCCTGCATGGCCTTTTCATCCATCTCGACTCCCCAACCCGGCCGGTCCGGCCTCAGTTCCAGGTATCCATCCTTTGGCAGATAAGGGTCGACAACATAGCGCGTTTCATCCTCGCGTTTTTCGAGGTCGGTGCCACCATAAACATAGCACTGCCCCTTCGGCAGCCTGTATTCAAGAATACGGAAATTCTGCTGGGCGGCGGAGAAATGCACGTTGACGGCGGTGGCGAGCGGTCCCATCGGGTTGTGCGGCGCGATGCTGACGAAATGCGCCTCTGCAAGCGTGGCGATGCGGCGCATTTCCGAAATACCACCGACAACGCAGATGTCGGGTTGAATGATATCCGCGCCCCGGACTTGCAGAAGACGCAGGAAGTCATTGCGGTTGTAAAGACTTTCACCCGTTGCCAGCGTGCAGTTCAGCCCCTGCTTCAGGTCTCCCCACATCTCGATATTTTCCGGACGCAACGGCTCTTCGAAAAATAGGGGATCGTAAGGGGCAAGCGCATTGCCCAGTTGACGGGCAGCGGCAGGCTCGAAAATCTTGGCATGCGCGTCGAAGGCAATATCGTAGTCGGGCCGCACCGTTTCGCGAAGCGAGCGGAAATATTCGGCCGAACTTCGCACCACCTCACCCCAGCGATGGGCGTGAATATCGACACGCCATGGGCTTAGCTTGAAGGCTGTGAACCCCCAATCTTCGTTGAGACGATCGAATTCTTCCCTTGCCGCCGGCGCATCCGGTGCCGTGTAGACGCCGGCGTAAACCTTGATACGATCACGCACTTCGCCACCCAAAAGCTTGTAGACAGGCACCCCCGCCGCCTTGGCGGCAAGGTCCCAGAGGCAATGGTCAAGCGCTGAGATTGCCGAAAGACCGAGTGCTCCGGGCGGAAAGCGGTTTTGTTGGAGGAGGAGATTGTAGAGATACTCGACCCGAGTCGGATCCTGCCCGGCAAGGAAGCCGTAGAGGTAATCCAGAACCGGGGGCAATGCGAGATCGGGGCCGTGATTGTAGCATTCGCCCCAGCCGGTCAAACCGTCATCGGTATCGAGAGCGACGATGACGCGGGGGCGGTCCTTGTCGCGGGTAACGAATACCCGCATGCGATCGATTTTCATGCTTTGGTCTTCCTCTTGAATTGCGAGAAGCAACAGCCGCACCGTTATCTGGCAGCGGCTCCGTTCTTGATCTCGGACGGCTCGACGTAGCGGAACCTTCTCGTGCGGTCGCGGTCGCGCGGATCAGGGCGCGGAATGGCCGACAGAAGTGCCTGCGTATAAGGGTGATCCGGCGCGTTGCAGACTTTTTCGGCGTCTCCCACCTCGACAAGCTTGCCGCGATACATCACCCCGACGCGGTCGCACATGTATCTGATGACGCCAATGTCATGGCTGATGAAGATGTAAGCCAGGCCAAGCTCGTCCTGCAGCCGCATGAGCAGGTCCAGCACCTGGAAACGCACCGAAACATCGAGCGCCGATGTCGCCTCATCCGCAACGATGATGCGCGGCCGGAGCGTGATGGCGCGGGCGATACCGATGCGCTGGCGCTGGCCGCCGGAAAAGGCGTGTGGGTAACGCTCACGTCCGGCCGGGTCCAGCCCCACCTGCTCCATCAGGGCGCAGACGCGCTCATCCAGTTCCTTGCCTTTCGCAATGCCGTTGACCAGCAGCGGCTCGCCGATGACCTGTCCCACCGTCATGCGCGGATTGAGCGAACCGAACGGATCCTGAAAAACCATGCGCAACTCACGCCGCGCCGCTTTCAGCTCCGCACCTTCGATTTTGGCAAGATCGACCACCGTGCCATCCGCCCGGCGATAGCGCATCTCGCCCCCGGTCGGATCGTAGAGGCGCATGATCGAGCGGCCCATGGTGGTCTTGCCGGAGCCGCTTTCGCCGACGATGCCGAGCGTTTCGCCCGGAAGCAGCTTGATCGACACGCCATCCAGTGCCTTCATCTCACCGAAGTGCATCGAGAGGTCGTTCACTTCTAGGATAGGTGCCGCGGCAAGATTGAGCGGCGGGCGGGCAAGCCGGATTTCCGCCTTCTGCTCCAGCTTCAGAACCGAGCCGATCAGCATGCGCGTATAGGGGTCTTGCGGATTGTGGAATATTTCATCGACAGTGCCATATTCCTTGGCGACGCCGTGATGCATGACCAGCACGTCATCGGCAATCTGCGCCACCACGCCCATGTCGTGGGTGATAAACAGCACCGCCATGCCATGCGCCTTTTGCAGCCGCGATATCAGGTCGAGGATTTCGGCCTGCGTCGTGACATCCAGCGCGGTTGTCGGTTCGTCGGCGATCAACAGTTGCGGTTTGCAGGCCAGCGCCATGGCGATCATGGCGCGCTGGCGCATGCCGCCGGAATATTGGAAGGCATAACGATCCAGCGCCTTTTCGGGGTTGGGAATTTCCACCTGTCGCAGCAGCTCGATGGCTTCCGCCCGTGCCTGCGCCTTGCTCATCTTCAAGTGCAGCCGCAGAACTTCGGTGATCTGATCACCGACGGTATGCACCGGCGACAGCGACGACATCGGCTCCTGAAAAATCATCGCGATATCTGCGCCGCGCACCGAGCGGATGGCCCGGCTGCGCGGATCGAGCTTTGCGAGATCCAGCGACGTGCCGTCGGCACGGTTGAGGATGATCGACCCGGAAGCGATGTAACCGGGGCTGTCGATGATCTGCAGGATCGAGCGGGCGGTGACGGATTTGCCGGAACCGCTTTCGCCCACAACGCAGAGCGTCTTGCCGGGATCAATGGAAAAAGAGAGATCGTTTACCGCGCGGAAAATGCCGTTTCGCACGGGAAATTCGGTGACCAGATTGCGGACGTCAAGCAGCGGTCGGTCTGGCTTCATGGAGAGAATATCGCTCATCCGGGGCCTCACTTGTTATAGGGGTCGGCTGCGTCACGCAGACCGTCACCGAGCAGATTGAGCGCCATGACGGCAACAACCACAGCCACGCCGGGCAGGAACAGCCACGGCGCGGTTGCGATCGAGCGAATATTCTGCGCCTCGCGAAGCAGCACGCCCCAGGAAATGGTCGGCGGCTGGAGGCCAAGACCGAGGAAGGACAGCGAGGTTTCCGCAAGGATCATCGCCGGAACCGCAAGCGTGACCGAGGCGATGATGTGGCTCGAAAAACTCGGCAGCATATGGCGGAAAATGATGCGCCCTTCCGGCACGCCATCCAGCCGGGCTGCCGCCACGAATTCTTCCGTCCTCAGTGACAGGAACCTGCCGCGCACGACGCGGGCAAGCTGCGCCCAGCCGGTCAAGGACAGGATGATGGTGATCATCATATATTGCAGCGTTGCCGGCCAACCCTGCGGCAGGGCAGCGGCAAGCGCCAGCCAGATGGGAATGGTCGGCAGCGACAAAACGAAGTCGATGACGCGCTGCATGACAAAATCGATGCGGCCGCCGTAATAACCGGAGATACCGCCCAGAACGACACCGAGAAGCAGCGAGAAAAACACGCCGACGAGACCGATGGACAGCGAAATCTGCGAGCCCTGTATTACCCGGCTGAAAACATCACGGCCAAGGCGATCCGCGCCGAAAAGGAAGAGCGGTCGGGTCTTGTCGGTCGAGGCCAGCAGGTGGATATCCGTGGTGAACAGGCCGAGCACCGAATATTCGTAGCCGCGACCGAATAGCTGGATCGGGATTTTCTTGGCCGTATCTTCGACGAACACCGCCGCCAGCGTTTCAGGATCACGCGTCAGCTTCAGCGGATAATAATGCAGACCAAGCGAGAGGCCGTCCGTCGTATCGATGAAATGCACACGTTGCGGCGGATGAAAGGTGGCGCGCGCATTCTGCAGAACCGGATCGTTGATGGCGAAGAAACCTGGCAAAAGCGCGACGATATACATGGCGATGGTGACGAACAGGGCGGCCATGGCCAGCCTGTGGCGCTTGAACGCCCACCAGATCAGTTGCCATTGCGAGGCGACGGCAGCGCGGTCCGGCCGGGTATTGGTGGTGATGGCGATATCGCTCATGGCGCCCTCCTATTCGAGACGGATGCGCGGATCGACCAGCGCAAGCAGGATGTCGCTGATGAGCGATCCGATCAGCGTCAACCCGCAGATCAAAAGCACGAAAGCGCCGGCGAGATACATGTCCTGCGCCATCAGCGACTGCAAAAGCAGCGGCGCGGCCGTCGGAAGATTGAGCACGATAGCAACCACAACCGAGCCTGAAATGAGATTGGGCAACAGCCATGCAATCGTGGAAATGAATGGGTTGAGCGCAATTCTCAAAGGATATTTCGTCAGCAGCCGGAACTCGGACAATCCCTTTGCGCGCGCGGTGGTCACGTAGGGTTTGGGTAATTCGTCCAGCATGTTTGCGCGCATGACGCGGATGAGGCTTGCCGTGGAGGACACCGCGAGGATCGCAACTGGTAGCCAGATGTGCGCCATCAGATCCATCATCTTGGCGATGCTCCACGAGGCAGTCTCATACTCCGCCGAAAACAGCCCTCCGACATCGGCCCCGAATTCCACCGCCGCGACATACATCAGCACCAGCGCCAGGAGGAATGACGGTATGGACAGGCCGAAAAAGGAGAAGGCGGTAAAAAGATAATCGCCGATCGAATATTTGCGCACGGCGGAGAAGACGCCGATCGGAAGTGCGATGGCCCAGGTTGCGAGAAGGCTTGCTATGGCCAGAACCAGCGTCAGCGCCATGCGCTCCCAGATGAGGCCGGAAACGGGCTGCTGCCATTCGAACGAGATGCCAAAATCGCCGCGACTGATGATGCCCCATATCCATTTCAGATATTGCACGATCATCGGGTCATCGAGGCCGAAGCGCTCTCGCAGTTGCGCCGCCGTATTGTGGTCTATGACCTCGTTGGACGCAGCAAGCGTGGCGATGTAAGTCGTCACGTAGTCACCGGGTGGCAGCTGGATCAGTACAAAGGCAAGAAAACTGACGGCGAACAGGGACGGTATCATCCACAGCAGGCGTTTTACGATAAATAGCAGCATGACGTTCTCGCAATCACGTTTTACCACACGCGCCGCCTTCCACTACGAGACGGCTTGCGGGTGGTCGAAGCAACCTGAGAGGCGCCGCCGCGTTGATGAAGCGACGCCCATGTGGCGGTGTCAGCTTGTGAAGGTGAACTGTTGCGGCAACGCCGGGCCGGGGTTGGGCCACGACCAGCTGTCGGGTTCTTTCTCCGGCACGTTGCGAAGGTTGTTGCGGATGATACCGAAACCACCAACGGCAAGGCAAAGACCGATCGTCTCGAACTCTTCCGCCGCAATATCGAAGATTTCCTTCATCTTCTCGCCGCGCTTGGCAAGGTCGGCAGTCGAACGCGCTTCATCGAACAGTTTGAAGCGCTTCTTCTGGCTTTCCGGCGGCTCTTCCCCCTTCTGCCCGTTGGATGTGTACCAAAGCGCCCACGGAATCGCGTAGCGCGACCCCTGTGGGTGGAACGCGAAGAAGTCACGCGGGTCGAGCATCGGATCGAGACCGCCCGGACCCGGCCAGACCGCCGCATCATGGGCGTTATCATCGCCGCGTGTGTAGTACAGCGCGCGCTCGATGGTGTTGACCTTGATATCGACGCCGATTTGCGCCCACTGCGCCTTCACCAGTTCCAGCGCATCGACCAGATCGGGATAGAGTGTCGGGATCACATCGATCGAGAAGAAAATCGGCTGGCCGTCAGGCCGGAGCCGCATGCCGTTGCCGTTCTTCTTGTCGTAGCCGGCCTTGTCGAGAAGATCGTTCGCTTTGTCCGCGTCATATTCGGTGTATTGACGTGCCAGCTTTTCATTATACCAGGGATGGGTCGGGCGTGGCCCGGCTTGGTATCCCTCGCTCTGACCGAAATAGACGATATCTATGATTTCCTGCCGGTTAAGAGCGATGGACAGCGCCTGACGGAACGACTTGTCCGCAAACATCTTGCGCATTCCCGGATCTTTATGGGTAATGTTGAGGTAAATCTGGCATTGTTGTGCAGCTGATGGCACCAGCGTCAGCAGGCGGTAGTCGCCTTTCTTCATGTTCTGCGACAGGGTCGGCTTGTTGGCCAGCACGCTGATATGGCGCTCCTGAATGTCGATCTTGCCTGAGATGACGTTCAGCATCAGCGATTCGACATCCTGCGAAATGCCGAAATTGACTTCATCGATGTAGGGCAACTGATTGCCTTCGGTATCGACCTGCCAGAAGTAAGGGTTGCGGGTCATGACAACGCGTGTGGCGCCCCCGGAATAGGGCTCCTTCACCACCCACGGATCAAGTGTCGGCTTGTCGACATTCGACCAGCGCGACGGAATTTCGATGTCACCGCACTTGGCGCGGAACAGTTCCGTCCAGCTGGACACGCCAGCCGCCTTGACGTCGGCATCGAGCGCCGTGTTGTATTTTGGCAGGAACTTGCTGCAATAATGCTTGGCGAACAGCGTCGGATGCTGGCCGAGCGGCGTGGCGAGGTTTTCCAGATAGAGCGCGTTTGGCGCTGCGAATTTGAACCTGACCGTGAAATCATCGACTTTCTCGACATCGACCGCCTTACCGGCGACGGAGAGTTGCGCCGGGGTAGCGCTGTAAAGCTCCTTGTTCTTGATGCAGTCCTCGATGGCGAACACCACGTCATCTGCGGTAAAGGGATGTCCATCAGACCATTTCGCCCCCTGCAACAGATGGAAGGTGAACTGCGAGGCGTCGTCATTGACCTCCCATTTCTCGGCAAGGTTGGGCAGAACTTCGGTGAAGTCCATGTTCCAGCGCACCAGCCCCTGGTTGCCGACCATGCGCAGGATGCCGTTATGGTCCGACGAACCGCGCAGGCCGCGGCGCAATGTGCCGCCATAGGTGCCGATCTTTTCATGCGGCGTCACCACCATCGGATTTTTTGGCAGACGTTCCGCCAACGGCGGCAGTTTCCCGTCTTTTACCAAAGCTGCCAGTTCCGGCGCTTCCTTGCCGGCAGCAGCCAGGGCCGAGCTCCCGATGACGGACACGGCGGCGACGCCGCCAAGCCCAGCCATAAAGGTTCGGCGCGTCACGCCCAGTGAAAATTTATCGCCATCGCGCATCGATTATCCTCCCAAAAAATCACCGGCAGCGAGACAGCTTTCACCGAACCGCAACAGCCTCCCGGCCAGCCAGCACACCGATCCTCCACCGGCAGGGCAGACCATATGGGCGTTTTCAGATGATTACAAGTATTGACAGATTTTTACATATTTTTTATTCGTAGTCCGGTTTTCAGGATCAGGTTTGAGGAAAGAACCGGCACGACAGTAACCACGTTCACGAAAACCCCGGTATTTCTGTTGCGATTGAAATGCAGGAAACCCATTAACTTCAGCGATTTGCAACGGAAGGGCTGCTGATGGACAATCAAACCGCATCCGCCGCCGCTCGAGGCGAGACTCGCTTGAGCGACATCATCTACGAAAAGATCATCGGAATGATTTCTGGTGGGCGGTTTCCCGTGAACGAGCGGTTGCCGTCGGAGCAAAATCTGGCTTCCCTGTTCGGGGCTTCCCGGCCGGTGGTGCGCGAAGCGCTGGAGCGGCTGCGCAACGACGGGCTTATCGTTTCGCAGAAAGGTTCCGGCTCCTATGTGCGCCAGCAGCCGGATTCGTCCGTGTTGCAGCAGGTTCCTGTCGGCTCGCTTGCCGATGTGCAGCGTTTCTTCGAGTTCCGGTCCGGCCTTGAGTCTGCAGCCGCCGAACTTGCAGCACGCAGTTGGCAGGCTGCCGACAAAGCCCGCATCGAACAGGCCATTACCGCACTGGAACAGTGTCTTGCGCGCAACGATCTTGGTGCGGAGGAGGACTTTGCCCTGCACGAAGCCATTGCGAAAGCGAGCCATAACCAGTTCCACATCACCGTGCGGATCTGGTTCAAACCGCATTTCGCGATCGGCCAGTCGGTGACACGCAGCCTCAGCCTCAAGCGCACGCCGCAACATGTGCGCGAGGTACAGAACGAACATACGGCAATCGTGGAAGCGATTTTTGCGCGCCAGGAACAGGCCGCGCATGACGCAATGAAAGATCACATCCTGAAGGCCCGTGCCCGCATGTTTCAGGGCGTCGGCAGCTAGAACCGTTTTTCCACATTTCAAAAGGCGAGCCATACAGGGCAAGGGAAAATAATCAGTGATCCAGCCACGCATCATAGAGCCGAAACTCCGCTCTCTCATCGACACGCCGTTGAAGGTCGGCGAATCACCGGCATGGGATGAGCGTACCGGTAATCTCTGGTTCGTCGACATTCTCGCCCCCGCCATTTTCTGCCTGCATCCGGGCGGCAAACTCGACAGATACGAAATGCCCGCCCAGGTGGGATGCCTCGGTCTTTGTGACAATGGCCTTGTTGTGGCGGGCCTCAAGACGGGCGTGCACCTTCTAGACCCCGCAAACGGCACGCTCGAACTGCTGTGCGATCCGGACGAAGGACGAGCAGACAGCCGTCTCAACGACGGCAAGGTCGGCCCCGATGGCCATTTCTGGGTGGGAACCCGCGACGAGGCTGCCGTGCAGACAGGAAATGCCCGCCTCTATCGTATCGCGCCTGATGGCGGCGTCGAGCTTGTCATCAATGGCGATATGTTCACATCGAACGGGCTTGCCTGGAGTCTGGACGGAACGCGCATGTATCATTCCGACAGCAGCGGTCTGATGTATCAGGCGTTCGATTTCGATGTCGCGACGGGCAGGCTCGGTCCAGCCGAACGCCTGCACGATTTCGCACCCGACGAAGGCAGGCCTGATGGCGCGGCGACCGATTGCGAAGGCTGTTACTGGAGCGCCGGCGTTCAGGCCGGGCGTCTCAACCGCTTTTCGCCGGAGGGCGAACTGTTCGAGATATACAGGTTGCCGTTCAAAGGGCCGACCATGCCATGTTTCGGCGGCCCGGACCTCAAAACGATCTATCTCACGAGTCTTGTAACCGAAACGAACGGAACAACCACCCCAGGTACGCTTGTTGCGTTTGATGTGCCTGTCGCGGGCGTAGCCGTTCACAAATTTTCTATCTGAAGATGCCCTTTGATTTTTAAGGAAACCAGTTGATGATGACATTCGATTTCCGCCAGGCTCTGCACGGTATTTCCGGCGTCCCCGTAACGGCTTATGAGACAGATGGGGAAGTCGATATAGGTGTCACCATCGAAGCCTATGCCCGTGTAGCAAAGGCGGGCATCCACAATATCGTTGCTGCGGGCAATACCGGCGAGTTTTACGCGTTAACGCCCGCTGAAATTCTCAAGGTCTACGAAGCCGCGATAGAAGGGGTGAACGGGCAAGCCCCCGTTACTGCAGCGATTGGACGCTCGCAGCGGGAGGCCCTGTCCATGGCGCGTCGGGCCAGGGAGATGGGCGCGTCTGCAGTCATGTCCCACCAGCCGGTTGATCCGTTCGCAGCGCCGCAATCACAGATCGACTATTTTATCGGCCTGGCTGAAGGCAGCGAATTGCCTCTCGTAGCCTATGTCCGCGCCGACGGGTTCTCGGTCAACGACATGGTCAGACTATCCAGCCATCCGAATGTCGCAGGCATAAAGTTCGCGACGACCGATATTATGCTTCTGTCGCGCGCGATCGCCGCTTCCGATCCTGACGGCTCACTTTACGTGTGTGGACTGGCAGAAAGCTGGGCTCCCGCCTTCTGCGCCGTCGGAGCCCGCGGTTTCACATCCGGTCTCGTCAATGTCGCACCGCACTTTTCCCTGCAAGTTCATGATGCACTGACGGCCGGCAATTTCTCGGCCGCACGTAAGATCGTTGAAAAGATCGAGTTGTTCGAACGGCTGCGGACACGATACCGGAACGGCGCCAATGTGACTGTGGTGAAGGAAGCGATGCAGATACAGGGGCTTGCGGTTGGTCCAGTTCGAGCACCAGGACTCGCCCGTCTTGACGACGAGGATCGTGCAACACTTGAAGTCCTGCTTGCCAGCTGGCAATGACAGAAGCCTCATTCCCAACTGTGGAGAGACACTACGATGCCGATGATGGCGTCCAATCCATCTGTGGAACTATGCGCCTAACCGGCTCGGTTGCGAGGAACAAACGATGCCTCGCGTCACGCCATTTCCTAATACATCTCGCTGTGAGGCGCGCCAGAAAGCTTTCGTTGAAAGTGCACTCCGCTCCGCCGGTACAGACATCTTCATCGCCAAAGAATTACATGATGTTGTCACGTTAAGTTGCCCAAGCCGAGAAAGGCCAGCGGGTCGAAATTTTTCAAGCGATGCAGGCAGCAATCTTCCATGCATCGAACGGCGAATCGTCTCATATGAAATATCAATCCCACGCTCGAGCAGCATTTCCTCAACTTCACGAGGCTCAGGTTGAACCGCAGGTAAAGCCAGACCGCGTGAGAAACGATCTGCGGCGCAAAACGGTGACGCTTGAAACTGATGTCCGGTGTCTGCCTCGCCGAAATTTACGCCCAACCCAAAAGGTAGGCAACGCAAGCCGGTTAACGTGACAACACCCTTGATGCTGCCGTGGTGACAAACCCGGATATCGAGCTGCGCACGGTCACAGCCTGTTCTTTAAGATCTTGCCCCCTTTCATGATCAGGTCGATGTTTTCGCCTCGATGAGTAAAAACCGTAGCATCCACGGTTGGATCGCCTTCCACGACAAGAATATCGGCGACAGCATTCCTTCTGATCACTCCGATCCGGCCCTCCATCATCATCATCTCGGCATTAACGCTGGTTGCCGATATCAAAGTGTCGACTGGGTCCTCGACCTTTGCGCGGAGAGTGAATTCCTCCCCTTGATAGTCGTGCAGTTCGATCCCAAGAAGATCCGTGCCGAAGCCGATTTTCACGCCAGATTTGCGGGCGATTGAGAGGCCCTTGAGCCCCTGATCTCTCACCTGAGCGATTTTTCGCATGCTGTTGCTCGAAAATCCGTATTTGTCGGCAAACTGGGTCAGAATATCGGATGCGACGAGCGTCGGAACCAGGTAAGCACCCGCCTCTCGCATCAGATTGGCTGTCAGCTCATCAATCAGGTTGCCATGCTCGATTGTTCGACCACCAGCCTTGACGACAGCAGCAATAGCCCGAGGCGTGTAGGCATGCGCCATCACATATGTATTCCAGGCGCGCGCTTCCTCTACGATTGCCTCAAGTTCCTCGCCGGAGTATTGCAGGTTTTCGATGGGGTCGGTGACTGAGGCTGCGCCACCTGAAGCCATTATTTTGATGAAATGCGCTCCTTTTCTAAGCTCATCGCGAGCCGCTTCGCGCACTTGCGATATGCCGTCGGCAATGCGAGCGATCGAACTGCCGACCTTGTTTGCGGTCGTTTCGCCCGGAGCGAGCAAGACAGATCGCATATCGCCGTGACCACCAGTCTGGCTGAGTGCCAAACCTGAAATGACCAGCCTCGGACCGGCGATCAGTTCCTGTTCGACAGCCTGTACGAGACCAGCGTCAGCACCACCACCATCTCGGACCGTCGTGAAACCGCGTTGCAGCATTCCTTCCATGATGTAGCGCGCCTGAGTGAAGACGAACGATGGGAAGAACTTGGCAGCGCTTAGATCAACGCTGTTGGCAATGACATGAACGTGAGCGTCGATGAGACCGGGCGTGAGTGTCTTTCCCCGACAATCAACGGTTGTCGTTCCCTCCGGCAAGCTTGGCGACGAAGAGACTTCGCGAATAGTCCCATCTACCTCCAGAACGGAGAGGCCATCGATCAAAGTTCTTTGGAAGCCATCAAATATGCGAGCGTTTTTGAATAGTGTGGCCATTTCGGTCTAGTCTCTCCGGAGGCATATAAAGGAATGGCGTTGGGGGGCTTACGCCCTCGAACGGCTGTCTAAGAAGATAGTTGATAGGAAAGTCACCAGTTCCAGGTACCAGTTGGCATGCACTGCGGGAGAGCTTGGACCGGTAATATTCTAAGGCGAGGAGCGCCGTCAGACGTAAGTCTCGGCAACGGCAGGAGCCAAAATTCCAACCAGCGTCTTCAGATAATCTCCGTCTTGCTCGTCGTAGTACCCCTCCTCCCGATGCGAGAGATTGGCCGATCCGATTACCTTTCCCTGCCAAACGACAGGGATGTTGATCATGCTACCGATGCCCAGTCCGAAAATAATCTGATGGTCCGGGAAATTTGCCCGAATATCATCCGCATTCTTCGAAATCAGTACGCGACCTTCACCGTACACGACACGACCCCAGACGGTATCTTCCCTCTCTTTCCGTCCTCCCGGGGGATAGGTAACGCTGTCACTGGAATAGAGGCGCTCCACGGCGTCTCCGCCCTCGACGATCCTCAGAACGGTGAAAAGTTTGTGGCCAAAACGGTCCTGGATAATGTCATCGAGAACCTCTGCGCTTTCGATGATATCGTTCCGGGCTGTGGTCGCCGCGACCAGGCGTGAAACATCGTCCAGGACTGGGGTCTTGGTTTTCATGACGATCTATTCCTTTCAGGGTGTAGGTTTCGCAAGGTTGGGCAGCTTGGCACGGAGACGCGATACGACTGGATGATCTCGCGCTTCTGGAATGAGGCCGGCTACCCTGAACCTGAGTACAATCAGAAGTGTCGCGCTGAGAAAGAGTTCCCGCATCGCGGCGCCCTGGGGCGGCGTGATATAGGGAATGAAGGGGATCAAGAAGCGCGAGCCTTCAAGGATGACAATGATGATGGCAGCTCCCAGCACCGCACCCCGATTGTTGCCGACACCGCCGACAAGAAGGGAAAGTTTGATGTACAGCGTGAGCAGTGGAACAAACAGATCGGGCGAGATGAAAGATGTGTAGTGAGCATAAAGTCCCCCCGCGAAACCGATGATACCGCTGCCCAGTGCAAATGCCTGCACCTTGAAGACCTGCATATTTTTGCCGGCCACGCTGACGACGACATCATCGTCACGCACAGCACGAAGCACCCGCCCGAACGGCGAATAGAGAATCCGCTGGCAGCAGAAATAAAGCACCGCCAAAATCAGGACCACTATGCCAAGATAGACCAGATTGAATTGCAGCAGGCTGAGATCCGCCCGAAAAGGACCAGGAATGCCCGAAATCCCATCTGTGCCGTTGGTCAACCATATTTCGTTGGACGCGACGATGCGGATCGTTTCCGCGAAACCGAGAGTCACGATGGCAAGATAGTGATCCTTCAGGCGTCGGGTTAGCATGGCGAGCCCTGCGCCGACTATTGCCGCAGCGATTGTGGCGAATATCATACCTCCCCAAATCGGCAGGCCAAGCGTCTTGGTCAGGATGGCGCTGGTATAGGCGCCAACCGCGGCTGAACCGACAAGGCCAAGATTGACGAGGCCAGCCATGCCCCACATCACGTTGAGGCCGAGGGCCATAACGGCATAGATACCCGCCACGACCGAAATGCTGATAATGTAAACTTCCATGACTAGCGAGCCTCGCGACCGAGAAGCCCTTGCGGGCGTAGCGTCAGGATCAGGATAATCGCGACGAAGGCGATTGCCGACTTGTAGCTGGCCGGCAGAACCAGCAATGAGAGTTCCTCTGCGATGCCTACGAACAAGGCACCCGCCACAGCCCCTGGAATGCTTCCCAGCCCTCCGACGACGGCCGCCGCAAAAATCGGCAGCATAGCACGGGAGCCCGTCATCGGATCGATGGAAGCATCGAGGCCAAGAAGCATACCACCCAGGCCTGCAAGCCCCATTCCCATGAATGAAGCAATGCGCGCCACCACGCGGGAATCGATCCCCTTGATGTCGGCAAGCCTGGGATTGTCGGCAACGGCCCTCATCGCCTTCCCCATGCGGGTAAAGGACAGGAAACCAAAGACAATTGCCATTGCGACCAGGGACACCATCAGGTTCTTGAGCTGTTGCGGCCCCAGATGGATGCCGAAAACGGTGATGTCGCGGGCCAGGGGAAGATCGTATCCGCGAAGATCGCTGCCATAAAAGAGGCGGACGACATTCTCCAGCCCGATTGTCAAGGCGAGAGAGCCAATGGCCGTGGTGATCACACCGGCAGCGCGAAACGGCTTCAGGATATATTCATCCGTGAACAGGCCAACAAGCCCGCTGACGAGTAAAGCGACAACCAGCGCAGGCACCACTGACAGGCCGAATTCAACATTCGCGACCCAGCCGGCAAAAGCGCCCACTGTGGCGTGGGACGCAATTGCAAAGTTGGGAAACCGGAGTACGGAATACATGGCCGTCAATCCGATGGCCGGTATGGCGAGAACACTTCCCGCCATGATTCCGTTTGCGATCAACTGGAGAACGTTCATTCCTGGTCCTCGATCAGACGATTTTGATCAGTTGGATCTTGCCGTTTTTGGCTTCGCTGTAGCGGAACCGGCAATCGACGATGTCGCCTTTGTCGTTGAAGTCACACGCACCACTCGCACCGTCGTAATTGACGTCCTTTCCGTCCCGGAGAAGCTTCAGACCCTCGACTGCCGAGTATGTTTTCGCGCCGTTGCCCTGAGAGATAAGCCGGACGGCGTCCCGAATGCCCGTGCCTTCAGCTTTCCCGACCTTTTGGATCGCGAGAAGGGCAAGCGAGATCCAGTCGGTCGCCTGCGCTTCATACGAATCCGCGGATTGGTTGTTCAGGCGTTTCTGTGCGAGCGCGTAAGCTTCGCTGTCGACGTCGCTCGAGGGCTGAGCCGTTACGAGACCGTCGGTTACGTCCGATGGAATACCCTCGGCCACCTTGGTGGTGTAGGCATATGACTGGGTAATGCGTCCCCCTTCATAGCCGGCACGATAGAGGTCTTTCAGGAGGACGGTCAGGTCTGGTCCGTAACTGTTGAGATAGATGAAATCGGGTTTGGCGGCGATAGCGCTATCGATTTCCGAGCGATAGCTCGACTTCGATGGTTCGTAAATCAGCCCGCCGACAAGCTCGGCGCCGTTTGATGCCAGAACGGAGGCAATCTGGTTTTTCATTGTCGCGGCGAAAGGCGTTTGTACCGCCACGTAGAACACTTTCTTCGCACCCGTGGACACAAGATATTCGGCGTGCTTGGTCGCCTGAAGCGCCGTATTTGGTTGCGTTCGGAAAATGTAGCCCTGATGCGGCAGCTGCGTGATGGAATCGGCCCCTGAAACGGTCATCAGGCACGTCTTGCTCTCCCAGCAAACCGGTGCGACGGCTGAGGTCACGGCAGATGCCCAGGTTCCCATGACAACGGGAACGCGATCAACGCCGACGAGTTTTTGAGCCGCGCGGACGGCGGCCTCGGGATTGGTCTGATCATCTTCAACGATCAGTTCGATGGTTCGGTTCAGGACACCACCGGCTCCGTTGACCTCGTCGACAACCGCCTGCATCGCCTTCAGCATACGGGGGCCATCCTGGGCGCCGGCACCGGTAAGCGGCGTCAGCACGCCAAGTTTTATGGAGGTTTCAGCTCGCAGGATTGCCGGTGCAAATAGGCTGCCGGCAACGATGGCGGATGCGGAAAGGAATTCTCTTCTGTTCATGGCATTCCCCTTTTTGTTTGAATGGCAGTAGTGTCTATCAACCCCCGAGGAACATCCTGTTGATGTCCTCGTTCGCAAGCAGGTCTGCCGATGGCCCCTCGATGCTGTTCCTTCCATCGACAAGGATGTAGGTGCGGTCGGAAATCTCCATGGCCTCACGCGCATTTTGCTCCACCAAAGCAATGGCCTTGCCGGAATCCCTCAGTTTGCGAATTTCGCGGAAGAGTTCGTCGGCTGCCGCCGGAGACAGGCCGGCAGTGGGCTCGTCAAGCAGGATCAGACCCGGATCCACCATCAGCGCCATCCCCACCGCGAGCAGTTGCCGCTGGCCGCCGGAAAGCGTGCGTGCCAGTTGGCCTTTCTTTTTCGCAAGAATTGGAAAGTGGCTCATGACATCGTCAGCACGGGCCCGAAAATGTTTCGCGGCGATGTAGCCGCCCATTTCCAGGTTCTCGTAAACGGTCATGTTGCCGAAAACATTATGCTCCTGGGGTACGAAGGCGATGCCCTGGCGGGATACGTCGTGGGGTTTTAAACCGCTGATGGGTGTATCGCCGTAGACGATGCGCCCCTGCGATGGACGAAGCAGGCCTGCGATCGTTTTCAGAAGAGTGGACTTACCTGCGCCGTTGGGGCCGACGATGCATACGATCTCTCTTGGCGATACATGAAAATTCACGCCCTTGAGGATCTGATCCCCTGCGGAGTAGCCAGCGATTACATTTTCGACTGTCAAATCACTCATCGGCGGCTTCCCATATAGGCGCTTTGGACGTCCTTGTTGGCCGCCACGAACTCGAATGTCCCCTCAATCATCTTCCTGCCGTCAGCCATGACGATCACGTGGTCGCAAAGCCTGGAAATCAGGTCCATCTGATGTTCGATGAGCACGATGGTTACACCTTCTCTGGAGATGGCCAGGAGGCGTTCGCCGATCTCCCTGACAAGCGATGGATTGACCCCGGCCATCGGTTCATCAAGCAGAAGCATGCCAGGATCTCGCATCATGGCACGGCCAATTTCGAGCAGCTTTTTCTGGCCGCCGGAGAGGTCAGAAGCCTTGTTGTCCAGAACATGCGACAGCTTCAATCGCTCAGCAATTTCCAATGCCTTGCCGAGCAGTTCCTCTTCGCGGCGAATGCTGGCCTTGCTGCGCGTCAACGCCTGCAAGAGGCTCTCGCCCGGCTGGTTGGTCCCGTAAAGCAGCAAGCTTTCGAGCACGGTCAGACGCGGAAACCCGCGTGCAATCTGAAACGTACGCACGAGCCCGCGGCTTGAAATCTGGTCGGGACGCATCCTCTCGATACGCTCGCCCTTAAATCGGATTTCTCCACTGGATACCGGCAGAACACCCGAGATGCAGTTGAACAGTGTTGTCTTGCCGGCGCCGTTGGGGCCGATCATCCCGATAATGCCGCCTTCGGCAATTTTCAGATCGACTCCTGAAAGGGCGTGAACCCCACCAAAATGTCGTTTAACTCCGCTAATTTCGAGCATACCAACCTCTATGAAAACGACCGCGAGCGAAAGGCAGGTCAGTATTTCCGTTTGACGTAATATCCGGCCACGACGGTAATCGAGATCGTGACGGAGAGGAGGATAAAGGACAGGGCAGCGCCGAATGGCCAGTTCGCCTTGTTGAGAATTTCGCCGACGATCATCGGTGACATCATGCGAAATGACGGACCTCCGAGCAGGACCGGGGTCGCATAGGCATTCATTGTCAAAATGAACGACAGAACGAATGCAGCGAGAAGACCTGGTATGATCTGGGGCAGCTTTACGAGCAGGAAGTTTTGCAGTGGCGTCGCACCCAGGCTTGCAGCGGCAAACTCCACATTCTCGTCCAACCCCTCGAGCACACTCTGGAGCGTCAAGACCACGTAGGGAAGATTGACCGCGACGATACCCACAAAGACCGCTAAGGGCGTATACATTATTTCAAGCGGCGTTGAGATCAGCCCAAGCGAAAGCAGCCCGTAGTTCAACACACCACTCTTGCCGAAAGCAACCATCCAGCCTGCTGCTCTGACAGCGTTCGAAATGAACAGCGGCAGGATAATCAGCATGAGCAGGAAGGTTTTCATACTTCCGTGTTTGCGCGATATCCAGTTGGCCAACGGCAAGCCAACAATCAGGCATACGACCGTCACACCAAACGACATGAGGATCGTTGTCCGCATTCCTTTTAGATAATAACTATCCGAGAAGAAGGCCGAAAAGTTAGCAAGCGTGAAATCGCTCACCATGAACTGACCCGGCACATAGCTGTTCATGCTGTAACGCAAGAGGTACAACAATGGCAGTGCCATGAAGACCAGAACGATAGTTGTCGCGGGCATAAGCATTCCCGCTGCGGAAAGATTGTTTTTCTGCATTACCCGGCATCCGGATCAGTGTTACTGGCGACAGCTACTCGCGTTCTTAAGCGCGAGTAGCGCAAATCAGTTTGTAGTCATCAGGACTTGAAGTCCTTTTCCCACCAGCTTTGCAGACTTGCATCGACTTTAGCCATGTATTCGAGGTCAGGCTGTACGAACTGCTGATCAGGCTTGTAGTTGATGACTGCTGCCAAAGCGGGGTCCAGCGTTACCGTCGAGTTTGGCGGCGCATATCCCATTTTTTCAGCGAATGCGGCCTGCGGACGCTCGTCAAGCATTGCGTTGAGGTAGGCAAAAGCCGCTTCCTTGTTCGGGGCGTTCTTTGGGACACCGACATCGGAAATGTAAAGTGCCAACCCTTCCTTCGGAATAGCGACATCGACATCGATACCAGCATTCTTCCACATAAAGCCGCGCGCATTCCACATGATGCACATGACAACTTCGCCGGACTTCAAGGCCTGCGCCATGGCTTCATTGGTGGGGTATATTTTAACACCCTGCTTCTTTAGCTCGAGCAGCTTTTCCTTGCCTGGTTCGACATTCGAAGGTCCACCGCCCGCAATCATTGCCGCTGATTCAATGGTGTTTTGATACTGAATGTCGATGACACCGACGCGGCCGGCATACTTCGGATCCCAAAGATCGGCGTAGGAACTTGGTGCAAGATTAACCTCCTTCGGATTGTAAAGAATGACGCGCCCAGTATACATGTGAGGCACGGAATACTTGGTCCGAAGGAAGGGATGAACCTTTGCAAGATTGGGAATTTTTGTCTCGTCGAGCTCCTCGAGAGCACCGTTGGCGTACATCTCGTAAGTTCCCTGACGCGTCAGGCAGGCAACGTCCATGGTACCACGTGGCAGACGGCGCTCCGCCAGTATCTTGGATTTTCGAACGGTTTCTGCCGCCGGATCAAATACGACCTGCAGGCCACTATCCTTCAACACGGTATCGACGATGTTTGCCTGCTGCAAACTCTGGTAGTCGCCTCCCCACGTTCCTACGATGACGCGGCCGCGAGCCTGCGCCAGGCCAGGTAGCGCTGACGATAGGAGGGCGCTTGCGGAAAGTGCTCCAAAGGCGCGGCGAGTGATGTTCGGCATTTTTGAGTTCCCCTTTTTTTAATTGAAATCCGCTGCTCGATATGACCGACGACACGCCGGTTCCTGGTCAAAGCGGAATGATGTCTTTCTTTGCGATGCTGACGAAAAGCGGACTGTTGACCGCAGTCGAGAGGCCTTCAAAGTCCAGTTCCCGCGGCGACGTTACTGCCTTCAGTCGAGTTCCGCTTTCAAGTTCGATATCGGCTTCGACCATGCCGCCCAGGAAGACGCAGCGCTCGAGGCGGCCGCGGAAGCAATTGGGCTCCTGTGTCGTCGCTTCTCGCGTCAACCGAATGGCTTCAGGTCTTATGAGGATTTCCTCAGACCCGGCCCGATAGACAGCGGCCTGCATAAGCAGACCATTCTCGGTCCTGAAAGCACCGGCTTCCATGGCGGCCCCTTTGAGAAAATTGGTGCGCCCGATGAAGTCGGCGACGAAACGGTTGGCGGGTGCGTTGTAAAGGTCGCCGGCAGAGCCCACCTGCTCGATCACTCCAGCCTGCATGAGGACGAGGCGGTCGCCGACCGACATCGCCTCTTCCTGATCATGTGTGACCATAATCGTGGTGATGCCGAGAGATTTCTGGAGGTTTCGCAGCTCGTCGCGAACCTGAAGGCGTAGCTTGGCGTCAAGATTGGACAATGGTTCATCGAGAAGAAGAATATCAGGGCGGATCGCAAGCGCCCTTGCGATGGCCACGCGTTGCTGCTGACCACCGGAAAGTTGCCTTGGAAAGCGTCCAGTCAGATGGGACAGCTTCACAAGATCCAGTGCGTCACCCACCCTTTTGCGAATTTCCTCTTCAGCCACCTTTCGACGCCGCAAACCGAACGCAACGTTTTCGAAGATCGAGAGATGGGGGAAAAGTGCATAATTTTGGAACACCAGACCGATATTGCGCCGATGCGGTGGCTCGTGGGTCACGTCTCGAGCCCCGATCGCAATCCGCCCTGCATCTGGCTCGATAAAGCCTGCCATCATGCGCAGCGTCGTGGTCTTCCCGCAGCCGGAAGGACCAAGGAAAATCAGGAACTCGCCTTGTTCTATCTTAAGGGAAATATCCGATACGGCGCGGAACGTGCCATATTGTTTCCTCAGGCCGGTAATCTCGACGTTAGCCATCACACAATCCTGGAAATATTGACGAAACGGTTGGAAACAATCAGAGCGGTTGCCACGAAAGCAACCTGAAGCACGGAGACGGAGGCGATCGTAGGATCGATTTTCCACTCGAGGTACTGCATCATCGCCACAGGAAGCGTGACCTGACCTGGACTTGCCAGGAAGATCGAAACCTCGAGGTTTCCGAAGCTGACGACCAAAGAGAACACAGCCGCTGCAAAAATGCCTGGGCGGATAAGAGGGAGCGTGATCCGCCAAATAATCCCGGCCGGGGTATCACCAAGGCTTGCAGCCGCTTCCTCGACAGAAAGATTGGCGCCTTCCAATGACGCGACCAGAAGGCGAGTGCACCAGGGTATTGTCAGAAGAACATGCCCCATCACGAACACGCCGACTGAGCCCGACAGCGGTAGTCCGGTTGCGATTTCGATCTCGACGACTGTGATGTAGAGCGATGCTCCGATCACAATGGCCGGAACAGTCAACGGTGACATCAGCAATTGAAGGATCGCTGAGCGGCCGCGAAACGCCCGCCGGACGATGATGATCGCGGCGGGGATGGAAACGGCAAGCCCGGCTGCGGCTGCGAATGCAGCAACCACCAAACTGAGAATGAATCCGTCGAGAAACTGCGGTTGGCGGAACGCCTCCTGATACCAGTGAAGCGAATAACCCTCCACCGGAAGCGAAAGGATTTCGTTTGAAATTACGGACAGCCAGCACACCAGGATCAGGGGTAACAGCATCAATCCCAACGCCATGAGATTGACGCTGATGACGAACCAGCGCCCTGTTTTTTCAGGAAGAGTGCTTCCTTTGATCATGGGCATCAGTTTCCGAGAGTGTTTTTGTAGAACTGGCCACCGCGAATAATCATGGCGAGGCTCTCATCGGGCCGCGACAGGAGGTCGATATCCTCAAGCGGATCGCCATCGACAACGATGAAATCGGCATAAGCACCTTCTGCAATGACACCAATCAGATTTTCCATCATGCAAAGTTTCGCAGCAACGCGGCTTGCAGAACGGATGATCTCATGCGCCGACAAGACTTTTCCTCGGATCGAGAATTCCATCGACTGATACTTATGAAGCTGACCGAGAAGGTCAGATCCGAAGGCCATTTCGAGTCCGGCATCGCGCATGATCCGTAAGGATTCCAGACCTGCGACACGTACGGTATCGATTTTCGCCTGAGAATCTGGGCTCAAGCCAAACGCCGCACCTTCGAGAGCGAGCCCTTCATAGGCGACAAGTGTCGGGCAAGCGATGGCACCGGCGTCAGCGGCCAGTTTCGCCGTGTCGGACGTGATCAGATTGCAGTGCTCGAGCGATTTGACACCACATTCCACTGCTCGACGGATCGAAGCATCCGAGTAGGTGTGAGCGGCCACATACATACCGTAGTTTTCCGCTTCTTCCACAATCGCGACTATTTCCTCACGGGAATACTGAAGAACGTGGATCGGGTCATTTGGTGAGGAAACGCCGCCATTGGCCATAATCTTGATGAAGTCTGCTCCGCCTTTGATTTCTTCACGCGTGGCACGTCGCACTTGATCGACGCCATCTGCAATTCGGCCCAATGCACCGAGAGAGCCTGCGTGCAATTCACGTTTGTCGTGGCGGCTTCGGTAATCGCAATGACCTACCGTCTGGCTGAGAGCCTTGCCGCAGATCACCAGCCGTGGCCCGTCGATCATGCCTTCTTCAACAGCCATTTTCATCCCGAGGTCCGCTCCCGCGAGATCTCGAACTGTCGTGAAACCGCGCATCAGCATGTCATGCATGATTTTGCGCGAGCGCAAGGCAATCAAAGACGAGGGCAGTTCTGCGTTCTTGGCCAGATCAACAAGTGTCGCGATGACGTGAACGTGGGCATCGACAAGGCCAGGCATCAGAGTGCGGCCTTCAAGATCAATGCGCGTAACCCCTGCTGCTACTATTGGGTCCGAGGAAACACGCACAATTCGCTCCCCCTCGACTTGTACTTCGACACCCTCGACCAGCACGCCCTTATCGACGTCGAGTACCTTGCCACCGTGGAAAATATAACTGTTCATGAGGACCCCGATTTCGTATTTTCTCAACATTACGAACAGTCATGTCTGTTTGTAAATAGCAAAAATCCAAAAATGTGCCCTGCACAATGCAATTTTCGCACCTGCACAATATGAAGGCATAAAAAAACGCCACCGCACAATGGCGCGCCATTGCCGACAACCCAATGAAGTTGTTATCTTTCTGATAACTCTACAATTTCAATATAAATACTGCTGTCGACAAATTTCGATGAGCAGTTCGCACTGCACGCAACATGAGAAATACGTTGGCTGATTAAAATGCATGACTTCAAGCGTCCCCGAAGCGATTGCGCGACGCGGCGAAGTCGGCTTAGAGCCGGGGCAAATAGGCGACGGCAGCCACACTCGGATCAAATGTAAGGGAAAAGCCGGATGCGAGGTTACTTGAGGGGTTTAACTGGTACCCCCCCCCGCGATGCCCCAGATATGGCGGGGGTTGAAGACATGGTAGAGCCGGCTCAACCCAATCGAAGCAAGAGCAACTGTAATCAGGAGGCTCGCAACGTCACGCAACCGGACCAGATAAGACTACTGCATTTGCCAATCATTTCCATATACAGCAACCAGCATTTCCTTCCATTTTCCAAGCAAGCTTCTCTGAAGCTCTTTGGTCGAATTGGAACTGAAACTGCTATGAAGGGCTATGCCACGCAGAACACACAGGCTGAGCTGTATGAACTCATCCGTTTCCGGCCGATCGAGAGAGACGCCAAGCAGTGTGGCGATAGCGTTGTCCCTGCTCGATGCCCACTTGACCATGATCTCACGAATGCCATTGCCTAATTCGTCATCATTGCGGGAAGCCAGCATTATTTCTAGCGACGCAATGTAGTTTCCTGCCTGGAACAACCTATCCCAAAGAAAATCTGTCACTTCATCCGGAGAGAGGCGGCGCTCATTCTTTACGATAAAATCCAGCCAGTCGGTTTCCCAGGAAACGATGAGATAATCAAACGCGGCGATAATCAGTGCGTTGCGGCTTGGAAACTGATGGGTAAGCGCTCCGCGAGAAACATTCGCCCGCAGCGCAACATCCTCAGTCGAGAACCGTCCGTAACCCACCTCATTCATCGCGTCGAGCGCCGCTTGACAGAGCTTTTTACGTGTTTCCTCAGATCGCTCGGCCTGGGTTCGACGCATCTTTGTGGCCGCCTTCTAGTCTACTGGTCCCGGTTTCGCTTATCGCTTCGGTCTATGTTGCCCACTGCTTTCAATGAACGACGTGCAAATATTCGTCACCCCATATCCATCGCCTTAGAGCTTCTTTCCTCGGCAAAGGTCAAGAAATTATTTCAGTCGGAACTCTGTCATGATACCGCGCAGTTTTTTGGATAGTCGCAGTGGATGCCCAATTGCATGAGATAAATGAAGACGTAACGATACTTTATGTTTGCGACGGGCGCATTGAGCGGAACCGAACCTTCAAAGCGACCTGCTTTTATCATTTGGTATCAGCTTCTTAGGTTTTTCAAGAAGATCCAGAAACTGGTCTTGAACGCGCTATGCGCGATCGAGTCTGACTCTCGTCTGATCGCCCGATTCTACGGCGAGTGGCTACCGCTGAAAGCAGGGGTTCAGCAGGCGCCTCCCCTTGCCCGAAGCCAACAGCATCGAATTGACAGCCTTCTAAATCATCGGAGTGCCGATTGATTGCCTGAGCCTGCGAACATCGCGGACGGGCGGAGCTCCGAACTGCCGCAGATATTCGCGGCTGAACTGCGAGGCGCTTTCATAGCCCACCGCATAGGCGACGTCGGAGGCACTCCGGTCACCGGCGAGGAGCAACTGGCGTGCCTCCTGAAGGCGTAGCTGCTTCTGATACTGGATCGGGCTCAATCCGGTCAGTGCTACGAAGTGGCGATGCAGGCTTGCGCGGCTCATGCCAGCAGCTTCACACAGAGCCTCGATCCGCAGCCGCCTGTTGCCATGGTCGCGGATCCATTCGACCGCACGGCGTATGCCGCCGATTGCGCCTTCCGGGCGGGCGATGTGACGCAACAGTCGCCCCTGCGGGCCCTGCAGGAGACGATAAAGCAATTCGCGTTCGGCCATCGGCGCGAGCGCCGGGATGTCCGCAGGCGTGTCGAACAACGCTAGCAGGCGCAGCAGCGTGTCGCGCACTGGCGGTGTCATCGGGTTGATCGCGATGCCGCTGCCTGGCGCGTCCGCGTCGCGCACCGTCGGCATGGTCGATGCGACCTCGGCCAGACGTGCGGGATCAAGGACCAGCGAAACCGCCACATAAGGACTGCCATCGTCGGCGTCATGGATCTGCCCGCTCAAAGGCAGATCGAGTGCGCTGACCAGATATTGAGAGGCGTCGTAGCGCAGCAAGTCGTCATGGATCGCCACCTCTTTCGATCCCTGCAGAATGAAGCAGATCATCGAGCGGTAGAGACACGGCGAGGTTCCGGAGGTTGCCTGTCCAATACCGATTTCCAGGCGTGGGATTGGCGTCAGGGTCATTCCGGTCCGCCCGTGGCGGAGCGCGAGATCGCGAAGGGGTTTCAGGTCGTTGGTCATGCCTGAAAATATGACATCAATTTTCACGAATGCAAAGACCTTGAGACAATCAGGCAAACAATTGAGAGCATCAGGCGGGGCGTCAAACGCAGCAATCGCCTATTTGACTGGCAGCGAGGGCCGCGCCTCAGCGGCGTGCTGTCCGATAATCAAAACCTCAAGGAATGTAGCCATGACTCAGAAAATCGCACTCATTACCGGTGCCAGCCGCGGCCTCGGTCGCAGCATGGCGCTGCATCTCGCCCGTCGCGGTGTCGGCATCGTCGGCACCTATCGCCAGGCCACCGCAGAAGCCCAGACGCTGGTTGAAGAGATCGAAGCCATGGGCGGCAAGGCGGTGATGCTCGAACTCGACGTCACCAAGGTAGCAAGCTTCCCGGCCTTCGTCGCATCCTTCGCCGAGACGCTCGCGAGCCGCTTCGGCAGCGACCGGTTCGACTATCTGGTCAACAACGCCGGTGCGGTCGTCCACGTGCAGGTCGCTGACGCAAGCGAGGAACAGTTCGATATGATGATCGACATGCACCTTCGCGGACCGGTGTTCCTGACGCAGGCATTGCTACCGATCATCGCTGATGGCGGACGCATCCTTAATGTCTCTACGGGCTTCACGCGCACGTCGATGGCCACCTTCGGCCTTTATGCGGCAGCCAAGGCGGGGCTCGAGACGCTGACCCGGTTCATGGCGCTGGAACTCGGCGCGCGGCAGATTCGCGTCAACGCCATCGCGCCCGGTGCCATCGCCACCGATTTCGGCGGTGGTAGGGTTCGCGATAACGAACAGGCTCATGCCTTCGTCGCGAGCAAGATCGCGCTCGGCCGCGTCGGTCAGCCCGACGACATCGGCGGCGCGGTCGCAACGATCCTGTCAGACGATTTCGGCTGGGCTAACGGCACGACGTTCGACGTATCGGGCGGCCAGTCGCTCTGATCTCCATTCCTGAACATCGAGACACCATCATGACCGAGCAAAACCTCACTCTCATCAGCCACCCACTGTGCCCCTTCGTCCAACGCGCCGCGATCGTCCTTCTCGAAAAGGCGGTAGCGTTCGACCGGGTCAACATCGACCTGTCTGCCAAGCCCGACTGGTTTCTGGCCCTGTCGCCGACCGGCAAGGTGCCGGTGCTGACGGTGCGCCAACTGAGCGGTGAGGAGGCAATTCTCTTCGAAAGCGTTGTTATCTGCGAATATCTGAACGAGACACAAGGCGGCGCGGCGATGTATCCCGACGATGCATTGCTGCGTGCCCGCCATCGCGCCTGGATCGAATTCGCCACCCAGACCTTTGCCGAGGGCTGGCAGTTCCTTCACGCCAAGGATACGGCGACCGCCGACGCCCGGCGGGCAGCCTTCCGTGATCGGCTGAGCAAGATCGAGGCTGAACTGGGGAACGGCCCGTATTTCGCCGGGGCGGACTTTGGCCTGGTCGATGCGGTCTACGCACCGCTGTTCCGCTATTTCGGGATCATCGATCCGCAAGTGGCGGACCCGATCTTTGCTGGCCTGCCTCGTGTGACTGCGTGGTGCGCGGCACTTGCCGAGCGATCCAGCGTCAAGGACGCCGTGATCGACACCTATCCCGACCTGTTTTGCGACCACCTGCGCCAGCAAGGCGCGATGATCGCAGCTTAACAACCAGAATTCCAAGGAGTGATATCATGACCGACGCATCCAAGAGCGCGCTGATCCTGATCGAATATGTCAACGACTGGCTCTCCCCGACCGGCGGCATTTATCCGGTGTTTCAGGACCGGGAGCAGGTCGACACCGCTATCGCCAATTCGAAGATCATCCTCGAAGAGGCCCGCCGTCGCGGCATGCACGTGATCCACGCAGCGCTGAAGTTCGAGCCAACCTTCAAGGTGCTGGGCGAGGCCAAGTACGGCCTGCGCAAGATCACGCGCGACCATGGCGCGTTCCTGGGCGAGCAGGCCGATTTCTTCCCCGGCTTCGAGCCGGCAGAAGGCGAGCATGTCGTTCGCGAGCGCGCTGGCGGCAGCAGCGTCTTCGTCGGAACCACGCTCGATGGCTACCTGCGCAACAATGGCATCTTCGATATCTACCTCGCCGGCTTCTCGCTGCGCCAGTGCGTCGAGTCTTCGATGCGCAATGCCCATGACCTCGGCTACCACACCAACGTCATCTACGACGCATCAGCCGGGTATACCCGCAAGCAGCAGGACGACTTCGTTACGGAGATCGCACCCTTCTACGCCAACGCCATCACCGCCCAGGAGTTCGTGGCGCAGGCATAATCCACCGCTGGACCCGGCTCCGTCATGGGGCCGGGCTTCCCTCGGCCGTAGATACAGGGTGATATAATGATCGGGATGATGGTCGAACTCAGAGTCGCGCCGGGTAGCACCGACGCATTTGAACGCGCCTTCGCGGTCCAGGCGGCCGCAGTGCGTGCCAACGAGCCTCGTACTCGTCTGTACGAACTGTTCAAGTCGCGCACTGTGGCCGACAGCTACACGCTGATCGAAATCTACGAGGACGAGGCCGCTCTCTCTGCGCATCGTACATCGTCGCACATCGCGACAAATCGACCGTTGACCGAACCGTTCCTCGCCGCACCGCCAGTCATGCACATATTCGAGATGTTGCCGATCACGGCGCCCATGTTGCAGCTTCACGGTGCCAACGACGGCTGCATCCTCTCGGCACAGGTCGCCGACGGACATCGGTTTACCGCCCGGCACGCGATGCAGGCCGTCCCGACGTCGGCTATTTCCTGCACATCGAGGCCCCCGGAAGCAATCGCGGACCGGATTACGGCATGGGCCGCTTAGCGGTCTTTCAGCCCTACAAAAACACTCGAACGAAGCTCCTCGACGACAGGAACTGCGTTGCCAGAGCTCCTCGTATACTGATCCTCATCCCGGTATAGTGCAGGCCCGGCTCCCGGAGCAGTACAATTCATTCAACAAGACAGGCGCTGCGTTGATGCTTTCCGGTTACTTGCTCCCGCGAAATGGTCGGAGCTTGCGGTGCCGCTGCTTTCGGAGGCGGCATGCCTGTCCCGACGGCGAACAAGATGGCGCTGAGTCCCGCAAAACCGGCAAACAGCAGGAACATGCCAGCTCCGCCAAAAGCACCCAGCATGGCGCCGCCGAGTGTCGGTCCGATGAAGTTGCCGACGGTCGAGAATGAATGAGCACCAAAATAGCTGCCTCTGTTACGATCGTTCGAGATACCATCGACCAGCGTGTACTCGCAGGGCACGACGAGAATCTCTCCGATCGTAAAAACAACCATTGATGCTGCCAGTCCCCAGAAGCCGACGGCACTGAGAAAGCCGAGTTCCCCAAAAGCAAACAGCACGCAGGCGGTCACAAGGCCGTTGAGAGCGCCTGCGCGTTCGATGAACCTGCGGGCGAACGGATTCCCGATCAGGACGACTGCGCCGTTGATCGAAACGAGGTAGGCGTAAATTTCCATGCCTCCAGCGACATTTCCCGTAAGGTACGGGGCGAGTGTTGCTGACCACTGGCCATAGACCGCCATCAGCAGTGTGCCGCCGCCGACAAAGAAGGCCAGCCGGGGATCGTGGATCGCAGCGCTAAGACTCTCCAGCAATGGGACGGGTGCGGTCGCCTGAGGAACGTCATCACTTCGATGGATGGGCAGTGCAATAGGTGCAAGGCGACGGCGAACGCCACATAAACAGCGCCTGCAATTATGAAAAGAGTAGTGGAGTAACGCCTCGCGTTGGCGGGATTGACGGTGGCCGAGCAGCAGCAACTCAATGCGCTGTCGATCAAGCTGCTTGCAGGCTTGAGGTTGAAAACGTCCTAGGGTCAGGACCTACAAAATGGGCAAAAGACCCGGATGGTTTCGATCCTATTGCGTCAGATCGGGCGTTGGCCCAAAAAGACGCCTGAACCGTCCCAACCCTAGTCTGGTCTTCCGCATGAACCCTCGCCCAGAAGAATCTTGGAATGCCTGGTCGCCAGATGAGCTGCATGCACGTCTTGGACACTGGGGATCAGAGTGGTATGTCGTCGGTGGTTGGGCTTTGGACCTGTGGCACGGCCATCAGACCCGGGCGCATGAAGATCTGGAATTCGCCGTTCTACCTGCCGGTATAGATGGTTGCCGCAAAATCTTGTCCGAGCTGGATTTCTTTGAAGTAAGGGAGGGGAAGCTCTCCTACCTCGCCCCAAACGCTGGGCCACCGGCAGACCTGTGGCAGCTTTGGGGTGCTGACACAGCCGCTGGTTTCTGGCGTGTTGATATGATGGTCGAGCGGGGAACACCGGAAGTCTGGGTGTACAAACGTGATCGTTCGATCCAAATGCCCAGAGCGACCGCCGTTCGAAGGAACAAACTGGGTACCCCCTATCTCGCACCGGCCAACGTTCTGCTCTTCAAGGCAAAGTACCGTAGAGAGAAAGACGAGCGCGACTTCGAGGCCGCGCTCCCCAAACTCAATTTCCAAGAAAAACTTGATCTGCGCCTCTGGCTAGAGGCCCTGCATCCCGAGCATGAATGGATAGCGCGTTTATAAGGGAAACACTACAAACGCAGGCTCCGTCCGCAGAGCGAATCTTGACTGAACAGCTACTATTCCGGGTAATGCAGCGGCAGCCACCTCGATCGTTGAGGATATTTTCGCCGAACGAAAAATCGGCGCCGACCATCTACCGGAAATCACCGGCGCCCGACTCGCGATCGACGAAACGATCGAAGGAAGGCGCGCTGCTAACCGTTTTGTTCATTGCCGTGCCGTTTCACGCCTTGAAAGGATAAGAACATGCGGCCTGCTAATCTCGCTAGGCCGCTGCGCACTGATAGAATTTCAAAGTGCGCAAGGAGGTTGCGTACCGACGGTGTAGGTTGTCAGATCTCCTTTATCAGCTGCTCTGCGATCCGGACACTGAGCGCGGCACCTGTGAGCGTCGGGTTCATGCAGGAGGCAGAGGGCATGACGCTGGTGCCGGCGATGAACATGTTCGGATGGTCATGTGTGCGGCAATCGCGGTCAACGACCGAATCCGCCGGGTCATCACCCATGCGTGTTGTACCCATCACGTGCTGGCGGTTCTGCCATTTTACGTCGGTGGACAACACTTCCGCATCCAGCAGTTCTGCGATCTTTTTCAAATCCTGAAGCCCGCGGTCACGACCGGCATTCCAGTATTCGGTGACGCTATAATAGAGGACAGGAACCGGGATGCCGAGTGCATCGAATTTGGTCTTCGACGGCGTCACCCGGTTTTCAGCCAGCGGAAGCGGCTCAAAATCGATGGCCCAGTTGAGTGAGCGAGCGGAATATTTGCGGATTTGTTCATCGAGCTTCGATCCGAGAATACCCTTTTTGATGAAACCTTCGGTCATCTGTGCTGTCGGCACAGTATTACGGACCTTGATCTTATAGCTTGGATAATCCTTGCGGAATTCACCATCACGCTGGTTGAGATAAACCAGCAGTTCGGTCGGCCCTTCGCCCGGCCACATATCTTCCTTTGTCAGCATGTTCATGCTGATGCCGGTGTGGTCCATCAGGTTGCGTCCGACCTGATCCGACGAGTTGGCAATACCGTTCGGATGTTTTTCCGAAGTCGATATCAAAAGCAGTTTCGCGGATTCGATCCCGTAGGCCGCAAGCACGAAATATTTTGCCGTCAGCCGATGTTCGGAATTGTCGGGCTTCTTGTACCAGATCGCTGTGATCTTGCCATCGTCTCCAGCCTCGATCCTGTAAACCGGAGAATTATCCAGCAGCTTCGCGCCATGCCGTTCGGCTTCATCGATATGCATCGAGCCGTCATACTTTGCGCCGATGGGACAGACCGGATTACAGTTATTATTGCCAGCACAGACCGGACGGTTGCCATAAGGGCGCGAGGCGCGACCATGCGGCTCCAGCACCGGATTGAAGCCACCCACTACAAGCTTTTGCGCCAGCGTGTCGAACATGTAACTGGTGTTAAGCTGCTTCATCGGGAACGGCATCGAACGCGGCGGCATCGGGCCACCGCCTTGGCCGCTTTCGTCCTGACCGTCAGTGCCGGTCACACCGAGTTCGAGTTCTGCCTTGTTGTAATATTGCTCCAGATCGTCGTAACCGATCGGCCAGTCACGGCCCCGGCCGTAAAGGGACTGTATCCGGAAGTCATTCGGTATCATGCGCCACAGCGCCGAACCGAAATGCCAAGTCGTGCCGCCGACCACGCGAAGGTAGGATGTATTGTACTTTACCGGCCCTTCATATTGCAGGTAGTCGCCATAGGTTGACGGTGCATGCGCAAGGCTGGGGAACGGCGAGCCTGCCCCCTGAAGCTTGGCATTGGCAAGCGATAGTTTTACCGGGGCATTTCGATAGGTCTCGACGATCTCGCGGCGATTGACGCGTGGGCCTGCCTCCAGCACGATGACCTTCTTGCCTGCCTTTGCGAGGTTGGCGGCAACGATGCCGCCCATGACACCCGAGCCGATAACGATCAGGTCCGAATCATAGGATGTGTCAGCCATTGTTTTCTTCCTGTCAGATATTGCTACCGGGCTTCGGTCCCCAGGCATTGGGGCCGGGACCATAAGACGGGACGGTAAGGAGGCCCTTGGTCGGGCGGTACATCAGCGAGTCGGCATAGGTGATCAGTTCCGCATCTTCAGGCTCACCAACGACACCGAGATACCAGGCGGATACCACCTTTGTAGCAGTCAGCATCAATGCCGGATCGGTGCCGGTCAGAGCCAGGAAACCGTCCATGTCCGGCACGCCTGACTGTTGGATCAGCTGCGACAAAGCAGCGAGGCTTGCGTCCAGATCCGCGTCGCGCTTCTTCAGCGCCGCGAAAAACCGGGCACCTAGCACCGGGTCGAGCTTATGGCCGGTGAGGAATTCCGAAAGATGGGTGAAAGAAGCAACGCCTTCGTCGGCCGCAGCGGACGATATCGGACCGAGCATATTGGCAGCGATTGCCAGACCGCCCAGGGCGGCCGTGGCGCGCAGTAGACTACGACGCGAGACATGATGGCCGAGCATGGCCGGGGAAGAAGGATCAAAAGGCATCAGGATCTCCGGGGAGCGTTCAATGCGGAAGGGATAGCGATACGAACAGGCTCAGCCGAGCGCCCTTCGCGAGCGACGACGCGACAGCCGCCACAGGATCAGGGCAAGCACGATGACGGCAAGGGCGATCGCGGCAGGAGCTGCAAGCGGCGCCAGCTTGACGATCAACGGCTTCTCTCCGCCCTCACGGATGCGCACCACATCGCCCTCTTTCACCTTGACGGCGGGGTTGCCGTAATTCGCCAGTACATAGTTACTGACGTCGGCGATATCCTTATCCGATAGACGATCCGTATAGGATGCGTCAGGACCAAAAGCCGGCATGAAGGCGACTTGATCGCCAGCGGTGCGATGCAGGCCGTAGAGAATGGTCGAAACGAGGTTGTCCGGGCGGTCTGCACCGGTCGCCGTATTGTGGAACAGCCTCGGGTAATGGTCATTCCCCTGCCCTTCGACCTGATGGCAGGCGGCACAACTGCCGCTGAACACGTGATAACCATTTTCATCCGCCGTCTGGCCCGGCAGGCCGCGAAGCGACGCCTCAATAACGGATGAAGGCTTGCCAAGCTCAGCGCGTGACGGCTTGTCACCGGATGCGATCACCGGCACGTCCCTTAGATATGTGACAATCGCCTTGAGGTCGCGGTCGGAAAGGTACTGCAGACTGTTTTCGACCGCTTCCGCCATTGGACCGGCGGCCTGCGCCTTGCCGGCGACATTACCTGTCTTCAGATACCGGATCAGTTCATCGTCGGACCAGCCGCCGATACCGGCGACCTTGCCGGAGGTGATGTTGGGTGCATACCACGATCCGACGGCACCGCCGGCGAGCGGCTTGCTGGCGTCTTCAGCCATGAAGGCGTTGCGTGGCGTGTGGCACGTCGAACAGTGCTCCAGCGCATCAGCAAGATAGGCACCCCGGTTCCATTCGGCCGACTTTGCCAAGTTGGGGTGAAAGCGGGTTTTGTCGAGGAACAGCAGGTTCCAGACGGCCATCGAGGTCCGGATGGAGAACGGGAAAGGCAGCTCGGTTTTCTGCGGCTTGTTATCGTCCGGCTTCACCTCGTTCATGAAGTAGGCATAAAGCGCCTTCATGTCGTCATCGGTGATCTTGGCGTAAGCCGTGTAAGGCATGGCCGGATAAAGATGGCTGCCATCCTTGGCGACACCTTCGCGCACGGCGCGGGCGAAATCCTCTTCGCTATAATCGCCTATGCCGTCATCCTTCGACGGCGTGATGTTGGTCGAGAAGATCTTTCCGAGCGGAGTGTCGATACCGTAGCCGCCGGCAAAAGGCGTGCCGCCATGCGGCGCGGTGTGACAGGCGGCACAGTCGGCTGCCGTCGCAAGGTAGCGACCACGCGCCGCGAGATCCGAAGCATCGTCCGCGAAGCTGGCGCCAGCCGTTGCAACCAGCGTGGTCAGACAGAATAAAACGGGTCGCAAGGTGAGAGGAAGCTTAGGCATAGGCAACGCGCTTTCATCAAGCATGAATGATATCTGCCAGACCAAGCTTCCCCTCCCACGAGCAAGGCTGATCCATGTGGCCATGATCCCGCGTAGAACCACCAGAAATGCGCCATTCCTTCTAAAGCAATTTTTTGTTTGAAAATGCTTGTTTAGAGAGCCCCTGGAACAGGACATTTGGCGTGTCGATGTGTCGCGGGCACGACTTGGCCAGGGTCATAGCGCCGAAGTGATGGCGTTGAAAATCAATTTGTCATAAAAGCAGCTTTCACCATGGATGAAAGCATGCAGAAATTCGATTTTACAGACCTCAAGATTTTTGTGTCAGCAATCGAGCGCGGGACCCTCTCGGCCGCAGCAGAGGAAAACAACTTAGTCATTGCAGCCCTGAGCAATCGACTGAAGCGGTTGGAACGGGCCTTCAACCTGGAGCTTTTCGAGCGCACGGGGCGAGGCATAAGGCCGACCCTGGCGGGGCATATGTTTGCCCGCCACGCCAGAACCATACTTGATAACGCACGCAAACTCGAAATTGACATTGAAACATTTGCCGAGGGACGAAGCGGAACAGTTCGCGTGCTGTCCAACACCAACATGCTGTCGGAGCACATGCCTCAGGCACTTGGTCCATTTCTTAGAGACAACCCGGACATATTCTTGTCCATGAAGGACAAGCCCAGTCACGAGGTCGTTAATCTTTTGCGCAATGGCGAAGCGGATATCGGCGTGGTTGCCGCGACAGCAGACATGACCGGACTGGAACGATGGCGGTTTGTGCACGATCGGCTTGTGCTAATTGTGCCGACCACTTCGCCTTTGACGGGCTCCGCCAATTTCTCCTCGATCCTCGACTGCCCGTTGATCGGCTTGCCGGAGAAGGTGGCGTTATCGCAATTCCTCCGTCGCCTAGCCAACGAATCGGGACGCCGGCCGAATATTCGTCTCCGGTGCGAGAATTTCGAGTCGCTGAGCCGTATGGTCGAGACCGGTGTAGGCATTGGCATTGTGCCACAAACGGCCGCATCTCGGTACGGTCTCACCATGAGCTTGCGCAGCGTGCAGATCGACGAGCCGTGGGCGGAGCGGGAGCTGTATCTGTGCGTTAGAAACAAACTTCATCTGCCCCGATATGCAGCAAAGCTGCTGGACCACCTTCTCCAATATGCCGAAGGTTATAACGGGACACCTTTTTAGTATGCGTCCATTCTCGACAAGCCTCGCTTGGCCTGATCCAGCAGAAACTGTACGAAATCAAGGTGTGCCAACCACCACGGAGATGTTGGCGGTGGCGCCGTCGAAATGCCGGGCGTCAATCGTTCTAGAGCAGGCCGCGCACAAGGCCGGTCACTTTCGATCCATAGAGGTCAATGCTCTGCATGAGCTTTTCATGGTCCATCGAGCCAGCGGAATATTTCATCTGAAATCGCGAGATTCCGAGAGCCTTTACAGTGTTTGCAATTTTCCGGGCAACGGTCTCGGGTGATCCCGCGTAGAGCGATCCGTGTTCGATCTCGTTGTCAAAATCCGCTTCCGTTACCGGCGGCCAACCGCGCTCCTTACCAAGCCGATCCCGAATTGTCTTGAAATGCGGGAAGAGGTCGCGGCGGGCCTGTTCATCGGTTTCGGCCACATATCCTGGCGAGTGCACGCCGATATCGCCTGTCGTCTGCCCGGCTTGCTCGGATGCCTTTTTGTAGAGTTCGACACAAGGCGCGAAACGGGCAGAATCCCCTCCGATGATGGCAAGCATCAGGTTCATGTCGTAACGCGCGGCACGGATGACCGATTCCGGGCTTCCACCGACGCCGATCCAGGTCTTAAGCTGTCCTTCGGCGATCGGCGGATAGATGCGCTGATGTTTCAATGGTTGATTTGCGGAGGATTGAGCGATGATGGGATGTCAGGTAGCTCCGGCGCAGCTCTTCTACGACTTCTGCCTTGATGATCACCAGACGGTCATCACCGCCCGCTTTCCACAATCCCGGCTTACGCTCTGACAGTTGGATGTGTCGCTGGGTTGGGCATGGATCCCTGAGCCAACCGCGTGCCGCTCACGGCATCGAAGATATGCAAGGCAGGCTCCGGAAACTTGAGAAAGACCGCCCGTCCCTGATAATCTTCGGCGTCTGCAGGAAGAACAACGGCAAATTCCGTAGTGCCGACAGGGCAATAGGCAATGCGGGTTCCACCCAGTTCCTCAACAAGATCGATCGATGTGGCGAGGCCATCGGTGGCTTCGAATGAGACGACGACATCTTCCGGCCGTATACCGATTGTCATTTCGTCGACCCCGGGATCGGCAATATCAATCGCGAAATCCGGCACTGAGGCAAAGCAGAATCGGTCATCGCTGATGCGGATTATCGGAGCAAGATTCATCGCTGGAGAGCCCATGAATGCGGCCACGAAGGTTGACGCCGGCCGGCGATAGATATCGGACGGCGTGCCCATCTGCTCGATCCGCCCTCCATTCATGACGATCAGCATGTCGGCCAGCGTCATGGCTTCCACTTGGTCATGTGTTACGAAAATCGATGTTGCCTTGAGGCGCCGGTGGAGGCGGCGAATTTCGATGCGCATCTGAACGCGCAACTTGGCATCGAGATTGGAGAGCGGCTCGTCGAACAGAAACACGCCCGGTTCGCGAACGATCGCACGCCCCATGGCGACACGCTGGCGCTGCCCGCCGGAGAGCTGCGCGGGCCGACGATCGAGATACTCGCCAAGAGCGAGGATTTCGGCCGTCTCCTCCACCCGCCGGTCCCGCTCAGGTTTCGGCATGCGGGCGATCTTCAGCGGATAGGCCATGTTCTCGCGCACGGTCATGTGCGGATAAAGCGCGTAGTTTTGAAACACCATGGCGCAGCCACGTCTGGACGGTTCGACATCGTTCATCTGTATCCCGTCAATGGCAAGGCGTCCCTCCGTGATATCTTCAAGCCCGGCAATCATCCGCAGAAGCGTCGATTTTCCACAGCCGGACGGGCCTACGATGACGACGAATTGCCCATCCTTGATTTCGATGTCCAGACCGTGGACCACCTGCTTGCCGTCATAGATTTTCTTGACGCCTTCAAAACTCAGGTTTGCCATCAGACGGTCTCCTTTCCCGAGACCAGCAGGCGCATTTGAAGCTTTCCGAGGCATTCTTTGCTCAACCCGATATGCGCGAGATAACCCGCCGCGCCGCCATATTGACCGTCGAGGTGATCCAGCGCCGCGGCCATGATGCCCGGCTCCGAGCCCAGAAGCTTCTTGAATTCTCCCGCGTCGAGCCCGCGCTGAATGGCGTCGGCAACGAGTTCGTCGATGAGAGGGGTTATGCGCTCGCCAGTCAGCGCGTAGTCGGCCAGTATCGTCTCGCGCGGCACGCCGGCTGCTGCAAGCAGCAGCGCCGCGATGATGCCAGTCCGGTCTTTGCCAGCAGTGCAGTGAAACAGCACCCCGCCTTCTCCGGCATGGGCAATTGTCTCCACGACCATGCGGATCGCCTCGCCGCGGCTGGAAAGTGCCTGCAGATACAAATCAAGCAGAATGCCGCCCGTCTTCTTTTCGGAGGCTTGCGGAACAAGTCCTGAAAACAGCGGAACGTTGAGATAACGGACCCGCCCGTCGGCAACGAACGGATTGGGTGCCGCAGCGATTTCATGATCGTGCCGAAGGTCGATCACTAACCGCACACCAGTCTCGACTAGCATGTCAAGGCCGGCCTGACTCACCCGGTGCAGGCCATCGGCGCGCAACACGCGGCGCCAGTGTGTCTGGCCCGACGCTGACGCATAACCGCCGAGGTCGCGGACATTATAGGCACCATCCAGGTGGATGTGCCGTTCGAAGACTGCCGTCATTATCGAATTCCCGATTTCATGAAGGATTGTACGACCTGCCTTTGCAGGACGACGTAAAGAAGAAGTATGGGCAAGCTTGCCATCGTTGAGGCCGCCATCAACGGCCCCCACTCGGTGCCTTCAGCGGTCATGAACATCTGGATGCCGATCTGCACGACGCTGTTCTCGGGCGTTCGCGACAAGAGCAGCGGCCAGAAATATTCGTTCCAGGTGGAGATGAAGATCAGGATCGTCAGGCTGGCGATCGTGCCGCGCAGGCTGGGCACGATGATGTCCCACAGCATGCGCCACCCCCCTGCCCCGTCCATTCGCGCCGCTTCAAGCACTTCTTTTGGGAAGGCGCGCATCGACTGGGTAAGCAGCATTACCGACAGCGCGCTTGCGACATGCGGCAAAATCAGAGCCGTCAAACTATCGAGAAGCCCAAGCCTTGCGACCAGGAGATAGTTCGGAATCATCACAACCTGAAGCGGGATGAGCCAGGTCATCGCCATCAGCGAATAGACCGCTCGAGAGAAAGGAAAGCGGTAGCAGGCGAAAGCGTAGGCCGCGAGCAGGCCCGTCATCAGTTGGAACGCGGTGACCACGACGGAGATCACCACCGTATTCAGCAGCATCCTGCCGATCGGTATGGCCTTCAGGGCATAGGCATAGTTTTCCAGTGACAGGCCGGTCGGCCATACGCCGCCATCGAGCAGTGTATTGGCTGGCCGCAGCGAACTGAGAATCATCCAGTAGACCGGAAACAGGCAGACCAGGGACAGGAGGATCATCACCGCATGTCCGGCCGGTGCGCGCAGTGAAAATTTCGCCGTGGCACCTTTTTGAAGGACGAATGCCGGGTTGGCAGGTGTTTGGGTGGCATCAATTGTCATAGAATGAATACCTGTCGACCAGTCGAAGGAGGCTATAGGCCAGTGCTCCGAAGCCGAGGAAAAGAATGATCGCGGCGGCCGAACTCCAGCCGACCGACATGCTCGAAAAGCCGAAATCCCAAAGGACGTAGAAAATGTTGGTCGTCGATCCGAGCGGTCCGCCCTGGGTCAGCACGACGATGTAGGAAAAGCTCCATTGCGCGCCCAGAAGGATGGTGATCATGACGAGGAAAAGGATGGTGGACGACATCAGCGGCATGCGGACGTCGCGGATGATATCCCAGCGACTGGCGCCGTCCATCCTTGCGGCTTCGATCAGCGACGGATTAATATTGGCGTTTGCAGCCGACAGGATCAGCGTGGAGAAGCCGATCAGCTTCCAACCCGTGATGAAGACGATCGTCCAGATCGCGACAGAGGGATCGGTCAGAAAGCGAATGGGATCGAGGCCCATGCCTTTCAAAAGTCCGTTGACGAAACCGTAGGAGGGATCGAACAGCCAACGCCAGACGGCGGCGGCAACCACGGGCGCGATGATCATCGGCACGAAGATGACTGCCCTGTAGAGGTTTCGGGAACGCGGAGAAAGATCGTGCGTGTAGATAGCGATTGCGAGTGGGACAATCACCGCCATCGGCAGAAGTCCTACAACGTAAATGCCGGTGTTGCGTAGCGCCTGCCAGAATTTCGGTAGCGCGAAAATATTTGTGTAGTTCGACCAGCCGACGAATTTGGGGTGCGTGCGGGGCAACATGTTCCATTCATAGAAGCTCAGCCGCAACGCATCGAAAAGCGGCCAGTAGATCCAGATCAGGAACGTCACGGCGGCGGGAAGGATATAGAGCCAGGGCGCAATCCGGTGTGACGCGCGGCGAACGCCGCGCGCTGTGGGGACCACTCCGCTCAAGGTTGTGGTAGTCATCGAGAACCTCTCCAAATGCTGCCGCCGGCTGATCCGGCGACACAGGAAATGCGGATCAGTTCGTCATCAGACCCTGTGCCTGGTCTTGGGCGGCTTTCATGGTCTTGGCCACGTCGCCGCCGCCGAATACCGCCATCTCGGTTGCATCGAGAAAGATCTTGGCGATCTGCCGATAGTTTTGCCCCGGATAGGCTGTCCATGGCCGCATGCGGTCAAGCTGCGCAAGGTTGGGGCGGACCATGGGGTGCTCTTTCACCCATTGGCCGAGATAGGCGGGATCATCGACAATATCCGTGCGCAGCGGGAGGTAGCCGATTTCCGAGGTGATGACCGTATATCCGCGCTTGGAGGTGAGAAACTTCATCAGTTCCCACGCGGCACGCTGCTTGAGTGGATCTTCGCTGAGGATGACGAGACCACTGCCCGAATTCGTCGGTGTCGATGCCGTGTCGCCGAAGCCCGGCATCTGGGCGGCGCGCAATTCGTACTTGCCGGACGATGCCTTGATGAGACTGTTCTGCGCGGCAGACGTATTGAGCAGCATGCCGAGCTGGCCAGACTTCATCGTTTCGATCATCACGTCACTCGGCATATTCTCGTAGGCACCGGTGTCATGCAGGTCGCGCAGCATAGAAATGGCCTTGATGGCGCCGGCTTCGCCGAATTTTATCGTCTTGCGGTCTTCCGACAGAACAGCTCCACCAGACGACTGGATGACACCTTGCAATGCCCAGTCAAAGCCGGCTGCGCCGCCGCCAGCGACTGCACCGTTGAATCCCTGTGCGCCTGTTTTCTCCTTGATGGTGATGGCCGAATGCTTGACCTCTTCCCATGACTTGGGGGGCTGGTCGGGATCAAGTCCCGCGTTACGGAAGAGATCGGCGTTATAGAACAATACCGGCGTTGAGAACGTATAGGCCAGTGCGTAGGTCTTGCCGTTCAACTGGCCGAGCTTGATGCCAGCCGGGATCATACCGTCGAAATGGGCCGACAGCTCCTTTTGCGGGATCGCGTCCTCGAGCGCGACGGCACCGAGATTATCGGCCACAAAGGAAAGGCCGTCGAATACCACCTGGGCTACGTCGGGAATACGGTTTGCAGCGATATCGCTCTGAAGTCGGCTTGCCATATCCGACGGCGGCACGGCAACGCCCTCGACCTTGATGTCAGGATTGGCCGCCATGAACTCCGCGATGAGCTTCTTGGTGGCGTCGGCCCCGATACCGGCGGATGCCAGATTGTAGTTGTAGAAGGTGATGGTCACCGGCTTGTCGACTGCCAGCTTCGCAGTCTGCGCGAATGCCCCACTCAGCGGCAATGAAGCCGTCAGGATGGTGGAGATCGCGCTAGCAAGAAATGATCTTCTCTGCATCGGTCGAATCCTTACTCAGCCGCAGCCAGGGCAGCAGCGCGTTGCATGTCAATTTCCGCGATTGTGGCAAGCGGAAGGACATGGAGTTCACGCCTATCTGCAGGCTGAGGGACGAAAGAGATCGTCAGGCCGGAGGGACGCAGCTTGCAGAGCGCAAAACCCGATCCGGATACCATCCGCAGGTTTTCATGAAGTTGCAGGACATCCGTCGCCGCATGCTGACCAATACCGACGATCAGTGGAATGCCGTACCAGTCGGAGACCCGGTCGAAGTGAACATGGCCGGAGACGATACCGATTACGTTTCGGTTCTCCAGAACGGAACGCAAAGCAATCGTGTCAACACAGGATAGTGTCTCCCACTGGCCAACAAGATCATCTTCGTCGAGGGCAGGCCCATGATGCATGGCGATCAGTTTCGGCAGTTCCGGATGCCGATCGAGCGCAGCCGTCAGCCATTCCAACTGACCCGGCTCGAAATTGCCACCGATGCGTCCAGGTACCGAAGTGTCGAGAACGATGACGTGAATGCCGCTGACGACCTGGTCGTGATCGTAAGGCGCGGCAAGTTCGGAGGTCCTGCCGAGAACGGTCTGATAGAAATTGCTGCGGACGTCGTGGTTGCCCAAACCGAATAGGACCGGCATCGTCAGGCCGGCATTATGGAATATCCGTTGCAGTTCCTCATAGTCGATGATCTCGCCGCGATTGACCAGATCGCCGCTGATCACGATAAAGTCGGGCTGCGGAACGATGCTCTTGATATCTTCAAGGATTGCCGCAAGCGTTGACGACGTATCTGAAAGCAGATGGTCATCAAAGAGCTCCGGCGCTCCAATGTGGAGGTCGGTCAGGTGAACGAAGGTTGGATGAAGCGTCATTGTCACACTCGCTGATCATATGTATAGCTTCGCCTCTGGAGACGACGCTGACTGAAAACAGTTGGATGCGACTTGCTTGTCCACCCACACACGGCCTGATACCAATCCATCATGACATTGAGATGAACGTTCATTCATGCGCCAACAACTAGATCCACGACAGCGCATTATCGAAGCCTCGGCCCTACTCTTCGTTGAACAGGGCCTACAGGCGTCGATGGTGACTATTGCCAAAACCGCGAACGTCGCAACCGGTTCGCTCTACAACTACTTTCCTTCAAAAGAAGGGTTGATCCTCGATGTCTGCCGGCATCTGGCAGCGATAATGGAGGAAGCAGTTGTTAGGCCGATTGATCGGTCGATCCCGTATCGCACCCGGATTGAGGACTACGTTCTCGCTTATATTGAGTTCATCTGGGCAGACGCGAACCGAGCGATCCTTTACGACTATCTGACTAACTCACCCTCTATTGAGTTAGAGCAGCTCACGGTCATATTTTCTGAGATCACGGAACATAGCATCGCTGTATTCTCTGAAGCCCAGGAAAACGGACCGGAATGGGGACTGTCGGCAAAACTTGCGGGCTCGTTCGTTCGCGGCGCAATCCGCAACACTCTAAAACGACATCGATTAACCGGCGAACCGCTCACGAGCGAACAGAGGGCAGGTATTGTGCGTATGTGTTGGAATGCGCTTTCAACGTGACGCAACTATAATTCGACGAGCAGACCTAAGCCTGCTGGTGTGCATCCACGCTAGCGTAGCAGCCAATGTTACAACCCCGGCACCCGCTACGCCCGCTGACCCCTTTGACGTGAGCATCAGGACACGGAGGATGGTCAATTGTTGGTCGAAGGTAAAAGGGGTGTTTGCGATCAAATGCGGTGTGCTGGCCGCGGCAGTTGCAAACGGTCACGGAATGTACCCTTTTCATACTCCGTGCGGAAAAGGCCCCGACGCTGGAGTTCTGGGACGACCGAGCGGGCGAAATTGACCCAGTCATCCGGAAGCAGCGGGAACATGAGATTGAAGCCATCGGCAACACCGGATGTAAACCACGACTCTAACTGATCTGCTACGTCCACAACTGTTCCAGACACCATGGGGACGGAGCCCGTATTCGCTATCTTTCGCGCAAGCTGCCGGATTGTCGCTGCGCTATTCGTCTCGCTCTTCACGATGTTGAGCCAAGTCCGCCATCCGTCGAACTTGGCCTCGTCGGGCAGTTCAGGCATGGGGCCATCGAGCGGATAAGAGGAAAGATCCATGGCGGACCAGCTCGACAGGAGGTCGAGACTGACGCGATCGATCATAAGCTCTTCTAGAGCGGCCTGCCGATCCTCTGCCTCCTGACGTGAAGCCGACACCACGGGAAGGACACCAGGCAGCAGGAAAAAGCTCTCCGGAGCCCTCCCCTTTTGTGCTAGACGCTTCTCGATGTCGGCCCGGTATTGCTTTCCTTCTTCCTCGTTTCGAAACACTGCGAAGTGGATGTCGGCGTAATCCGTAGCCAGGTCCCTGCCGGCCTCAGAAGAGCCCGCCTGCACAATGAGCGGATGGCCCTGTGGCGGACGCGCGACATTCAGCGGCCCTCGAACGTTAAAGTGGGTCCCGGCATGATCGAGGTAGTGTATCTTCGATGGATCCGCGAAATACCCGCTCTCCTTGTCTATCAGGAGAGCTTCGTCCTCCCAGCTGTCCCAGAGCCTGGTGACGACATCGAGAAATTCGCCAGCGCGCTGATACCGGGTCGCGTGGCCGATATTGGCGCTCAGGCCGAAGTTTCTGGCTTCTTCTTCCAGCGCTGATGTAACGACATTCCACGCCACGCGTCCCTTTGAAAGATGATCGAGGGAAGCAAATGTCCGAGCAATGTTGTAGGGTTCGTTGTAAGAGGTCGATGCCGTGACAATGAAGCCGATGTTCTTCGTAACTGCGGATAGCGCGGCAACAAGTGAAAGCGGCTCCAGGCGTGCGTTGGCATAATGGGCCACGCCACTTTCGAAAGTGTCCCAGATTCCCAGATGGTCTGCTATGAAGATCGTATCGATCTTTGCCTGCTCTGCGACCTCCGCCAATTGCCGGTAATAGTCCAGGTCAAAAATTTCACGGCCAGGGGCGGCCGGATGCCTCCACGAAAGCCGGTGATCTCCCTGTGGGTTGTAGAAAAACGCAGAGAGAACCATGTGCTGGCGTCTTGGCATATCAAATCCTTAAAAACTGCCAATCTCGCTCCTAGAGCTTCGACGCATTCATTCGGTCGGCGGCAGTTCATTTTACACATAACAGGATCCTGGTCGGGTCAATTGTCGAGCCCGACCAAGTTTGGATCAGTTCAGCTTGTTGGCCTTCAGCCAGTCGCTCGCGATTGTATCGTAACTTTCATGCGCGTTGATCCGCGCATTTAATTCGATTAGTCCGTCGGTGGTAAGCGCGGCGGAGACTGCGTCAAGGATCGCCGCAATTTCCTTCGTGGCTTTCGCGGAAGATATCAGCGGGAGGATGTTTTGTGAGGGAAACTGATTGAGTGGGTCGGTCAGAGTAACAAGCTTGTGAGACTTGAGCGCCGGATCCGTGGAGAAGCCGCAGCCTACCTGGATTTGGCCATTTTCAAGAGCCGACAGCACCAGCGGCCCGCATACGTCCAGCGTCTTGTAGGACTTGAACTTTACCCCGTAGTTTTTTTCGAACCCGAGGACGCCGTCGGGCCTTACCTTCCATTCGGGCGGTCCACCCAGAACCCAATCCTCGGCATAGCCTTTCAGATCGCCGATGGACTTCAAGCCGTATTTTTCGGCTGTGGCCTGCGTTACGGCGACAGTGTTTGTATCCTGGGCCGATGATGCTGAGAGTATCTGTACGCCTTCCGGCAAAACCTTCTTCAACGCAGCTAGAACTTCTTCAGTTGAGTTCTGGGTTGAGCCCTTGTCGAGGTAGCGCAATACGGCGCCGCCGTACTCTGGTATAAGATCAATCGAACCATCCTTCAACGCTGGAAAATATACCTCCCGGCTACCGATACTTGGGTGAATCTCAACCTTGATTCCCTTCGCCTCCAGCGCCTTTGCATAGATCGTGGCGAGAATCTGGCTCTCCGGAAAATCGGCGGAGCCAACGATAATCGTCGACTTGTCTGAGGTCCCGGCCGTGCCGCCGAGCGGATCGCTTTGGGCGAATGCGCACGACGGGCCGAAGGCCATAACCATGGCAGCCACAGCAATCGCTAGAGAGCGTAATTTCATAAATTTTCCTCTTTTATATATTAAATCGATTAGATTTATATACAAATAAATCCTGCGATTACAGCAACTTCCGTCTAGCAGCGATTGATTCTCTGAAATGGAAACGACTAAGTGACGCGCCGTATGAAATAAGTTTTCCTTTTAACCGATCCGGCCCCTCAAGCCAGTTGGCACAGCGCGGTCGATAGGCGCAGAGGAACGACTCAGACGGCAAATGAAATATTAAACAGCCCCGCCACAACCGTGCACGACACGATAGCGAGCCACACGGATGCGGCCCGCTGAAGTATCATCAGACGCCAATGGCTTCGCGCACCGACCTGCGTCAACCTGCCGATCAAACCCCAAATCACGGCAACCATGCTTGCCAAGGCAACGAAAATGATAAGTTTTGGCAGGAACTCCGGTGCGATCGGCGGAGGTAGAAGAACAAGTCCGAACACAAGGGCCTTGGGGTTGAGCGTCGTCGTCACAAATATGCGTCGAGTGGTCACGCTGCGGTCCATGACATCTTTGCTTCCTGCCATCCAAAGCTTTATGGCAAGATACATAACCCAAATCCCCGCTGCAGCCTTCAGCACCAGAGCGGTTTCCGGCCAACGCGCGATCAGCTCTCCGCCAAGCCACGTAAGGGGCAAGATCATGCTGAGATAACCAAGCAGTTCGGCGGGCAGTAATCTCGGAACGACCCAGAAACTGTTGCGTGCCGATGCCAACCCCATCAAAGTATTGGTCGGGCCGGGGCTCAGTAGCAGAATGAACACCGCCGAGATAAATGCTGGATAGCTCATTGCAGGTCGCCTGTATTGGAAGTGTCTTCAGTCAATTCCGATGGGGTTCACGCAGGTGATTGCCCTTGGCTTTTCTCAGCTCCAACTATCTGTCTCGTTGCCGTGAGGAATGCTCGACTGGCTTCCCGGACGCGAGCAGGCAATCGCAGCGGCCTTTGCGGCTCGTCGCATCGCCGCGTCGAGCGAGAGGCCTCGATCGAGAGCGGACGCGAGGACGCCCACAAAACAATCACCAGCTGCAGTCGTATCCACGGCATCAACGCGCAGCGCCGGCACCCACACATTCTCGCCATTGATGAATGCTTCGGCTCCCTCTCCTCCCATGGTGCGTAGGACACCGGTGTCGAGAGACTCGGACAACGATCTCGCGGTCGGCTCGCAACCAAGCCAACCGGACAGAGCTTCGGCCTCGTCTTCGTTGACGATTACGATATCGACAAGCGAGAGAAGGTCGCGATCCAGCCGGTAGGCCGGAGCCAGGTTGAGAATTGACTTTGCGGGATGATTAGAAACCCGTCTGATTAGATTTTCAATCTGAACAACGTCATTCTCCATCTGCATTAGGACGTAACTTGCGTTACGAAGCAGCTCATCCTCAACGCCATTGGATTGGGCTATCAGGTTGGCGCCTGCTGCGACTGCGATCATATTGCGGCCATCGGCATCGATGATTATTGCGGCGGAGCCGGTAGGCTCCTTCGATCGGACCACACGGCGGATATCGACCTCGCTTTGCAAATTCTGAAGGGCGATAGGGGCCATGGCGTCGTCACCCACCGACCCCGCCATGACGACATTTGCGCCATCCCGCGCAGCTGCCAGCGCTTGGTTAGCTCCCTTTCCTCCAGCCGCCGTTTGCGATCCGCGTGCTAAGACAGTCTGACCCGCTTGAGGTATCTCGTTAACCAGGTAGATGAGGTCAACATTGATGGATCCGAACGTGACGATCATATTACCAACCCCTTAGCTTGCTGGTCGCCGGCGGCGCCAAAATGGTACCTTAGCCATGCGCGATGGATGAGATCTTCGTCGGTAATATGTGAACATCACCGTGACATTCCCATCAGTTCTCACTCTCAAGCGGATCGCACATAATCAGAATTACTTTTTCTTTTAGAATCCATTTCTATTTTCATCAAGCTCCGAAAAGCAAATCCGAACCTTTCTGGCGAGCGCGTGCCCCGGGCCACCAGATCGAGACTTAACGGCGGCGACAACAAATAGCGATCGGTTGTGGAAGCCTATTCCATATTGGAAACAAACCCTATAGTCTTGACAAAAAGGAGATCAACGTTTGACCGTCGCAGCCGTATCACGATGCCTGACGCTCTTAGAAGTTATGGCTGGAGAAGCAGGATCAATCGAGTTGTCCGACCTCGCCGGACGTCTTGATATGCCGGCGAGTGCGGTCCATCGCCTCTTGACTACCCTGATTAACCACGGTTGGGTTACCCAGGACGCAGCCAGCCAAAACTATGCCCTTTCTCTTCGGTTGAGCGCCTTGGCGTTCCGCAATCTCGATGCCCGAAACGTCCCCGATGTGGTTCAATCTGTCCTGAACCGGTTGGCCGCGGAAACGCAAGAATATTGCCGTCTAGCGATCCTGGAAGACCAGGATTTGGTATGGGTGGCACGCGCACAAGGGGCGACAACCGGCCTCCGGTATGACCCGGACATGGGACAAGAAATTGTCCTTCACGCAACAGCGAACGGAAAGGCGTGGCTTTCTACTCTGCCTGAAGAGCGCGCACTGGAGATTGTCTATTCTCGCGGTTTTACGGCCAAACGGAAGCTTGGCCCCAATTCTGCTCGATCAATCGATGAACTCAGAGTCCGACTGAATGAAACCCGGGAGCGGGGCTTCGCAACCTCTGTCGAGGAGGGTGAGGCTGGTACCGCAGCAGTTGCGGTTCCCTTTCGCACGAGTTCTGATGCTGAAGCGCCGGTCGCTGGAACGATCTCCGTCGCGGGACCTCTTATGCGTATAACCGAAGATCGCTGGCCCGACTTGGTTCGTTCCCTCAAGAAGGCTGCGGAAGAACTGAGCGACATCTGGCCTCTGCGAGTTCGTCAGCGAACCATGACGCCCCTGATCGTTGCAACCGGCGCAGTGCGGTAGCTGGGTCTGCAGTTACTTTGAAGCATGATCACCGCCGGCTGGATCGGCAAGGATCGCCGAGCTCTGGCATTCCAGACCTCATCATGTGCAATCACGGAGGCGGTTCTGCGCGCCTCCCACACGTCGCTACACAGCTTGTCCACTGCCAGCCCGCCAGCAATGCAGGCTGAATGGGACCACACTCGCGTTTATCCTCTGCCCTGTGCCGAAGGCGCGCCTGACTAAATTTTTTACTAGATTTGAAAGGTGATTTCGTTTTAGAAATCATTTCCAATTAATTCTGCAAGTGGAGAGGGTTTGCGATGAGCGTAACAAGATGGGAGGACGACGCCACTCTTTGGCACGGTCCAGATTATGGCTCGGAGGCTTTGAAATACCACCCGAACGTCAAGTCGGCGGCTGTCGCAGGTCGGATCATCACCTGTGTCGAGATCGTCGACTGGAGCGGCACAGGTACAAAGGACATGCTGATTTCTGCATGGGACGCCTGCTACGACGGTCGCGTCTTCTTGCGTCGCCAAATCGGCACCAATCCTGACGGCACACCTATTTTGGGCGAAGAAGAGCTGGTGGAAGGGGTCCGCGGTTACGTGACGGCCGTTAAGGATGGAGATCTCTTCCATCTCATCTCCGCCTCGCGGCTGCGCAAACAGATTTATGTGTTTCCCAACATCGGGACAAAAGGCGCCCCTGAATTCGGCGACCCCGTGCGCCTGGATCTCGATGCCGACTGGGTCAAGGGTAACGAATATTTCCATATGGCCCGGTTCCACGATATCGACGGCGACGGCGTCGCAGAACTTGTCGTCGGAAGCGACTACTGGAACGACTACTGGCCGAACGGTCTGGAATGGAACGACGAAGGTTATCGCGGCTATGACGACGCCGGCCGTTGGCTCGGCGGTCCGCTGCGTGGGTTCCTGTACGCATTCAAGAACTCAGGTACCCTCGCAGCCCCTGTGCTCGAAAAGGGTCATGCCCTCGTCGCCGGCGAAACGCCGCTTGAAGTTTATGGGCAGCTGGCGCCTGCTTTCGGCACGTTTGGGACTAATCAGCAACACATTGTAGCGGGCGAGTTCTGGAATATCCTGCATATTGCCCGGCAGCGCGAAGACGGAACCTTCGAGCCAACCAGCCTGGTCCGCGGTGTGGACGACGCAGTGCTGGAACTCGATCACTGCATCCATCTCCCCTGCGTCGTCGATTGGGATGGCGACGGTCGTGAGGATATCCTTTATGGCGCCGAAGATGGCTACATCAGCTTCCTCAAGAACGTCGGAGATGGTGAGGATGGCCTACCACGTTTTGAGCAGCGCGGCCGCATCGAAACCACGAAGCCGTTGATCCACGCAGGTATCCTGCCAAGCCCGGCGGCCTATGACTTCAGTGGCGATGGGCACTACGATCTTGTGGTTGGCAACAGCACAGGCGAACTCCTCTTCTACCAAAGCCGAGAGAAAGACGGCACCATCTTTCTCGACAAGGAAGTTATGCTGAAGGGTGGCGACACGCCGATCCGGATTGCGGCCGGATTAATGGGCTCTATCCAGGGACCGTCGGAGAAAATGTTTGGCTATTCCTGCCCGACGCTTGCCGACTGGACCGGCAATGGCAGCATGGACATTTTGGTTAGCGACGTCACGGGCCATCATCGGCTATTCCGCAACACCGGCCAAAAGGTCCTGCCGCCACGCTTCGGCGAGGAAGAGTTTCTAACCTTCAACGGCAAGCCCTTGAAGACAGTCTGGCGGGTTCGACCGGCGGTCGTTGATTGGCTTAACGACAGCGACCTTCATTACATCGCATTGGATGAGGATGGGGTCCTTAGTGATTGGAGGAAAGCGTCTGACACGGAGCTCGTCGACAAACGTTTCCTTCGTTGGGAAAATGGCGAAGCAATGCGCTTTACGGTCGATGTCGGCGGAGGTCGCGGTCGCGTGAAGCTATGCTTCTGCGATTGGGAGGGGTCAGGTCGTACCGATCTGATTTTTGGGACCCATGCTCGCGCCTGCGTGCCGCCGGATCCAAAGACCGGCGCACCACGCAATACAACAAAGCAGGCAGGCCTGTTCTACTCCCGCAATGTCGGCACACCGGACGAGCCGCGGTTTGAGTTACCGATACCGATCAAGCACCGTAACGAGATTACTCAGATGGCTATGCACGTTGCTTCCCCGGAAGTTGTCGATTGGGCTGGCCGTGGAAGCCTCGATATCGTCGTTGGGATCGAGGACGGCAGCATTGTCTGGCTGAAACGCGAGGAGTTGTCGTGGTGAGCGGCGTTATCATTCGAGGTACAACTAGGTTGATCGGCATAATCGGCGATCCTATCGCCCAGGCCAAGTCGCCAGCTGCGGTCAACCCTCTTTTTGCGGCACGCGGGGCTGATATCGTCTCCGTTCCTCTCCATGTACCCGCGACAGACCTGGCTACGATCTGGGCTGGCTTGAGGGCGATGCCGAACCTCGTGGGGTTCGGCATTACTCTACCTCACAAGCAAACTGCGATCGATCTTTGCGACAGTCTAGATCCGGTGGCAGCCCGGGTCGGCGCTGTCAACTTCGTCCGACGCGAACGCGACGGTAGTTTTCGAGGCTACCAATTCGATGGCAAAGGCTTTGTCCGTGGCCTTCAATCGAAAGGGATTGCGACAGAGGGTCGCGATGCTCTCATCATCGGAGCCGGTGGTGCTTCGGTTGCTATAGCGTTTGCACTCGTCGAGGCAGGTGCCAACAGCATTACGGTGTCAAATCGAACTTTTGACAAAGCCGAAGCGCTTGCTGAGACGGTGAATGCTGACTTTGGGAGAACGGTTGCCAAGGCAGGCAGAGCCGAGCCGGAAGCTGGGCAACTCGTCGTCAATGCCACGTCACTGGGCCTTCAAGATACGGACGCGCTACCCCTCGATCCGGATCTCCTGCAGCCTGGAATGACACTGGCTGAAGTCATTGCTCAGCCAGAAACAACCAGGCTTCTTGCGCTGGCTGCAGCACGGGACGTCGAAACGCATTCCGGCATGCACATGATCACCGGACAAGCCGACCTCACTGTCGACCATATATGTGAGCTTTGGGCTTAGTTGCGCTTAGGCTGGGTAGCCTCCAAATGAGGTGGCTTTAAAAGCGCGCTCTGGCACCTGTCAGGAGGGCCATTGCAATGCGTTGGCTAAGAAGAGGCTGCTGCTCTGACAAACGGGGACCCTGCCGAGGCGGTGCTAGGATTATCCAGCACCGTGATTTTGCAGCCTCAGACCTTTCTCTGGCCACCAAAGTCTGCCTACCCTACCTGTCAACGAGAGCGTCACAACGGCGTCGTGCAACCCTTGGCCTACAAACGCGAGGTTTGTCGGATAGACTTCCGGCATCCAGACTTGGTCAATCAGCTCGCCTTGAGGAGAAATCACCGATATGCACCCGGTTACCAAGGTCGAGACACAGATGTTACCGGAAGCCGCAATCTTTAGGCTATCCAGGCGTTGGAAGCCGCCTAGTCCAATAACGAGCTCGCCGCCATTCTGGCTCGGAAAAGGTCTTTTATGGACTACCCCCGGCCCAGCGATGGCGTAGCTCCAAAGTCGTGCTGTTTCCATTTCGGCGACGTAAAGCGTCGAAAGATCGGGTGACAAGCCAATTCCGTTTGGTGCGAACAGTGGAAACACCACACTCTTTATCGAACTGCCATCGGCTTTTCCGTAATAGACAGCACCATGGTCGCGCTGAAACTCCCGGACCCTGCCCGTGTCTGTGAAATAAAAGCCGCCCTGATCATCGAAAACAATGTCGTTAGGGCCGCTAAGTCTCCTGCCCTCGCACTGGTCATACAAGGTCGTCACCTCACCCGTCGCGATATCGACCCTTTGGACCAATCCACCGGTGTAATCTGCGGCCAGACCAACGGGTCGCAACCACTCGCCTTCCTGCTGCCACGAGAACCCTCCATTATTGCAAACGTAGAGCGCTCCATCCGGCCCTAACGCCATCCCGTTAGGGCCGCCGCCGGTCTGGGCTAGTACTTCGTGTTTTCCGCCTCCGCTGATCCTAATGATCCGACCGGCACCGATCTCTACGACGGCAATCGAACCGTCTGGAAGTTCGACCGGTCCTTCCGGAAAGCGAAGTCCCGTCGCCATTATCTCAATGTCGGTTCTCGTCATTTGGCCCACCGATCCTGAACGAAGTCGGCATGCGACTTAACTATTCATTTCCACGTCCTCAGGTGCTCCACCTCTTTCCGCTGATCGGTATCCCGCCTCAAGCACGGCGAGAGCGCGCTCCGCTTCGAGCAGGCCTGCAACGGGACGGCTTCCGCTCGCTAGATCCGCCCAGCTCCGACGAAGGAAGACTGGGTAATATTCGTCGGTGTTGTACTCGATATTCACGGCAAAAGCCTTCTCCTGTTCGGGCGACTTGGCGTAGAATTGATCAGCATACCCGCGAATATAGCGTGCACGATGAGAGAGCGAAAAGGCAAAGTCTCGTTGATCATCGGCGGTCGAGGGGTACAAATAGCCAGTCTCGATGACCCCTATCTGTCCTGCGGCAGTTCGGCAGGTGAACACTGCCTGTTCGTCGACAGTTACGTCAGGTCGGTAGATCCGAACCTCGCCTGCGACACGGATGATCGGGCTTTGCGTGAGTGTCGAGATCAGGTCGATGAAGTGAATGCCAACATTGAGCATCGATCCACCTCCAGCGTGGTGCTTGTCGAGCATCCAAGCGCATCCATTCCGCTCGTAACGGGCAACCGACCCTACGATGAACCTGAAGGACAAATGTTGAAACCCGTCTGGCGTTAGTCCTGCGGCCGGCGATAAACGATCGGCCAATTCACTTACGCGTTGAATAAAAGGCACACTCACATAAACGCCGCGTTTTTCGGCCAAAGTGCGTATACGACGAACCTCCTCCAGATTCAGCCCGCATGGCTTTTCAATCAAAAAAGGCGTACCCTTAGCAATGAGCTGCTCAGCAAGTTCTGCCATGTCGGAGTGCCGGCTCAATACAAGCGCGAAGTCGAAATCTGCGTTCAGGAGCTCCTCATTGGAGCCGTAGAGTTTACAATTGAGCAGATTTGAAAAACGAGCGCCTGCAAACGAAGCGCTGTCCGATATCCCAACGACCTCGATTCCCGGATCTTTTAACGCAGGGATGTAAAGCGGAAAGTGCCAATGGCTGACGTCGAAAACTGCGATCTTCATCCCGACTCCGTTTATTGCGGGTTTATCAAGCAAGGAGCCGGTGGCTAAAAGTACTGGCCAGCCGGACGCGGACTGACGTGGTGACCGCCGTTGAGCGGCTCCTTGTGAAACGCCCTCCACAATGCTATTGGAATAGTATTCCGACAAACCGAATATCGTGGTACCATGCGCCTTGTCAAATCCCTTCTCGATCGTTGTTTCGACCTCATCACGCTGTTGAGTGAGAATGCCACTGGGTTGTCTTTGGGCGAGATCAGTCGGCGGCTGGACGTGCCTAAGAGCGCAGCGCATCGCTTGCTCAACAGTTTGTGTGACCTTGGTTGGGCCGAACAGGATCCCGAGAACGGGTTCTATCGCCTTTCGCTGCGTCTCGCCGTCATGGGCCAGCGTTTGCTGGCTGGGACAAGGATCCCCGACATCTGCCAGCCGATCCTGGACCGATTGGCCAGCGATACCAAGGGACTGGGCAGGATCGCGATCCTTGATCCTGACGGTCTGACGTGGATATCACATTCGCAAGGCATGCGGTCCGGCCTGATTTACCAGCCGGAACTTGTAGCAAAGGTGCCATTGCACACGACGGCCAACGGCAAAGCATGGTTGGCCACATTGGACCGCGAGGAAGCATTGGCCAGGGCCGTGGCAAGCGGGCTGGGCCGAACGGACCTCGGCGGTCCGCGGGCCATCACGTCCAGACAGACCTTCTCGGCGGCTTTGGACGAGACAGAAGAACGTGGATGGGCCACTGCGATCGAAGAAGCTGAACCGGGAGTCGCCGCTGTCGCAGCGGTTATACGCGTGGGAGGTCAGGTTGTTGGAACGGTGAGCATCGCAGGACCTATACACCGCTTTTCGGCACTTGTTTTACCGCAGTTGGCGGAACAGGTGAAGGCCACTGCACAGGAGCTTTCTGAACTTTGGCCTTATCGAATTGCCTCACCCAGCCCGCAAACGAACGCTTCTAGCAAGTCACAAGTCATTGGAAATATTATCTAAAGTTCGTCTTTAGCTGTGATTGCCACCACAGTCGCGCTGATCCTCCTTGACACCCGCTTTCCTTAATGGAATAACGTTCCGATAGCGATCGGGGAGATCGCACTGGCCAGGTAGCCGCTTCGGTGGCTGGTAGGAGGAAACAGTTGGCTAATGTTGAGCTGAAGGCCGTTCGCAAAGCTTACGGGGCCGTAAAAGTGCTTCACGGCGTGTCCGTCGATATCCGAGAAGGGGAATTCGTCACTCTCGTCGGACCCTCGGGTTGCGGTAAATCAACCCTGTTGCGGATGATCGCGGGCCTTGAAAATATCACGGGCGGTGAGATCCAGATCGGCGGACGTACCGTTAACGACATCCCGCCGAAGGCCAGGGATATCGCCATGGTCTTCCAGAACTATGCCCTTTATCCGCATATGACCGTTGCGGAAAACATGGGTTTCTCGCTGAAGCTCAAAAAGGCTCCGCGGGAAGAACGAGAGACGCGCGTTCAACGCGCAGCAGAGATCCTCAGTCTCACGAAGCTCCTTGATCGTTACCCTCGCGAACTGTCAGGCGGCCAGCGTCAGCGCGTGGCGATGGGTCGCGCGATTGTTCGCAATCCGCAAGTATTCCTGTTCGATGAGCCGCTCTCGAACCTGGACGCGAAATTGCGTGTGCAAATGCGCGCCGAAATCAAGGAACTGCATCAGCGGCTTAAAACCACCACCGTCTATGTCACCCACGATCAGGTCGAGGCAATGACAATGGCCGATAAGATCGTTGTCATGCACGACGGTTACGTCGAGCAAGTCGGCGCGCCGCTTGAACTGTATGATTACCCCGCCAACGTATTTGTCGCTGGGTTTATCGGATCGCCATCTATGAACTTCCTCAACGGTCGGGTGGAGGAAGGCCGGTTCGTTCTAGAGGACGGACACAAGCTTCCTTTACCTGCAGGCGTGGCGGACATCTCCGAGAAAGTGATCTACGGCGTGCGTCCTGAGCATCTCACGATCAGTGACGACGGACTGCCACTTACCGTGACAGTCGTCGAACCGACCGGCTCCGAGACCCAGATCATCGCTCGGCATGGCGCGCAAACCATCGTCTGCATATTCCGAGATCGCGTTCTTCCGAAGGTTGGAGAGACCATCACCGTGGCTCCGGATCTTTCACGCGTTCACCTCTTCAGCGAGAGCACTGGCAGGCGCTTGTCTTAACGACGCGACGTCACCGCCCACTTTGCCTGATACGGCCACAGGGGAATTATCGAATGTCGATACCACCGCTGCAAGTCAGCACCACTCAAAGCGCGGCGCACCTGGCGAGCGACGTTGGGGACGCCACTGAAAACCCGAACCGCTTTAGCTGGGCTCCCTTTCTCTGGTTTACACCCGCGATCCTGATCCTTTTTCTTGTCACGCTCTACCCGACGATCTTCGTGATCTGGTTGAGCTTCCAGAAAACAAAATACTATGAGCTCGTCGGCTTTACCGGTCTCGCCAATTACGTCGAAGTGCTGCGCTCATCCGAGTTCTGGGACACGACGATAATTTCCCTGACCTATGTTGGGGGCTCTCTGGCCGGCGCCATAATCCTTGGCATGGCCTCGGCACTGGTTTTGAACCGAGCGGGCGTTACCGGCTCTGCGTTGCGGGTGTTCATCCTTTTCCCTTGGACTCTGTCCATGTCGGTCGTCGGAAGTATCTGGCTCTGGCTCCTCAACCCCTCGTTTGGGCCGGTGCCCTATGTGATCCAGAAGCTGGGTATCGATCCGGGGTTGATGCTAGGGGATCCAGGTATGGCATTGCCCCTCATCACTATCGTCACGGCTTGGTGGTCGTTTCCCTATGTCATGGTGATGGCTACAGCGGCCATGCAGTCCATTCCGAAAGAACTTTATGAAGCGGTCGAGATCGACGGCGGCGGTGCGTTCGTGAAGTTTCGCTACGTTACGCTTACCGAAATCCTTCCCACCTTGGGAAGCACCGCGCTGACGCTTTCGATCATGTACCTGACCTTGATGACGCTGATCATTGTCATGACCGGCGGTGGACCACTGGGATCAACGACCACGCTCAGTTTCGAAGCTTTTCGTGGAACCGTACAGGCGGTCAATATTGGGCCCACTGCAGTTGTCTCGATTGTCGTCCTTATCATCAATGTCGCCCTTGGTGCTCTTTACAGCCGGCTGACCGGCCGCGCTACCGGATAGGATCAGATATGAGTAACGCTCTCTCGAACCGATCAAACGGACAGATACCCGCGATCCTGGGATCGCTGCTTGTTGCGATTATCGTTCTCGGACCAGTGCTTTGGGCCTTTGCGACGTCGTTCAAGACGGAAGTGGAAGCGGTTGTTATTCCGCCTACTCTTTGGCCGACATCACCGACGTTGGATAACTACACCAAGGTCTTCCAGGACCCGTCTTTCCTCAACGACCTTTGGAACTCTGTTGCCTACTCCGTTGGTGCCGTGATCATAGCTCTCCTCGTTGGAATTCCGGGAGGATACGCCGCAGCCCGCTTTTCTTTCAAAGGCAAAAGGGCTCTTATGCTGGTCATTCTAGGAACCTCAATGGTGCCGGGAGTGGCTCTGCTGGTTCCCACATATTATCTGCTGGAAAAGGTCGGTTTGCTGAACAGCGGCATCGTGGTGACGATCATCCTTTCAGCGAGAATTATCCCGCAAACGGTCTGGTTCATCGCCAATTTTGTTGAAGCCGTTCCAGTCGAGATCGAAGACTCCGCTATGATCGATGGCGCGTCTCGTTTCCAAATCATTTGGGAGCTGATCTTGCCGCTCATCCGTCCTGGCCTCGCAGCTGTCGCGACAATAGGTATCGTGACCACCTGGAACGACTATATCACGGTGGCGGTCTTTGCGCCCGAGGTCGCAAAACGGACCTTGCAGGTCGCCCTCGTCAACCAGGTCTTCGACGCCGTCGGCATTTCCTGGTCATACATGTTGGCCTTCGTGATGGTCGCATCATCACCGGTGATCTTCATGTTTGGCTTCGTCCAAAAGTGGTTCATCTCGGGCCTGACGGCCGGCGCTGTAAAAGGCTGATGACCTACAGAAACATCCACACACCATGTTCAACCTGGGAGGAAGACGCATGCATACCGTCTCAAAACGGAAACTCATCAGATCATCCGCGGCGCTGGCAATTGGGACCGCCATCTTCGCTTTCATTACACCGCAGGCCTTCGCCGAAAGTACGAAGATCATCTATCAGACGTACCTGGATCCGAACAATTCGAAAGACCCACGTTCGGCTGCCCAGACCAAAATGATTGACGCGTTTCAGTCGAAGAACCCTGACATCAAGATCGACGTGCTTGTCGATTCAACCGGAGCTACTGCATCTCGTGCGATCAAATCGGGAAGTCAGACTCCCGACGTGATCCGTGTGACTGGACAGGGTGTCGCAGAATTTGCCGCCACTGGAAATCTTCTTGAACTCGATGATTTGGTGAAGAAGGATGGCATTCCGGAGGACGACTTTCTCCTACCCCTTTCGAACGCACGAATTGGCGGAAAGCTGTTCGTGATTCCCCAAGATTTTCGTATTCCGATCCTGTTCTACCGCAAGAGCATGTTGGAGAAAGCCGGCGTCAAGCCGCCGACGACGTGGGATGAAGTGTGTGCGATGGGCGCCAAGTTTGGCCAATCGGACGTTATCCCGTTCGCTGTTCCACTTGGAGCCACCGGCGGCCTAGGTGGCGCTCAGGCTCTTGGAGAATTCCTCCTAAGTACGATGCTGCCTGAACAGGGTGGTCAATACTTCACCTCTGAAGGCAAGATCGCGTTCTCAAAGGAATCGTTCATCAAGGCGGCAGAGACGATCAAAGGCTTCTACACGACGTGCAACGTAACCCCGCTGCGCAGCGCACAGATGGGCTTCAATGAGTTGCATGACGCGCTCCGGTCCGGTGGTGCGGCGTCAGCGGTGTTCGGACTATATCGCTACAAGACGATTCAGAAGCAACTCGGCGGCGATGATCTAGCCTGGGCTCCGGCGCCTGCATATTCGGCAACCGACAAACAGACGGTCTACAGCTATAATATTGGAATTAATAAGAAATCCGCCAATCAAGACGCTGCTTGGACCTTCGTAAAGTTTATGGTGTCACCAGAGGCGCAGGCTCTCGCAGCCGAGGGTGGCGAAGTCGTATCGCGTAAGTCGGCGTACAATGCGCCATACTTCCAGAGCGACGCCGGTAAAGACCAGAAGAAGTGGTCTGAACTTGTAATACAGCGGGGTCAGACTATGACCTACACCCCCATCATCACAAACTATCACACCATCCTGGGCGAAGCTTTCCAAAGAATGGTCCTGAAGGACGGATCGCCGGCAGATGCTTACGACGAACTGATTGAACGATATGACGCAGCACTCGCGAAGGCGCAGTAGCTAGCCTCATTGTAACGAGGCTGGATGGCGGGTCACCGCCATCCAGCTCCCCATCGACAAGGCCATCTACGGTCGTTGTCGGAACCTCAATGCTAAATCTGGTGGTTTGGGCGGCCTCAGTCTCGCTCAACGGCGGCTGAAAAGCCGATGGGTACTGTTGTGCCATACGCACTCATATGTGGCGCGCAAACCCTGACCAGTGAACCACATTCAGACCGATGGAAGGCATCCGCCATGAGATATCGATACCTTGGAAGAACTGGAGTTCAGGTCAGCGAGTACATGCTAGGCACAATGAGCTACGGTTCTGATGGAAATACTGACGAGAAGGAATGCATCGAGATTGTGCATAGCGCGCTCGATCGCGGCATCAACTTCATCGACACGGCTGACACATACTCCCATGGTGAATCCGAGGAGATCGTCGGCAAAGCGATTGCGGGCCGTCGAGACAAAGTGGTGCTTGCGACCAAGTTTCGTTTGACGGCTGGCGAAGGACGCAACGAACAGGGTGCGTCACGCTACTGGATCATGAAACAGGTCGAGAACAGTCTGCGAAGGTTGAACACGGATCACATCGATCTCTACCAAATGCATCGGCCTGACCTTCAGACCGATCTTGATGAAACGCTCGGCGCTCTAAACGACCTGGTGACCCAAGGGAAAGTTCGCTACATCGGCTGCTCGACAATGCCGAGCTGGTATCTGGCGGAGACACAATCCGTAAGCCGATTGAACAAGACGGCGCGATTTATCAATGAAAGCTCGCCTTACTCTATTTTCCAGCGGGCCGTGGAAAGAGAAACCCTCCCCGCCGTTCAACATTACCGCATGGGTTTCACTGCCTGGAGCCCACTGAATGGCGGCTGGTTGACCGGAAAATACAAGGCCGACGGCTCGGTGCCCTCAGGATCCAGGGCTGAACGCGTCCAAGGACAGTGGGGACAGCACTACCCAATCCTGCAAACCCGCTTCGATATGCAACGCGAGGGTAACAGGCGCAAACTCGAATTGCTTCAGGAACTTGAGGGCGTTGCGATGGAGGCCGGTGTGTCCCTTATGCACATGGCTCAGGCGTTCCCGCTGGCGCACGCCGCTGTGACATCTGTGATCCTTGGTCCCCGCACGCTTGAGCAGTTCAAGAGCATGGAAGCGGGCTTTGAGACAGTCCTCCAGTCCGCAACGCTCGACCAGATTGACGCGCTTGTTCCGCCGGGATCACTCATCGAAGAAGCCGACCGTGGTTATGTTTCTCCGTGGCTAGCGCCAGAGGTTCGTCGCTATCCGGGGAAACCTGCTTGAGTGAAACCGACCGATCTTGCTTCGGTGTGAGAATACCGTCGGTTTGGTGATCGACGACTCGACCCTGACGCCGTTCCCGCGACCGAGCATGGTCTCACAACCATTCATATTCAAAATTAAGAGGGGCCGATGACGAACATTGTCTTCAACCACGCCACGGTGCGCGAGAGAGCAGATATGTTGACCTATCTTCGACTCTGCTCGGAGCGCGGGCTTGATACCGTTTCCATCTGGGGAGACGAGATTGTCAAGGTTGGCGAAAACGACGCCCTGTCTGTCTTGCAAGATTTTGGAATGACGGTCTCGGGATACAATCGTGTGGGCCCGTTAAATGAATATGCATATGACTCGGTTGAGGCGGAACTCGAGCGGGCGGCGAAATTCGAGGCTGACCATGTCTTCCTGTTTACCGGTGGCTTTCGGGGCAATGAAAAGGACTTGGCTTCAGCAAGACGACGGATTGAGGATACAATTGGTAAAGTCCTCGACAGCGCGCGAAAGATCGGCGTGAAGCTCGCCATTGAGCCGCTCCATCCCATGGTCACGGGCGACCGCAGCGTCATCTCTAGTCTCTCCCATGCAAATTCTCTGTGCGAAGCGCTGGGACCGGGCATCGGAGTGGTCGTCGATGTCTATCACTGCTGGTGGGATGAGCGATTGCAAGCCGAAATCGCGCGGGCAGGCGACGCCGGTCGGCTCTTTGGATTTCATGTCAACGACTGGCTCATCCCTACCCGTCATGTCCTGACCGATCGGGGCATGATGGGCGACGGGATCATCGACCTGCGCGGCATCTACTCGATGATGCGACGAGCAGGATACGATGGAGCGGTTGAGGTGGAGATATTCTCAACCGACTGGTGGGCTCGCGACCCGGCGGAGGTGATGGACATCGCCATCGACCGCTGCCGCGACCTGTTCAACGTGGATCGAAATCATGCGGGTTGATATCCCTAACCTTGACGGCAACTCGCGCGTCTACGCTGTGTTTGGTGATCCGATCCACCAGGTACAAACGCCGCGCCTGATCAATCCCATCTTCGCCGCTGCCGGGGTGAACATTTACGCAGTTCCCTTCCAGATTTCCGCTGAACATTTCGCGGCAGCCTGGGATATATTTTCTGCCATACCCAATCTCTGCGGTATAAGCACCACGATCCCACATAAGGTCGCAGCGGCCAAAAAATGTTCAACGCTTACGCCAACGGCGAAGGCCGTAGGTGCCGTCAACTGCATCCAGCGCGCTGAGGACGGGCAGATGAACGGTGCGCTGTTCGATGGCATAGGGTTTGTTGACGGTCTCGGTGAGGCAAAGTCGCGTTTGCGCGGCGCTCGCGTGCTGATTGTCGGAGCTGGTGGAGCTGGCCGCACGATCGCGTTTGCACTTGCTGGGGAAGGTGTTGCCAAGATCGATCTCATGGATCTCTCGGCAGAATCCGTCGCCTTCACTGCGGCAATGGTCAACACTTTGCGCGGTGAAGAATGCGCGGTTGCCGTCGATGGTTCGGCAGGCTGGGACTACGACATCGTCATTAATGCATCCCCGATCGGCGTCAAGGGAAATAGCAAATTCCCTATGCCGGCGTCCGCGATCCGGCCCGACATGCTCATCGCCGATATCGCCAGCCTAAGCGAGGAAACCGCGCTATTACGCACCGCCAAGGCGGCCGGTGCAAAGGTGTCTGACGGCAATGACATGCTGCTGGCGCAAATCCGCTTGATGGCGGGTTTTGCCGCAGGTTTGCCAGCAGGAACGCCACTTTGACAATCAGGAACAAGAGAAAGTGTACATCATGAAGATCCAAGCCCAAGGTATTGTCCCCGTCATGCTTACCCCGTTCACGCCGGATAATCGGATCGATTGGGGGGGTCTGGAGCGACTTGTGGAATGGTATATCTCGAATGGCGCTGACACCCTCTTTGCCGTCTGCCAGTCGAGCGAGATGCAGAAGCTGTCGCTGGAAGAGCGTGTCGAACTTTCGAAAAAAGTGGTCTCTCTGGCTGCCGGACGTGTACCGGTGATCTCATCGGGACACATCAGCGACAGCTCCGATGATCAGCGCGCAGAACTGGTTGCAATGGCGGACACAGGGATAGATGCGCTTGTCTTGGTCAGCAACAGGCTCGACACAAAAAATGAAGGAACAGAAGCATTTCGCTCAAGCATCGACGCGATATTGAGCTGGCTCCCGAGCGACCTGGCCCTTGGTCTATACGAATGCCCGGCTCCCTATCGCCGTCTCTTGAGCGATGACGAATTCAAGCTATGCCGCGACACCGGCCGCTTCGTAACGCTAAAGGATGTTTCATGCGACCTCGAAACCGTAAAGCGACGCGTGGCACTATCTGGCGATTCCGGCTTTGCGATTGTTAACGCCAATGCGGCCATCGCCGCCGCTGCTATACGGGCCGGTTCGAAGGGCTTCTCTGGCGTCTTCACCAACATCCACCCCGACCTCTACGCTTGGCTTTACAAGCATGCTTCGGAAGACAGCGATCTGCGCCACGAACTTGAGAACTTTCTGGCGCTCGCAGCGATGGCTGAACCTATGGGCTATCCTGGCCTTGCCAAGGTTTGGCACAAGCGCCTCGGCACGTTTGACAGCATCCATTCTCGTGTAACGGATTATGACATCGCCGAGCGGCACTGGGCAGTCATGGATCTTCTGGACCACATCCAGCAGGGGACGGAAAGGTTTCGCGAGCGGATCAAGCAGGCGTCCTAAGGGATGTGGTCGGCGCATTTTTCTCTGAGCAGCATATGTCGCCGAACACGCCTTCGTTAAAAGCGCTGGTCGTCAGACGATAGGATGCCTTCATCGTCCAGATACGCCGTCGGAATAACCGAGAGAGAGACATGACTTCTATTCTAGCTACTCCCGAAATAAGTACATTGGCTCAGCAACTATACAACCTCCGTCATGACGGAAGCCAGGTACCAACAGGCAAGCTGCTGTCAACGCCCGTAGCGCTTGAAGATGCGATCGACGTACAGAGCCAGTTGTCGAAGCTGGAAGGAGCAGACCTCCACGCCTGGAAAGTAGCAAAATCGCCTGGCGGCGACCCCGTCGCCGCTCCGCTACACCCCTATCTGAATGATGGTCCCACTGCGACCCTTTCTTGGCGGAGAGGTATGAAAATCGAGGTAGAAATTGCCGTTCAGCTTTGCCAGGATCTGCCTGTTCGCACGGCTAAGTCTTATGAACGGGCCGAGATCGAGACAGCCATTTCAAACGCCTACCTTGGCGCTGAGTTGGTTTGGAGCGGTATCTCGGAAGGCGGCACCATTTCCTTCCCAGCCTTTCTGGCAGATCGCCTAGGAAACATGGGGTATGTGCGAGGGCCAGCTCTGCCCTTAGTTGTGCTTCAGGTCGGTTCGACCATACCTCTCAAGGTTAGGCTCAACGGCCAAGTCACTTTTGACGCTGCTGGACAACATCCGACGAGAGATCCGCTCACTTGGCTCCGCGATTACGCGAACAATCAATCGAGGTCTGCAACGGCGCTCAGAGCAGGCTCGATCATCACGACGGGGAGCCTCTGTGGTGCAATCGAGGTTCCGGGGCCGGGCGACGTATCGGTTCAACTAGGCAACGACGCTGCGATGCACTTCGCATTGGCGTAGGCCCATCCAACACGCCCAAAGGAATCCGACATGATGCAGCCGAACGCTCCTTATACCGTCAACACCTATCCCTACACGGACCGTTACACCGCTTTGGAATGCTTGGAACATCTTGCTGATGTGGGATTTTCCAGCTTCGAGATGATGCTGATCCCGGGCCATTTCTGGCCGAGTACCTCCACAGCAGCCGAGCGCAAGGCAGTCGGAAGACTTCTGGAAGCACGAAAAATACGCATCGAAACCCTTAACCAGCCAAATCTCGACCTCAATCTTGCAGCTGTTACGCCCGAATGCCGCGACTATTCTTGCGGTGTTGTTGCCTCTGCACTTGAACTGGCGGCTGACTGGGGCGCATTCGGCGTCGTCGTCAACCCAGGAAAGTCAAATCCGGTTTTCCCGACGAGTATCGACAAGCTTACCGACGGTTTCCGGTACTCTCTCGATATCTTAGTGCGACGTGCAGCTGAACTGCAGGTCAAGCTGATCGTTAAAAACCATCCATTGTCGTGGCTATACAAGGGAGCCGACCTGTTAGCCTTTTTTGATCGTTACGGGTGGGCGAACATCGGGTTGGGCTATGACGTTGCAAATGCGGCCTTTGGACGCGACCCTGCGGTGGACGCGATTTCTCTAATCAAAGAGCACCTCTCAGCAATCTACCTGGCGGATACGCCGCTGAGCGATTTTCGTCATGATCCAGTCGGAGGAGGCGAAGTAAAGTTCGAAGCCGTTGCCGAGGCTCTAAAGCGCATAGGCTATAACGGACCCTCAATTTTTGAAGTTGTTTCATCTGAACCTGACAGCGCGCTTCTGGAAAGCGCAGACTATCTCAACAAACTTCGCTGGCCCCGATGATCGGAACATCTCTTCCGGAACCGGCACCGGCTGACAGTCGCGGGGAGTCCGCGACGAGAATTTACGTATTTCGGAAAAATAAATGTCGCGTTCGGCGCGGCTAGGAGGCACCGATGATCATCAATACTTTCTCATACCTGTGGAAGTCCACTGCAATTGAGGCAATGTCAGAACTTGCCCAGCATGGCTTCAAGGTCTTTGAAGTTCCTGTGAGCTCCCCACACTGCTGGCCGGACGAGATGTCGGCAAGTTCGCGCTTGGATGCGAGAAAACAACTGCAGGATTACGGGGCAAGTGTCCGGTCGCTAAATGCTGGTGGCTACGATATCAACCTCGCCAGCCCGGCTGCCAATATGAGGCGCAAAAGCACAGACCATATTAAGGATGTCCTTCAACTTGCAGTCGATTGGGGTGTTGCCGACGTTGTGATCTCTCCAGGGACGCGGCGTCCAATGATCTCTCCGACAATTCCACAGGCCCTTGGCTGGTTCTCTGAAAGTCTTGACGTGCTTCTGCCGGTAGCAAAGCAAGCGGGCGTGCGGTTGCTTATGGAGAATACCCCATACTGCTTCAGGCCTACGATCGGAGAGTTGGTCGATCTCGTGGACGATATCGGAGATGAGAGTCTGAGCATTGTCTACGACGTCGCGAACGCCGCTTACATAGGAGAGGATCCAGTTGCCAGTCTTCTGTCGCATCATTCACGCATTGGTCTCGTGCATATTTCTGACACGGGTACAGACGTGTGGGGACATGATCCTATAGGCACGGGCATTGTCGATTTTGAAGGTTTAGGGCAGGCCGTGGCCTCAGTGTTCAGTGTTGATGACGTTGTTCTTGAAATCATTCGTGAAGAACAACCCCTTCAGGAAATCAACGATGGAGTTGAGGAACTGAAGAAACGAGGCTGGAGCATCTCCGCGTGACACTTGCTCCATCCTTCGTGTGCCCTGTTATCATCATCACCGACGAGGCTACGCTCCCGCTTGCCCCGATCCTGGATAACATCCATCGAAACCAGACTCCGCAGCAGCGCGGAATTTGGATCCCGTCGACTTCGATCTAGCAGGAGTTAGTCCCATGAGAGTGTTGGTCAGCGGAGGAAGTCGCGGAATTGGCGCGGCGGTTTGTATCCGAATTGCTGAAGCAGCGGCATCGAGAGGAGAGCGTGCTCAGATTGCGGTATGCGGTCATGGGTTGTCTCGACAACAAGAGGACGTTGCCCAAGCCGTGCGCGCGACAGGCGGACAAGCAATCCTGCTGTCGGGAGACTTGGGTGACCCCGAGGTGCCAGCGACGCTGGTCCAGGCTGCAGTGGCAGCATTCGGAGGTCTCGACGGCCTTGTGGCCAATTCTGGGATAACGAGCCCCGGGAGCCTATCCGAATTGTCAGTTGCTGATTGGGATCACATGCTTGCCGTTAACCTTCGGGGTCCTTGGTTGCTTGCGAAAAGCTGCTATCCGCATCTAAAGGAGAAGCGTGGTGCCGTATGTTTCGTCTCCTCGATGTCAGGCCAGCATCCTCACGCTGGATCCGGCGCTTACAGTCCCGCCAAGGCAGGGTTGACCATGTTGGCGCAGACTCTGGCACTGGAGTGGGCACCGGATGGCATACGGGTGAATGTTGTATCGCCAGGCATGACGCGCACCCCCATGACAGAAAAGATGTATGCCGATCCAACGTTGAAGAAAGCGAGAGAAGACCTCATCCCGCTCTCTAGGATTGGCGAGCCCGAGGATATTGCCAACGCCATCGAGTTTTTAATCGGGCCGAATGCGGGATATGTGACTGGCCAGGATCTCTGCGTGGATGGAGGCTTCTCCAAGTCTATCCTCAGCCATATTCCAGGAAGGCCCACTTCACAGAGCTAGCCTACGTTCGGCCTAGTCTCAAATGTAAGTGTAAAGCCGGCTGCATGGAAGAACCATTTTCCCGCTAAAGCATATGCATGACACCAAAGCGGCTGTTGCCCCACTCGTACAGGAGTGTGAAAAGCCCGCACCTACTTCAATCGAAAATTTCAGAACGTAATTGCATTTTAGAAATGAATTCCATATTCTTTGAATTATCAACCGGAGAGGACGCTATGAGAGTATTAGTCAGTGGGGGAAGTCGGGGAATTGGGGCGGCGGTATGTATTCGGATCGCTGAAGCCGCAGCATCAAGGGGCGAACGTGCGCAAATTGCCGTATGCGGTCGCGATCAATCCGAACCGCAAGAGGAAGTGGCGCGTGCGATACGCTCAATAGGAGGGGATGCTATTTCGTTATCTGGCGACCTGAGCATTGCCGACGTGCCTTCAAGGCTGGTCGACGCTGCGGTGTCCGAATTTGGTGGCCTGGATGCTCTTGTTGCGAACGCCGGAGTGGCAAGTCCCGGAAAAATTTGTGATCTATCGGTGGCCGATTGGGACGACATGTTCGCGGTCAACACACGGGGAGCCTGGCTTCTGGCCAAGCATTGCTATCCACACTTGAAGCAGAGCCGAGGCGCAGCATGCTTCACCTCTTCAATGTCAGGGCAAGTTCCCCATGCGGGATCGGGTGCATATAGTCCAGCCAAAGCGGCGCTAACTATGCTTGCGAAAACTCTCGCTCTGGAATGGGCACCAGACGGAATTCGTTCGAACGTCGTGTCTCCAGGAATGACGCACACTCCTATGACTGAGAAAATGTATATCGATCCAGCGATCAAGCAGGCAAGAGAGGCTCTTATCCCACTCGCCAGGATCGGCGACCCGAGAGACATCGCTAATGCAATCGAGTTCTTGATAAGCCCGCTTGCAAGTTACATCACAGGTCAAGACATCTGCGTCGACGGGGGCTTCTCAAAATCCATCTTAAGCCATATTCCCGGGCGCCCTAGCTCAAATTCGTAGGCAGCGAAGTCGAAACTGCACGCTTTCATTCATTCAGCCGGGCAGCATGTGTGTGGTGCGCTCAGCATGGACGACGACTTCGATGTCGGTAATGGTGATGGTGATGGCGATGTTCTCGTGCTTCATACCCATCGCGGTCAGAAGTTACACGAAGCGATTTGAGCGTGGATCGAGCTCGTCAGGCACGTGCCAAAGGCTTGGTGTTTTGGTTCATCAGAATCCAACCCGCTTTTCCGTTTCGCGTTATCCCACCGGATTCTGCAGTAGTGCATTGTCGGATGCTAATTTTATCCGGAGTAAGTGGAACGCGGCGGAAGTGCAAAATGGATCAAATGCACGAAAACTAACAGCAGCGCTATTCGACTTAGATTGTCTCGTGACGTAACTGAATCAGTGGACGAGCCCCTTTCTTGGTGACATCAGCGCTGTCGAAGCTTGCCTGGGCTGCGGTGACCTCCGGCAGTTTCACCAGCGTCCATCTGTGCAGTTCTTGAAGAGGCTCGAGCAATGTCTGGCCGAGTGGCGTCAGCTGATATTGAACGGCCACCGGGGAGAGCGAAATGACCTCTCTTGCGACAAGACCGTTGCGCTCAAGGCGGCGAAGGCACTGAGTGAGGGCCTTTTGCGTGACGCCTTGCAAGCTGCGGCGGATCGCATTGAACCGCTGGGGCCCCTCGTTGAGTACCGCAATGACCATCATCGACCACTTGTCGGCAATCTGGTCGAACAGGGCTCGGCTCGGGCATTCGGAAGAGAAACAGAGGGGTTGAAGTTGGAGCATAGCAGTTTCCTTCAAGATACCTAGGCGACTTCAAGTGCCTGATTGACGCTAGGTTTCCATCATATACCTAGAGATCCGTTCACACAACGGAGTACTCCAAATGCCTAGTCTCGACACAAGCAGCCTGTTTCGATCCATTACCATCCGGTCGCTGGAACTCAAAAATCGTATTGTCATGGCACCAATGACCCGCCTGTTCGCGCCCGAAGGTGTGCCGGGATCGGCAAGTGCGGACTACTATCGCCGCCGTGCAGAAGGCCGTGCAGGACTAATACTGTCTGAAGGCACGGTCGTCGACCGCCCTGCATCCCGCAATGATGCCGGGATTCCCTTCTTTCATGGTGACGAAGCGCTGCGCGGTTGGAAGAATGTGATTGACGCAGTCCACGGCGCTGGAGGTCGGATGGGTCCACAGATCTGGCATACGGGTGCAACGCGCTACATCAACAACTGGGAGCCTGACGTCCCGGTAGAAAGCCCGTCTGGCCTCAACGCGCCTGGGGAGGCACGCGGCGTCACGATGACTGAGGAAGATATTGCCGATACCGTTGCAGCCTTCGCCAAGGCCGCGGGCGATGCCAAGCGGCTTGGGTTTGATACTGTCGAAATCCACGGCGCGCACGGCTACCTGATTGATCAGTTCTTCTGGGCTGGCACAAACCTCCGGACGGACAGATATGGTGGTCTGACGATCAAAGAGCGCTCGCGATTTGCCGCTGAAATCGTCGGCGCCGTACGAGAAGCCGTAGGACCAGATTTCCCGATCATCATGCGCGTCAGCCAATGGAAGCAGCAGGATTTGACAGCGCGTCTCGCAGAAACACCAAAAGAGATGGAAAGCTGGTTGGTGCCGTTAGTGGAGGCTGGGGTAGACGTGCTTCACGTATCCGAGCGTCGCTTCTGGGAGCCAGGCTTTCCCGAGATTGACGGCGAGAACGGTCTCAACAACGCAGGTTGGGCCAAAAAATTGACGGGCGCTGCGACGATTGCTGTCGGTTCCGTAGGCCTCGACAACGATGTGACTGCGAGCGCTTTTGTTGGCAAGAAATCAGCCAAGGCCAGCCTCGATCGTTTGGTCGACCGCATGGAACGCGATGAGTTCGATCTGATTGCTGTCGGGCGTGTGCTGCTCACGGATCCAGATTGGGTCGCAAAAGTCGAGGACGGCGATTTTGTTGCACTGAAGGGATTTGACCCCGCGTCCCTATCAGAGTTGGCCTGACCGTTGGAGTGACGGATGCAAGTTATTCTCATTCCGTCACTCATTCTCGCTCAGGCGATGCTGCCGCAACAGCGGTAGCGCCATCGAAAAGCATTATTTCGCTCACCGCAGGTATCAATGCACGGTATCGCTGGATGTCATTTCTAACGTGGAAAGACTTTCGGATTGTGGAAGAGTTCGCCTGATTGATAATTGACACAGCCTAGTCGAAAAGGCTTTCCCATTGGCTCATCAGGACAGCCCTCAAGTGGCTAGGGGGCGGCTCGCCGGTTCAGCGTTTGGCCATGCCTTGAACGGCAACGGACGGTGGCCGATGTCAGCTTTCTGGCCGAGATGAGCGAGAGTTCGTTTGTCCTAGGAGATCTGCTGTCGTTGAGACGGGTGACAGGCATATAGCTCAATTGCGCGAACGCATCGGGCGGGCCCTAGGTGGATTAGGCGTGGGCTTCTTCGGGACATTTGATAGGCTGCATCACGGTTTCCAACCTCACCCGGATTGTCGCCAATAGGTTGCGGACCATCGCCCCGCGCGGATTATCTCTTGCCAGCTGGAACGATGTAACAATGCATGTGCTTCTTTAGAGTGATACGGTGATAGCCGTCTTGGACCTCGTACCCCCCGGTGATCGATGACAATATTTACCGTCCGACACGTCACGTCCTATCGTTATAAACGGCTGGTTGAGTTCGGAGAGCACAGACTTTTGTTCAGACCGAGAGACAGTTTCGATCAGACGCTGCTGAGCTCCCACCTCCTCATCGACCCGGAACCGGACTATCTTCGTTGGATCCATGATGTGTTCGGAAACTGCGTCGCAGTGATCGGCTTTGCTCAAGCCTCACGTGAGCTCCGCTTCGAAACCGTCATTCGCCTTGACCATACACCCTATGTCGCAATTGATCTGCAAATCGATCAGGAAGCTTTGAATTACCCCTTTTCATATGATCCAGACGAAGCGCTGGATCTGGAACGAACCATCCAGCGCCATTACGCTGATCCACATGATCAGGTCGGTAAATGGGCGCGCCAATTCGTGCGAATCGGGCAACCCACTGAAACCGGGCACCTGCTGATGACGTTGTGCTACGCCATCCATGAAAGTTTCATCTATGCCCGACGACAAGAGCATGGAACGCAAGCGCCGACCGAGACGCTGCAGCTTCGCAAGGGAACCTGCCGCGACTTCGCGCTACTTATGATGGAGGCCGCTCGATCACTTGGGTTCGCGGCCAGGTTCGTCACCGGCTATATCTACGTTCCAGACCGAGACGGATCCACCACCCTCGGCGGCGGTTCCACCCATGCGTGGTGCCAGATCTATTTGCCGGGCGCCGGTTGGGCTGAGTTCGACCCAACCAACGGTATCGTGGGCAACCGTGATCTTATCCGTGTTGGGGTGGCGCGGGATCCGAAGCAGGCAGTTCCTTTGTGGGGAAGTTACGACGGAACAGCCGCTGACTACGAGGGCATGTCAGTCCAGGTCAACGTCACAACGGATGATCGCATCGAAACTGTGCTCAACTGATCGGAACGCATTGCCTGTCCCGGCGTTTGCCGCCCAAGCTAGTCTCACGGCAATTCGCCGGCGCAAAGGAATTTTATGATGAAGATACGTGCCGGCTTTCATCTCGGATACGAATGCGAGCAACCAACTCCGATGTTGCTTGTTCTCAATATTCATCCGTCCCGCCGCATGGATCTTTTGACAGAGCAGACCTTGAGTTTCGACCGACCGATCGAGGCATGGGGATATATCGACGGCTTTGGCAATGCCTGCAGTAGAATTGTCGCGCCAGCAGGGCTAACAACGATTTCGACCGAGTTTGAAATTTATGATGGCGGTCTGCCGGATCCCATTCCGCAAAACGCTTTTCAGCATGAGATCAAGGATCTGCCCGACGACGTGCTCGTTTACTTACTCGGCAGTCGCTATTGCGATACCGATCATATGGCTGACTTCGCCTGGAAACAGTTTTCCTCTACGCCGCTTGGCTGGCCACGGGTAAAGGCAATTCTCGACTTCGCGCACAACCACATCAAGTTTGATTATAAAAAGGCGGATCCGCTTCGGACAGCGTTTGGTGGATACACAGACCGCGTGGGCGTATGCCGTGACTTCGCACACCTCGCCATAACGCTCTGCCGCTGCATGAACATACCAGCCCGTTACTGCACCGGCTATCTTGGCGATATCGGCGTGCCAAAGGACCCAAATCCGATGGATTTCAGTGCCTGGTTTGAAGTTTATCTGGGAGGACATTGGCATACAGTCGATGCTCGGCATAACATGCCGCGCATTGGCCGAATTCTGATGGCGACCGGTCGTGACGCAACCGACGTGGCACTTACCACCGCGTTCGGATTAGCGAAATTGTCCCGTTTCGAAGTTATAACCGAGGACGCTCTCTAAAAGAGCTAACATAATATCAGATCCTGGTTGACCGATATGGACGGCGCACTGGTGCATGAAAACAAGGCGATTCCAGGCGCAGTAGAACTTATCCAGCACTGGCGGGCGAGCGATACACCTTTTCTGGTCTTGACCAATAATTCAATCTACACACCTCGCGACCTCAGTGCGCGGCTACATAATAGTGGATTGGACGTGCCGGAGGAACGCATCTGGACGTCAGCGCTGGGAACGGCTGCTTTCTAAAAGATCAGACCCCTGCGGGAAAAGCATTTGTCATTAGAGAGGCCTGGCTGACCACCGCCATCCATGAGGCGGGCTTCATCATGACCGACATCGATCCTGATTATGTCGTGCTTAGAGAAACCCGTTCCTACTCGTTCGAGGCAATCACGAAAGCCATTCGTTTAATTAATGCGGGTGCGCGGTTTATTGCAACCAACCCGGATGCGACGAGACCCAGTGCCAAAAGGCGCGCTTCCTGCAACGGGCGCCGTCGCCGCATTGATCACGCGTGCGACGAACCGCGAACCTTGTATAGCGGGTAAGCCAAATCCTATGATGTTCCGTTCCGCACTAAACAAACTCGGTGTTCATTCGGAAGGGACCGGCATGATCGGCGATCGCATGGATACGGACATCGTTGCCGGTATCGCGGCCGGATTGCACACAGTGCTAGTACTCGCCGAGGGAGCAGAGATTACACGCTATCCGTTCCGGGCGAAGCTGGTGATTGATTCGGTTGCGGATCCCCTCGATCACGTCTCGTAGCAGGCGCGTGCACATATAGTAAGCAATCGTCGGACAAAAGTGCCCGTTTGGAAGAAGAACCCGAACTCTCGCGGTTTCTGGAGATCTAACGCTCTTGAGTGGAATCGAACAGCGGTTCACCGGATAATGACTTTGGTCGAGTTCATTGGATTGACAGGCGCGCGTCAAAGCTTGAAGCGAGCATTGGCCATCTGGCCCTGATTGATTGAACCATGTGATGAAGGTCTCCATCTCAGAGGCAACCCGGCGAGACGGGGGAGCCTCGAAGTGGATGGTGGGCTTGTCCAATCGACCTGGCACGATCTGCACGGCGTCTTCATGCGTGCGGTAAGCACCAACCGTTTCAATATATTGGTTTCCCGCCATCAGCATTGAATGCCAGTGGGACAGTCCTTCTTCGGGTGATCGGCGGCGGGGCACCCATAGTGCAAACTTTCCTGCGAAGGTCGGCATCATGACGACGATTTCGAAGAGCCTTGCAAACGAGATTTCGCGAGTGCTTTGGGAGTTCGTTGAGAGTCGTGGCGCCACGCCGATTTAATGCCCAATGCTCAGACTCCCTTGGACCGGCGATTTGTATGACGCCTCATTCTCAGCCCACAAAGACAGATCCCGATCATCGCAGGTCACGTACACATTGGCGAGGGCCAAGATAATTTCTAGCCTACAGCCCCTACTTCGCAGAGCCATAGTAGGGGTGCCCCGCTGTACCAGTGCATCAGATGACTGCGTGGGCCTAACTCTCAAACCCGCCCGAGCTTTTGATGTCAATCGGCAAATACACAATCAACCTTAGATCGTTGGAGCCCTCGATGGTCAATGCAGCGTGTCTGTACGTTTGGGGACCGTAGGCTGGGTGACGGATCGTTTTCAATCCCTCTCCGATCGCCATCACATCCTGCCGCTCCCACATCAGCCGAAATTCCAGGCTTTGTGAGAGAAGATCCGTCACCACTGCTTCAAATGAAGGATCGTCCTTTGCTCGAGCGTAATCGAGGCGGAACTTTGCGACCGTACGATGTGCGTCGCCTTCCCAATCGAGCATGATCTGCCGCATATCCGGTGATGTGAACACGAGCCGGAGGAGATTCCGTTCCGGTAGGTCCAAACGGGCAAAGTCGGAAAACAACTCCCCAGCTGGAGCATTCCAAGTCAGGACGTCCCAACAACTGTTTTTAATATAGGCGGGATTGGGGAGCGATGTCAGAAGCGTCAGGACGGTTTCAGGAATGTCTTGCTGCATCCGGTTGACTACCGGGGGAAGTCGGTAGTGTGCCAGCATGAAGAGATGGCTGCGCTCCGTGGGTGACAGCCGGAAGGCGCGCGAGAGCCTTTCTAAGAAATCCGACGAGACGTTGATGTCCCTCCCCTGTTCGAACCATGTGTACCAGGTGATGCCCACGCCTGCGAGGTGCGCGACCTCTTCGCGACGCAATCCGGGCGTGCGTCTGCGCGACGAAGCCGGCAGGCCCCACATCCGCAGGCATGCTTCTCGAACGAAGGATTCGAACGAACACTGCCAGCGCCGCACGATGTTCAGCACGATCGAGTTTCCCCATTGGTCACCTTTGGTAATAGGATAAAATGTAATCTGGACCTGTTATTTCGAAACCTTATCCTGCCCAAATCGATAAGAAAAGGAGCCGGTATGGGCAGGATTGCAGACAAGGTTGTGGTGATCACCGGAGCAAGCAGTGGCATCGGCGCTGCGACCGCACGTCACTTGGCGGAGAAGGGGGCACGGGTCGTTTTGGCAGCCAGAAGAACGGTACATTTGGATTCGCTGGTGCACGATATCACCATCAATGGCGGGCAGGTGATCAGCTTCGTAGCCGACGTTACTCTCCGCGGCGATGTGGTAAGCCTCGTCGAACACGCCATCGCCTATTACGGGCAAGTCGATGTTTTCGTAAACAATGCGGGTATAGGCCCCATATCTCCGCTGGACGACCTGCGTGTCGACGAATGGGAGCAGATGGTTGATGTGAATATCAAGGGTCTTCTGTTCGGCATCGCCGCCTCACTTCCGGTTTTTCGTGCGCAGCGCTTTGGGCATTTCATCGCCGTCGCTTCAACGGCGGGCATGAAAACTGTCCCAACGCAAACTGTGTATTCCGGAACGAAGTTTGCCGTACGGGCGATTTGCGAAGGTCTGCGGCAGGAAGCTGGCCCTGACTTGCGTGTGACGGTCGTTTCGCCAGGTGCAATCAAAACACCGTTTGTTGAAGGTATAGCCAACGCGGAGGTCAGAGCACGATATATCGGTCTGCGAGACGACATCGCAATCGAGCCCTCAGCCATCGCCCGCGCTATCGCATTCGCGATCGAGCAACCCAGTAACGTCGACGTCGGCGAAATCGTTGTCCGACCGACTGCTCAAGCCTAGCGAAGAGGCTCCTCCTGTACGGACGGCTGAAACGCCTGTCTTTTTCAGTTCTTGACGTTTCCGCGGCGAGCAAACACAACTAACCGGAAATTACACATTAGAAGTGCGGGAACATGAAAACGATAGGCTTCATCGGAGGCATGAGCTGGGAGAGCTCGGCAGAATATTATCGCATCGCAAACGAGCAGGTGCGACAGCGGCGGGGGGGGTGTGCATTCCGCCAAAAGTCTCATGTGGTCCATGGATTTCGGTGAAATCGAAAAGCTGCAGCACGACGGAGACTGGATCGCTCTGGAGCGCGAAATGGTATCTGCGGCGCAAAACCTCGAGCGGGGTGGCGCAGATTTTCTGGTGATTTGTACCAATACCATGCACAAACTCGCTGTCGGTGTTGAACGTGCCGTCAGCATCCCGCTTTTACATATCGCAGACCCCACGGCGGAAAAAATCCGCCATGCCGGACTAACGCGCGTCGGCCTCCTCGGGACGGCATTCACGATGGAGCAGGAATTCTACAAGGGACGCCTGAACGATAAATTCGGGCTGGACGTCCTCATCCCCGATGCAGATGACCGTGCCGCGGTACACAAGGTAATCTACACGGAGCTCGTCGCAGGGGTTATCAATGACGATTCCCGGACAATTTACAGGGAGGTTATGGCGCGCTTGGTGGAACGGGGAGCCGAGGCCATCATTCTTGGCTGCACCGAAATCATGCTCCTGGTCGGCCCGGGCGACAGTTCTGTCCCTTTGTTTGACACCACCGAACTCCACGCCCTCGCCGCTGTCGATATGGCACTGGCTTAGCATGTCAGACGGTAGCATCGCCTTAACTTGGCAGAATTCGCAGCGAGAGTTTGTGTGCCGAGTTTCAGGCGGCGATGAAGGTGGAAGAGATTTGTGACCTGGCTTTGGGTTGAGACGAAGCGGTGCCATTGCCACGCTGTCTTGAAGCGCATTATCCGTCTCTCTCGCCGCCGTAGAGAAAGATGAGAATTCTCAGCCCGGTTGTTCGATCCCTTATGCGAGCGATGCTCAACGCCCGGCATCAACTCGGCCTTTGCGGCGGAGTACGAGCGCAGCTTGTCGGTCACCACGATCCGCGGGGTAACACCCTGGCCTTTGAGCAGCTTCGCATCCGCCGAAGAGCTGCACGCTTGTTCCTGCGGCTTTGCAGCAGAGCATCGAGAACGTATCTGGCGCCTGGGTATTGCGATGACCGCCTATGCGCCGCTTGCGCAAGGCCGGGCGGCAAAGGATCCCGTTCTCGCCAGGATCGGTGAAAAGCACAGCGCCACCGCCGCCCAGATCGCCATAGCCTGGCTTCTGGATCAGGAAAACGTCATCGCTATTCCCAAAGCCGCTCGCCAGCGAGCCAATCTCGATGCGCTCAACATTGACGTCGACGACGAGGACCGCGCGGCTATCGCCGCTCTGCCGAAGGATCTACGCTACGTCGATCCGCCTTTTGCTCCAGACTGGGAGGCTCCAACGCTCTGAAATTGCGGGCGCGGAGCCGTCATCGAGCATGGGCTTCCGTGGGCATCGACTACAATGCCCAAGACATCATCGCCTTGACAGGATGCGAACCACCGACCTAGTCCGCCCCGGAGGCAGACACTTTGCCGTTGAAAATTCATTCTTGACAGATCATTCCAGAATTCCTATTTGGCTTGCATGGCAAGGATAAAAGAGTTCGACAGCGAGAAGGCACTGGATGCAGCAATCGCTGTATTTCGAGAGCACGGCTTCGAAGGCACGTCTACCGAGATGCTGGTACAGGCGATGAAAATCGGCAGACAGAGCCTTTATGACACCTTCGGGGACAAGTGGGCGCTGTATCGCCTCGCGGTGGAACGTTACGCATCGGAAGAAACCGACGCGCATATCGCGATGCTGCGCAGCAAGCCGCGAGCAGTTGACGGTATTGCAGCAATGATCGATCGGGTCGTCGGAACGGCGAACCAGGCTTGCCTCGGCGTCAATTCAATCTGCGAATTTGGCCAGAGTCGGCCAGACCTCGCAGAGGTCCATCGCGCCGCCGATCATCGATTAAGACGCGCAGCAAGCGAACGGGTCAGGCTGGCGCAGGAGACCGGCGACGTGGATAGCTCATTGGCGGCAGATGCCGTCATTGATTTCCTCTTCGCCAGTATCACCGGAATTCGTGTCGCTGCGCGGGGGGGAGCCGGCCGTGACCAACTCGCATCGCTCGGGCAGTTGGCCCTCCGCGCGATCGTGTAGCGGCAAAAAATTTTATCCAATTCTGGAACAATCAGTCAAGAAAGGACTGCAAATGAAAGCTGTTGTCATGAACAGCATCGGGGATACCGATGTCATCGAGGTCGTGAACCATCCTGAGCCAGTCGCAACGCCTGGACATGTCCTCGTCGAAATCGCTGTGGCGGGCGTGAACTTCATGGACATTGGTGTTCGCCAGGGCATGGCTTGGACGGAAACCGCAAACCCGAAAATACTTGGTGTCGAAGGTGCAGGACGCGTGCTTGCTCTTGGTGAAGGCGTGACCGAGTTTGCAATTGGGGATCGCGTCGCCTGGGTCTACGCTCCGGGAAGCTATGCCGAACGTATATCGATCCCGGCGGCGACGCTGGTGAATATCCCCGATTATATCGACGACCAAACAGCGGCATCGCTCATGATGCAGGGATTGACCGCCAGCCATTTCGCGACCGATTTCTATCCCGTGCGCGTCGGGGATACAGCACTTGTCCATGCAGCGGCTGGCGGTGTCGGCCTGTTGCTGACACAGATCATCAAGTTAAGAGGCGGGCGCGTTATTGGTCGCGTTTCATCCCGCGACAAGGTCGAAATTGCCAAGCAGGCAGGGGCCGAGGCCGTTGTCGTGGACACGGAGGGACACTTCGCTGACGAAGTGCTGCGCCTGACTGAGGGCAAAGGCGTGGATGTGGTCTATGACGGCTCCGGCCCAAAGACCTTCAAGGGTTCGCTCGACGCTCTTCGCCGGTCAGGTACGTTCTGCTGGTATGGCCCAGTGCTCGGAGGGCCCGGATCTCTGGATATCATGAGCCTGCCGAAAAGCATCAAGATCGGCTACGCGGTCTTTTCAGACCACATCCAAACTCCCGAACTCCTTCGCGCTCGTACCCAGCAGCTTTTCGATTGGATCCTAGACGGGTCGCTCAAGGTCAACATCGGCGGGAGCTATCCCCTGGCAGACGCGGCAAGGGCGCATGCTGACATGGCAAGCCGCCGCACGACCGGCAAGCTGCTGCTGAATGCCTGTCCGACAGTCGGATGAAGCCAATTACCGTCGCTTGTTCGATCGCGGACGGGTCTTCTTTCAAACTGCCACGACACCCAAGTCCCACTGACCGGAGATACGAAATCGTGACGACGATCAACAATGCCAGCCCCCTGTCGCAGATGCTCAACAATGAGTTTGCGAAATTCGACAAGGACGGAGACGGAAAACTCAATTCTGATGAATTCAAGACATTCAACGAGATCCTGAAACCCGGCATCGCCCTTGATGAACAGGGTAAACCAACCGTCGATTACAGCGAACGCATGGACCACGACGGCGATGGAATGGTCAGCCAGGATGAGATGAACACGACGGGCCTGCTGATGCCGGCGGCCCTTTGCGATCCGACCTTGAAATCAATGCTCGAATACCTTCTTCTCAGCGCCGATCCCTCGGCTCTGGAGGCTGCGGCGCTACTCAAGGACAACGCCGACGAGTCCTGATGGTAAATGGGAGCGACCATTTTCGCAGTCGCTCCCTTTCCGATTTCCGGTCTATCTACCTTCGAAGACCAACGGCTGTGGCGAGCGCCGCCATAGGGGATGGTTCCGGCGAAAACACGTCATAGATGCAAGGCGCTGCAAAGACGGCAAGCGCCAGCATGTCAACGATCAGGCGTTTCATCGTACGCTCCATGGACTTCTCAGACTGCTCAGGCAAGCTTCAGCTCGACCGCGATATTGCCACGCGTGGCCTTCGAATAGGGACACGTCTGGTGGGCTTCGTCGATCAGCCCGCGCGCAACATCGGCATCAAGGCCCGGCAGGCTGATGTTCAAGCACGCCTGCAGGTGATAGGCGTCTCCGGTCATGCCGAGATCAACTTCCGCGTCGATGGCGGTCTCGGCCGGCAACCGGATCTTGCGCTTGGCTGCAGCCAGGCCCAAAGCCCCGATGAAGCAGGCGGACCAGCCGGCAGCAAAGAGCTGCTCGGGATTGGTGCCGGGCTTGCCGCTGCCGGGAGGCGAAAGCTTGACGTCAAGTTGCGCATCGTCGCTGCGCGCCGCGCCGTCGCGACCGCCCGTGGTATGGGTCTTGCCGGTATAGAGGATCTTCTCGATCTTCGTCATGGAACACTCCTTCGTTCTGTCGCATAGAGCGACGTTTTTGACGGGAGTGTTTTGCGGCCTCGATGTATCCGGCATGTTTTCGGAAAGGTCGGAATTGTATCAGAGCGTAGGCGCTGCTGGCCAAGCTGCCTTTTCATACAAAAGCCCACGAAACCGCCCATTCCTCAAGGCAGCGATATCTCCGCGGCAAGTCCCCCGCCCGGGCGATTGTAGATTCGCACTGCACCGTTGACCGAGACGGCAAGCTGCTGGGCGATGGCCAGTCCAAGCCCTGTGCCCCCTGTGTCACGATTGCGCGAAGTCTCGAGCCGGTAGAACGGCTGCATGGCGGCCTCCAGCTTGTCGTCCGGAATACCTGGCCCACGATCGGTCACCGTAATGATGGTAGTTCCCTCACCCGTCCGTTCGACGCTGATCTCGGCAGCCCCTGCAAACTTGAGGGCGTTGTCGATGAAGTTGGTGAGGATACGCCGCAACGCATGCGGTTTCGTCACGGCAGTGCCGTCGACGATGCCTGCAACCGTGACCGCCTTGCCGGTGTCCTGATAATCGTAGGCGATGCTGTCGATGAAGGAAGCAAGATCGATACGGGACGTGTTTTCGCCATTGCCGTGCGAACTCCGCGCATAGGCGATACCGTCCTGCACCAACCGCCCGATCTCGCGCAGATCGCTGATCAGCTTGTCCTTTTCGGGGCTATCATCCGCCATGTCGGCGCGTAGCCGCATGCGCGTGATCGGCGTCTGCAGGTCATGCGAGATCGCAGCGAGGATTTGCACCCGTTCTTCCAGGTAATGGGCGATACGGTCGCGCATGGCGTTGAAGGCGCGCGCCGCATTGGCGACCTCGCTCGGTCCACCTTCGTTCAATGGGGAACCTTTCTTGCTGGGATCGAGCGCATCGGCGGCGGCGGCGAGATCGCCAAGCGGGCGAACCGCCTGACGCACGGCAAACCAGGTGCAGAAGATGAGCAGAACCATCTGTGCGGCAAAGACATAAGGCAGCCATTCGGCCAAGGGCATCACTCCGCGCGGCGTCACGTCGATGGTGAGCGGTGAGCCGTCCGAAAGCGTCAGATGCCCCTGAAGCCGCTTTCCGTCACCTGGAATGGCTTCGACGCGGAGCGGGAACTTGTAGCCTGCCGCCTCCTCGATCCGGTCTGCGATCTCGGAACCACGGCCAGACAAATCCGGCGCACCGGGAAGTCCCGGCCCCAGAACAAGGCGGTAGTAGCTGCCACGGCTCAGGCGGTCCAGCCATTCGGCTCGCTCGTTGGCGGGAAGCCGGTCGAGAACTGCGATCGACGTTGCCAGATCGTTTTCCAATGTCCCGAGCATGACCGCCTTGGCCGACATGTAGCGCTCTGCAAAAAGAATGCTGAAAGACAGGCCATAGGCAACCGCCAATCCAGCAAACAGGATGACAAAAAGGCGCGAGCGTAGCGTGCTTGGCCACCAGCCGGAATTGAACTTGCCGCCCTCACTCATGTCCTGGGCACCGAAATCTCGACCGGCACGGAGAACACATAGCCTTCGGCCCGCACCGTCTTGATGTAGGTCGGCTCGCGTGCATCGTCGCCGAGCCGCTGGCGCAGACGGCTCACCAGAAGGTCGATCGAGCGGTCGAAGAGCTCGGCATCGCGGCCCTGCGTGAGATTCAGGATCTGGTCACGGTTGAGCACGCGTTGCGGATGATCGATGAAAACCCGCAGCAGTCGGTATTCAGCACCACTCAACGCAATCTCCGTCCCGTCCCTGTCGAGAAGATGCCGACCAACGGTGTCGAGCCGCCAGGCGCCGAACGTCAGGAGCTGGCCTATCTCGCTGATTTGAAGGTTGGGCGGCAGCATTCGGGTGCGCCGCAGCACCGCTTTGATGCGGGCGAGAAGCTCTCGTGCCGCGAAGGGCTTAGGCAGATAGTCGTCTGCGCCCATTTCAAGCCCGATGATACGGTCCATCTCGTCGTCACGTGCCGTCAGCATGATGACCGGTGTCGCCTTGTGCTTGCCGGCGCGAAGCTCGCGGCACAGCACCAGCCCATCATCGCCTGGCATCATAACGTCGAGCACGATCAGATCGACCGTGCCGCTCTCAAGAAAATTGCGCATCTGCCTGCCGTCGGCGGCAACCGTGGTCCGAAGCCCGTTCTTCTTCAGATAGCTCGATACCAGCTCGCGAATTTCACGGTCGTCATCGATGATCAGGATGTGGTCGACATGCTCCATCTTCGGTCTTTCAAACATCAAACTCGGCCGTACTTCAGGCGACATTAGTTCCGTGTCGGCTGCCGCGAGTAAAGCGGTTTCTAGCGGCAGCCTGACGGTTCAGAATTTCGCGACATCAAGGATGGCCTGGGCGAACGCCTGCGGCGCTTCCTGCGGCAAATTATGCCCGATACCACCCGTTACATCTCGATGCTCGTATTTTCCGGAGAACCTCTTCGCATAGGAGGATGGCTGCGGATGCGGCGCGGCGTTTTCATCGCCTTCCATGGTGATCGTCGGAACAGTAATGATCGGCCCCATTGCCAGCTGTTTCTCGTAGGCATCGTATTTCGCTTCGCCTTCGGCGAGACCGAGCCGCCAGCGATAATTATGGATTGTGATGTCCACGTGGTCCGGATTATCGAATGCGGCAGCCGAACGATCGAACGTCGCGTCGTCGAACTTCCACGTTGGCGAGGCCGTCTGCCAGATCAGCTTTGCAAACTCGTGCGTGTTGGCGGCATAGCCGAGCCGGCCGCGCTCGGTGGCGAAATAGAACTGGTACCACCAGGAGAGCTCTGCCTTCGGGGCTAACGGCTTTTTGTTGATTTCCTGGCTGCCGATCAGATAGCCGCTGACGGAAACCATCGCCTTGCAGCGCTCGGGCCAGAGAGCCGCCATGATGTTGACGGTGCGCGCACCCCAATCATATCCGCCGAGAATCGCCTTTTCGACGCCGAGTGCATCCATCAAGGCGATCATGTCAGCGGCCAGTGCCGCCTGCTGGCCGTTTCGCGGCGTCTCGTTCGACAGGAAGCGCGTCGTGCCATAGCCACGCAGGTAGGGAATTACGACGCGGTAGCCTGCATCGGCCAGAATCGTTGCAACATCGACATAGCTGTAGATGTCGTAGGGCCATCCGTGAACGAGCAGGACGACGGGGCCATCCGACGGACCGGCTTCTGCGTATCCGATATCCAGCATGCCTGCCTTGATCTGCTTTAGCGCCGCGAACGATGTATGCCCTGCCGCCTTGACCGCTGTTGAGGATACTGCAGGTGACTGGGCATTGGCGATCCCGGTCACGCCGAATTCGGCAGCAGCAATGGTCATGGCGGCGATGCCGAAGAAGCGGCGGCGCTGGTGATTGAATTCAGGGGACATCGTTCTCTCCATCTCGATTGATCGTGATGGGAAGAAAGCCGGCTGCATGTATCCCCCATGTGTCCCGCATCGCCCGAAATTGAATGCGGATGTAGCATCCGGCCGCATTGATACGTTCTGATACAATCAGGCCCGCATCCACGCACGGGCGGCAAACGATTTGTGTCGCTGTGTCGTGGACCCAGCAGGTTCCTACACTGCGGTACACTTCTTATGGAAGCCGGACACATCCCGGATACGTCGCTCCGACCAGATTGGCCGCGTTGCTGGTCGTGCCCCATCGCCGTCCAGAACCCGACCAACCGGTTTCAAGGAAACGACGATGACACTTCTCATCATTGCCTATCTCGGAGGGGCGCTGACCATCCTCAGCCCGTGTATCCTTCCCATTCTGCCCTTCGTCTTTGCCCGCGCGGGACAGCCTTTCATCCGAAGCACGCTGCCCATGCTGATCGGCATGAGTGTCACTTTCGCATTGGTCGCAACGCTTGCAGCGGTCGGCGGAAGCTGGGCGATCCGTGCCAACGAATGCGGCCGCCTCGCGGGGATCCTGCTTCTTGCGGTGTTTGGGGTCAGCCTTTTGTCGCCGCGCGTTGCAAGCGTCATCACCCAGCCGGTCGTTGACTTCGGCAATAGGCTGCTGAACGCGTCGGGCAAACCCGGGTCCTTGTCGACTTTAACAAGCTCCTTCATACTCGGCGTGGCGACCGGGCTGCTCTGGGCTCCCTGCGCCGGGCCGATCCTTGGCCTTCTGCTGACGGGTGCGGCATTGAACGGCGCCAATCTTCAGACAACTTTTCTGCTCGTCGCCTATGCCGCAGGTGCCGCGACATCACTTGCCATTGCTCTTCTTGTCGGGGGTAAGATATTTGCCGGCATGAAGCGGTCGCTCGGCGTCAGCGAGCGTATTCGCCAGGTGCTGGGTGCTGCAGTTCTGGCCGGCGTTGCGGTGATTGCGCTTGGCCTGGACACTGGTGTCCTGGCGCGGCTTTCCTGTGCCAGCACGGCCGCCTTCGAACAGACCGTGCTTGACCAACTGCACGACAAGACCGAAATCGAGACCTCATCCGAGGTTGCCAGCAACGGCACAACGTCGGCTGCCATTGATACAACACAGCCGTTCCGCAGCAATTTGCCAATCGAAGGCCGTGTATCGTCTTTGAATGGCGCCGTCGAATGGCTGAACTCGCCGCCGCTGACTACGGAAGACCTTCGCGGCAAGGTCGTCCTCATCGATTTCTGGACCTATTCCTGCATCAACTGCATTCGAACCGTCCCCTATGTCCGCGCCTGGGCTGAAAAGTACAAGGACCAAGGCCTGATTGTCATCGGCGTGCATGCCCCGGAATTTGCGTTCGAGAAGAAGATAGACAATGTCAAAAAGGCCGTCGAAGATTTCAAGATCGGCTATCCGGTTGCGATCGACAACGACTACAAGATCTGGCGCGCCTTCGAAAACAGCTATTGGCCGGCACACTACCTGATCGATGCCAAAGGCCAGATCCGCTACCATCATTTCGGCGAAGGCAACTACCGCCAGACCGAGCAGGCAGTCCAGGACCTTTTGCGCGAAGCCGGCAGCGAGGTGGGTTCAACTGCGCCAGTGACGCCGGACGCCAAAGGTGCCGAGGCAAGCCCCGACCTCAAGAACGTCCGTTCCGGCGAAACCTATCTCGGCTACAAACGCGCCGCCAGCTTCGTCTCTCCCGAAAACCTCCGCGCCGACGCCGCCAATGCGTATTCCATCAACGAACCGGGCCTGAACGAATGGGGCCTCTCCGGAACATGGACAGTCGGCGCTGAGCAAGCCTTGCTGGACCAGCCGGATGGCAGCATCGTCTACCGCTTCAGCGCCCGCGACCTGCATCTGGTTCTTGGACCTAGCGCCGCCGGCAAACCTATTCGCTTCCAGGTGACGATCGACGGCAAGGCTCCCGGACCCAACCATGGCGCCGATACCGATGCTGACGGCTACGGCACGGTGACCTCAACAAAACTCTACCAGCTCGTCCGCCAGTCCGGCGACGTGGAGGAACGCACTTTCGAAATCCGTTTCCTCGATCCCGGCGTCGAAGCCTACGCCTTCACCTTCGGCTGAAACCTCATCTCCCTTACCCAACACCCACAAACGACAGGAGTCAAACCCATGAACCGTCACTACATCTCGACCCTCGCTCTCGCGTTCGCCACGAGCGTGATTGCCTTCGCCGCACAGGCCGCCGAAGTCAAAAATATCGTCATCGTCCATGGCGCACTTGCCGATGGTTCGGGCTGGCGCAAAGCATCGGATATCCTCGTGCAACGCGGCTTCAATGTCACGATAGTACAAGAGCCGATCACGTCGCTTGCCGATGATATCGCAGCCACCAATCGCGTGCTCGACCTGCAGGACGGCCCGACGCTTCTCGTCGGTCACAGCTACGGCGGCATGGTGATCACCGAAGCTGGCCACAGCCCTGTTGTCGCAGGCCTCGTCTACGTCGCGGCTTTCCAGCCGGACAAGGGGGAAAGCCTGCTCAGTCTTGCTAGCTCCAAGCCGGCTGGCGGCATGAATATCCGCGAAACGAAGGACGGGAAATATCTCTATCTCGACCCCGCCGCCTTCGCGAACGACTTCGCCGCGGACCTGCCGAAAGACAACGCGGCGTTTCTGGCAAGGTCGCAGGTCTTCGCCTCGAAGGAAGCTTTTTCCGCCAAGATCTGGGATCCAGCCTGGAAGACAAAGCGGAGCTGGTCAATTGTTGCTTCCGAAGACCGCTCCATCAATCCTGAACTGGAACGCGAAATGGCGAAGCGAGCCGGCAGCGTGGTGACCGAGATCAAGGCAAGCCACGCTGTGTTCGCGTCGCAAGCCGAGAAGGTTGCCGACGTCATCGAGACAGCGGCGCGGCAAGTTGGTGCAAAGAGCAAGTAGGTCCATCTCCTAGGGCCGCACCCACGATTTCCTCCCCATTATTTATTCATTATTCACCCCCGAAAGGCCACAGTCATGAAACCGATCAACGCATTTGCCGCAGCCCTCCTGTTTCTCATGAGCGGAATGACGCCGTTGCAGGCATTCGCCGATGAACCGCTGCTCCGCACGGATCTCATCAAAAGCGATATCGACGTGCCCGCCCACGAAGTTGTGCAGGTCCGTGTCGATTTTCTCCCGGGCGTTTTGGCCGCCAGGCATTCCCACCCTGGAGAAGAGATAGCCTATGTGATCGAAGGTACGCTCGAGTATAAATTGGACGGACGCGAGCCGGTCACCCTTTCCGCCGGTCAATCATTCTTCATTCCCACGGGTGTTGTCCACTCGGCGGAAAATGTAGGCCCCGGCAAAGCCTCGGAGCTTGCCACCTATATCGTCCGGAAATGCCAGGCCCTGGTCGTCCCGTCCAAATAACGATTTAGCCGACAGCAGGCGCAGACAGCGGTGTTGCTGCCTGCGCCTGCCGGCACTGTCCGGGACATGACAACTCTCGCCGCCTGGCATGGCCGGAACACATTTCGCCAAAAAATTACGTCTGGATCGACAGGATAAGATTGGCCTCAGCCAAGCCGTATCGCTCTTAATGCGCTTCGCGAGCAGCGTTCAAGTCTGTCCGATAACAACGGCTAACACACGTTAATCGCGGCCCTAAGTTCGGGCCGCGATTATTCGTACTGCTCATTCAGATTCTTGAGCTGCCGCGCCGCGCCTCAACCAATGCGTTTATCGTGATATTTTCTGGGGTTGATGAATCTTCCGGTCTACGAGCGGCAATCGAACTTGATGGGCATAATCCTCAACGGCAGCAACATACCGGTGATCACGGATCAGTAGTAGTCGTCTTGCCCGCCATGCGGCCTCGCGTAAGCACGGGCTATATTCATTGCCTTGAAAGGATTTTGAACCGACTACCCAGTCATTCGAGACTTCGTGCATCCTGAACCCTATGGCATGCCAACAACTTATATTACTGCTGGAGAGGCCAGTTTTGGGCCATTCCAGTCTGACGGTTTCTTGATCTCAGTTACCACAAGCGGCAACAAACCGTTCGACAGCTCCGGTCCCAAGGCGGGTTGTTCGCGGAGCCGAGGGCGCAGCCAGAAATTTGCCGCTCGCGCGTGATCGGTCAGCGGCAGATAGCGTCATGTGACGGCAAGCAGGCCAGGACTGACACCGGTGACGTACCCTCTGGCAAACCTGCCCGGGGAGCAGCCGAGCCTTTTGCTAAACGCTGTGCTGAAGGCACTGGCGGATTCATAACCAATCTCTTCCGCGATTCGGTCGAGCGACTTCCCGCCGCTCAGGAGTGCATCCTTGGCAAGTGCAATGCGCCAGCGCGCCAGATATTCGATTGGCGCACAACCAAGAATTCCATGGAACCGCGCGGCGAAGGCCGATCGCGACATGCCCGCTATTCCTGCAAGATTGGCGACCGTCCACCTCGTCCGCACGTCCTCGTGTATGGCACGCAGGACACGGGCAATGGCGGGATCGCGTAGCCCGCTCAATAAGCCTGCCGACACTGCGTTGTTGCCGATAATGTCCCACCGAAATGCCTCTACCAGCAGCGTCTCCAGCAATCGCTGGATGATCAGTTCCTTGCCAGGATGGTTGGTAACGCACTCCTCAGACAGTAGTTCGATCAGGCGGCCAAATCGCGTCGCGCGCCCCGCTGAGGCGGAAATATGGATATGATCAGGCAGCAGCGCGAGCAGTAGCGGCGCGTTGACACTCTCAATCGAGAAGCTTCCGCCCAGTGCCGCGAAATCGGGCTCTCCTTCTTGCTCGCCGTGGCGGACAGCTTTAGCCAGAGGCTCAGCGGGAATGCAGGGTGCGCCTGGTTTGCTGCATAGCGAGAACGCCGGCGTAGTCGGCAAAAGGAGGAAATCGCCTTCGGCAATCCGAAGCGGCTCCCGACCACCTAATGTGACCCATGCTTCTCCGGTCAGGACGACTGTGAACCCGGGTGCGTCATACGATCTATAGCGAACCCCCCATTGACCGCGCCCAGAGATGGGCTTCGCTATTGCGGCGCTCGGCCGCAAGAGGGTGATGATATCGCTGAGAGGATCCATGAAATTGTACGATCCGTAATGTTTTATGGATTGCAAATTATAGATCGTATTGGAATGGCTGTCTATTGGTACCGGACCGAATCCAAGGAGCGTGACATGACCAAGACCATCCTCATTACCGGGACATCATCGGGCTACGGCAAGGCCACCGCGGAACACTTCCTTTCTCGGGGGTGGAATGTTGTCGCGACCATGCGGCGCCCGGACCCGTCGCTGTTTGCCGAAACCGACCGGCTGCGCGTGCTACCGCTCGATGTCACCAGTCCAGAGAGCATCGCGGAACTGATCGGTTCTGCCGGTTCGATTGACTTACTGGTGAATAATGCTGGGATTGGCGGTGTCGGTGCGTTCGAGGCGATGCCGATGTCCCTCATCCGCCAGCTTGTCGAGACCAACACGATTGGCGTCATGGCGATGTGCCAGGCTGTCATCCCGCAGATGCGCGAGCGCCGGTCCGGCACCATCATCAATGTCACGTCGAGCGTTACTTTGGGAGAATTCCCACTCGCGGCAGCCTATACCGCCACCAAACAGGCCATTGAAGGCTTCTCGGCTTCGCTCGCGCATGAGCTCGGCTATTTTGGGGTCCGCGTGAAGCTCATCCAGCCCGGTTATGCACCAACCACCCGGTTCGGGGCAAATGCCATTGTTCCTGTCTCGGAGCTCCTTCCTGGCGGATATGCAGACTTCGCACAGCCAATTCTCGAGGCGTTCGCGAATCCGGCCCTGACCACCACGGAAAGCGATGTTGCAGAAGCAGTCTGGCAGGCCGTTCACGGTACCGAGAATCAGCTCCGCTTCCCTGCTGGAGCGGATGCTGTCGCGCTTGCTCAGGCGCGCTGACGAGGATGGCGGCAAGGGCGGCAGTGGCTGGTTTTGCCACGCTTTCTGCTTTCTCTGTCTCCTCCCGCCCAGTGGTTGGCTTGGGCCGCATGGGCATAACGCTCAGTCTCCGAAGCCGACCATGCCTTTGATTTCGGTGAACTCGTGCAGACCGAACTTACCGTATTCCCGACCGTTGCCCGATTGCTTGTAGCCGCCGAAGGGGGCAGCGCCATCCCAGGCAGAGCTGTTGAGGCGTACTATGCCGGTCCTTAGCCGCCGTGCGAAGGCACGCGCCTCTTCCGGTGAACCCTGAATATAGGATGCCAGCCCATAAGGCGTGTCGTTGGCGATATTCACCGCCTCGTCTTCGCTGCCATAACCAAGGATGGCAAGCACAGGACCGAAAATCTCTTCACGGGCGATCGTCATGTCGTTCGTAACGCGCGCAAAAACTGTCGGCCGCACATAATAGCCGCTGTTCAGATGCGCTGGCCGGTCGAGCCCGCCGGCGACGAGCTCCGCCCCTTCCTCCACCCCCTTTCGGATAAGGCTCTGGATCTTGTCGAATTGCAGTTTGCTGGCAACGGGCCCGATATCCGTCTGGGCATCGCCGGGTGCACCGACACGGACCGATTCCGCCGCCGCACGGGCGATGCCGATCACCCGATCCATATGCTCCGCCGGGACGAGAAGACGGGTCGGCGCATTGCAGGACTGGCCGGAATTGGCAAAGCACCTGATCACCCCGGCGCGCACGGCGGCGTCGAGATCAGCGCTGCGGAGCACGATATTGGGCGATTTGCCGCCCAGTTCCTGATGCACGCGCTTCACCGTCGGGGCCGCCGCCTGCGCGACCGAAATGCCGGCGCGTGTCGAGCCGGTGAAGGAAACCATGTCGATATCGGTATGGCTCGCTAGTACCGCACCCACGGTCGGGCCGTCACCATTGACAAGGTTGAACGCGCCCTTGGGAACACCGGCCTCGTGCAGGATTTCGGCGAAAAGTATGGCGTTGAGCGGCGCGACTTCCGAGGGTTTCAGCACCATGGTGCAGCCGGTGGCGAGCGCCGGAGCCACCTTGCAGGCGATCTGGTTAATCGGCCAGTTCCACGGCGTGATCATGCCGACAACACCGATCGGCTCATGGACGATGCGGGTCGTGCCCTGCATGTATTCGAACGGAAAATCGCTCATGGCGCGGATTGTCTGCTCGAAATGCGCCACGCCGATACCCGCCTGCTCATCCCGCGCCATTTTTCTTGGTGCGCCCATCTCGCGCGAGATCACGTCGCCGATCTCGTCCTGCCGACGTTTCAGTATCTCAAGAATGCGCTCAAGCAGACCGAGGCGCTCTTCCCGCATGGTCTGCGAAAAGGCCGCAAAGGCGCGGCGCGCGGCGGCGATGGCGCGCTCGGCATCCGCCGCCGATCCCATGGCTATCTCCGCGAAAGGCTCTTCGGTGGCGGGGTCCACAACGGGTAGACGCTGGCCGCCAAGCGGATCGACCCAGTCGCCGTCGATGTAGAATTTGAGATAATTGTCCATATCCGTCTCCAATGATCTCAGCGGCCGGCCAGGATGAAGTCGGCGACCCGCTCCGCGATCATGATTGTGGGAATGTTGGTATTGGCGCAAGGGATCGACGGCATCAACGATGCGTCGCAGACCCTCAATCCTTCCACGCCGTGCACGCGGCCCGTAGACGACGTCACCGCCATGGGATCGTCAGCCGATCCCATGCGGCACGTTCCCGAAGGATGCCATGTGCCGCCCACATGGCGGCGGACGAATTCCGTCAACGCATCGTCGTCTTCAAGCAGCCCCCGCATGGTCGTTCCGAGTGTTATCGCCGAATGTACCAATGCGGGGCGCAGCGGACCCGCAACATCCAGAAGGCCCGAGAAAACACCCCGCTGTAGCGCGTTCCATGTCCCGGGTACAGCGACCTTCGCCACCCGGGGCGAATAGCTCGATGGAAAAACAGTGCCGCAGTGCCCCGCCATGAAAGGATCGGACAGGGCCTCCGCTCCCAGACGCAGCGCAAGCTTGAGCCGCCTCAGATCACGCTCGTCGCTCAGCATTCTGAAGTCGACCTCGGGCTCGACATGGGGATCAAGCGAAACAAGCTTCACGAAGCCGCGCGAATAGGACTTGTTGACCCAGAAGAACAGGCTGCCCAGCCGCAAACCGATGGAATGCCAGCCGGATCGCGACAGGATGGCGGCATGCATGTCACCCTGCGGCACGCCGTCGAGACCCGACGAGAAACGCCAGATCGCCTGTTCGTGGTGTTCGCTCCTGTCACGCACCCGCATCTGCGGCGGCAGATAGGCAGCGACGGCGATCGAGGGATGCTCCATCAGATTGCGCCCGACGCCGTTGCGGCTGGCCACGACATCGCCCCCCAAGGCGGCAATGTCACCGACGGGGCCGATACCGGAGCGCATCAGCAACGCGGGTGTGTGGATGGCGCCGGCAGAGACAATCACTTCCGACGCTTGGATCGTCTCCGCCGTCGCACCTGTCAATCTCGCGCCCGTGGCTCGACGGCCATCGAACAGGATGCGGTCCGCGACGCTTTCGGTGATGATCCTTAGATTCGGGCGTTTGCGCACATCCGCCGTCAGATAGGCAACCGAAGTCGGCAAGCGCTCCCCACTATCGCTGACGGCAATCGCACCGCGAAAGACGCCGTCTTCCCATGCTCCGTTCTGATCAGGTTTTATCGGATGGCCGCGGCGGTTGAGCGTTTTCATGACTCGGTCGACGAAAGGGGAAATCCTGTCGTCGGATATGCGCCGGATCGTCAGCGGTCCGTCCGCACCATGAAGCGGCCCGTCGAAATCCCTGTCGGCTTCGATCTTCAGGAAATAGGGCAGGCAATCGCACCAGCCCCAGCCGTCCGCGCCAAGCGCCTGCCATTCGGCGTAGTCGGCAGGTGCGCCGCGATTGGCCATCAGCGCATTGATCGCCGAGCCTCCGCCCAAAAGCCGCGCCTGCTCGTAGCGACGCGGTGGACGGGGCGCCGTGTTGGAACGGGGATGGCCCATCAACGCCGTGAGGTGCGACCAGATATTGCGCGCATCGAGATAGGCCCGACCGGGATAACGGCCGCGCACCTCATCCGGGATATCGTCCGCCGAAATATTACGCCCGGCCTCAACCAGAACGACCGTCCGCCGCGGATCTGCGGAAAGGCGTGCGGCCAGTACACAGCCCGCCGATCCGCCGCCGAGGATCAGGTAATCGACGATCATGTCGCTCGCCCCTGCGAATATTCGGTGTTGCGGGCATTGATCGCTGCCAGCATCAGCAGGATGAACGAGATCGCCGTCAGCAGGGAGCTGATCGAGGCAATGGTCGGATCGATCTCGTCGCGCAGCGCGGTGAACATGCGCTTGGTGAGCGTCTGGTATTCGCCGCCGGAAATGAAAAGCGAAACCACCGTTTCATCGATGGCAGAGATGAATGCAAAGAGCAGGCCGGAAATGACGCTCGGGCGGATTTGCGGCAGGGTGACGATGAAGAAGGTCCGCCAGCGGTTCATGCCGAGACTTCGCGACACCATCTCCTGCGTGTGGTCGAACTTACGCAGCCCAACGAGGACGGAGGTAACGACATAGGGCAGACCAAGCATGACGTTGGCGAGGACCAGTCCGGTCAGCGAGGCGAGAAGCCCGATCTGCGCGTAAACCAGAAAGACACCGACAGCGGTGATGACGATCGGCACGATCAGCGGCAGAAGCAGCAGCGCCTGCAGGCTGCGTACCAGCCGCGATTGCGTGAGGTTGAGAGCATAGGCCGCTGCAGTCCCTAAAATGGTAGCAATGACGGCGCTGAAGACAGCGACGATCAAGCTTACACGCGTTGCCTGCATCCAGGCGGCGCTGCCGAGATAGGCCTCGTACCAGCGCAGCGACCAGGACGGCGGCGGAAAAGCGAGGAAGCGCGCGCCGGAAAAGGACATTGGCAGGATGATCAGGATGGGGATCATCAGCCAGGCGAGAACGAGCGCTACAAAGCCGTAGAGAAGGATTTTCGACAGGCTCATGTGTCACCTCGTTCCCATGATGCGTTCGAACGGAATGATGAGGCTCGCCAGCCGGAAAACCAGAAAAACGCAGACAAGCAGGACGACGCTGATCGACGAAGCCGCGCCCCATTCGTTATACACCTCGATGTTGCGTGAAACGAGCATGGAGACCATGTAGGTGCGTCCGCCGCCCAGCAGTTCCGGCGTGATATAAAAACCAAGGGTGAGCACGAAGACCAGCACCATGCCGGCGATCATGCCCGGCAGCGACAGCGGCAGGAAAACCCGCCAAAAGACATGCATGGGTGAGCCGCCGAGGCTGGCACCGGCCATGGTCAGTTCCGCGGGTATTTTCTTCATCGTTGCATAAAGCGGCAGCACCATGAAGGGCAGCAGGATGTGGATCGTCGCCATGACCGTGCCGAATTCGTTGTTGACCAGCCGGAGCGGCGCATCGATCAGGCCAGATCCCGTCAACGCTGAATTGATGATGCCGTTGCGCTGCAGCAGGATGAGCCAAGCATAGGCGCGCACCAGAACGGATGTCCAGAAAGGCAGCAGTACCATGGCGAGAACGAGCACGCTCCGGCGCTGAGGCAGGCCCGCCGCCACATAGGCGACGGGATAGCCGAGGAGCACGGTCATCAACGTTACGACCGCCGCAATGCGGAAGGTCTGAAGGAAGGTCATCCAGTAGACGGAATCCGTCAGGAACCGCTGATAGTGAACGAGCGTAAAGCCGCCATCCTGGCGGATCGACTGCCAGCCCAGCCACAGAAGCGGCAGGACCAGCAGAACGACGACGACCGCAAGCGCCGGCGCCAGTAGCATCAGCATGAGCCTTTGCTCACGCTGCTCATGCAGCGCCGACGGATTTCGTTTCGACTGTGCCATCAGTGACCCTCCACAGGCCGAACATCATTTCTGGATGAACTGCGCCCAGCGTTTTTGCGCCTCCTCACCGGCTGGTGAACTCCACCACTCATCCGACACCAGAACCTGAAGTGCGGCATTGTTCGGCGAACTCGGCATTTCGGCAGCGCGTTCCGGCGAAATCTTGCCGGTCTTGTACGCTTCAGGATTGCCTGGACCGTAATCGATATAGGCCGGGAAATTCGCCTGGATTTCAGGGGTCAGCGCCGCGTTGACGAACTTGACCGCCGTTTCGAGGTTCGGCGCGCCCTTGAGAATGCAGAGCGACGTATACTGAAGGAAACCTTCGTTGAACGAATAACCGATCGGCGCGCCTTCCTTCACCACCGCAGCAACGCGGCCGTTCCACGCCATCTCCATGTCGACTTCACCATCGGCTAGAAGCTGCGCTGACTGGGCGCCGGAGGTCCACCACACCGTGACATAGGGTTTGATCTCCTCGAGCTTCTTGAAAGCCCGGTCGACATCGAGCGGATAAAGCTTGTCCACTGGCACGCCATCGGCGAGCAAAGCGGCCTCAAGTGTCGCCAGGGGATGGTTACGCAGCGCCCGCGTACCCGGAAATTTCTTTACATCCCAGAAATCCGACCAGCTCTTGGGCGGGTTGCCGCCGAACTTGTCCTTGTTGTAGGCAAGCACGCTCGAGTAGAATTCATAGGCGACCGAATAGGGGCTTTTGTATTCGGCCGGCATCTTTTCCGCATTGGGTATCTTGGAAAAATCGAGTTTCTCGATCATTCCCTGTTTGCCGCCGCGTATGCAATCCTTCGCCGGCGTGTCGATGACGTCCCAGACGATCTTGCCGGATGCGGACTGCGTCTTGATCACAGGCCAGGCATCCGGCGCGCTGTCCTGATTGACAGTGATGCCAAGCAGCTTGGCGACGGGATCGAGGATCGCCTTGGTCTGCGCCTCCTGGTAGGCGCCGCCCTGCGAGACGAAGGTGACCTGTTCCGCCGAGGCCAAGCCAGCCGAAAAGACGGCGGCGGATGCGGAAAGCACGAGCATGGAAAATCTGTATTTCATTTGTCGTTCTCCTCTTTATGGCGAGGCGCTGTCGCCCCTGTTGGCATGCGACTGTCGGGTCTTAGCGCCCGATTGCATCGAGGAACTGATACCAGCCGGCGACGAGCCGGACGGCTGGCTCCCTGATGGGATAAAAAGGCACTGGTTTGAGCAGCTCCGCGGTCAAGAGTCCGAGATCGGGACTTTGCCCGGCAACCATGGCCGCAACGTAGCGGCCCATGTTGGAGGCCATGGCCACCCCGGTTCCATTATAACCGACTGCATAGACGACCCGGTCGTCCAGCCGGCCCAGATGCGGAATGCTGTCCATCGTCATCGCCACGAGGCCGGACCAGCGATGGGTGACCGATACCGCTGCGAGTTCTGGAAACTGCCGCACCATGGCTTTGTGCAGCGCCGCAAACGCGCTTTGGGAATCCGCCTTGCCGAAGGCGCCGCGCCCGCCATAAATCACACGGTCTCCGGCCTTGCGGAACCAGCGCATCATGCGCCGCGTCTCGGTATAGCTGCGTCCCTGCGACAGGAGGGAAGCTTCCGGTCTGCCGGTCAGCGGCTCGGTCGCAATCATTGCGGAGCGGAAGGGAATGATGGATTTGCGGACCGCCGACGTGGCCGGCGTCAGATCGGAATAGGAATTGCTGGCGATCACCACCTGTCGGGCCGAAACGACACCGTCAGGCGTTTCAAGAACGATGCCGGCGCCATCTCGCCTGAATGCCGCCACCGGCGTGTTCTCGTGGATCGCGATGCCTGCGGCACTCAATCCGGGCCGCCATGCCCAAAACGAAATTCAAGGGGTGAATGACGCCGCCATGGGTATTGAGCATGCCGCCGACGAAATCGCGTGAGCCTGTCTCCGCCTCCATTTCCTCCGGTGAGAGAATGGTGCAGGAGTGGTCGCCAAGCGATCCACGTAGCCACTCGACTTCTTTTTTCAGGCCATCGAGCGACAGCTGATTGTGGGCACAGCGCAGCGAACCGGTTGGGCGATAATCGGCAGCGGCGATTGCATAATCGTCTACCAGTTCGCCAACATGATCGATGGCCTCGATACCGAGATCATGCATGCGCCGCGCCGTCTCTATCCCGTAGCGGGCGGCGATGTCGGAGAAGGAAAGCCGGAACTTGCCCGACACCACGCCACCATTGCGGCCGCTCGCGCCCCAGCCGATCCGGCTTGCCTCCAGCACCACCGGAGACAGGCCGCGGCGGGCCAGATAGCGCGCCGCGGAAAGGCCCGTGTAGCCACCGCCGATGATGGCGACATCGAACCGACGATCGCCGGAGAGCCGGTCTAAGGCAGGACGGCTTGAAGCCGTCTCCTGCCAGAGGGAGTTGATATCAGGAAAAGGGGGGCGTGCGGCCATCGGTACGGCTCTCTCGCGTTCAGGCTGCCGTTGCCGTCTTGACGCCGGCAGCAAGCTCCGCGTCCACCGCATCGGCCAGCTGCTTGAGCGAGGAGAAGTGGAAATCGGGCCTGGTCACCACCTTCGGAGCCGGGGTTCCACCGAACCCCGGCTGGCCCTGGCGACGCTCGATCCAGCAGGTCGTGTAGCCAAGTTCGCGGGCCACGCCGATATCGTGATGCTGGCTCTGGGCGACATGCAGGATTTCTGACTGCTTGAAACCGAAAACCGACTGACGCCCCTTGTTAAAGGCAAAAAACTGCGGATTGGGCTTGGCGCATCCGGCCTCATCACAGGTGACGCTGTCGTGAAACGGATTACCAAGCGTATCGGAATAGGCGGAAAACGCCGTCCGGTCGGCATTCGTCATGGCGACAAGACGAAAGTTCTTGCGCAGGCGAGCGAGCGCTTCCACGGAATCCGCGAAAGCAGGCCAGCGCAGCACGGCAAGCTGGAAGGCTTCCGCTGTGGCGTCATCATTGTTGAAACCGAGTTCGTTGGCGAGAGAAAGATAGACGTCTTTCATGGCGAAGGAAGACCGTCCATAGAACTTGTCGCGGCCGCGCTTGTAGGGTTCGAAAATCTCGTCGTCGGTGGCCCTGGCCGCCTTTTCGCCGCCGAGCGCACGCACCGCATTAAGCACACCCGTTTCGAAATCGATCAAAGTGCCGACCACATCGAAGGTCATGACCTTGAATTGCGTAAGCTGCATAGTCTTCATCCTTGTTTACTGCATGGAATGTATCAACCCGCTTCGGGAACGATCACCGTGTCTTCGGGGTGGAGTGAAAGCGCGATCACTTCGCCCGGCGATTTCATGAGCGCGCGGCCTGTGTGGTTGCTGGGAAGCCGAAAACTCAGATCGTCGCCACTGTCCAGCCGCACGAAAACCCGAATGCTTTCGCCCTGATAAAGCGTATCCGTGACAGTGCCTGTCAGCCTGTTGCCGCCATCGGCTTGAGCGCCATCCGCCACCACGAGTTTTTCCGAATGAACCACGAGATGCAGGTTTTCGCCTTCCGGCACGCGATGCGCCGTGTGCAGCAGCCGGTCTCCCAGCCGCACCGCCGTTTCGCTTTCGCGCCGAACCGCAAGCAGGGTCGCCTCGCCAATGAAACGGGCGACGAAGGCGTTGACGGGACAATCATGCAGGCGCTCCGGCGTATCGACCTGCACCAGACGTCCCCTGTGCATGATCGCCACGCGGTCGCTCATCGTCAGCGCCTCGCGCTGATCATGCGTGACATAGACGATCGTGGCGCCGAGCCGCTTATGCAGGCGTTTGAGTTCGATCTGCATGGTCTCGCGCAGCTGCTTGTCGAGCGCCGAAAGCGGCTCGTCCATGAGAATGAGGCCCGGCTCGAAGATCATGGCGCGCGCCAGCGCCACGCGCTGACGTTGGCCCCCCGACAATTCGTGGATACGCCTGCTCTCATAACCGGTGAGTTCGACCATCTCGAGCGCGGCCTTGAGTTTCACCGGCCAGCTCGCCTTCGGCAGCCGCCGCGCCCTTAGCGGAAAGGTGATGTTTTCGCCGACGCTCATATGCGGAAAGAGCGCATAGTTCTGAAAGACGATACCGATATCCCGCTTATGCGGTGGCTCAAATGTAATATCCCGATCGCCTAACCAAATTGACCCCGATGTCGGCTGGACAAAGCCACCGAGAATTCCCAGCAACGTGGTCTTGCCTGATCCCGAAGGCCCGAGAATGGAAACGAATTCGCCGGGAGAGACATCGAGATTGACATTGTCCAGCGCACGAAACGTTCCGTAGCACTTGACCGCCTCTTTGATGGAAACGCCTACCCGCTCTGTATTTGGCTGCTCAATCATATGATTCCACTAAAAAATCCCAGTACATCCGGTGGTAATCCGACGTATGGCAGCGCGTGTTTACAGAACGAAGAGCAGATTTGCAGCCTGTGACGCCCGGCGTCGACCTGAAACCAATCTGTCGCGTTCCCCTCAATTCACGGAAGGTCTCTCGCCTTCGTTGACATCAAAGAGACCAAACAAAAGGCGGATAGGCAATTGAAAAAAAATCTATACGATGTTACATAGTGTAATGACATTTCTCCGTCGCTCCCTGCCCTCCATGAACGGCCTCTTCACTTTCGAGGCCGCTGCGCGCTGCGGCAGTTTTTCAAGGGCAGCAGACGAATTGAACGTAACGCCGGCGGCTGTTAGCCGCATGATGTCCCGACTGGAGGAACATCTTGATACGACATTGTTTCTTCGGCAGCCCGGTGGCGTGATGCTGACGGAACCCGGCCAGCTGCTTTTCGATGCGATTGCCAGAGGCTTCGCCGGAATAGAAAGCGCCTTGCGGGAAATCGAGGATCGCCGAACCGGTATCGAAACCGTGTCCCTTTCCGTCTCGACCGGCTTCACCACGCACTGGATGATGCCGAGAATGGCCGAATTCAAAAGGGAATTTCCCAATGTCGATCTTCGTTTTCAGCTCATGATGGGCGCCCTGGCGGGGCCGGTCAACGACGTCGATCTTGGGATGCGCTTCGTAGACGGACCGGACAGGCATCACGAGGCAGCTTTCGTCATGCCCGAAATCCTGCTGCCGATATGCAGTCCGGGCTACAGGGAAAGCCATGCCATTTCCGGCAACGATATTGATCGCGTGCCGGATACGACGATCAACTTAAGCGATGCGCAACCCAACTGGTCGACGCTGTTCACACCGGCCAGCGGCAGCGACCCGCAGAATTCGATGATCTTCTCCGATTACGCCATCGTCGTGCAAGCTGCTCTTCTGGGCCAGGGCGTGGCGCTTGGCTGGCTTAACGTCGTCGCCCATTGGCTGCGAACACGGACACTGGTTCCAGCGAGAGAACAATTGATGGTCACTGGGCGGCGCTGCCATCTTATCCGGCTGCGTACCAAGCCCGCCCGACCGATCGTCACGCAGGTCAAGGAATGGATGATCGGTGAATTAAAGGCAGACGTCGAAGCGGTGAGCGCGCTTTATCCGAATTTGAATATCGATTCAGTGGGTTCCGACGTAACCATCAATCAAAAACAAGGCTCTTAAAGGGATCCGAACCGACGACACCGACATAAACCTAAGCGTCTTAAAAATTGAGGTTTGCCCCATAAGCAAAGCGTCGGATCGGTCATGCCGAGCCGAAAGCACTATACGATCTCAAACCCAGACGTATTGCCTCGCAGGCTTGGCGCTTAGCCTATAAATGTCGCAAAATCATCCAGCTGGAGCAATAACTTGCATGGCCGGTGTCATCCATCGGGTATAGATTTCATCTCAACGAACCCAATCATGCAGGCTTACCGTGGATCAGATACTCGCCATTCGAACGTTTGTCCGCGTCGCCGAAGCCGGCTCTTTCGCCAAGGCGGCGGATACGATGAACCTGCCCCGGTCCTCTGTCAGTAAACTTGTGCAGGATCTTGAGGCGCATCTCGGGGCAAAGCTCGTGGAGCGCACCACGCGGTCCGTCACAATGACCACCGAAGGCATCGCCTATCACGAGCGTGCGCTCAAGCTCCTCGCCGATCTTGATGACATGGATGGCACCGTCGCCGGCTCCCGCAGCGCGCCCAAAGGAAAGCTGCGCGTGGACATCGGGTCAGTGCTGGCAAATCAGATCCTCATCCCCGCGCTCTCCGATTTTCAGCACCTGTATCCCGATATCGACCTCATGCTTGGCGTCAGCGATCGCCCCGCCGACCTCATCAGTGAAGGGATCGATTGCGTCATTCGCGGCGGGGCGCTGAGTGACTCCTCGATGAAGGCGCGCAAGCTGTGCGAGTTGGACTACGTGATTTGTGCATCACCCGCTTATCTGAATGGCCTGGAGTTGCCGGAGCGACCGGAGGATATCGAGGCACACCGGATCGTCAGTTATTTCTCCGCATCATCTGGCAAGAGATTTCCATTGCGCTTTCAGCGCGGCGAAGAGCGAAGCGAGTATCTCCCTGCCTCTGGCGGCGTTTCCGTCAACGAGAGTACCGCGCATCTGAACGCGCTGCTGTCGGGGCTGGGAATTGGCCAAAGCTTCGGATTTCTCGCGCGGCCCCATTTCAATAGCGGAGCGCTGGTCGAACTGTTGCCTGAGTGGAAGCCGGACAATCATCCACTGCACCTCGTCTACCCGGCCGACCGATTTCCAAACCCGCGCCTGCGGGCCTTTACGGAATGGGCAGCGAAGATATTCGAAGCCGTCGATGTCAGACGCAATGTGCCTGCGGAGACCATCCATCCCCATGGATAATGTCTCCACCCTGAGCGGCTTCTGGCCGACAAACTGATGAACTAACTTCTCCTCATCGGACGGCGACAAGGCCAACAGCCAACGCCACTTCCCGAACAGTTTCAAGATTTCAACAGGCCGCGCATTCGGGCTGAACCCTTTCGCGCGCCCGGCATCAGGAGAGTAAAATGACCAACAGACTTGAAAACAAGATCGCCGTTGTCACCGGTGCAACAAGCGGCATCGGCCTAGCAACTGCCAAGCTTTTCGCCGCCGAAGGCGCACGCGTTTACATCACCGGCCGCCGCAAGGATGCGCTCGACAAGGCAGTGGCTGAGATCGGCCATGGCGCGGTGGGCGTACAAGCCGACTCCTCGAGCAACGACGACCTCGACAAGCTGTTTGCTCAGGTTAAAGCTGAACAGGGTCGTCTTGACGCCCTCGTCGTCAACGCCGGTGGCGGCAGCATGCTTGCGCTCGGTCAGATCACCGAGGAACAGATAGATGAGACCTTCGGCCGCAACGTGAAGGCCGTCATCTTCACGGTGCAGAAAGCGCTTTCGCTTTTGGGCAAGGGTTCATCGGTTGTGCTGACCGGCTCGACCGCAGGCACCGAGGGCACGGCTGCCTTCTCCGTCTACTCCGCCTCCAAGGCCGCCGTCCGCAACCTCGCCCGCTCCTGGGCGCTTGATCTCAAGGGCACCGGTATCCGCGTCAACGTCGTCTCGCCCGGCGCCACACGCACCCCCGGCCTCGTCGAACTTGCCGGTGACGACAAGCAACAGCAGCAGGGCCTGCTCGACTATCTCGCCTCGCGCATCCCGCTTGGTCGCGTCGGCGAGCCCGAGGAAATCGCCAAGGCAACCCTGTTCCTCGCTTCTGACGATGCGAGCTTCGTCAACGGCGCCGAGCTCTTTGCCGACGGCGGCCAAGCCCAGGTCTAACGTCATAACGGGAGCGGCTGACAGCCGCTCCACTTCAATCTCAAGGAGAGCCCGCGATGCGTGCCGCAGTCTATTTCAAGCATGGCAAGCCTGAGGACGTTCTTCAGACAGTCAAAGTCGAAAATCCCAAGCATCCTGAACACAACGAAGTGCTGATCCGGGTGCTTCTCCGGCCGGTCCACCATGGCGACCTTCTCGGTATAGCAGGACGCTACCAGCCGCGAGCAGCGCTTCCGAAAGAGGGCGTGCGCGTCGGTTTTGAAGGCTACGGCATCGTCGAGGAAGCGGGCGGTGGCGTCGATCTGAAACCCGGCACACGTGTCGCCTTCTTCCCCGGCAAGGGTGCGTGGAGCGAGAAGGCCATCGTCTCGGCTGAATACGTCACCGAAATCCCCGATAACGTATCGGAGGAAGCCGCAGCCCAGCTTCACGTCAATCCGCTGACGACGGCGCTCCTTCTGCGGGCCGTCGAGACATCCGGCGCCAAACCGGGTCCTGACGTCGTTGTCGTCACCGCCGCCGGCTCCGCCGTTGCCAGACTGGTGATCGGACTGCTTATCGATCGCGGCTTCGACGTGGTCGGCGTCGTCAGGCGAGAAGCCGGCGTGAACGAGCTCAACGTCGTGTTTCCTGATTTGCCAGTGGTTTCGACCGATAAGCCCGGCTGGCACGAGAGGGTCATTTCCGCGGCCGACGGCCATCCCATCGGCATCGTGCTCGATCCGGTCGGCGGCGAGACGGCCAGTACGGCAGTCGGGCTGCTTGCCCAAGGCGGCAGCCTGGTGTCCTACGGCGATCTCTCCGGACATCCGATCTCGGTGCCCGCGCTTTATTTTTCGACACGCGACATCCGGATGTCAGGAGTGACGGTCGGGCGGTGGGCGGGCTTACCCGTCGAAGTCCGCGAGGCGGACCTGAAGCTGGCGCTTGAGCTCGCAGCCAGCAAGCCGGAGCTATTTCAGGTGGAGCAGACGTTCGATCTCGCGGACGTCGGCAAGGCTGCCGCACTTGTCGAAAAGCCCGGTAAATCCGGCACGGTTCTGATCGCGTCACGCTAGGCACCGCGCAACCGAAACACATCATCAGCCACCCAAAGGAGAAAACGGCCAAGACCGACCACGACAAAACCCTGCCGACGAATATGCTCGATAGCGCCTCTTATCGCGTTCACCTTGCTACCGTGGTCCAATATCGCTGACAACTTCGTGCTCAGGTTGAAATTTGCAAAAAAGGCCGAACGGAAGCTGATCATGCGATTGCATGAAACTAAAGAAGACATGCCCGACAACGCAACCGTCATCGACGCCAGGGCACCACTTGTCAGCGTCGTCGATGATATTCTGGCGAAATGCGGAAAGGTCGATCAAGGCCTGCAGACAGCTTCAGGCTCGCTCCGCCTCAGGCAAGCGCCTTCTTCACCGCGGCCAGACCCCGGCGCAGGAACGGATCGGAATGGACGTAGAAGAATTGCACGCCACGCTCCCGCCAGTGCGGCATTTCATCCAGCGTCGCGAGCGTTCCCGCGATCTTTCCAGCTGCGCGTATCTTGTCGACGGCAACGGCGACCTTCTCCATCACCACCTCCGGGCGCGGTTCGCCGAATGGCGGCGCGGGCGGGTATCCCATATCCTGTGAAAGATCGCCGGGGCCGATGAAGAATACATCGATGCCCTCTACCGCCAGCATCTCTTCAAGCGCGTCGATTGCATCGACCGTCTCTATCATGGCGATCACCAGCCGTTTTTCATAGTCGGACGGCAGGGCGTAACGTACCGCATCGACAATCGCGCGGGCTTCGTTGGCATTTGCGACCATGGGCACCATGATCCCGTCTGCGCCTGCATTCAGGTAGCGGATGATGATCGGTCGTTCATGCGAATGCGGCCGCACGATTACAGAACCACCCACCGAGCGCACCACCTGCCCGGTTGCCCGCACATCCTCGAAGCTCCAGGTGCCATGCTCGCAATCGATGAAGACCGCATCCGCGCCAAGCTCCACCAGCCGGGCAGAAAGACCTGAATGTGTATGGTGTGGCGTGAACATACTGATCGCTTCACCCGCGGCAAGACGGACGCGCAGCTTTGCTCCATTCATGAACGTTTCTCCCTTATTTGTTTTTCGGCATATCCGGCGTTTCGTCCGGTGCCCCTACCCAGCGCGCAACGTCGATATCCTTTGAGGTATCGCGCATATGGGTCGGGCAAATGTGCAGTTCCGGAATGACCGCACTTCCGCTCAGGCTGGCGCAAAGCGTGATGGCGCGGGCCACGTCGTGCGGATCCATCATCACGGCGCGTTCTTCCTTGAGAGGTGGACGCGCGCGGTTGTTCATGATCGGCGTGTCTGTCTCACCCGGCAGGATGGTGGTCGCCCGGATCCCCTGGTTGCGATAGGTGTTGTGAAGGAAGGTCATGAAATTCTTCACGCCCGCCTTCGCAGCGCCATAGGCAACGCCGCCCAGAAGATTGGGATTGAGGGCCGCGAGCGAAGAGACCGTAATGATGGTCCCCTCACCCTTTTCGATCATCTCCGGCAGCACGGCCTGCGTCAGGTTGAACACCGCCGTCAGATTGATGTTGACGGTGGCGTTCCACTCGTCCTCGCTGATAAAGCGGGCGTTGAGAACCTTACTGGCAGAACCGGCATTGTTCACGAGGATATCGATGGGGCCGACCGCTTCCCGGATCGACTTGATCGTGTCGAAGATCGCGTCACGCGAGGCAATGTCCAGCGTACGGGCGATAGCTTTGCCCTTCTTCTTTTCGATCAACTCCGCGACTTCCCGCAGCGGATCGAGGCGGCGGCCGGTCAGCACAACCGTCGCTCCTTCCTTCGCAAGTAGGATTGCAGTTTCACGGCCGATGCCCGAGCCGGCCCCGGTTACCAGAGCGATCTTTCCGTTCAGCAGTCCCATCGTCGTCTCCTATTCGGCTGCGGCAGCAATGGCACCAGAATAGCCGAAGATTTCCTTTGCCGCCTTCGAGGTTACCAGGCCTTCGGCAATATCCTGCTCGATCAATCCGTGCGAGCGTTCTGCAGCACGGCCCCAGCCGCCGCCACCAGGCGTCTGGACTTCGAGACGTTCGCCCGTCTGAAGAACCACCTTGCCCTTCGGGAAATGCGACTTTCCTTCCTTCATCACCTTTCCGGCGGAGCCGCTCTGCCCTTCCACCACGCCAAAGCAGGGATGGCGAACGCGTTCCGATGCCAGATAGATGTTCATCGGGTTCCTGCCGAGATTACGCAGGACGACACGCTGGCCAAGGCCGCCGCGATGTTTGCCGGCACCGCCGGAGTCGGCGATAAGCTCCTTGCGTTCCGTCAGGACCGGAACGGCGACCTCGAACATTTCAATCGCCGTGACCTTGCAGTTGGACGGGAAGCTCAGCGTATCCAGCCCGTCGAATTCGGCGCGGGCCCCCTGCCCGCCATGGAAATTCTGCACGGAGGCATATTGCGTTCCGTCGTTGCGCTGGCCGACGCAATTGGCAGCCCAGATCGGCGCACCGCCACTGTCGCCCAGCACCTTTTCCGGCACGATGCCTTCAAGCGCCTTGAAGATCAGCGAGGGAATGACGTGACCGATGAGGTTGCGCGAATTGCCCGCCGTCCATTCCTGCGGATTGAGAATGCAGCCGAGCGGCGCCTCGTCGGTGATCGGAACGATGCAGCCCTCATTATTGGGGGTTTCTGCATCGAGCAGGCATTTTAACGCGTAGACCGAATGGGCGTAACGATAGTTCGTGCGGCAGTTGATCGAGTGCAGCACCTGATCCGAGGTTCCCGTATAGTCCACATGGATGGAATCGTCCCTGACTATGACCGAGGCTTTGAGTTTGACGTCGACATCGTAGCCGTCGAGCAGAACCTCAGCGGAATAGGTACCGTTCGGCCATTCGCGGATTGCCTTGCGGGTCTGCGCCTCGGAGCGGGTATGGATGGCGTCTGCAAGTCCGTCGACATCGTCCAGCCCGTATTCGTCGAGGAATTTCACCAGTTCGCGGCCCATGACGTTATTGGCGGCGATCATCGATTCCAGATCGCCGCGCACTTCCGTGGGAAGGCGGACGGAGGCTGCGATGATGTCGAACACGTCCTGGTTCGGAACGCCCGCCTTGAGCAGCTTGACGATGGGGAAACGGATGCCTTCCGCGAAAATGTCGCTTGCTTCCGAATGCAGCGGCGCACCGCCAATATCGGGAAGGTGGGCGATCGATCCCGCATAGGCAACAACCTTGCCGTTCTTGAAGATCGGCGTGATCATCGTCACATCAGGCAGGTGGCCGGTTCCGATTTCCGGGTCGTTGGTGGCGAGAACATCGCCCTCTTCGAGCGTTTCGACAGGAAACTTCGGCAGGAAATATTTCTGCGCTGCCGCGGGAAGCGAGGTGATGAAGACCGGGATAGACCAGGTACATTGCGCAAGCGCCCTGCCCTTGCTGTCGAGAAGAACGGTGACGTAGTCATGGTTCTCACGCACGATTGGCGAAAATGCCGTCTTGCCGAGCACGTTATCGGCCTGATCCGCGATGAAGATAAGGCGGTTCCACATGACCTGAAGGTTGATCGGATCGTTGAAATCGGTTGCGGGTTTCGACATCGGATTGCCCCTTAGAGAATGTTGATCACGAGATTGCCGTGGGCATCGACGTGGAAAATGCCGCTCGGTCCGACGACAGCCGTCGATTCACGCTGCTCGACGATGGCAGGTCCCTTGACTTCGTGGCCGACCGGCAGCTTGTAGTGGTCGTAGACCGAGGTCTCGACATAGCCGCTCGCCTCCTGGAAATAGACTGCGCGGCTGCCTTTTTTCGCTTCGGCAACGACGGTTTCGTGCGGCCGGGTGACCTGATCCTTTTCGCCGCTGGCGCGCAGACGCCAGGTGATGACTTCCAGTGGTGCGGCGACGGTACGGCCGAACAATTCGCGGTAGAGCTTGAAGAAGCTGTTGCGCAACTCTTCGAGGAAAGCCTCTTTCGGCAGCGAGCGGTCGGGAAGCAACACGGTAATCTCGTGCCCCTGCCCTACATGGCGCATATCCACGGTATAACGATTGCTGATCGTCTCCTTGGGAACACCAGCGGCCGAGACGACTTCCGCGCCCTGGGCGGAGAGATCGTCGAGCAGACGGTTCATCGCATCGATATCCCAGGCCTCGATTGCCATCGGATGGCTTGCAGAGAGATCGACGGCGACCGGTGCGATCAGCAGACCGATGGCAGAGCTGACGCCAGCACCGGTCGGGCAGATGATGCGCGAGATGCCGAGCTTGCGGGCAATACCATAGGCATGCACCGGACCTGCGCCGCCAAAGGCCACCATCGGCAACGAACGTGGATCAACGCCAAGGTCTGTCGCATGCATGGCGGCGGCCTTGCTCATGGATTCATTGACGAGATCGTGGATGCCCCAGGCGCAACGTTCGACCGATACATCCAGCGAGGCGGCCAGTTTCGACATTGCCTGATGTGCGGCGTCTTTTGAAACCTTGAAAGAGCCGCCGACAAAGGAATCCGTTCCCATATAGCCGAGAAGGATATCGGCATCGGTCACCGTCGGCTCGGTTCCACCGCGCTGATAGGCGGCCGGTCCCGGCATTGCACCGGCGGAATGGGGACCGACGTCGAGGAGACCGAGGGGGTTCTTCGCCGCGATGGAACCGCCGCCGGCGCCGATCTCGATCATCTGGATCGACTGGATCTTCAGCGGAAAACCGGATCCCTTGCGGAAACGCTGGTAGTGCGCGACTTCGAGATCGGTGCCAACGTTCGGCTCGCCATCGGGTATGAGGCAGAGCTTGGCGGTGGTGCCGCCCATGTCGAAGGAGAGAACGCTCGCCTCACCCGCCGTTCGGCCGAATTCGGCGGCAGCGACCGCACCCGCTGCGGGGCCGGATTCGATCAGGCGGACGGGAAGTTCTGCCGCACGGCTGCTCGGGACAAGCCCGCCCGAAGACGTCATCCAGAGCACCTGCCGGTCGATGCCCCTGTTGGCAAATTCTTTCTGTAGATGGGCAACGTGTCCGGACATTTGCGGGCGGGTATAGGCATTGACCACCGTCGTTGAGGCGCGGTCGAATTCGCGCATTTCCGGGCAGACCTCGGAAGACAAGGAAACGAAGATATCTGGGTCTTCTTCGCGCAGGAGTGCGGCGACACGCTGCTCGTGCTGCGGATATTTATATGCATGCAGTAGGCAGACCGCTACCGAGAGGATACCCTTTTCCTTCAGCCGCCCGGCAATCTCGCGGACGGTCTCTTCCTTCAGTTCCGTTATCACTTCGCCATCGGCAGCAATGCGTTCCTCGGCGCCAAAGCTGTTGGCGCGGGTGACGAGCGGATCGGGATATTTGATGTTCAGGTCGTACAGATCGTAGCGTCCCTCGTTGCGGATGCGCAGCATGTCCTGAAAGCCATCCGTGGTGACGAAACCGGTTTCCACGCCCTTGCGCTCAAGCACCGCATTGGTAACGACGGTCGTCGCACCAAGCACCTGCAGCTTGTCAATCGCGATCGTGTTCGCATGTTTTTCGAGTAGTTCCGACACGCCCTGCACAACGGCTTCGGCCGGATTTTTCGGCGTGCTCAGGACTTTATGGAGGTGAAGTTCGCCGCTGTCGTCCAAAAGCGCGAAATCGGTAAATGTACCGCCAGTATCGAAAGCCAGTTTTGCCATTGTTTCCCTCGAGCGACCATGCAGCGTTTTTTGCTGCCTTGTGGACCCACAGGTCGGGCCCGTTCACTGATGGGAAATTGAAACGTTCGGCCGGCCTTTGCCAACACAACCTCGGTCTGCCGCCATAGGGTTTGCTTATAGCGATTCACACGGCACGGATGCCCGGATGATGCCCACTCTTCAGCTTCGTCACGATTTCGAGAAGCACGGAACGCGCCGCCAGCGCCGGTTCGGAGAGCGGCATGTGATCGGAGACGCAAAGCGACACCGTGGCATCGATGACTGGGGTTGTGAGGGGATGCAGCTGCGCGCCGCTGAAGCTCGCGGTTTCCAGTACAACCGAGGCCGGAAGGATGGTCGAGCCGAGGCCATCCAGTACCGCGGCCCCCAGCGCAGGCACCGATTCCAGTTCTGAAATCACCTCCGGCTTCGCGCGCGCCCGTGCCAGGCCCTCATCGATGAGCCGACGAAGGAAATGCGCCTTGCTTGGCAGCAGCATCGGTCGGCCATCGAGCACTGAGAGGGGAAGCGGCTGACCCGGCTCGGCGGGCAGCACCATATCGGCGGGCGAGACAAGGAACATCTCTTCGCGAAACAGCGGTTCCAGCGTCACGCCCTTGATCGGATCGGACGTGTAGATGAGTGCCATGTCCATCTTGCCGGTCATGATCAACTCGCTGAGGATATGGCCGAAGCTGTCGTTGATATGAACCGTGATGGCAGGAAATCGCGCCCGCATCTCCTTGATGAGCGGCAACGATAGCGCACTCGACGAGGAATAGGTCGCAAGTCCGATGGAGACGCGGCCGGAAAGCGAGCGCGTCGAGCGGTCAATGTCAGTCTGCGCCTGCTCGATCTGCTTCAGCATGATCTGTGCATGGCGGTAAAGGATCAAGCCGGCTTCGGTTGGCGTGATGCCGACATTGCTGCGCAGCAGAAGCTGGTGCTTGAAGTGTTGCTCCAGGGAGGCGATCTGCTGAGACAGCGCTGGCTGGGCTACGCGAAGGATGCTGGCGGCACGCGAAACGCTGCCGGTATCGACGATCTTGACGAAGCTCTTGAGTTTTTTGAAGTCGACGCTCATCGGTCCCCACTTTATGCGGAAACCCTAGCGCATCGGCGCAGAAACAGAAATCGATTTCTGCAGCGAGAGTACGTAATTTCAATGGGATAGAGTGCTTTTTCCTTGATCCGAAGGCCAAACTCTGTGGGACGCGCAAAAGAATCCTTCCGCGCGCCCGATCTGTTTTTAACGCAGCGCCGCCACAGCACGTTCGATGCGGTTGCAGGCATCCTCAAGCACGTCCATTGAGGTGGCGAAGGAGATGCGGAAATAGGGCGAGAGCCCGTAGGCGGCGCCCTGAAGAGCCGCCACTCCGACGCTGTCGAGGAGATAGAGGACAAAGTCGAGATCGTTTTCGATCACTTTGCCGTCCGCCGTGGTCTTGCCGATCACGCCGGCGCAGCTTGGGAAGAGATAGAATGCCCCATCCGGAACCATGCAGGAGAGGCCGGGGATGGCGTTCAGGCGCTCGCAAGCGTAGTCGCGCCGCTTTTTGTAGACCGCAACGCTTTCCGTCACGAATGCCTGGTCACCCGAAAGCGCGTGGGCGGCAGCGGCCTGGCTAACGGAGGACGGGCAGGATGACATCTGAGACTGCAACTTGTTGATGGCGGCAATGAGTGCGGCAGGCCCTGCCCCATAACCGATCCGCCATCCCGTCATCGCATAGGACTTGGAAACGCCATTGGTCAGTAGCACCCGATCCTTCAGTTCCGGAACGACGGCAACAAGGGTCTTCATCGGCTCGTCCTTGAACCAGACTTGATCGTAAATATCGTCGGAAAGCACCATGACATTGGGATGGCGCAGCAGCACCTCACCCAGCGCTTTCAGCTCCGCCTCGCTGTAGGCCGCACCCGTCGGGTTCGAGGGAGCGTTGAGGATTAGCCACATCGTCTTCGGCGTGATCGCCGCTTCCAGCGCCTTAGCTGTCAGCTTGAATCCCGTCTGCTCCGGGCAGGCGACGATGACGGGCGTGCCGTCATTGGCGATGACCATGTCAGGATAAGACACCCAGTAAGGAGCCGGGATGATGACTTCGGCGCCGTTTTCCACACTTGCCATCAGCGCCAGAAACAGGATCTGCTTGGCGCCGCCGCCCACGCAGATTTCACTATCGCCATAGGTAATGCCGAGACGTTTCTGGAAGTCACCGATGATCGCCTTGCGAAGCGCGGGCGTGCCGTTGACCGAAGTATATTTGGTTTCGCCCCGGTCTATGGCCGCATGCGCCGCTGCCTTGACGGCCTCGGGCGTATCGAAGTCCGGCTCGCCAACCGTCAGGTCGGCGATGTCGCGACCGGCGGCCTTCAGCTCCCGGGCGCGGGCCGCAGCCGCCGTGCTCGGCGATACCTTAATTCTCGACACGCGTGATGCAGGCACAAAAGTGCTCATGGGATTTCCTCGTCTGGATTGATGGCTATGGGCTTGTCAGTGCGCGGCTTCGAGTTCGCCGCGCATCTTTCCGGTCAGGAACAGTTCGCCGAGTTCGTCATGGGTGATCTCCGCCGGCGTGCCGTCCCAGATCACCTTGCCAAGACGGAGGATAACCGCGCGTTGCGCCACCTCCATTGCCTTTTTGGTGTTCTGCTCGACCAGCAGGATGGTCATGCCGTTGGCATGCAGACGCAGGAGCTCGTCGAACACGATGCCGATAGCGGCCGGTGACAGACCGACCGAGGGCTCGTCGACCAGAAGCACCTTCGGCCGCTGCAGAACCGCCATCGCCACTTCGAGCAATTGCTGCTCGCCGCCGGACATGTTGCCTGCAAGCGTCGAGCGCCGCGTCTTCAGAATCGGAAAAAGGTCGTAGACATAGTCCCGATCCGCCTTCACCTTGGCGTCACGGATGGTATAGGCGGCCATCTGCAGGTTTTCGTCGACAGTCATGACCGGGAAGTTGCAACGGCCCTGCGGCACGAAAGATATCCCCTCGCCCAGAATGGCCCGCGAGGTAGATCCGGCAATGTTCTTGCCGCGCCAGTCGATGCCGCCTTCCTTGATGGTCGTCATGCCGTAGAGCGTCTTGAGCAGAGTGGATTTACCCGCGCCGTTCGGCCCCATGAGGGCTACGAACTGCCCGCCCGGCACCTCCAGATCGACGCCGTTCAGGATATCGAGATTGCCGTATCCCGCGCGCACGCTCTTGATGGAAAGATTGGTGTTAGCCTCCAAGATAGGCCTCCCTCACACGCTGGTCCTTGATGATGTCATGCGGCAGTCCCTCGACCAGTTTCGTTCCCTGATCGAGCACGACCACACGGTGGCAGATGCTGGTGACGACATCGATATTGTGTTCGATGACGAGGAAGCTGACGCCCAGCGATTTGTTCGCATACTGGATCGTCTCCACCACGCGCTCGATGATCTTCGGATTGATACCCGCCATCGGCTCGTCCAAGAGGATAATCTTCGGTTCCGGCATCAGCATCGATGCGAACTGAATGAGTTTCTGCTGGCCACCGGAAAGATTGCCGGCCGGCTGATGGCGAACGTCCCACAGCCCCGCCATTTTGATCAGTTCGCGTGCCCGCTCCCTGAGCCCTGCCACGCGACGGCGCGACATTCTGCCGAGACCGAATGTCGACAAAAGCGAGGGAAAGGTGAACATCTGGCCAGCGATGATGAGGTTTTCCTCCACATCGAGCGCCTTGAAAGTTACCGTTTTCTGGAACGACCGCAGCATGCGGCTTTCGCGGGCGATGCGGTTGAGTGACCAGCCGGTGATGTCCTGCCCGTCCAGTATGACTTTGCCGGTGTCCGGCCGCGCAAGCCCGGTGCTGCAATCGAAGAAGGTCGACTTGCCGGAACCGTTGGGGCCGATCAGCCCCGCAATCTCGCCGCGATTGATGTGCATGCTGACATCATTGACAGCCTTGACTGCGCCATAGGACTTGCTGAGGTTCTTGATCTCGAGAATGGGAAGATGCGCCGTCATTTCGAACCTCCGATCGCGTTCCAGAAGCGATTGATAAGGGGGGCGAAACCCTTCTTAAACCAGAAGACGAGAACGAGAAGGCAGAAGCCATAAGCGATCATCCGCACTTCAGGCGCGACGCGAAGCGCCTCTGTCAGTCCGACGAAGAGCAGGCTGCCGAAGACGGTTCCCGAAATCATGCCTGCACCGCCGCCGAGCACGATGATCAGCATCGTCGTCGAATAATACATCTGGAAGGTCAGCGGGCTGACCACCGTCAGATAGTGGGCGTAAAGGCAGCCCCCTACTCCGGCAAAAACGGCGCTCAGCATGAAGACGATCAGCTTGTAGCGCCAGGTCGGGACGCCGAGGGATTCCGCCAGTGTCTCGTTTTCACGGATGGCGACCATGTTGCGGCCCGCCGGCGAGCGGACGATTGCCCATGCTGCAAGCGTTCCGAGTACGCAGATGGCAAGCGCAAGATAATAGAAATTGGTGGTTCCGCTGACGATGAAGGAAAGCGGGCCAAGTTCGAAGTAGGGTTTGGGGATGCCGGAAAGGCCCATGTCGCCACGGGTCAGCGAAATCCAATTCTTGGCAATCGCCTGGCCGATGATGACGAAACCAAGCGTACACATAACGAAGGACGTTGAACGAAGACGCAGCGCCGGAATGCCGAGCGGCAGGGCGATTACACCGGTAACGAGGCCGGAGGCGATGAGGTTCACGTAAAACGGCGTATCGTAATGGACCGCCAGAAGGCCTGCCGTATAGGCTCCTATGCCGAAGAACGCCGCCTGCGCCAGCGACAGCAGACCGGTGTAACCGACGAGCAGGTTGAGCCCGTGCGCTGGCAACATGAAGATAAGCGCAATGATGAGCGAGTGTGTGACGTAGCGCGTGCCGATGAAGGGCGCGGCAAGTGCGACGACGATCAGGGCGGTGGCAAGCGGAATGCGCAGATCGCGGCGGCGCGCCTGGGGAACGGTGTCTGTGAGAGACATGTCTAGTCCTCAAAATTCGAGAAAACTCGGCTGGCGCGACTTCTAAAAGCGCGCCTGCGTCGAAAACAGGCCGTGTGGGCGCCACATCAGCATCAGGATCAGCGTCGCGAACCCCACAGTGTCGCGGAACTGCAACCCGACATAGGTGGCGACGAGACTTTCGGCGATGCCGAGGATCATGGCCGCGAAGAAGGTTCCGCGAACATTCCCGAGACCGCCCATGATGATGATCGGCAGGGTCTTGAAGGTGATGAGTTCCCCCATGCCGCCATAGACGCTGACATTGACCGGAGCCGTCAGAACACCCGAAAGTGCAGCAAGCGCGGCTCCGAGGACGAAGGTCCGCAACACGACCTGGGACACATCGATGCCGACAACGCCACAGCATTCGACGTTCTGCGAGACCGCCCGCATGGCCATGCCGAGGCGGCTGTAGGTCACCATTAGTTCAAGTCCGACAAACACGATGAGACACACAGCGAGAATGATGATGCGCTGCTGTGCCAGCGTGAAACCGAAGATGGAAATCGGCTCGATATAGCCGCCGGCGAAAAACTTGTAGCCGCCGCCGAAGACGAAAATCACCGTGTTCTGGAGGATCAGCGCGATGCCAAGGGTGGCGAGCACGCCGGACTCCGCCGGCGCCCCCACCATCCTGCGCATCACAAGCTGGCCGACCACATAGGCCACCACCACGGTGGAAAGAACACCGACGACGATGGACGCCTCATAAGAGAGGCCGAGATAATCGATGGCGAACCACGCCCCGAAGGTTCCGAGCATGTAATATTCGCCGTGAGCGAAATTGATGGCTCTCAGCACTCCGAAAATCATGGTCATGCCGACGGCGACGATCGCGTAGACGGAACCCGTGACGATGCCGTTTACGACTTGCTCGAGAATTGTCGAGAACATGGCTGTACCCCTTCCGGTCTGTCAGTTCGCAGGGTACTGGATTTCCGCCGTGTAGGCGCCCTTGATGCTGGGCTTGCCGTTCTCGATCTGAAGCAGGATCATCGGAAGGCGCGCCTGGTTGTGGTCATCGAAGGTGACCTCGCCGACCGGGCTCTTGTACTTGATCTTGGAGAGAGCCTCGCGGACCGCATTGCGGTCGGCGCTTCCGGCCTCCTTGATCGCCTGTGCGAGCAGGTTGACGGTATCCCAATGCACATAGGCGTGATTGTTGGGCGCTTCCTTGTACGTGGCTGTGAATTTCTCGACGAAAGCCTTACTGGCAGCAGAGTCGAATTGCGGCAGCCAGGCTGCAGCCTCCACGGCGCCTTCCATAGCCTTCGGCGCGGCGGTGATCGTCTTTTGCGTGTTGAATTCGCCGTTACCGATCAGCACGACCTTGCCGGCAAGTCCGAGTTCCAGCATCTGACGGGCAACGATGGGGGTGGTGTCGGCCAGCCCATACATGATGATCGCCTGCGCGCCGTTGTCGCGGATCTTCGCCAGCACGCTGCGGAAGTCGACCTCGCCTTCCTTGTAGTAGTCCTCGCTGAGGATCTCGCCCTTGAAGTCGGGCAGGTATTTCTTGGTGAAGGTGATGGCGGAACGGCCATAATCGCTGTCGACCGACAGCACCGCGAACTTGGTGAAACCACGCTGTTCGGCGGCGTATTTCGCCACCACAAGCGCGCGATTCTCGTCCGTCGGATAATTGCGGAAGGTCCATTTGAAACCGCCGACACCCGCCTGATAGGTGATCTTGGGGTTGGAAGAAGCGGCGTTCAGAAGCAGAACCTCCGCATCTTCAGCGACGGGCTGCATAGCTAGTGTGACGGAACTGGAGACATCGCCAATGACGAAATCGACCTCGTCCTGATCGATCAGGCGGCGGGTCGCCGAAACACCCTCGACCGGCGTTCCCTGGCTGTCGGCGTTGAAGAGTTCGATCTGCTGGCCGTTGATGCCGCCAGCCGCATTGATGTCCTTCACCGCCAGTTCAGCGCCATGCATCGAGAAGGCGCCATAGCGCGCATTCGGGCCGCTCATCGGCGCCACGAGGCCAAGCCTGATCGTATCGGCCGCATAAGCGGATACGGACATGGCCGGCGACAGGCTCAGGATCGGAGCGACTGCTGCGGAAACCAGTAGAAGTCTGCGAGTAATGCCGTGTTTCATGTTCCCACTCCTTTTCGGATTTATCTGTTCCGGCGCTATACCGGGCGAGCTTTTGCCGCTTTTGCGGTTCTTGTCGATCAACGTCACGCTAATCTTCAAGGCAGAGTAGGTTCATCCCCGGACGTTTTGCCAACACAAGTCCTTTCTGCCGCTATAGCGTTTCCTTATGCCGGGGGCCGGTTCTCTCATTCCAGACGCGGTGCTTCGTTTTTTGCATGGCTTCCATGCAGGCAAACGCCTGTATTTTTTGCGTCTGAATGGACATATCTTGTGCAACACCATTGAAGGAACATATGAAAATGAAACTCCACGACACCGTTCGCAACTACTTCCGCAATCGCCGCGCCATGGCCGAACTTAGCGCACTCGACGACAGAAGCCTTTCCGACATCGGCGTTAGCCGCTCGCATATCCGTTCTGCCGTTGAAGGCCGCCGCTAAAAAAACAGGATAGCAACTCTAGTCCCCAGTCGGTCTTCGCCCATGACGCAACGGCGTGCCTGGCGTCTGCCAGTTCTCTGCCTGAATTGCGCGTTTAAGGGGTGATGCCGGTTCCCGGCGTTGCACGTTACGGTTCAGAAGCCGGAGTGGCGATGTAAAAGTCGACTTCATAGACCGGACGGTTGAATAGCCCCGAGTTTCGTAGACACCCTCGGGTTAGATTTTCTGCTGCTTCTCGAACTCGACGGGCGACAGCATTCCGTTCCTGGCATGTTTCCGTTTCGGGTTGTAGAACATCTCGATGTAATCGAATACAGCCCGACGTGCTTCATCGCGCGTACGATAGACCCTACGAAGTTCAGGAACTTGGACCGAGCCGGGAGAATATGCCGAGTCCGTTCCCGTCGTTCCGCAACCACTCAGGGATTCCGGCAAGCTGAGTTCGTTTCTCGGATACCGTGCATATGGATTGAGATAATCTAACAGCGTTGTTCGCTGATTTCACTTTGAAGAACGAGACGAGGTCATCCGAACGTGCTGACGAAAAAGTTTTCGGAGCTCTCTGAAACTTGCAAATCCTAGCGAGGTCGCCAGCCTCATAACGGTGGACGGCGAGGTGCCGCAACGATCTGCCACGGACCTCGCCGTGCCAAACGCCATGATTTCTGGACTAGAAAGAATTGTCTTGGCAATCAATGCCTGATCGCTGGATAGCTTTTGGTCAGACGCACAAACGATGTCGACAAGTTCGTCAAGTGTCGTCAGTTCCTCGACGATAAGAATTCTGCACATTGCCAGTTCCCCTCAATCAAAGTTTCACATAGCGACGCGTTAATGCCGAAGCTGGAGCGGACGGGGAAGATGAGGACACGGCCGCATCCGCCCCTGTCTGTAACGCTTTCAACTCACCGGAACCGGCTGTTTTTTCGACACGGATTGAATGGCAGCAAGCGCGATCGCCAGAGCGTTACGAGCGTCAGTTCCGGTTGGCGCACCCTCGACGATGCCGTTTCGGGCTGCTGCGACAAACGAGGCAAGCTGCGCCGTATAGCCGTGGATGAAGTGGTCCGTATCGCGCCGCCATGTGTCGTTGGATACACCAGTTGCATCGAACAGTGTCATGCTTGAACGTCTCACATCGCCCATCGTGACCATTCCGCCCGAACCGAATACTTCGCCGCGAATATCGTAGCCGTACATTGCAGAGAAGTTTGCTTCCGCAACCGCGATCGAGCCGTTGTCAAAACGAATATTGACGACGGCGGTATCGAGGAAGCCTTTATCGCGTGCGTCCGAGCGAACCAGCGCATCTGCCATTGCAAACACTTCGACAGGCTTTGCGCCGGGGTTCAACCAAAGCAGGGTGTCGAAGTCGTGGATCAACGTTTCATAAAAGATGGTCCACAAAGGAATCCTGTCTGGGTCGCCGCCGAACGGACCAGGATCACGCGTTAGCGACCGGATGAGTTGAACCGCGCCGACCTTTCCGGCATCGATCGCTTCGCGGCCTTCGGCAAATGCCTGGTCCCAGCGACGATTAAAACCGACCTGCAGCGGAACGCCTGCGGCCTTGGCGGCCGCAATACCGCGGTCCGCATCTTCAAGCGTGAGTGCCATTGGCTTCTCGCAGAAGATCGCTTTGCCGGCCTCTGCAGCCTGCACGAGGATATTGGTGTGAAAGCGTGCGGGTGTCGCAATGATGACCGCATCCAGACCGGGGTGAGAAAGCATTTCTGCGACGTCGGTGTAAGAAGCGTCGGCGCCCAGCCTCTCCGCAAGCTTTGCAGCGGCTCCGGGGGCGGGGTCGGCGATGGCTATCAGCTCCGCGTCCACAAGCCTTTTTGCGACACTCTCACCATGAAACGAACCGATGCGCCCTGCCCCGATAAGTCCGACGTTGACTGTTTTGACCTTGGTCATGATTTTTAGTCCTGTTCTTGAAATCAGAGAGTGAAAGCTTCGCGGAAGGCAGCAAGCGCGGTGTCGGCATCTCCGGATGCCCATGCTTCCATTCCGATCGGGCCGGAGTAGCCCATGTGGCTCAGGGCTCTTGCGATCCCCTTCCAGTTCACTTCGCCGGTGCCCGGCTCAAATCGCCCTGGTACATCGGCCACCTGAATCTCACCGATCCACGGCAGGCTCCTGCGGCAAAGTTCGATCAGGTTCCCCTCACCGATCTGCGCGTGGTAGAGGTCCAGGTTCAAACGCAGGCGCGGGTGGTCGATGCTCGATACGAGTGCCAACGTGTCTTCGGCGCGCCCGAACGGCACGCCGGGGTGATCCACGGGAAGGTTGAGGTTTTCCAGCGTGAAAACCACGTTTTCTTCTTCCGCGAGGTCGACGATTCGGCGTAGCGTATCCTGAGCCTTCAGCCACATGGCTCCCGTGACGACCTCGACAGGCTGAACCGGTAGTCCACGATCCCCAAGCCCCGTGCCGTGAAGATTGAGGCGTTGAACGCCAAGACGTTTGCCGATCTGAGCTGTTTCGCGCGCGGTTCTCAAAAGTTCGGCTGCACCTTCTTCATCCGTAAGGCGCCCGGTCAGGTAACCGTTCATAATTGTGAAGGTTGCACCGGTGGCTTCGAGCTTGCTAATGTCGTGCTCTGGCCAATTCCAGAGGCCAACGCCAAATCCCTGCTCCTTCAATCGGGAAGCGCGCCATTCGATCGGCCTGTCCCGCCACAGCATCTCCGCGCAGGCGGCTAACGGAAACGGGGTGTTATTCGTACTGCTCATTTGGGGTGGTTCCCTGGATTTTGGATATGGCTGTCCCAAGGCCCGGCGAATGCGCCGGGCCAAAATTCATGTTTCCAAGTGTCTTCAGATGGTGCCGCCCAGCTCCGCGGAGATCGACTGGAGTTCTTTGCCGCCGGCCATCAGGTTCTGCAGGCCATCGAGGTCGATTTCATGTTTGGCAAATGTGCCAAGCGTCTTTCCCCTGTTCAGAGCTGTAAAACGGTTGCCGACGGCAAAAGCGTGTCTGACGTTGTGGGTAATGAAAATCACGCCCAGACCTTTGCGACGAACCTGATCGATGTACTTCAGGACCATCGAGGTTTGCGCAACACCGAGTGCAGATGTCGGTTCATCGAGAATGAGGACTTTCGCCCCGAAATACACGGCGCGTGCGATCGCCACGCATTGACGTTCGCCACCGGAGAGCGTGCCGACGGCCTGCCCGGGTTCACGAACATCGATGCCGATTCTCTTCATTTCGTCGCTGGTCACGCGATCCGCGAATTCCATGTCCATGTATTTGAACGGACCGAAGCCCTTCAACGGCTCGCGACCCATGAAGAAGTTTCTTGTGACAGACATCAGCGGGATCATCGCCAGATCCTGGTAGACGGTAGCAATCCCCGCATCGAGCGCATCTCTTGGCCCGGTAAAGAGATGTCGTTTCCCCTCGACGAGGAAGTCGCCCGATGTCGGTCTGTGAACGCCGGAAAGAGTATTGATCAGAGTTGATTTTCCGGCTCCGTTATCTCCGAGGAGGCACAGAACCTCTCCTGCGTGAACACTCAGCGAAACGCCGTTGAGTGCGATAATCGAGCCGAAGTGCTTTACGAGGTTCTTGACCTCGACGAGTGGTGTCTGGCTCGTGCTCATCAGCGTTCTCCCGTCACACGCTTGCGAATGATGTTGTTGAAAATAACCGCAATCAGCAGCATCCCGCCGAGGAAGACGAGGTACCAATCCTGGTCGATTGACGTGTAGGTGAGACCGATCAAAACCATACCGAAGACGATCGATCCGAAGAACGCACCGATTGCCGAACCATATCCGCCAGTCAACAGGCATCCGCCGATGACGGCCGCAATGATGGCTTCGAACTCCTTCTGAAATCCCCGTCGTGCGTCCGTTGAACCCGCATCAAGCACGGTGAGGATCGCGACAAGAGTGGCGCACATGGCGGTAACAATGAAAAGGGTGGTCTTTACGCGCGCGACGGGAACACCCGACTTGCGAGCTGCCTTCGGGTCGCCTCCGGATGCAAAGATCCAGTTTCCAAACCTCGTGCGCAGCAGAACCCAGGTAGCGACGAGTGCAATCAGCACAAACCAGAGGATTTCTACGGGGATACCGGGGACTTTCGGCGTTCCATTGGGGAAGGTCTCGATGACGCCTGCACTGCCAAGCCATGTGAATAGGCCCGGGAAGGCATCGCCTGAGAACAGCGGCGCAAGGGGACTGTCCGCCACAGCTTCCCTCATGCCGCGAAGCTGTGTTGAACCGCCGCTCGCCCACTTCAGTCCGACGAGCGTGAGGCCACGAAGAATGAAGAGAAACGCAAGCGTTACTATGAACGATGGAAGTCCGGTGCGCATGGTGAGCTGGGCGTTGGTGACACCGATGACCACGGCGAAAGCAAGCGCGATCAGGATCGCGACGCTGAGCGGCAGGTTAAGGACCACAAGGGCCGTGCCAAAAACTAGCCCTGCGAACGCGACCATCGAGCCGATCGACAGATCGAACTCGCCGCCGATCATCAAGAGTGCCGCGCCAACCGCAAGAATCCCCAGTTGAGCAGCTGGCGCCATGAAGTTTACAACGCCTGCAAGTGTGAACATGGCGGGGTTTGCGGTCAGCATGAAGAATGTTGTGACGAGCACCAGTCCTGCGACTGCGCCGAGTTCCGGACGTCGCGCAAGCGCGGTCAAAGTCGAAACCTTTTTCAGGCGCTCGTCGGATCGAGTCGGGGACCCGTTCTGTTCGTTGGCCAGCGTCATGGTCGTACCTCAGATGTCAGTTGTTTACGTGCGCCGTCGGCTGCCGTTCACGCTTCACGCGGATCGGATGTCGGGCGATGAGGGCAGCCCTCGCTGGAGGTGCGGGAGCTGCCGGATGGGTCCCGCTCAGCGGATACCCTGGGAGGATTTCTCAATCACCGAAGCCGCGGTATCCTTCTCGACAAAGCTCGGACCCGAGGCAACGTTTCCAGCAGGAATCGTGCCATATCTTGCATTCAGCGCGAGGAATGTGACTGGCAGATATCCCTGGAGATAGGGTTGCTGATCCACGGCAAAAAGTGCCTTGCCTTCCGAAACAGCCTTCAGGAAATTGGCCGAGAGATCGAAAGAAGCGACCTTGACCTTGTCGCCATTGCCCATCTTCTCGACAACAGCAACCGCTCGCTCACCGACGAGCGGTGCCGACAGGCCAAGTACGACATCGACAGAAGAATCCGAGGTTAAAGCAGCCTGGATCTTTGATTCAATTTCCGCCGGGTCGGCGGAAGTCGGCAGAACCGTTACCTTTCCACCTTCGAAGCCCTTGGCGGTACCTGCGCAGCGCTGGTCAAGGGCGGCATTTCCCACCTCCTGGTTTACGCACAGCACATGCTTCATGCCGAGAGACTTGAGTTTTTCGCCGACCTTGACCCCTGCGGTAAGTTCGTCCTGGCCAACATGAAGCTTGATGCCAAGCTTTTCCGTGGCGGCAATGCCGGAGTTCATGGAAATGACGGGGATACCGGCCGCGATTGCCTTGGCAATCGCCGGGCCCAAAGCATCCGGATCGGGATTGGAAATTACAATGCCCGCCGGGTTTTGATTGACTGCGGCCTCAATGAGCTGAGCCATTGCGACCATATCGAAGGTCTCGGGTGCCCGGTAGTCAACCTTGGCATTGATGTCCTTGCCGGCCTGCATCATTCCGTTTTTCACGATCGACCAGAAGGGGTCAGAAGCTTGTCCATGAGTGACGGCGATGATGCTGGGCTGCTCATCGGCTTTGACGCCAACCGACCAAGCGCCAACCAGTGACACGGCAATAGCCGCAGAAGCGAAATTCTTCCAAATGGATTTCATTTTTTCCTCCTCAATGTCACCCACTCCTCTGAGTGACGAATTCGAATGCTACCGGGTGCAAATGTGTTTGCTACCGGGTGCAAATGTGTTTGCTACCGGGTGCAAGCAGGTGCATGTTATGTCAGAATGCGTTAAAAGCAAGCATTCATTTCACTGAATCAACAAAATGGAATTTACGTTCCATTACCGGAGAGTTTATGCGGAAGAGAGCAACGGCTAAACAGGTGGCAGATGCGGCGGGAGTCTCCAAGTGGACCGTGATACGCGCTTTCACACCGGGAGCATCGATTACCGACGAAAGCAAGCGGAAGGTACTGGAGACCGCTGCAGCTTTGAACTACACGCCGAACCTTCTTGCACGAAGCCTTGCCACCAACTCGACGGGGCAGATCGCTGTATTCGTGGATGACTTTTCCAACCCGCAAAAACTCCCTTTCCTTGAGGCGCTTACCGAGAAACTCCAGGCCGCAGGACTGGTCGTGATGCTGATCAATATCAACAGCCACTTTAACCATGTGAACGCACTTCTCCATGCGGACCAGCGTCAGGTCGATGCCATCATTCTGTTTGGTACAGCGTTTCGCGATGAAACCCTGACAGACCTGCAGCACGGACACGGCATGCCGCCTATGTTCGTGCTTGCACGTGACAGTCAGATCGACGGCGTGCCAGCGGTTGTCTGCGACGCGGAACTTGCGCTCAGGGAGATCGTCGACCACCTTCATGCGCAGGGATACAAACGCCCGGGCTTCATGAGCGGTGCTGCCGCTTTGTCCACGGCTTTAAAAAGAAGCCATTACTTCACGGAGTTCTGGGCGGAAAAAGGCATCCAAAACATCGTCCAGATGAGCGCGGAAAAATATAGTCTGGACGCTGGTGCGGCCTCGGTGAGGAAGTACTTAAGCGAGACTTCACCGCAAGATCGCGTCGATGTACTGATGTGCGAAAACGACATTCTGGCGATGGGCGCAATGGATGAGATCCGGGCAAACTTTCGCCTTCAGGTACCCGAAGATATTGCGATAGTGGGTTTCGATAACTACGAGATATCCGGTTCGTTCGGATACGGCATTACCACCTATGAGCAACCGCGCGACGAAATGATTGATGCAATTCTGAGCATGATCAAGGGGCACTCGGATTTGAAGACTGTAACTCTCCGGGGAGAGCTTGTCGTTCGACGCTCAACATAAGCGCTGTCCACTGATCAGAGTTGACTATTCTTTAGGACAATCCGATCGGAACGTCACAAAGTCGCGGGGAAGCTTGGGTGTCATCCGAACTGGATTTCATCGACGAGGCAGGCATGCAGTGTGCATACCAACCGCCTTGAGAGGAATAGAACCGACGGCAATCGGTCGGACAGGTCCGCATCATTGATTTTCTTGATTGTCGCCGGGGCGATTCTCCAGATGCTGAAGCGACTGACTTGGTACGAAGCACACTTGATAAAGTAGCGATTTGGGAAACTCAGTCTGAGAATGGCGGCGTCAGCCACATATAGAGTGTCGCGGAATGCAATTGTTGAGCAGACCCATCATCAGAAAATAAAATTTTGGATTCGCGGTAAAAATAGAATAGTAAATCCATAGATTTCTTAGACAACTGGATAGGCTCGTGTCACCAATCAAACACGAGACCTCTTCATGATGCCCTATCGGAAACTCATCGCTCTCAGCCTCGGGCTGTTGGCAACCACCACTTTCGCAACCGTCGGCCTCTCCGCCGATGAACCCGTCAAGGGTGGCACGCTCGTTTATCTCGAGCAGCAGGCACATACCAATCTCTATCCTCCGGCGGGCGGCTTTTATCCGAATGGCGGGATTCTCAACCAGATCACCGACAAGCTGACCTACCAAAATCCGAAGACGCTCGACATAGAGCCTTGGCTGGCACAATCTTGGACCGTCAACGACAACGCGACGGAATACACCTTCAAACTTCGTCCTGGCGTGACGTTCTCCGACGGCACGACAGTCGACGCAGCTGCCGTTGCTAAGAACTTCGACACCTTCGGTCTCGGCAACAAGGCGCTTAAGCAACCGGTCTCGGAAGTGGTCAACAACTATGATCGCAGCGAGGTCGTTGATCCGCTGACAGTCAAATTCTACTTCAAGAAACCCTCCCCAGGCTTCCTGCAAGGCACATCGGTCATCGGTTCGGGCATCGTTTCCTTGTCAACGCTGGCGCTCCCCTTCGAGCAACTCGGTGACGCGACTAAGATCATTGGTTCCGGGCCGTTTGTCGTGGAGGCGGAAACGCTTGGCAAGTCGCTCGATCTGAAGGCCCGCGAGGACTACAATTGGGGTCCAGCCAAGCTCGAGCATCAGGGCCGCGCTTATCTTGATGGTATCAACTACATCATCGCCGCAGAAGATAGCGTTCGCATCGGCGCGCTTCTGGCCGGTCAGGCGGATTTCATTCGACAGATTCAGGCCTACGACGAGGGTCAGGTGGAAGCGCAAAACTTCACCATCTACGCACCCAGCACCCGCGGCGTGAACAACTCCATCGTCTTCCGCCCGGACAATCCTCTGGTTTCGGATATCAATGTACGAAAGGCGCTGTCACTTGCCGTCAATCGCGACGAGATCATTTCTACGATCTTTTCCAAGAACTATCCGAAGGCCACATCCGTTATCGCTTCGACAGCAATCGGCTACGTCCCGCAGATCGACAAGCTGACGTATGATCTGGAAAAGGCCGCATCGCTGCTCGATGAGGCAGGCTTCAAGCGGGGAGCGGACGGCATTCGCGAGAAGGATGGCCAGAAGCTCGTTCTCACCTCCTACGAATCCTTGCCGCAGCCACAAAGCCGCGCGGTGCTGCAACTGATCGCCCAGCAATGGTCTAAGCTTGGCGTCAAGCTCAACGTGCTCGCAGGAGACGCGGGTAGCAAGGTGGTAGATGAACTCGATCCGCTGAAGACACCTGTGGCCGTGGCCATGGTCGGACGCGCCGATCCTGACGTCATCAAGAGCCAGTATTACCCGACAAACCGCAATGCCCTGGTGCAGAAGGGCGGCGTCAGCGACAAAGTGAAAAACTTCTCCGATGACAAGCTCAATGCGATCCTCGATGACATCGCGTCTCAGCCGGATCGGAAAAAGCGTTTGAAGGCGGTTGCCGATGCGCAGGCCTATCTGCTCGATCAGGCTTACACAGTGCCGATCTTCGAAGAGCCACAGGCCTTTGCCGGAGCACCCTATGTCAAGGGTGTAGCGTTTGAGGCGGTCGGACGTCCATCCTTTTACAGCACATGGGTCGAGAAATAACAGGCCTCCCAAGCCGAAAAGGGCGGCAGCCCAAAACTGCCGTCCTCCTTTTGGAGCAATCATATGAAACGCTATGTTGTCGGACGCATCGGCCAGGCACTGCTCGTTCTCTGGGCGGCATTTACCTTGTCCTTCATATTGCTACAGGCCTTGCCGGGCGATGCTGTCCTGATCAAATTCCTCAATCCGGAATTTGGCTTGAGCGCCGATCAGGTTGCAGAGATCCGGCAATCCTATGCCGTCGATTCCAATATCGTGGTGCAGTATGGACAAACGCTTGCCAACTTCCTCCGAGGCGATTTCGGGTATTCGTTGCAGGCTGGCGTTCCGGTCTCGGCACAGCTTGCCACCAATCTTCCCCCGACGCTGAGGTTGGCGGGGCTCGGTTTCGCTGCGGCCGTGTTGCTTGCGGTGCTGATCGCCTTTCTGTCTTCAATGGCACCGTTCGCCTGGTTGCGAAACGCCATACAGTCTCTACCCTCTCTGTTCATTTCGGTCCCGGTCTTCTGGCTGGCCATCATGCTAATCCAGATTTTCTCTTTCCGGCTCAGGCTGGTCTCGGTCATCAATCCCGGCCCATGGGAAAGTCTTATTCTGCCGGTGGCAACGCTTGCGGTGCCGATTGCCGCGCCGCTGGCGCAAATCCTTATTCGTAACATCGACGAAATCCGCATCCGTCCGTTCGTCGCCGTGGCCCGTGCCAAAGGGGCAAGCGAAACAAGACTTCTGTGGCGGCACGTCGCTAGAAACGCAATCCTTCCGACACTTACGATTGCTGGCGTGTTGTTCGGTGAGCTGATCGCAGGTGCTGTCGTCACCGAAACGGTTTTTGGCCTGAACGGAATTGGCGGGCTGACTGAAAAAGCCGTCAGCAATCAGGATATTTCTGTCCTCCAAGCCGTCGTCGTCATTTCGGCTGCAGCCTTCGTCACCATCAATCTGGCGGTGGACCTTGCGTATCCTCTTCTCGATCCACGTCTCAGACACAGGAGTGGTGCCGCAGCATGACCAGCATCGACACATTCGTTCAAATCACCACCACCTCCAAGCCTGACAAACGGGTGAGCAAACGCCGTGGCTTCGGGGCAACTGTGCGAAGCTTCCCTTATGGCCTCGCACTCGCCTGGCTGGTGCTGGCAACAGTTCTGGCGTGGGCCTTTCTGCCCTGGCTGTTCACTGCATACGATCCGCTGCAAGGCATACCGGGCGGGCAATTAAAGGCACCATCTGCCGTCCATCTGCTTGGTACGGATTCGCTTGGCCGCGATCTTTTTGCCCGCATCGTTTACGGTGCAGTCCATTCACTGACAGGTGCCATCGCCGCTGTTGGTGTCGGCCTTGTCGTCGGTAGCGCGCTTGGCCTCGTCGCCGGTTCGGTGCGTGGACGCATCGATGAAGCACTGATGCGGCTCGTCGATGTGCTGCTCTCAATCCCAACACTGCTTTTGTCCCTCAGCATCATTATCCTTCTCGGCTTCGGAACGTTCAATGCGGCGATTGCCGTTGGCGCAACGGCTATTGCAGGTTTTGCGCGCCTTATGCGGTCGGAAGTGGTGCGCGTCAGGAACGCGGAATTCGTCGAGGCTGCGTTCGGTAGCGGCGGCACATTCGGCAAAGTACTCTGGCGCCATATCCTGCCCAATTCACTTGTCTCGGTCGTTGCCTATACTGCCGTGCAGTTCGGCTGGGCGATCCTACAGATTTCAACGCTCGGCTTTCTCGGCTACGGCGCGCCACCGCCAACCCCAGAATGGGGCCTTCTGATTGCGGAAGGTCGCAACTATCTTGCCACCGCTTGGTGGCTGACGGCAGCGCCCGGTCTGGTGGTTGTGGCCGTGGTGCTATCAGCCAATCGCGTCAGTCAATCGATCGGAAGGAGCACACGATGAGCACATCCGATAGGCCTGTTCTTGACGTCCGCGATCTTCACGTCTCCTATAGCCAAGGGGACAGCCGCACCGTCATCGTGCATGGCGTCTCCTTTACCGTACAGCCGGGTGAAGTCGTGGCACTGGTCGGTGAAAGCGGTTCCGGCAAGACATCAACCGCGCAAGCGGTGATCGGCTTGCTGGCCGAAAACGGCCGGATCGACAGTGGTGCCATCCTGCTCAACGGCGAGGATATCAGCTGCTGGAACGCAAAACGTCTGCGTGCCATTCGCGGTGCCGTGGTCAGTCTCGTGCCGCAGGACCCAGGAAGTTCACTCAATCCGGTCCTGACCATCGGCGCGCAGGTGCGCGAAATCCTTGAAATTCACGGTCGCCTCAACCGTCGTGAAGCCGATCGTAAAGTCATCGAACTTCTCACCAATGTCGGCCTGTCGGAACCGGAACTTCGTGTGCGCCAATATCCGCATGAACTTTCGGGCGGCATGAAGCAACGCGTGCTGATCGCCATCGCTATCGCCTTGCGACCAGCACTCATCATTGCAGACGAGCCGACGTCCGCCCTCGACGTCACGGTGCAGCGCCGCATTCTCGACCTGATCGATGATCTGCGCCGGGGATACGGAACTGCGGTGCTATTGGTCACCCACGACCTTGGTGTCGCTGCCGACCGTTCCGACAAGATTATTGTGCTTCAAGGCGGGCATATCCAGGAACAGGGCAAAACCGCAGACGTGCTGGCGGCACCGCAAAGTGCCTACACGCGCAAGCTGCTTTCCGATGCCCCGTCGCTTTCCGTTGCCAAGCCACGACCGGCAGTGGAGCCGGACAGACCCGTCGCCCTCACAATATCCAATCTGGTACAGGATTTCGAACTTCCAACCGGCAGCCAATTCCGGGCCGTGGACGACATCTCGTTTACCGTTGCGCGCGGCACCACCCATGCAATCGTCGGCGAATCCGGCTCAGGCAAGACGACGACCATCCGTTCGATTGCCGGATTTCAAAAGCCAACGGGCGGAAATATCCGCATCGGGGATATTGATGTCGGAAGCCTTCGCTCGGAAGGTCTTCGCCAGTTCCGCCGCAAAGTACAGCTCGTCTATCAGAACCCTTGGGCATCGCTTGATCCGCGACAGACGGTTCAGGCCATTGTTGAGGAACCGCTACTCAACTTCGATGCTCTTCCTCGCGACCAGCGCGAGACACGCGTGCGCGCCATCATAGAACGGGTTGGGTTGCCCGCTGCGGTCCTTTTGCGCCTGCCCCACGCATTGTCGGGCGGCCAGCGTCAGCGTGTCGCTATAGCACGCGCGCTCGTGCTAGACCCTGAAATAGTTGTGCTGGATGAAGCGGTATCCGCACTCGATGTCACCGTGCAGGCACAAATCCTCGAACTGCTTGCGCAATTGCAGCGCGATCTTGGCCTGACCTACGTGTTCGTGTCTCACGATCTCGCCGTCGTCCGACAGATCGCCGATACCGTCTCGGTTCTCCATAGCGGCCGGCAGGTCGACTATGGCACGGTAACAGACGTCTTCTCGTCGACATCCAGCGCCTATACCCGCGAACTGATCGAAGCCATACCGGGAACCAAGTTCCCACGTGCCGAGCCGTCTCGGCAGCCGCTGCCAGCAGGACCTCTATCATGACCAAAACCATCACCCGGAAACGCCTGGGTTTTTTCACCCGTCTTCTCGACGATGTACCTGCCGGTGAACGTTATCGCCTTGCGGTAGAGCAGATCATCCACGCCGAGGAAAATGGTTTCGACAGCGCCTGGATCGCCCAGCACCATTTTCATGCGGATGAAGGCGGCCTTCCATCGCCCGCCGTCTTCCTCTCTCATGTGGCAGCCCGGACATCGAGGATACGTCTGGGCACCGGCGTGATTACGCTGCCGATGGAAAATGCGCTGCGTGTGGCCGAAGACACTGCCGTTCTCGATCTCCTTTCAGGAGGACGACTGCAGGTTGGCTTCGGCACCGGTGGAACGCGGGAGTCTTTCGAAGCCTTTGGGATCGAGTCCGATCGGCGTGGCGAAATCTACGCCGAAAACCTCTCGACCATCCGCGATGCATGGGCCGGGAAGTCCTTGCATGGTGGCAACCTTCTTTACCCAAATGCCCCGCAACTTCTCGATCGGGTCTGGCTTGCCACCTTTTCCGCAAATGGTGCGCGTCTGGCAGGTCTGAGTGGTGACGGGCTGATGTTGTCCAGAACGCAGCCCCGCCCCGCCGACAATCCTGCTGCGACGCTGAATGAGATACAGAACCCGATTATCGATGCCTATCTTTCAGGCCTACCCAAAGGCCGAACACCCCGCATTCTGGGTTCCCGCAGCCTGTTCGTCGCTGATGACCGAAAACGCGCGCTTGCATTTGCCGAGATCGGTTTGCGCCGCGTTGCCGACCGTTTTGCTGCGGCCGGTCATCGCATCCCGGGCAACAGTCTCGAGGATTTGATCAAGGCCCTAGACAGCCATGTCGGCACACCCGACGACGTGATCGCTTCGCTCGAACAGGACAGTGCACTTGCACGTGCCACCGACATCACCTTTCAGGTTCACTCGATCGATCCGCCGCATGCAGAAATCCTTCGCTCGATAGAACTGATTGCCTCGGACGTGGCCCCAGCGCTGGGCTGGAGCCAACCCACTGCACAACGGCTCGTCGCAGCGCAGTAACCTTTTCCATTAAAAAGAGACATCCATGACTGATACAATCGACATTATCGACCATCTCATTGGCACTGCATCCGGCTCGACCATTGAAGCCTTGCGCAACAGGCGACCCGTTACGAAAGAACACGCCCAGAAGAGCTGGAGTGCGCTTTTCGAGCCAGCGGATACAAAAGATTCTTCGCTTGCCGAACGCTTTGCAGTTGCCGCCTTCGTTGCGGCGCTACATGGCGAACAGACGATCGCCGCCTTCTATGGAGAGAAACTGGCCGCGTTGGGAAATGGTTCAGCACTTCTGTCCACTGTGAAGTCTCTGGCTGAACTGAATGCTTCGAAAGGTCCTTATGGCCATTATCCTGAAGGACCTTTGAGCAAAGAAAATACTGAGGGGCCGATCCTGACCATTGGTGAGGCAGACAGAACAGTTCTTGGCGAACGGCTCTCGGCGGCTCTCGAACATGCGCATCTTCTGACCTTCCGTCCGAGAGATGCCAACCCGGCATCCCTTCAAAGACTTCTGACTGCGGGCTGGAGCACGACCGGCGTCGTAACCCTCTCCCAGCTTGTTTCCTTCCTCGCCTTCCAGATCCGCATCGTCTCTGGTCTCAGGGTCTTGGCTGCGGCCTAACGGAGAATATTCATGTCCGACACCATCATCGAACCCGCCATCGAAAATCCGCCCGTTGCTTTTACCCAGGACAAGATTGGCTGGACCTCCTGGCTTCAACCGCTCACCGAGGCCGAACTTACAGACCGGCATTACGAAGCCTTGGTCGACAAAGCACGCGCCAAGAACCCCTATTTCGCGCTTCTCGTACGTGACCCTGATATTCTGGAAGCCCGCACAAAAACCGACAACGACATTTTTTACAACACAAAGGACGGCCTTCCCCGCGCCGAGCGGGAACTTGCGGCCACGGCGGCGTCACGATTGAACGGCTGCATTCTGTGCGCTTCGGTGCATTCGCGTTTCGCCTCGCAATATTCAAAACGCGAAGCCGATGTACAAAGGCTGCTAGACGAAGGCGTGACGGCGGACCTCGGCGAGCGCTGGAATGCCATCGTCGCGGCCTCGGTTGCGCTCAGCACCACCCCTTCGGCCTTCGGCTCTGAGCACAAGAAACGCCTAAGCGACGCTGGCCTCTCTGACGAAGAAATTTCCGATGTCGTCCATGGTGCAGCCTTCTTCAACTGGGCAAACCGGCTGATGCTGTCCATCGGTGAGCCGACCCCGGCAATCTAACGAACGGACGAACATTCATGACCCATCCAGTGCTTGGCGTGGACCACACCTATCTTCTGGTCCATGACCTCGATGCCACCGCCGATCTTTATCGTCGACTTGGCTTCACGCTGTCACCCCGCGGGCTACACAGCCCGCAAAAGGGAACAGCCAATTACACGATCATGTTTCAAGACGACTATCTCGAGCTTCTCGGCGTCGTCACCGAAACCGAACAGAATACGTCACAGCGCAACACGCTTGCTCAATATGGCGAGGGTCTCCAAGCCATTGCCAATCGCACGCAAAGTACCGAAGCTGCCAAACCTGCTCTGAACGCGATTGGGATAAGAACCGGAGAGGCCAGCGCCTTTTCCCGACCTTTGCCTCTCCCTGGTGGCGGTGAAGGCATTGCGAGCTTTCGAACGCTGAGCTTCGAAGCCGAGCAAGTTCCCCTCGGCCACTTTTTCCTGTGCCAGCACGAAACGCGCGACATGGTGTGGCGCCCGGAGCTTCAGCAGCACGCAAACGGGGCGATTGGTCTCGGCGGCATCATCGGTATCAGCGACGACCCTTACGCGACGGCAGAAACCTACGCAGGATTTTACGCACAAGGCCATGTGAGCGAGGTTGAGGGTGGTTTCCGCGTGGCAACTGGCGATAACTCAGCACCATTGTTATTTTTCGACCATTCCGCACTTCGTGATTTTTACACCGGACTTGATGTGGACAAGACGCCTCGCAATGGCTTTGCCGCACTTCAGATCAGGGTCAGCGACTTGGAGCAGACACGGCGCTTTTTGAAGGAGCAAAACATTCCATTGACGCAGACATCAAGAGGTAAGCTTGTTATTGGGCCCAATCATACGAGCGGTGTGATTCTGGAATTTCATTGAGACAGAACCGTGGTGAAGCGATCCTATGACTTTCGGTTTCTGCAGCCGTTGGTTTGAACGGATTCAAACAGGAGAACCGCTGTTCCACGTTCCTGCTCTTGAATGGATCGAAACCTTCGGCCCTGCAACTTGACCAGAGCTATGTCTACTGGATTAGCGACCAGTCATCTCTCTTATCGAACGAACGACCGTGTCAGGATTATACGGTTTAGACATGAACCGGGCACGCACGGGAAGGTCGCCCACATCAACAATCCGATGGCCGGAGGTGATGATGATGGTGATGGGCGGCCAGCGATCCCGAACTGAAGCCGCGAGTTTAAGACCGTCTACTCCGCCGGGCATGTCAACATCAGTGAACATCACCGAGATCCGAGTGTTCGCGATCAGAATGCCAATCGCATCGGTGGCATTGGCAGCTTCGAAGACTTCGAAACCCGCATCTTCCAATTCATCGACAATTCCCATTCTTACGAGAGCTTCGTCTTCGACGACCAGAACGGTAGTCCGTTGAGTGATCATGGCTTTAGATTTCTGGTTGGCCGGATCCCATGGAATGGGGACAAAGCGAAGATTTTGCGCGTCGAATTATCCGAGTTTTGCATTAAGAGTACATAAAACGCCGCCGAGTGGGTAAATGATCCGCACCTCGCCCGAGAAATCGGCGGCGAGCACGCGCGAGATTAGCCGAGAGCCAAAACCCTTGGTCCTCGGCTCGGATACAGCCGGTCCACCGCTCTCCTGCCAGACGAAGTTCAGGGCCTGTTTCTCGTCCGCAGTTTTCATCAGATGCCAGGATATTCTGACGCGGCCAACATCGTTCGAAAGCGCGCCATACTTGGTCGCGTTGGTTGCCAATTCGTGCAGGGTCAGCGCCATCGACAGGCTTTGCTTCGGTGTCATCTCGAAGTGGGATCCTTCGATGTCGAACCGGCCGTCCGATCCGCCGTGCGGAGCGAGCGCCGCGCGTAGCGTGTCATGGATGCCAGCGCTCTCAAGTGTGGTGGCCATAAGCATGTTCTGAGCCTGTGCCAGAACATGCAGACGGGCGTTGAAGGTTTCGCGTCGATCGGCAATATCGTCGCCACGCAGCGTCTGTGTCGCTATCGCACTGACCATTGCCAGGAGGTTCTTGATGCGGTGCTGCAACTCACCACTGACCATGTGCTGGCGCGCCTCGTCATCCTTCCGGTCTGAGACGTCGCGCACCGTGCCCACGAACTTTGTCAGGCCCTCGGAGACAACCGTCTTGGCCCGCGCATGGATCCAACGCTCTGGCATGTCAGGACGCTCCAGCATTCTGTACTGGACATCGAGGAGGCCGTTACCGTTGGGATCCAAAGCTTGCGATGCGGCCTCGCCGAGGGCGAGTCTGTCATCGGGATGGACGCGAGACGCAAAGTTGTCGAATGTCGCGTCTTCCTCAGGCAACCGATGGAGTAGCCTGCGTGCCCTTTCGTCTTCCTTGATATCGGTGAATTTTCCGTCGATCACCGTACATTCCCAAACACCCATTTCCGCCGCGTCCAATGCCAGCTCGAGCTGAAGATCTTTCCGGCGCAGCGCAAGTTCGACGTCTTTTAGATCCGTGACGTCGCTGCCCTCAACGAATATTCCAGTGACCTCACCGCTCGCATTGAATATGGGCTGATAGACGAAGTTGAGAAAAGCTTCCTCATAAGGTCCGTCCGGTTTTCGCTGGACTGCGAAGCTGACGCTGCGTCCGATGAACGGTATTCCGGTCGAATAGACCTGGTCCAGCAGATCAAAGAAGCCCTGTCCTTCGATTTCGGGGAACGCGTCGCGCACGGGACGACCAATTAGGTCTCTGTGGCCAACCAGCTGAAGATAAGCTTTGTTGGTGATCTTGAAGACATGATCCGGTCCCTCCAGCACACACATGAAGCTCGGAGCATCCAGCAGCAGGCGCCTCAATGTGTCAGCTTCGGCTTTAGCCGCTTCCTTTTCGGCTGCAAGCAGCTTCTCGACCTCTTCTCTCGCGGCATGAGCCTCGCTGATGTCGCGGGAAATCGACAGGAGATGGGTTGGTTTGCCGTTGCGATCAAGGAGTGGCAAAACCTGGACATCCCAGAAACGCTGATTACCGCGAGCGGTATTGGCGGAGCCCGTGAAACGGGCTGATCGCCCTGCTGCTGCGGTCTCGATCGCATTGCGCGCTGCAGCGTTGCCCTGATCTACCCAGAAATCCGGCCATGGACATCCCATCAGAACATCGAAGTCATCGACTTCCATGACCCGCTTGCCGCCTTCGGACATAAAAAGGAGACGGCCATCTAGATCCAAGATTTTGATGCAGTCGTCAGAGGCGGAAAGAACAGCTTCCAGCAGTGCAGACACGCTTACCTGATCGCCTTCGAGAGCGGTCGCCAGCGTCTGGATGCCACTTGCAGGCATTTTCGGAACATCGTCTTGCAATGACACAGCTTTCAGAAAGACTTTACACCCCTTGTCCGTAGCAGATGTCCGCGGACATAGACAGGCTAGAGACAATCTGAGCGATTTCCTTGGAAAGGTTACCCGAACAGCTCTGATCTACTATTTCAGCCATTCCGATGCGGTGCGGCATATTTTAGCTACTTTTGAAGCGTTTTTCCGCGAGCAGCCGCATGTGTTTCCGGCCGCGGCACCAAGCGGGGAGATAAAATTAGTGCCGGCGCATGAAGCCGGCAATGACCTGCCACTGAACTCTCATCCAGCCGCGATTAGAGCCCCGGCGGTCCTCGAACTGCCCCCCGCAACTCCGCCACAGAAAGCTGTCGACGTCCCTCAATACTTCGGACGCGATCAGATCAAATTTTGATTTCAAGTTGTATGCTTATCACCAAGCGGGATTGCAATGACGGTTGTTGATTGAGGCGATCCAAGTATGGAAGCTTCCGACTGTGCGCGCTTTGAATAAATATTTAAAAGCGGCTGGAGGAGCTCCTAATTTCTCCCAGCCCTTTCAGCTCTTGCAGTACCTCTTCGCATCGAGCGACCACTAGCGGACCATGGCTGCCCCCAAAGTTGGACGCTTCCGGGCAGTTGAAGGGTTATCGAACCTACGACCGAGAACTTAGGTGATCCCAAAGATGCAGTTATTCAAAGTACTGAAGTTAATGTCGGCCAAGGGAGAACTTGTCAGCAACCACTTCCCGATCCCCAATTGTGGTCTCGATCAAGGGTTCCACTGATCACCGCTTTCCAGGCGGTTATCTCTCAGAGCGACAATTTTCAGGCCTACCTTGCTGGTGTACAAGGCCTCTGCCTAGCCGCGGATTTTCCACGCTGATGGATAGGCTGGAATCGGAGGACGTCCTGATCGTGACCAAACTTGATCGTCTCGGCCGTGACGCCATTGATGTCAGCACCACGGTCATATGGAGAACTTGCAGACGGACAGTCGTTCCGGGCCTGACCGCGCCCGAGCAATCGCGGATGTCGCAAGTTTCGTCGGCGCTCTGGTCATGTCCCGGGCGGTGAATGATCCCGCCTTGTCCTACGAGATTCTGAAGAGCGTGCGCGACCGGGTGACCGAAAAGGCCCGGAACCAACCAATTTCAGCTTAACACAAAGAAGACCGCACAGCTCCCTCATGTAATCAAACGTCGAGAGGGCGGATTTCGGGAATGAGCATGACGCGAATCCTACCGATGATCAGGGCATTGGCGACAGCTTAGACGAACAAGCCGTCTGCGACCGTGAAACCGCTCTTTTGCAAATCGCTCAGTGTGGTGTCGAGGAACTGGATCGAGCCGCCATCCGGCGTCGCGACCAACAGTTCATTTGCCGAAACCACCGTTACGGCTGCCAGCAAAGCGGCCTTGGACACAAAAAGATCGCTGGTAAACACCAGAGTGTCGTCGGCCCGCAACTGATACACGATATCGGCGCCGTGACCGCTGCCGAACCAGAACGCATCCGCGCCGGCACCACCCTTCATCTGGTCATTGCCGGATCCACCATAGAGCACATCGTTGCCTTCATTGCCCTCCATCGTGTCGTTGCCGGGACCGCCAACGAGGACGTCGTCGCCGAGCCTGCCCTTGATAACATCGTTGCCGCCCCTGCCTTCGATGATATCGTTGCCGGCCAGGCCGGATATCGTTTCGCCCGCTTCGGTCCCGATGATGGTCGGGACTCCATATCCCGGACCGCCACCGGCCGGCGCACCCTTGACCGTCATCGACAATGTCGCCGTCGCGGTTGCACCCTGGCTGTCCCGGATCGTGTAGTGAAAGCTATCCGTGAGACTGGAGGTTTCCGACAGGCCTACAACTGAGGGGTTCGTTTCTTCTACATCGTAACTCCAGCTCCCGTCCGCTTTGAGAACAAGCGTTCCGAAACTGCCGGCAATTACGCTTCCCGCGCCCGTGACATTGACGGCCGCGCCACTGCCGCTGGCAGACAGGACCGTCAATGCGTCTCCGGTATCGACGTCGCTATCGTTGCCGAGAACGGTTCCTGTCACATTGGCCGCGCCCGCCGTCGCTGTCGCCGCATCATCGGCGGCAACCGGCGCGTGGTTCGCTTCCTTGATGGTGAACACCAGACTGGCCGTCGACTGCAGACCCGTCTCATCGCGAATGGTGTAGCTGAAGGTCTCGGTCAGCGTCGAACTGCCCGAAAGGCCGGAAACCGCCGGATTGGAAATATTCGGAACGTAACTGTACGTGCCGTCAGAATCGATGACCAACAGGCCGTATGTACCCGCCAATTGCGTATCGTTTTCGGTGATGGCAACACTCGACGAGCCATGCACCACTCGCGTCACGGCCATGAAATCACCGGCGTCGGGATCGGTGTCGTTGGCGACGACGTTGCCGGTCGTGCTGGCATTGACCGACACGATGCCGGTGTCCCCGACCGCCACCGGCGCGTCGTTGCTGCCTGCAATCGTGATCGACAGGGTCGCCCTGGCCATTCCGCCGCGACCGTCCAAAACGGTGTATTCGAAACTCTCGACCAGATTATCGAAATAGAGCGCGTTGACGACCGGATTGGTTGCGGATGGCGTGAAGCTGTAGCCACCATTGGCCGCAATCGTCAGCGCGCCGTAACTGGTCTGAATGGTTTGCGACGCACCAAGCGAATAGGTCACGCCCTTGATCACGATCGAGGCAACCGACAGGACATCGCCGTCGCTATCCTGATCATTGGCAAGCAGGTTGCCCGAAGCCGTACTGTCCGGACCGTCCTCCGAAACGGACCTGACCTCGCCTGTCGCAGACGGCGCGGTGTTGGCAGGCCCGGACGGAATCGATGGTGTGACAATGAACTGCGCCGCCTTCACACTCGGCGCCGTAATTCCGCTGAGCGTCGCAATCGTTGCGAAGGCGCCGGGTCCGGAGGCTCCGTCCACGTCCACCTCGACGAGGGTATCCGCGCCCGACTGTGAAACACGGATATAGCCCGCCGCAAATGCGCTCGCGCCCGTCGCACCGGACGGCATTGCCAGAATGCCGGAAAGATCGAAGAAGTCATCCGAACGAAAATCGGAAACGATATCGCCTACCTCGCTCATGCTGTTGATGACGAAGGTATCCGCACCCGCGCCACCTTTCAGCGTATCGACACCCGCACCACCGCTAAGTCGGTCGTTGCCCTCATTGCCCTCCAGATAGTCATTGCCGTCGCCGCCGATGAGGATATCGTCTCCGATAAGCCCCTTGATCGTATCGTTGCCACCCAGGCCGGCAATCACGTCTGCGCCTGCCGTACCACGCAGCGTATCGGCCGCCGCCGTTCCGCTGATTGTCGGTTCGGGTTCGCCACCTGTGGAGGAGGCGCGAATGGAAACCGTCAGCAATGCCGAGGACTGGAGACCTGCGCCATCGCGGACCGTATAGTTGAAGACTTCCGATAACGACGCGGAGCCGGACAGTGCTGCAACGGCAGCATTGCTTTGGTTTGGTTGATAGACCCAGCTTCCATCGCTTTTAAGGATCAGCGATCCGTAGCTGCCGACAATAGTGGTTCCGGCGGTGGTCACGCTCTGCGCCGTCCCCCCGCTGGCGCTGGCGGAAAGCACGGAAAGAACGTCGCCCGTATCCGGATCGAGATCATTGGTCAGCAGATTGCCGTTGCCCGAAACGGTTTTGACGACCGAGGCGGTATCGGCAACCGCCGTCGGCGCATCGTTCAGACCGTTGATCTTCACCGTGACGACGGCACTGGCTGTCCCACCGCGTCCGTCAGAGATACGATAGGTGAGATTGTCCTCGGCGGTCTGCCCGGCCGCGATGGCGTTGGTGGCGGCGAGGGTTGGGTCCACCCTGTAATAATAGCTGCCATTCGGGCTGACATAAAACGTGCCGTATTTGCCGGCAACGGCAGTCTCCGCTGCCTGAATGGCGGTACCCTTGGAACCATGCGTTGCCTGCGTCACCCGCAGGACATCGCCATCCACATCGCTGTCATTGGCAAGCAGATTGAACGTATTGCTGACCGTCGTCCGGTTCTCGGCCACGGTAATGTGGCTGTCGGCAACAGCAACGGGAGCAGTGTCGCCGGGTTCCATCACCTCATCCGGGTCCGGCGAAGGACGCGGCCCTGAAATGGTACCGGTCAACCCTTCCGTATAAGCGATGTAATTGGCGAGCCGGCCTCCAACCACTTCGTAGGATTCGTTATCCGTATGGACCTGATCCTTAAGCGGTAGATCGTCGGTGATCGAACCGATATAGATATCGTCGCGACTGGCCGCGATTTCCCGCTGCGCCTCGCGAACGATATCCTGCCCCCCGTTCCAGCGGGCATCCGAACCGGTATAGGCCGTATCGGCAACCTCCTGTATGAAAACCGGCGCGGCAGGATCGGTCTGGGCTCGGATGTAATCCAGCACCTCGACCGTCGCTTCCTTATAGGTCTCGACGTCGCTCGTACCGTCCATGATGCGCTTGGCATCCGCCTCGCCCTGCGCCCAGACGATTTTCAGTTCGACCGTGTAGCCTTGCGCCTCGAGTGCGGCAACCGAGGCGTTGATGCCCTGTATCGCGGCCAGCGCCAGTGCTCCGGGCGTGTTCGTGTCGGGATACCACCAGAGAAAATCCGAGCCGGGCGCATCGGAAGCATTACCATCGACGCCGCTCGCGCCCTTGGCAAAATCCTGAACCACCACGTTGTCAGCAGTCGCAAATTTCGACAAGGTTCCAGTGCCCTGGATAGTTGTTTTCAGCGTGGACGCCGAAACACCGCCGGAAATGCCGAGATAGGACGAAAGCTCGGTCGCAAGAACCGAAGCACCGGAATCGTTGTCCCCATAAAGGTTGAACATGTTGTCGGCGTTGGATTGCCCCATAAACGCAATAAACTGGATAACTGCCATGGTCCCCTCCGGGCTAACGCTTTTTTTCGTTAACTGATTGCCTTGCTTGATACCGGGCGGAAATGATTTCTCTTGTCCCGGCTCAGTCCTCCCTGAAAACATGATTGAGCTGATCCGTCAGCGGCTTGACGAGATAGGAGATCAGGCGCCGCTCCGCCGCTGGCATCAACACGTCCGTTGGCATTCCCGGATAGAGTTTCAGGTTTCCCAACCCTTCCAGGCTCTCCGCCTCAGGCCTGATCCGCACCGCGTAAAACGGCAGTCCTGTTCTCTGATCGGTCAGCACATCCGGCGAAACGGACACGACCTCACCCTTCACCATTGGTGTGGTCGTGCGGTCGAAAGCGGTAAAATGCAGCTGTGCCTTTTGACCCGGCGTCACCTGATCGATATTGCGCGGCGAAATTTTCGCCTCCACTATCAGACCATCGCCACGCGGTGCGACCAGCATCAACGTTTCCCCTGGCTGAACGATGCCGCCGACGGTGTGAAGCTCCAGCTCGAAAATGCGACCGCTGACAGGAGACCGGATGTCCAATCGGCCGAACTGTTCCGTCACATCGACACGTCGCGCTTCCATTTCGGTGATCTTCGCTTCGGTTTCCGCCAACTCCTTGGCATTTTCCCCCCGGCGGTTTTCATCAAGCTGAAGAATTTGTAGCTCCACTTCGCTGATGCGCCCCTCGGCCTGCGCTTTCGATGCCAGTCGTTCACCAAGATTGCCCTGCAACTCGGCGCGGCGCTGTTTGAGCGACGTCAGGCGTTGCAGCGTGACAAGCTGTTGCCGGTACAATCCGTCGACAGAGGCAAATTCCTCATCGACCGCCGCAATCGACGCTCCCACCGCCTCGATCTGAACGTTTTCACCCTCGATCTCGTCTGCAAGCTGGCCCTTGCGTTCGGCGAGCTGGCGCTTCATGCCTTCAAGACCGTCTCGCCGCGTCTGGAGAAGGTTCTGCTCCAATGCAACGAGCTGGCCATAGGCAGGCCTGGTGAGCCGCTTCTGCTCCAGAAAATCGGCCTCGAAAGTTCTCGTGCCGGCAAGTTCCGCCCTGAGACGCGCAGCGCGTACGAGAGACTGCACCAGCGCATTTTCGATAATCGCCAGATTGGCCTCGACAGTCGTCCGGCTGAGACGCAGCAAAACATCCCCGGCCGCAACGTCGCTGCCCTCATGCACAAGCAGTTCCGACACCGTGCCGCCGCTGAGATGCTGTATTTTCTTGACGTTGTTCTCGATGACGATGAAGCCCTGACCGCTGACGGCCCCCGCCAGCTTTGTCGTCGCCGCCCAGCCACCAACACCGCCGAACAGCGCAAGCCCCAGCCCGACAACAACGGCAATATGTCGTCGGAGTGAACGGCGCCAGAAAGCGATGGAAAGCTCATCGCTCATCGCGGTACCTCCAGCTTTCCGGTTGCCCCGACAACCTTTAAAATCTTTCCTGAACGGGCAGCCGGTTCCCGGCGAAGGACCTGACCCATGATTGCCTCGCGTGGGCCGAAGGCTGCCATTTTACCCTCTTTCAAGACCAGAATCCTGTCCACCTGTGCAAGAATGCCGGGTCTGTGGGTGATGACGACGGCGATCCCTCCGCGCATCTTGATGCTGTCGATGGCGCGAGACAAAGCCTCTTCTCCTTCAGCGTCGAGATTGGCGTTCGGCTCATCGAGAACGACTAAGAATGGCTGGCCGTAAAGCGCGCGCGCCAGAGCGATACGCTGGCGCTGACCGGCCGAGAGCATCGGAAACTGGGGGTCGATCAGGGTGTCGTAGCCACCCGGCAATTGCAAAATCAGATCGTGCACGCCTGCCGTCTTCGCTGCAGCAATGACTTCCGCAGAGTGAATGTTCTTACGAAACCGGGCGATATTCTGGGCGATAGTTCCTCCAAACAGCCCGACCTCCTGCGGGAGGTAACCCATATGGCTGCCAAGCCGATCAACGTCCCACTGGTCCATCGTCGCTCCGTCGAAACGCAGCGTACCGGTACTGACGGGCCAGATGCCCAGAAGCAACCGGGCAAGCACCGTCTTGCCGGATCCGCTATGTCCGATCACTCCAAGAACCGTTCCCGCCTCCAGCGAAAACGCGATCTCCGATATGATGGGCTTTTTGGTTTCCGGCGAACCTCCCGCCATGGCCTCTACCGTAATATTGCGGGATGGGAGCGGTAACTCCGAAAGAGTTTCGCGGTCCGTCTCTACCGCAACGATAGCCTCGAGCCGGAGCCAGCTATGTCTTGCTGCGGCAAAGCCCCGCCAGTGCACAATAGCCGCCTCAACCGGCGCAAGCGCCCGCGACGTCAAGATCGAGGACGCCAGAATGATACCGCCGGACGCATCCCCCCTTATCACGAGCACGGCTCCAACCGCCAAAATGGCGGATTGCAGGGCAAGCCGGAGAATTTTCGTTAGTGTCGCGTAAGTATTGGCCACATCGGCATGACGCGTGCCGAACAGCCGGAATGCCGCACTATTGGCGGCCCACCTTTCCGCCACGTCGCCGGTCATGCCCATGGCCCTCAGCGCTCCGAAATTCAGCCTGACGGAATCGGAAAAACTCCTGCGGTTTGCGGTCAGCACCGCGAGATCGCGTTGAGATTGCCGCAGGCTGAAATGCGCAAGTGCGGTCAAAATCATCAAGACCAGCACGCCTGCCAGCGCCACGAAACCGATGACGGGATGAAGCAGAAAACAGATCGCCAGATAGATGGGCAGCCAAGGAAGATCAAAAAGTGCCGATGGCCCCGGCCCGGAGAGAAAACTGCGCACCGTATCGAGATCGTCGCTTGTCGAAACGATTGCGGGTTTACCGCACAGCAACAGCGATCGCCGATAAAGGACCCGGTCGAGAGCAACTTCGAACAAGGCGCCGAGACGCGACAGCATGCGACTTCTGACGATTTCAAACGCACCCTGACAGACAAACAGCATGCCCGCCAGCAGACAGAGTGCAATGAGCGAGCCGATGCTCCCGCTTGGGATGATGCGGTCATAGACTTGCAGCATGAAAAACGGGCTGGTCAGATACAGCAGATTGATGAAACCGCTGACAACGGCAACGACCGCAAACCCGCTTCTGCACCGGGCGAAAGCCTGATGCAGGAGCGGGGTGCGGGCGTGTCGCCCACCCGTTTTACGATCAAACGCGCCGTCTTTCGGCATACTCATTCGCCTGCTGCTGTTATTGCACAAAATTCCGCGTTGTCCGGCGCGCCGCAAACCGTCGTCAATTGGCGGGATGGGGCTCGTCATCGAGGGTGCTCTCCGGCACCATGTTGAGATCGAAGGCTGACACATCTGCCTCGACGGGAATGAGGTCGAGAACCGTGTCCGCAGTAAAACTCTGCGGCGCGATGGCCAAATTCCGCCCGGAACTGCGCTGCCGGGTGACGACGATAGTGCTTTCCCTGGCCGTGCCGTTGTAAAGTGACAGAATCTCACCTTCTGTCGGCGAAAGGCTGGCCATCGGCACCAGATGGCGAACGAAGCCGTTGAGGATGATGTCGATCTTGCCGGAGGATACCGCCCAGTTCTCCCAATAGCCCTCTGGAATGCGCAGCGCGATCGTCGCGTTGCTGCGCAACGTCACCGTGAATACCGAAAGGTCGCCCTCATCGCTCAGCAGCCGGACCTTTCCCCAGCCATACAATTGCTCTCGCGTGGCGCGCGATTCCGGCATCTTGTTCTGCTTGAGAAGATTGACGGCATCCTTGACCTTCTGCGCGAGCGACATCTTTGTAACGAGGACGGCATCGTCGTCGTCGATCACGATCATGTCCTCCAGCCCAATCAGAACGACTTTTCTGCCGCCGCGTGCATAAGCGAGGGTGTTGGTGGAGCCGATCGACAGCACCGGCCCGGAAAGGGCATTGCCGTTAGCATCCTTGTCGCGGTCGATCTCATGCAGGGCTGACAGAGAACCGATGTCGGACCAGCCGATGCCCTCGCAGCGCACCACCGCACCGCGTGACGTGCGTTCCATGATCGCCGTGTCGATCGGAATATCTGCTGGCGCAGCCCGGAACGCCGAAGATTCCAGCATGATCGCGTGTATATCATCGAACATGTCGATGGTGGCTCTTTCAAACGCCTCTTCGGCCGCACGCAGGGTTTCCGGCGCATGACGCGCCAGTTCTTCCAGCATGACACCGGCCCGGAACATGAAGATGCCGGCGTTCCAGCAGAACCCCTCCTCCACATAACGCCTTGCATTTTCAAGCGACGGTTTTTCCAGAAAATCGCCAGCACTGATGGCGTATCCCCTGACTTCACCATCTATTTCGATTGCCTCGCCCGGGCGGATATAACCGAAGCCGGTTTCAGGATGTTCCGGCTTGATGCCGAAGGTGACGATACGGTCGGCAAAACGTGCGATCGGCAGGGCGCCCGCGACGATCCTGTTGAAGATTGCGGGTTCCGCAATGATATGGTCCGAAGGGGCCACAAGAAGAACGGCGTTGCTTCCTGCCGCATCCATCCGCGAGATGGTGACAGTCAGCGCGGCGATCGCCGCCGCCGTTCCCTGCATCGAAGGTTCGACGATAAGTCCGTCGACGGAAAATCCGCCGCTGGCGACTTGCTCTTCCGCATGAACCAATGTGTCGCGTGCGCACATCAGCCACGGCAGACTATATCCGGGTACGGCAAACCGGCGGAGCGCCTGCTGGAAAAAGCTGCCATGCCCGTCGTCACCCAGCGTGAGAAACTGCTTCGGTTTGTTCGAGCGGGACAGAGGCCAAAGCCGGGTTCCGGACCCACCGATCATGATGGCGGGAACGATCCGAGTGTTCTCGCCTGCAACAGCGGTCAAATCCTGACGCATATGAAACCCTCACAAAACCATAAAATATATTTTCGCAAGAAATTGACCCGCGTTGCCGCCAACTCACCAACAAAGTCCGTGATAGACAATGTGACCGCTACGATTGGGCACCTCGACACGCGCGAGATCCACCACCACGAGCGGTCTGCCGGCCGCTTCGATCGCCCCGGTCAGACCGGCATATTTGTGGCCGACCACCAGAATATCGGCGTTGTCGATGACATCGTTGATCGACGGTCGGATACGTGGCGCAATATGGCGCAGGTAGGTGCGGCCTTCGCTTTCATCCCTCACAACGTTTGGATCGAAGATCGACACTTCTTTGCCGTTGCCTATAAAATTCTCGACAAGGCTCAGCATCGGGCTTTCGCGCATATCATCAGTGTCGGTCTTGAACGTAATGCCGATGAAGCCGATGCGATCCTTGCGCGCATCAGAGATGAGCTGTTTTGCACGATCGATCTGCACCAGGTTTGCCGCCTTTGCGGCGTCAAGCATCGGTGTTGCAACGTTCATTCGGCGGCCGAAGCCGGACAGAGCCCGCAGATCCTTGGGGAGGCACGAGCCGCCATAGGCAAAGCCCGGTTTCATGTAGGCCTTGGAAATATTCAGGCGCGTATCCGCGCACACGACATCCATGACCACATGGCTGTCGATATCCTTGGCCTTGCAGAGATTGCCAATCTCGTTGGCAAAGCTGATCTTTACCGCATGCCAGCAGTTGTTGACGTATTTGACGATCTCGGCGCTCCGCAGCGGAATAACATGTGGAACGACGCTAATATGGGCGACCATTGCCTTAAGAACGTCGATCGAGCGCGTATCATCGCCATACTGACCGAAAACGATGGCGCCTGGCCTGTAGTAATCCGCAATCGCCGAACTCTCGCGCAGGAATTCGGGATAGTAGGCGACGCCGAAATCCACTCCGGCGATTTTTCCGGACGCCTCTTCGAGCGCCGGTATGACAACCTCCTCCATCGTGCCGGGCAGGATGGTGGAACGCATGACGACAACGTGGAATTCGCTTTTGTTGCGCAAGGCCCTGCCGATCTCAAAAGAGACTTGACGCACGTAGTCGGTATTGAGTGTACCGTCGAGAAGGCTGGGCGTACCCACGCAGCAGAGCGACACATTCGTCATTTCGACCGCTTCTTCCGCGGAGGTTGTCGCGGTCAGCATGCCGTTGAGGTTGGCTTTTCCCAGAAACTCGGCAAGGTCTGGTTCAATGATCGGCGCTTCGCCACGGGCAAGGCACGAAACCTTGAAACTATCCGGATCGACCGCCACGACGCGGAAACCGTCGTTGCTCAGACAGGCGGCCGACACGCAACCGACATAGCCGGCCCCGAAAACACTGACCCTGAGACCCATTGCACTGACGTTAATATCAATTTTGGTCATGTGAACCCCTGAAAGCAACTAAGGAAATACTTAAATAACCATGGGAAAATTCTGCAAATTCAGAATAGACGCGCCACCGGACCGGGCCGGAGGGAGGCGATCAAAAGCAATGCAGGATCAGGCTCGACAGAACCCGTTGGCAACATAAAACTTATATTTTATCGCGAAAGTGCTTCGCCGAAAGCAAAAGAATAAACGGCAAAAAATCTAACGGAAAATTACAACGTATTGATATTAATGCAAAAAAAATGCATGTATCATCGAAAACAGCCGAATTGACAAAATTTCAAATAAACATATATGAAGGCAACGACAACGGCGAACAAAGAATTACATGACCGTGTTGACTTCGCTATTAATTACAAAATCATTAAATATGAATATACAATATAGTCAACAAATATTTAACGATTAATACGAAATAATTACGAATACAGGCAATACCCGCAAATATTTTACCGCCCGTTGCTTACGCGCGTCACTCAATCTGCAGCATTAACTAGACGTTTCCTTAAACCTGCTTCAATGGCCGCTTGCCTTGTCGGGAAGTGAACCATGTTGCGTTTTGCGTTGATTGCCTTTTCTACGTCCTTTCTGTTCAGCTTGCCTATGCTGGGCGTTGGCAACGTTTCAGGCTCGAATGACGCCATACATGAAATCCTCACACCGAATACGTCGCCTGCTCGCCCGCCGAACGTTCAGGTGAAACTGGAAAGATCCGGCAGCGCAACGATCTCGAACGGCATGAAGGAAAGGGGCATGAGTTGCGATGTGGCGACTTCCCAAATCGAAACCCCGCCGCAAAAAATTGCCACAAGCTCGAAATATCTTTCCCAAGGGGCGATAGAGGGCGAAGGGCAGGACACCTCCCATATCGTCGTTTTCAAGCCGATCTGGCGTTCTATTCTTGAGCTGGAAAACATTGAGACGCGCTTTGGAGCTGAATGCGCCATGCGTGTCCTTCTTCAATGGGCGACGTCCCGCGCCCTGATCGACGCCACGACACCCGACGCCAAACTCACCCGCGCTCGTGTGCTTGCAGAAATATCCGGTCTCATCGCCGCCTGGGGTGTGGCAGGCGATCTCGACAGAAAAAAAACCATTACGGAATGGCTGAACATCATGGCAGACGACACCATGGTGTTTTTCGACACCAAGGCCGGCCCCAGAAGCGCCCGCAACAACCATCGTTATTGGGCAGCACTTGCCCTTGCCACAGTCGGCAGCCTGACGGGAGACCACAACAAGATCGAATGGGCCCGCCAGTCTTATCGAATCGGCGTGTGCCAGGTCACCGAAGACGGCACTTTGCCGCTCGAAATGCAAAGGGGAGCGCTTGCGCGCAACTACCATCTCTATGCTTTTCGTCCGCTGGCTGGCACATTCGTCACGTTCCGAAAGATCGGTCAACCACTCGATGACATTTGCTCTGGCTCTCTCGAGCGACTGGCCAAAGCCACGTTGAACGGTGTTGATGATGCAGCGCTGTTCGAATCGGCGACCATGAAACAGCAAACCAAGCCGCCGCGTGAAGACAGCTACCCTGCCCATCTGAGGCTGGATACGCTTAAACGCGAACTCCAACAGGGATAACGCCGACAACACCATCATCGTCTACCTCGTCATGCCGTTTAGCGAGATAAGCGCGGATCGCGCCAGAAGGTAGCCGCCATCGGCAGATTGGGTCAGCCAATATTTGGCCTGCCCGATATCTTTCACTACGCCGGTCGCCTGCGCATACATCAGACCGAGCAGATATTGCGCCTCGCTGTCTCCCTGTGTTGCAGCCAGTTTTCGATAGGCCGCCGCCTTTTCAAACGACCGGCTCGTACCACGCCCTACGAAATAAGCCTCGGAGACCGCACGGATGGCGTCCATATTCCCGCGGTCGGCATAGGGTTCGAGAATTTGCAAAATTGCATCATGCGTGGTCGCCGGCACGCCAGAACGGTTCAACGCCTTGGCCAGGAAAGGCACGGCTTTTTCATCGCCCGCCTTGGCGGCCTCGGCGAACATGTCCACACCCTTTCGGATTTCGGCCGGGTCGTTGCTGTTCCATAGAGCGCGGGCGATCTTGCCGTCTTCTGAAATAGGACCGCCCTGCGGCGCTGCGGCGATGATCGCCTGTGCCTTTTCCCGCGCCGCCGCACTGAACCGACTGTCGGAAAGTTTCGTCGCGGCGGAAAGACTTCGCTGCGGCGTCAGATCGATCGCCGAGAGCAGAAGTCTCTCGGCGCGTGCCGTTGCGTCGGCGTCGACGCTTTGCATGAGCAGGGATGCGGTTTCGACATAACGAGCCGCGCGCCGCTCCGGCCGCAACCTGTCCAGCAAGGCAATCGCTTCATTCACATCCCGGGTGATGCCGCGCCCTTCCAGCAAGGCAAGCGAAGTCTCCTCTATGCCGCGGAGATTGCCCACCAGCGCTGCCCACCTGTACCATTTGTAGGCAAGGGCGTCGTTTTTGGGAATATCAATGCCGAGTTGCTGCATGCGCGCCCACGCGATGACGCAGCTGGAAGACCCTCGCATGGCTTCCTTCGCCAACAGGTTCATAACCTTGCCGGTATTGGTGCCAAACGAATAATCGTTGTTGACGATCCCCTTGGCCAGCAGACGAACCGCCTCGCGGTTCCTGGGGGCCGCCGATATCAGAAGGGAAAAACCGAGATCAGGATTACGAAGATCGCGGCGAGATTCATTCAGGGCAGCCGCTGCGATTTCCAGCTGCCGGGCGACAGGAAGCTTTTTTGCCGCTTCAAGCGAAGGCAGACGCGTTGCCGGTAAAGCTTGCGGGCTGACGGTGATCGTCGCGCGCGCCTTTGGAACCGGCACACTGCCCTTTCCTGCAGCCAGAGCCACGCTCGTCGCAATCGGCAAAACCGTAATCAGGGTGAAAATGACAGAAAGTTTCATCGAGCGGTCCTTTCTCCACCATCCGGATATCGTGACGGAGGTTTTGCTATTGAGTGATCGTTGCAGCCTTACCCAACCACCGTTCCGCTTCTTTCGGATCGGTGGGGACGCCGTAACCAATCTGCAGTGCAATGGCGTAAGGTTCGAAAGCCTGGCGATAACCGGAAATCGCCGCCCGCGCGAGCCATGCCGTACTGTCTGCGGCCGAAAGTGGAAAACCACTGGTGCCGGTCGCAAAAGCGTCGGCAACCGTCAACATGGCAGCGCCGTCGCCGGTTTCTGCAGCTTTCATCATCCAGACCCTGGCCTTCTCCGAATGGGCCCCGTCCTCTTTCGCCAATGTCGAAAGAACGCGCGCCAAAGCCTGAATGGCATTACCGGCCCCTGCTTTCGCGGCATCTTCAAGTGCCACCAAGGCTTCGGCGACGATTAAAGGATTTGTCGACGCCTTCGGCGCCTCGTCCCCTACCAACTGCTCGACAAGCGTCTTCAAAGCTCCGTCGTCTCCGGCGCGAACTGCGGCAAGCAACCACCGCTTCGCTTGCTGCGGATCGGCGTGGGGCGACAGGAGGTACATGCGACCGGCTTCGCGCATCGCTTCCACCTTGCCCGCCTCCGCAGCCTTGACCATCGTCGCAAGCGCCAGTTCGGGATTGGCAACTCCGCGTTTGTCGTCGTTGAGCAAATTTGCGAGCTGATAGAGCGTGCTGGCGTCATCCGTTTCCGAAGCAATCGCCCGCTCGACCAGGTTGCGGGTCGGTATGGCGTAATCAGCATCCCGCGATATGGCATCGGCCAGCGCAACCTCGTCTTTGGCGCTGCATAGCGGTTGTTTCAGGGCCATATCGAACATGGCGCGGCGCGATGTCCGGTCGCTCGCACGGTCGGCTGTTTTCAGTATGGCGCGGATATCGCCATCATTCACAGCCTGCCCCAACCAGAGATCGGCTGCCCTGCCACCACCGGTCTTTGTGTCCACACCGAGATCGGCAAGCTGGATCATCGAAGCCGTGTGACCCAAACGTGCAGCTTCGACAAGAAGTTTGATACCTTCCTCGGGTTGAGGGGTGAAACCTGCAGCTCCCTTCAGATAGAGCTTGGCAAGATCATAACGCACCGAGGTATCGCCGGTTGACAGACCATCTCTGAGAAGTTCGATCGCCACCTTCACGTTCGCCTTGTCGGCGTTTTCAGATGAAAGCTGCAGTCGCGCCAGCAGAACCAGCGCCTGACCGCGTTCCTGGCCCGCCGCCAATGCCTTTTCGTACCACTGGCCGGCCTCACGGCTATCGGCGCCCGTGCCGATGCCGTCACGATAGGCCAGCGACAGGAGAACCATCGCCCGCCGGTCCCCAAGAGCCGCCGCCCGACGAATATTGCGGAAATACATCAGCTTTCCGTCATCACCGGATTGCTCGGCCAGCGCCTGTCTGGCGACGGCGATCAGGCTGGGGCGGTTACCCGCAGCAGCGGCTCGCTCCTGCCAGCGTCGCCCTATCCCCGCGTTGCGTTCGACACCGATGCCGCAGCTATAGGCGTCTGCCAGTGTGGCCATCGCTTCGCTCAAGCCGTTATTGGCGGCGCGCCGCAATATCGCAACCGGATTGACACTTTTTGAAATATTATGCGTGCTGTCGACCATCAGCTGGTAAAGCTCAAGAGCGGCGGTATCAGATCCCAGAGCAACCGCACGCGTCAGATATTCCACGGCCTTTTCCGTGTTGCGCGCCGTTCCCGTGCCGCTGGCATAAGCACTGCCCAACTGCTTCAGAATATCCGTATCAACGACAGGATTGCGCGCGGCCTGCTCGAGATAGCCCACCATGGCGGAATAGTTGGGCTTTCCGCCAAAATCTCCATGGGAGATCTGCGCCAGAAGTTCGAAAGCGCGCACATTTCCGCGCTGGGCCTCCTGTTTAAGCGCCTGTGTCGCCTTTGGAAGCGCGTCCTTGAGATCGAGATTTGCCAGCAACAGGCGAGCAAGCGAAATGCGGCTACCGGTGTGTCCTTTCGCAGCAGCGGTTTCCAGAAGTTCCACTGCCTTGTTGCGATCCACCGGAACGCCGTCGCCGATCATGTAACGCTGCGACAGACGTTCGACCGCAACGAAATTTCCGGCCTGTGCGGCAGCCATCAGCCACCTGGCGGAAAGCTGCGGATTATAAAGGCCGAATTCTTCATTGGCATAAATGCCGGAAAACAGGTTGAGAACGTCGCATTCCCCAGCGCCGAGCGACTGGCTGAGTCGGTCGATCGCCTGATTGAAAAGAAGCTGAGGCGCGTTCTCCGACGGCGCCAGATCCGGATTGTTGCGATAAAGCCGCGCAAGCAACAGAGCCGCATCCGGATCACCGTTTTGCGCACCCATCTTGAGGTACTTTTCGCCCTTCAGCTTGTCCTGCGGCACCACATCGCCCGTGGCATAAAGACGCCCCAGAAAGGTCGCCCCTTCCATGAAGCCACGCGCTATCGCCTCGTCCTGGAGCGCGAGACCTCGGCCAAGATCGGGCGATCCTGACGTTGCGTCGAACATCAGGCGACCCAGTGTGTGTGAGGCACGGCCAGCCAATTCATAATTGGCGTTTTTCAGATATTCGAGCATGCGGCGCGCAAGCACCCTGTCACGCGGGACATTGCCGGTTCCGCCGATATAAGCCTGTGCATCCAGCAGCATATCGTCCAGATTGCCGGGAACCGGCCCGCCGTCCCACTTGCTCCAGTCGAAGGAAAGATCGCGCTGTTGCGCCCTGACCCTGCAGATCGGCGCGTAATCGAAGTCGGGGCTTGGCATAAGACCGTCGTGCAACGGCAAGGTCGTCTGCGCCTGCGCCGGCTGCACCGCAAACACCAGCGCTACAAACAACAGGCCCGCACCAAACCTCGTCTTTTCCCGCCGACCGGAGAGGAATGATGCCGCGCTTTTGAATGTTGTCATGTACCTGATCCCTCTCATCTTCCTGCTCCTACTCAGGCTTTCGCCGAAACGGATGTGAGAACGATATCGTCCGGCCCGTTGCCCAGAACGAAGATGGACGTCACCGAACGGCGTTTCAGCGTCGTTTTTTCGAAAGTCCTGGCAATCGCCCCTGAAATCTCGACGTTCAAATCGATTGCAACGGCATTGACCTCGAGAGAGACGCCGCTCATCGGTGCGACGGCCTTGATGACGGGTGAGCGTTTGGCGAGCGCCGTCAGTGAAACCGGTGTTGTCGTGAGGTTGTAGAGCGCAAGCGCACATTTCGCCGGGTCGGACGTAAATACATCCGCAACGACAACAGGCTCTTTTGTGTCCGTGCCCGCGAGAATCGTCAGATATTGTCCCTGCCCCACCGAAAGCGGCGTGGACCGCCCTTTGACCAGCAGGGCGTAGTCTCCGGGAGCTCTTGCGATATAATCGGAAATCCCGCTTGCAGATACCTTGAACGGTTTCTCGCCAATGGTCGCCGTTACAACAGCCGACGGATCGGTCGAGGCAATACGAATGAAGCTCCAGTCTTTCGGAACATCCGCATCATAGATGCCGGCATCGTCGCCAGCCGCCAAAACGGACTGGTTTGCCGCCATCAGGCCCGCAAAAGCGGTAACAAGGCGAACGAACCGGCGTCGATTTATCTTGAAGGCAATCTCATCCAAAGACATCTGCTTCAGCCCTGCTTCTTGATGAATTGATCGGGAACGCGGCAAAGACGAGCGGTAACCGTGATGTCGCCGAAGTTTCCGTTGACGGATACACCCGTAATGGGCGTCGGAAACTCGTCGTTCAGCATCAGGTAAAACGTGCCGTCATCGACGAAACGGGGAAAGCCGCCTAGCGTCAGCGTATCCTCATCGCCATCGCGATAACGCACGGTGACAGTCATCTGGTTCAGGCCAGCCTGCGAGGTAGCGAACTCCAGATACGCGTCCCCATATTGCTGCCCCCTGAGGTCTGCGGCGGCAAGCAACACCGTCTCGCCGTTGATTTTCTTCGGCTGAGAGTTCGCGATGCTGCTGTTACCCTCGCAGGAGCCGTAGACGGCCGCCAGCAATTGGCGCGATGCCTGGAACATCGTCTGGTCCACGGCATAATATGACGGCGCCTCCCAGATGATCAGCGGAGCCGGCTTTTCATGAAAGCCTTTAGAGAACACGAGAGTCGCAAGAGACGAGATGAACTGCGCGCCGTTTTCGGCATAGTTCGTGATATCCAGACCGGTTTCCTGCGCCAGAAAGCCCGCAAAATTGAATTCAGGCGTTGCACTGAAAGAGGAGCCGACGAGAGCAACCGGTGAGGAGGTTTCGGCAACATTCCCCAGAAGATCGCTCGCATCATCTGCCGATCGCGTTGTCTGCCAGACCGTTTCCTTCTCGGGCTCCACCGCGCTGCCGCACAGGGCCTGAATTTCGTGGCCCATCGGCGCGATGTAATCGAGACTGCCGACAGCCTTGGTCTCGAAATTGTAGGTAGACAGGGATGGGTATTCGGCGAGCTTCTTTATCGTTTCGGCGGCAGCGGAAGCAACCAGACGGGCGCCGGATGACGTCCAGTGATGGTCCCGCGCAAAGAAGAAATTGTCCCTTGCCTGATGATCGTCAATCGCCTTGAGAACATCTACCGTCGTAATGCCGTTCTTTTGCAACTGCGCGACATAGTGACGGAACTCCTGTTCCGCAGCGGGGGCATTGTAGCGTGCCTGGATCTCGTCGCTATCATCGAGTTTCGCTTGCTGTACGATACCGCGGGACGGCACCGGCATGAAAACAAGTTCCGTTCCCTTGATGCGCAACGCATCGGAAATGGCGCGCAGGGAGACCATCGTTTCCGACGTTCTGACGAAGAACTCTTCAAAATCCGTATTGGTACGGAAAAACACGCCGTCGAGCCCTTCGGCCAGATTGAATTCCGTTTTTTTGTTGCCGATATCCGGGCAGGCCTTGCCTGCAAAAGCAGGCGTTGCGGCGAAAACGAACAACGCACTCATGAAACGGAGGGCGAACCGGCTCGCCTCACCTGCACCGCAAAGATGGTAAACCTCAAGGCTCTTCGTTTTCATCGACCACCTCCATCTTGGGTATCTCGAAACGGGGATCAGCCGCCGCCATCTTCATCAGAATTTTGTTGGCCTGATTGTGCTTGAGCGCCTGCGCGCGCCTCAACCAGAGGAGCCCCTCTGCCCGCAGGGCTTCGGAACTGTCTGCGCGAAGGACGAGTGCTGTCTGAAACATGGCGGACGGATTGTTGGCGGCTGCCGCTCGGGCCAGCCATTCATTCGCCTTGTCAGCGTCCCGTTCGACGCCCTGCCCCGACCTGTACGCCTCATAGAGCCGATACATGGCGAGCGGACCTTCTTCCGTGCGTGTCGCTGCGGCTTTCTCCAACCAGCCAATGCCCGCCTCGCCATCATGCGGAACACCGAATCCGGAGAGCAGAGACAGCCCGACATCGATCATCGCCGCCGCGTCGCCGCGCTTTGCACCCTTGTAATTGAGGGCAAATGCCGCTTCCGGATCGATGGGTGCGGCGAAACCGGAACTTTCCAGCGCCGCGAGATCGTGCCATGCACGATCAAAACCGGCATCTGCCGCCGCCTGCAAATTCTGTTTTGCAAGCTCCCTGTTCTGCGGCACGCCTGCACCCCAGAGATATGCGAGACCGAGTTCGCGCCGCGCCGAACGGCTGCCGGCGTCGCTTGCGGTTCGCAGGTAGTTGGCGGCGCGCGTCTTGTCGATGTCGACGCCAACGCCATCGGCATACATGCGGGCAAGCTTCAGGTTGAGCGATGGGTTTTTCGGCTGCACGGCAAGTGCTCGATCGTAATAGGACAAAGCCTTGGACGGGTCGGCAGGTGTATGAACGCCATCCAGCAGAAGATCGGCCATCATGATCGTGGCTTCGACGTCGCCATTGGCGATCCCTTCTTCGAGAACACGCTGCGCCTCTCCAAAATTCCGTTCGCTTTTCTCTTCACCGAGATAGGTTGAAGCCAGCATGGCGGCCGCACCCGGATACCCCGCACCTGCCAGCTCCCTGGCGAGGTTGGCACCCCGCAGGCTCAACAGCGAATCTGTTGATTTCAGCAGAGCACCGGCGAGCACGAAACGATCGGCAGACGAGAGATCGGGAATGTTTGCAGCAAGTTCCAGAAACTCTCTTGCCTTGCCGCTCTCTCCACCTTCCAGCGAAAGAACATCAAAGAGATCGATCGCCGCAGAGAAACTCCCGGCTCGCGCCGCTGTTTCCAGAAGCGGAACTGCTTCCTCCAAACGGCCATTCGCTCTCAGAAAACGTGCCATCTCGACCGATGCCTCGACATCGCCCCTGTCGACCGCCCTTTGGAAAATCGCATGTGCCTTTTCAAACGCATCTGGACCGCCGACGCGCATGTGCAGATTTGCAAGCTCTATGAGACCATCCGTCCTGCCCCTTGCAGCCGCTCTTTCCAGATATTCCGTCGCCTTGCCGACATCGACCGGAACGATCTGCCCTTCCGCGTAAAGCTTACCGAGCTTCAGCATCGCCGCATCGCTGCCAAGGATATCGGCCTTCTCCAACCATCCCATCGCGAGAATTTTTCGCTCCGGGTCTGAAGACAGAAGAGCGGCCTCTGCCAGCCTGTTCAGCACACGAACTGACGACCGTACCGCAAGCGCTTTCGAATACCACGCCATGGCATCGTCGATATCGACCGTCTGGCCGATACCATGAAGACTGAAATCGCCCCTCAGCACGATTGCGTTGATGCTGCCGGCTGCGGCGGTGGCGACAAGCCCGTTGCGGGCCGCTGTCAGACTTTCTTCCGTCCGCAATTCAGGCTTTTCGAGAAGCAATTGCGCTAAAAGGACTGTGCCATCCTTGGACTGGCGCGCCAACGTTAACCCATAAATATCCAGTGCTTTTCGCGCATCAGCGATAACGCCGTCCCCATCACGGAACATCGTGCCGATGCGCAAAAGCGCATCCACATCGCGCGTCGCGCCATTCATCACCTGGGCGAACAGATCGTCGGAAAGCTTCTTGCGGTTTTCCAACGTGTTCTGAAGTTGAACGGAGAAATAGAGGACGGCCTTGGCATCTTTGATGCCAGCGAGACGCCGCATCCATTTATCGAAGATCGCTTGATCGACATTGATGTCGCCGCTCTCGGTAAAGTCCTTGACCAATTCCTGCGCCGCCTCGACATCGCCGGTCTCGGCCGCCCGGTCGAGATAATCCGCCGCCTCAGCGGGATTGAACAGGCTGGTCGCGGAATCCATTTGCAGACGCGCGATCCAGAAGATCGATCGCTTGTGCCCAAGCTCGCCCGCTTTCCGATACCAGCCCAGTGCCGCTTGTAACGCCTCATCGGAATTCCCATTTTCCCGGTAGTAGGTCGCAAGGTCATAAGCCGCACGCTCATCGCCGGACACCGCACGCCGCTCAAGCAGCCCGATGCCGAAGCGGGTCATCGATTGTGCTTCGGTCTCAGGCGTTCCAGCCAGACCGGCCAACTCGAAAGCGGCCGCGCCATAACCGAGCCGCAGCGCCAGTTGCAGCCGGGCCTTCGCATCGGTAGAACCGAGCTGCCGCTCCACCATCGTCCGCCCGGCAATATAGGCTGCCTCGGCGACCCCCGCCCGGCCAGCCTCTTCCAGAAGCGACAGGGCCCGATTGATATCAAACGAACCGCCCTCTCCCGCAAGCAGCATCTTCGCCAGCGTCAACCTGGCTGCGGACTGGTGTGGGCCGGGGATGGTCAGCGCGGCCTCGAGGACAGTCCGTGCCTTGCCGAAGTCGGACACAAGCAACGGATTTTGCGCATCGACCGGCACGCCTGCCCGCAGCAACCTTGCATAATCCAGCATGCCCTGACCGTCGCTCCGCTGCGAAAGCGCGGTCGCGGCTTCGATAAGTCTGCCCGGCACTTGCGCATCAGCGGCATATACTGGAAGGCCGTTTAAAAACGTCGATCCAACCGTAATAGCGAGGGTGAAAAGGTGACGCTTCATCATCACTTCCCCCAGAAACAGGTGGCATTGCCACCGACAAATTCATCGATCAACGGCCGTTCGGTCGCGGCATCCTTTTGCAGCAGCGCAATCGCGCGCTGCATGGAGATGTTCTCGGCAGGAACGGCAGCCAAAGCTTCGAGGAATGCGAGATAGTGGCGACCATTGCCACGGTTATCGAGAAAGCCCGTATCCTGCTGAAGATAATCACGGCTTGGTCCGGGAATATAATTCTCGGCCGCATAGGCATTGACGAGAACCGTATCGTTGATGCCGTTCAGCCAATAACCGAAGACCGTCCAGATCGACCGTTTGACGGGGTTGGCATCGCCGGATGTCTTCACATAGAGGTTTTCGCCGTGTCCGCGGGCAACCTCTGCCATCACCACCATGCTGGTCAGCGACTGCCGCATATACCAGAGCGCCCGTGCACCCCGGCGCGTTTCAAGCGGCAGCCCGCCATTGGCGCGCGCCTCATCGAGAATGGAGAGAAAGCGCGATCTGCCTTTTTCATAAAGGCCGTCATCCCCGACGATCCCGCCCCATGTCATCAGCACACTATCCGCCAGATACCGGTGATTGTTGACGTCGACGTCGCCGTTGAATGTCTGGTCGACGCGACGAACCAACGGATCGAGCCATGTCTGGATTTTCGACCGTTCCCCGTCCGGCAAGTCGTCGCGAATGATCGAAAAAGCCGTGATGGCCGGCAAGAGTGCACGCTTCAGCGCATAATAAGCGTCGTGCCCCACCTCCGTTTTTTCGAAGGCGCCACGATCCGCCCAGGTGTTCAGAAGGGTACGCAGCATCTTGGTCGACGCGGCGTCACCGCCAAGCGAGCGCCCGGAAAGCACCATCACCGCCCAGGCGAACTGGGCACCGGCACGATCGCTGCCGTAACCGGCGGTCGGACGAAATCCATCGACGACCTCGAGATCAAGCCATTTGCTATCGGCCTTGATCGCAAGGCATTGTTTGCGAAGACGTCCCGAGGTATCGGCCGCGATTGCCGCCTTGCGAGCTGCGACATCGAAAAGACCGTCATAGGTAGGCGCAGCGGTTGCGGCCGAGGTGACGCAGAACCAGACACCGAGGGCGACAACGATTCCGTGTCTCAGAGGGGTTTTTGCGCCAGGAATCCCGGAGAATATTGCCATCAGCTTCGGCCTCCCGTCCCGTTGAAGTTCTCGTATTGAACGGAGTTTGAAACATTGGTGCAGGTGTCGGTCAGCGCATCTTCCGCGAAGATTGCGGATTGACCGTCGCCATCGAAAAACCCCGCATCGCGGAAACGGCAGGTATAGGCTTCCGGGCGTTTCGGTCGGCACACCGTCGAGGTTATCAACACGCTTTCGCGCTCGTTGAAGCGCAGCATGTGACCTTCCATCGCCCGACCATCGCCATCGATCAACCGGCCGACCTGATTGAGATAATCGTTGCCGGAGAGGCTGAAACCCGACGTACCGTCAACCTTGATGCCGCCGCCATTTCCATGGATGCGGTTGCCGCTGGCCGCAAAGGTCGTCAGCGGCAGATAGGGATCGAACTCGAAATCGCGCAATGCGTTTGCAGGGGATGTCCGCAAGTTACTGATATAACCGTGGATCGCATCCTGAGCGTTGTTTTCCAGAACATTCTCGTGAACGCCAACATCCCAACTGTTGCGGATCTTGATGCCCGCACGCTTGTTGTCGAAGAACCGGTTACCCACAGCCAGGTTGCAGCTGCTTTCGAAGAGTGTCAGGCCATCCTGTTTGTTGTCGAAGGCGACATTGGCATAAATGAAATTGTCGACGCTGTTGCGGTCGATCATGAAGCCCGACCCGGTGTTGGTGTGTGACACATTGCCGACGACCCAGGAAAAATTCACCTCACGCGAGACGATGATGCCGTGTTTGGCCTTGGTGTCATAGGTGGTGTTGAGGGCAATCAGAAGCCGATGAGAGCGGTCATGCGGGTCGATCGCGTAGAGCACGTTGTCGCGATATTCATTGCCCACGAGGCTGACCTCGTCTGCCTCGTAGGAATAGAAGCCATATTCGAAATTGTGGAAGAAATTGTCGACAACGACCCCGGTCGGCGCACGCGCGTCAGTTATCCGCTGCGCCACGGTCTTGGGACCGGCAGAAAAGGCCAGGCCGAAGGACTTGGGCGCCGCGTAACCCAGCGAATCCAGCACGGAGCCACCGATCATCAGCCGTGAGTTGCTCCAGCCGATGATATAAGGCCGGAAAACATGACGCTTTTCCTTGTCCGAGTAACGTGGCGTTCCGGTCGCCTCATCCCAGGATGTAACGGTCGTATCCTGGACGTAAAGCGTCCCAGCCACGGAAATGAAACTGCCGGCCGTCGCGGAAAGACGATAGGTGGCCGCTTCCTGTCCGGACAGGATCAATGTCGCCCCCTCCGCCACCAGAACAGGGGCGCGCAGTGTCACGACATCGTTTTCGCGCGTGACCAACGGAAAACCGCCGCCAGCATCCAGTTCGCTTGCCAGACTGCCGAGAGTGTAGACGCCGCTCTGGATAACGATAATGCGCGGATAGGGAATGCCCTGCGCTTCGGCCGCGAAAGACAGCCCCGTATTGCCCGCAGCCAGATCTTCCATGAACTTGTCGCTATAGGGACTGAGATTGGCAAGCGTAACGGCAGCATGACCGGGTCGAGGCAAGGGCACATCCTTACGCACCATGCCGGCACGCGCGGAAATGTCGGGATAGGTGTAGGTCTCGGGAAGGCTCATCCTGCCTTCCAGTCGGGCAAGTGTCAGCCTGCCATCGCTGAAGGCGGCAGCGGGTGTTACCTCTGCCACGGCCTCAAGCTCCGGTGCCTTTTGCATGGCCCGGTAGTCGCCCGGGCTCCCTTTGCCCCAGCCGAGATTACGCACATCGAGAGACCGAAAATTAGCTTCCGCGATGGAACGCGCCGTGCGGACACGCAACATGTGATCCTTCAGCGTGGTCGCCTGAACCGATGCGAATCTGAGCATCGCCGGATTTGCCGCAGCCGCAACCAGAACTTCGGCCTTGAGCGCCTCATCCTCCCCTGCACCGGCGAATGACGCGAGATAGGTCAATGCCTCACCGCCGAAGCCATCCAGCGCAGCACGTTTGCCAATCATGCTGGCAGCCCGCGCCTTGATCTTTTCGTCGGCAATACGATCAATCAGTTGCTTGGCTGCGTCGGTCTTGCGCGCATCGGTCAGCACTTCGACGATCTTCAGATACCCCTTGTCGCGGTTATCTTTTTTGTCCTCACCAGCTGCAACTTTCACCGCTTCGCCGACCAGCGCATCGAAATCGCCGTTACCCTTGCTGTCATTGGCAACCGAGGCAAGCCGCAGCAGCGCCTCTATCCGGAACTCCGTGTCCTGAATGGAAAGGGCAACCGACTTCGCATCATCCGTCTCGCCCTTTTTGGCAAGCGTGCGCGCCAGTTCGGACTGCACACGTCCTTTGTCACGGCTATTGGTGATGATTTCGATCGCGCTCTTGCCCGCCGAAATATCACCTTCCCGCACCTTCACGCGGGCGATACCGGCAACAGCCTTGTCGAGGTCATTGCCGCCTTGGAGAAAGGGCAGCAGCTTTTCCGCGTCCTTCAGCCTGTCGGCATCCGCCAGGCTTTTGGCGAGATTGGCAATCGTGTTGCCGCCATCCTTCACCGTACGCAATTCCTGCACCAGCGCCAACGCGTCATCCAGTCGCTCCAGGCTGATGGCGCTCTCGGCCGCCGCTACCACCGCCACTCCCCGCTCAGGGCCGGACAGGCCGGCAAGAACGGCGTTTCCGTTGGCATAGGAAGCATCCGCCATCTTCGTCAGATCGTTCTTGACGAACACCGTTGCCAGCGTGAAATCAAGCTCGGCGCGCAACGCGCTTTCCGGCAGGTATTCTGCCAGCTTTGCTGCATCCAGCCCACGCCCGGCCTCGATGCGCTGCTTGACGATCTTCTCGATCAGATCTTCCTGATCGCTGTTGTCCGCAAGACTGGTGGCCAGCACGGGCATCCATTCCAGCTTGCCTTCCCTGAGGGCCAGATCCGCTACATTGCCGACTGCCTTCTTGCGCGCTTCGGAATCTTCCGGATTGATCGCCAGCGCCCACAACAATGCCGACTCCAGATCGTCTTTCTCAAGGGCACCGACGCTCTGCACCACAATGCTGTCCGAGGAAGCGGCGCTGACTTGTTTACCGTCGATCTGCTTGCCCGCAAGAATTCGCAAAGCCAGATCGTAGCGGGCATAACCACGCATGCGTGTTGGCCACATGCGCGAAACCGCCTTATCGGCAAGGGCGGAGGATATTTGAGGATCGATGATCGTGGCCGTCTGCGCCAGGATGTTCAGCGCCGCGTTCTTTGCCGTCTCGTCCTTGATGAGATCGACACGGTCGGCTGCCTTTTCCATCAGGCTTATGGCATTCGGCTTGTCGCCCTTGGCAACGAGAGCGGCATAACCTCCCAGGGCAGCGACCTGCAATTCCGGCAGAGAAAGAGCTTCGATCAGCTCCATTGTCCGCACACGCATTTCGGTTCTTTGCTCCGGGTCCGCGATACGGCCCTTCATCTGTTCCTGCAATGCGGAGATACTGGCGGAAACCAGACTGTCGGCATCGATGCCACCGGAAGCCAGGCTGCTCAACGCAGTCTTTGCTTCGACGGAATTCGTCGCCATCCACGATTTCAGTTGCGCCATGCCAGCACGCGCCGCATCGAGAAACGCAAGGCGCTGCCGAGGATCTGTCGCACCATCGGCCTTCAGAACGTTCGCAGTAATGTCTGACACGGCGGCATCGGCTTTGCCCGACGCTGGTGCCTGCATTGCCGAGGCCTGCTGGGCGAAAGCAACCGAGGAGGCAGCTGGCCAGTGCCCGACGGTAAACACGAGGCAGATCGACAACGCCGCCATGCGCAGCGATAGCCAAGTGCTCGCCCTTTTCCGCAGCCACCGGCAATTGGAACTTGATAGGTGGATGATGTCGTGTGTCATCATGCTTCCTTCGTCAGGTCTGTGTCGTAAAAGCTGCTCGATAATTGCGTGCAGAACCGGAATTCTGACAACGGATGTCCCTTCAGAGACCAAGACGTCCCCTGCACATGAATTTCCTGCAACTGGCATGCAATATGGCTGCCGACCGGCGGCCCTTTGGCGGAAGGAGGCAAAACCTCCCGCAACCACTCATTTCGGCAGGAGTCTGCTCGTCATATCCGCAAACCATTGGTTCAGACCGAACCACGGTCCGTTGTCGAAGCGAACGGCAGCGGGTGTACCGATTTCAGCCGACAGGTCATGTCCGCCAAAATCGATCCTGACTGCTACCCGGTCGCTGGTCGCGGCGGACTGTTCGCTGACCTTTGGCAGTTTAGACACCACCACATCATGCAGAACCGTGCCTTGCGGCAGGTCCACGCTCACATGCGGCGCCTTATAGAGCGCCATCAGATGTGAACGATCCACCATGGCGACCACGTGCGGTTTGGAATCCGCATGACGCAGCCCCAACACCTGGGCTCCGACCTTGATCTGCGTATCGACAGCCGGACCGGTGGGCTCGGCGGCGCAATCGCATGATGCGACGACCGACGTGCTTTGTCCGCTTTCGGTCAGAACGGTCAAAATCCGCTCACCACTTTTTACCGGTCCAGTCACCAGATTGGTGATGATGCCGTTGGCAGGTGCAAGAACCGGAACCGTATCGACCGTGACCACCGCACTATCGGCTTCGAAGACCCAGAGACGCTGATAGAGGCTGCTTGCCAGAAACGCTGCAAGCGCGAGCGAGATGGCCAGCGTGGCGACAATACCCAAGGCTTTTCGGAATTTGCCAGCGCCCGGCACCACCTCGTCCGATTTTCGTGGCCGCAGCTTCACCTCGCCGGAAGCGCGCCTGGCGAAATCGAGAATGTCGTTACCCTCGACGATCTCGCCACTGAGATATGAATCGTGAATGTAACGCAGCATACGCTGCGCGGCCGGAGACGTATCGACGAACTTGAAACCCGTACGGCCGGTTTCCGCGCTAGAATGACGCACTTCCGCTTTCACGGGCAATAGCATGTCGAAACCATCGAGAGGGATCTGCAACTGCAAGGGCAGCACTTGTCCTTCTTCGAAGGTGACATCGCCTGTTGCGACACCCACCCCACCCAAAGACCAGTCGATCGAGGAATATCTGTGCTGATCGATCACGCATTTCAGCGGCAACTTGTAGCGCGCATGCTGGCGTTGCTCATCCGCTTCGAAACTCACGATGCTCATATTCATTTTGGGCTCCTTCGCGGGTCAGCGCATACCGAAAATCGCCGTCGTCGCCCCAAGGCCTGGGACGGACAATTGTCCGACGAGCAACGATATGAGGGTTACAAACAGGGTAATCGATAAAACATGCATGTAGGTGGAAGAGGCGTTTTTCAGCGCGGCGGCTCGACCCGTGCCATTGGCGGACAGTGTTGTTTTCTGCCGCGTCCACTTCTGGCGATCGAGATGGAAGAAAATGTATGTTTTTATGATCGAGCCGAAAACCTGATTGAAATAGATGAAAAAGGGATAGAAAATCGAAACCCGCGGCCGGGAATTGAACAGCATCAACGTCATGATGTAGCGGGTCAGCAGAACCCAGGCGAAATAGGCCGGGAAAATGAACGGGTTGTCGAAAAGCCCGATCAGTATGACCATGACAAGGCCGGCAAGCGACGTCCACATCGAGATGCGCTGATCGAAAATCGTCCACCAGGTAAAATAACCGATATGCCAGGGACCAAGGGCCAGTGCGCGGCTGTTCGTCCGCAGCATGTTGCCGAACCAGCGCGTCATCAATTGCGCCGCGGCCTGAAAAAAACCTGATGTCGGCGGGTCTTCGACTGTCGCGACGGTGACGTCGGGCACATACAGCATGTGATAATTGTTGCGCAGGAGCCAATACCAGCTCGACTTGTCGTCACCGGTGAGGAACTTCAGCCTGCCAAGACGCCAGTGCTCGATATAGTCCCGTTCCACCTGCCGAATGAAATCGGAATTGGTGACGACAGAGGCGCGGAACATCGACATTCTGCCCGTCAGCGTCAGCACGCGCCTGGAGAGCCCGTTCGACGACATGAGAATATGGCGTTGCGCAAACCGCAAGGAATACCAGACGTGAAATGACGATTTTCCACGCACCCGCGAGGTTTCATCCGTGGTCAACGCACCAACGCGACCATCCGCGAAGAAACCGGCGCACCGATCGACGAGGTTTTCGGGCACAATGGAATCGCCATCGATAACTGCCACGACGTCATCGCTTCGCGGCTCCAGCTTGGAGACGGCCCGAAACGCATAGGCCAGCGCATCCCGCTTGCCGCTGCCATTGATGCGCACGATCACCAGACGGATATCCGTGTTCTCGCCGCAAATAAGGCGATGCATCGAACGGATCAGGCGCTGGTCGGACATTTCGACGATGGATGCGATGACCGTCGCACCGCCGCGAGACGCAAGCGCTGCGCGGAATGCGGCGCGATAGACCTCGGCTGTTGTGTCGCCGTCGATGCGAAAACTGGTTACGATGAGATAGGCATGAGGCGCTTGCCCGTTTTCCGCACTCAGCTGGAGATGACGATCCGCTCGAATGCGCATTTTCGGGAAGACAACGCTACGGTAGATGTTGGACCGCACGAAATGCAGGATACCCCAGAAATACCGCCACACGGCCAGCGCGCCCAGACCGAACAAAAGACCCGCGTTTGCGCCAAAGAGCACGCCTTCCGGGACGATCACGATCAAGCTGGCGAGGCCAAGCACAAACAGCAAATGGGCTGGAAGACTTTCGCTCCAATTGACGATAGCGGATTGCTCCCCCGCCTGAGAAACCGGCACTGTCGACAATCTATCAACAGGCAATACTTCATCAGGAAGACCGAGCACTCTCTTTTCAAGATAGTGTCTCATAGCATAATCCATCAATGAAATAAATTTACAAAACTTACGATCAAAACTCGAAGTAAATTATATGAAATTCGCTATATATTCGTATATTATATTTTATTAATGGAATTAATCAAACTATAAATCATTATACACAGCGTGAAATTCATATATTTATACGATATCATCCAGATAACGTACCGGTATCTCCCACAGCACGACTTTTGGTGCTGCTTGCGAGCGAAGTTTCTCCAGAAAATCCTGCATGGGCGCAAAAGGCCCCTTTCCTTCCCTGGCATAGTTGAGAACATCCACCTCGCATGTCGTTTTCAACTGATCTTCAAACGACCAGAGCGGATTCGCGCTATAGCTCGTCCCGACCAGCACGACCTGATCCGCCGGTGCAGCTCCAGCCTCGCCATCAGCAAATAACGCATCGGCATGATCCGCCCTGGCCGCAGCCGATATCGGCTGAATAATGTCTAAGCCCGTGCCGGCTCCGGACAACATCCAGCCGGCATCGACAAACTTTGCGAGGTCGCCGACATGGTTGACGTCGTGCTGGGATACACTGTCAAAAACAGTTTTCATCAACTGATCGCGACGGGGAATGGCGGCACACGCCGCCTTGGCCGCCAGACCGCTACCTTTGACCGTCCAATGCGTATCCGATCGCAGAAAAAGTTCTTCAGGCTTTGCCGAACTGAACGTCGCGGCCACGTCTGCCGCCGCGATCCCCTTCTTGTTCAGGAAGGCCATAAATCTCTCGTAGAGATCGGCATTGGTTTCCGGCAAAACGTTACTGCCCAACTGCCCGGCCACGACTTGCGCTTTGGGCGGGATCGGCACGATAACCAGAATAGTGCCTTTTTCCGCCAATATCGAGCGAACATCCGCAATCGTCTGGAAAGACGTTGCAAGATTGGCCTCCGATGTCCGGCTCCACGCAAACTCCTCCGCCGTGAAAAGCCAGCCGCTCCGGCCAACGATTGCACCTTTCCTGGCTTCCCCGAAAACGCCGAGAGAAACTGCATTAAAAAACTCGACGGCGAAATTGCTGAACGGCAATTCCCGCTCGTAGCCTTCTTCAAACCGACTGGCGACTTTCCCGGTCCAGATATCGGCAAGATCATCCACTTTCAGGTCCTCATCCGGTATATCGACCACATAATTGGTGGTAATTCCGGCACCAGTCAGCAAAAGAAAGAGAACCGACGCGGTTGAAAGCAAACGTGGTGAGATCATGCGCCGTACTCCCTAAAACTGAAAATAGAGGAAGGGTGAATCATTGTCGGCCGTCAGCTTCAATATCGAAATCATGCCAAAAAAACAGACAATGCCCGTTGCCGCCAAAGCCACGCCCGCAGTCGACGGATGAAGCGGCATATGGATCAATCGCTCGGCCGGGAAAGTCCGGTTGAACCACGGCTCAATAAACACCACCGCCACACCAACGGCCAGGGAAGCAAGAGCGAAGTTCTTGATCTGCCACGCAATATCCGGCTGGATATCAAACCCGTTGAAACCTGACAGTCCGCGATACATGTCAACCGCGCTGTGCACGTCGAGTGATCGGAACATGACCCACCCGAGCATGACCAGCAACAGGGTGCCACCCAACGCCACGACAGAGCGTTTATCGGACGGCTTGACCCCGAGCAGGCGCTCCAATGCCAGAAGCCCACCGTGCCAGACACCCCACAGTATGAAGGTCCAGTTCGCGCCATGCCACAGTCCGCCCAGCACCATTGTAATGAACAGGTTGAAATACGTCCTTACCGTTCCCAGCCGGTTTCCGCCGAGTGGAATATAGAGATAATCCCGCAGCCAGGCCGACAGGCTGAGATGCCAGCGACGCCAGAATTCCGTGATGGAACGGGAAACATAGGGACAGTCGAAATTTTCGATAAAGCGGAATCCCATCATCATTCCCAATCCGATAGCCATGCTGGAATAGCCCGAAAAATCGAAATACAGCTGTATCGAATAAGCGATGGTTCCAAGCCAGGCCTCGGCAAATGTCGGGTCGGCTTTGGCGAATATCGCATCCGCTATAGGTGCCACGGAATCCGCAATCAGTACTTTTTTGGCCAGCCCGGCAAAAAACCGAATGCCACCTTCGGCAAAAAGCTCGAGCGAATGCTGGCGATATGTGAACTGATGGGCAAGGTCCTTGTAACGCAGGACAGGACCGGCAACCAATTGCGGAAACAGGGCCTTGAATGCTGCAAAATCGAAAAAGTTCTGCGCTGGTGGCGCGTCTTCCCTATAAATATCGATAAGGTATGAGATCGCCTGAAATATATAAAAAGAGATGCCAATCGGTAGCAGGATTCGTGCATGCCACGATTTGAACGGGTCACCGCCATTGAAGAGGTCGGCGAGGCTGTCCATGAAGAAATTGCAGTATTTGAAATAACCGAGCACAAGTAAAGGCCCGGAAATCGCAGCAATCAGCAATCTTTTGCGCGCTTGCGCCGTGCGTTCCACATAGATCAGCTTTCCGAAGATATAGCTCCAGAGCGTCACGAGGAAAAGCAGGGCAAGGTAATCTATCCTCCACCATCCGTAGAACAGGTAGGAAAACAGAAGTATAACGAGTGATTTGTACCGGAATGGAACGGAAAAATAGACACCGAGCGCAATCGGTAAAAACATAAATATGAATAAGCTTGATGAAAAAACCATCTTTATCGACTTTCTTCATGAAGGTCGAAATTAATATTCGTATATAAGAATATGAAATTATGCAGGAGTCAACAACCTGTTAATAAAAAATTAAACTACTTGTTGTTGACCCGCACATGGGCCGGTGTTGATGCGCTCCGACTACGCTTGAAGTCGAAAGGAATCATACCAAAGCGGTATCATTTGGATACGATCGCTGCTTGGGCGCTTCGGTACGCATCCTCTTTTCCGAAACCCTCTAGCCTTCCGCCAATCATCACACCTCGTGGCAACCAGTGGCCTACAGTCTACCAAGCCGCACATCAGCTCCTCGCCTCAGGCAGCGTTGACGTAGTAATAAGGGCCTTGTACTCCATGGTGCTGGTAGACGAATATCAGGATTGCACGATCAGCCAGCATAAGACCGCAAAAGCGCTTTCTCGCACAGTTCCTGTGATAGTGTTCGGTGATCCCCTCCAGGGAATTTTCGATTTTGGGGCAGAACCGATTGTCAATTGGACAAATAACGTGCTGCCAACGTTTCCTCAGATCGATGAGCTGAAGACACCTTGGCGATGGACGAAAAAAGGAAACGACGCTCTCGCTGAGTGGCTGAATAAAAGTGGCGCCGCCGCCCACAGGACCAGCGCTATTGGAAGACCGATAATGCTTACCGCCGCAATCGTTGCCAATTGAGGGAAATTGATGACGAATATTGTCAGGGCCGTGAGGGCAAGAAGTACCGGAAAAAACGCCTTGTAGACCACAAAGCCATGTTTCCCAGCTTCTGAGAGACGACGTGAAGAAATCCAAGGGAGAGCCTTTAGCTACGATCGTACGTCTCCATTCCTTCACACCATATAACGACAAATGCCAGTTGGTATGCAAGGTCGCGCTGCACGTTTCTTAGCGTGAGGTTGTTAAGATGTAGTCTAGAGTCGGTTCTCTTCAGATAGTTCAGTCGCTCGGCCTTTGCCAACAGGCCGGTAACGTGGGCGCGACTAATCCCGTAAGCCCGAGCGGCCGCCTTTCGGGAAAACTCACACCCTGTGCCATCAGCTTCACTTGCTGCGGCTGCCGACAGCAACTCAAGCAGCAACGGGAACCCGGGCGCGTGGCCAAGAAACATCCGCATCTCATCAGACATCTGAGGCAGTTCCTGCGAGTGTGCCAAAAGCCAGCACACACCATCGATCAAGTTCCTTTTGACAGTCGCGGTTTGCTCTGGCGTATTTATTTGCTGACGTTCGATCCAGGGGGATGCCGCGGCCAAATAGATTTCAGCCAATGTGCCTACCGTAAGAACCAGCCAGCCATTTAAGGACCATGGACGCTCCCGGTTATCGAAAAATGGTGCATGACGCTGAGCGGTATTCTCCAGCTCCAGCCAGTCTATCAGCGCACGTATCCTGCGGCTAGACGCCCAACCCTTGGGAACGACTACCCGCTGAACCGTAGCCAATGTAAACCGACCGCCTTGGATCGAGCACAGAGCGAGCGCACACGTGACAGCGGTGAACGCCCCGAGATCACCGAACGCACGGACAAGGCGCCGCTCCTCTTTATAAACGCGTGTTATCTGGTCACAAAGATAGGTGACGGCTTGATCGAAAGCCTCATCGTTCATGATCCGGTTCGCAAGCGGGGTCAGCCTCTGAAGAACTATCTCCGGCGCAGGTCGATCGGCGTTCCTTTGCGGGACCGGTTTCGAATCTTCGGAAATCTATTTTCGAGACGCCTTTCTCCCGAGGGTTTCTGAGTCTTTGCTACTTTATCGCGAAACTGACGGCTCTGGTTTGTACGCGCCTGCTGCACCCGCTCGCTGAAGGAGCGACAGCTAAAAATGGCGATCATGACGATATGTGCAGTTTGTTGCACTCCCGTTCCGGCTTGTTCAAAGGTATTAAAAAATACTCTCATAAATTGAACGTTAAGGAGCGTGACAAATGCGTACCCTTTTAAAACAGTTTGCGAACGTGACGCCTATTATTGGGGTAACCTACCGTTTTTATTATTTTCTCACATGGGGCTTACGATAACGTCTGCTTCGTGAAACGCTCGGAAAAACAATCTTAGAGGGTTTCTTTTCTTGAGGCATGCAGAGCTAAAGAGACTGCATCTGAAACTGGGTTCCCCCCATATTTTCCAGCCTGCCTGTCATTCGGTCGATCGCAACGCTGCGCGACCGTCAGCCTGAGCGATGTTCTTATTCTCACCCCCGAATTCTCCAAAGGAGGATAAAGCGATGCAACTTCGGCATGTTATTTTTGCGAGTATCTTCGCACTCGCCACGCAGTTCGATGTGCCCGAAATGCGGTATGCGCCACCTGCCCAGGCCGCCGCCCTCTCCACAGAGCAGGTAGCGGCCTTCCAGTCGAAGCTGGCAAAGGCCGAAGCGAGCCGAGATTTGCTAGGCCGCCGGTCCGTTTGCCTGATGGAGCACCTGACGGCGCAACAGCAGTTCAGCGCCGATCGCGAGCGGGCGCTTGGGCAGGCCATGTATCTGCAGATCGAGCTTGAACGGCAGGTCGTGCAGTCCGAAGCGGCCGTGAAAGGTTACGAGGATCTTGTCCAATCCGAGAACCAGAACGTTCAGGCGCGCCGCGCTGTTTTCGAAAAGGCGCGGAGGGAACGGGACGAACAGGCGGATCGTGTGCGGACCTGCAGCCAGGTTCTCTTCTTTTTGCCTGGAATTTGCCAAGGCGGTGAAGCGGTCGTCAAAGGTCTGGGCTGGATGAACGATGCGGAGAGGGAATTTCAGGCAGCGCTACCCCGGTTGCGCAATGCCGAAGAGGCCCTTTCAGGGGTTCGCAATCAGCTTGAAAACAATCGCCGCCAGTTGGCGGCGGCCCAGCAGAGCAATGTGGAAAACCAGAGCGCGGTCAAACAGCTGGAAGAACAGATCACCAGGCTCAAGACGGCGATTTCCACCATCAACGTCAAGGTCCAGGACTTCAACGTTCTGGTGGGCACCTTCACCAATACCCTCAAAGAAGCAACCGACGTCAATGCCGACGATGTCAGAATCCGTCAAATTGACAGGCTGTCCGCCGAAATCGACGGTCTGACCAACGACGTACCGCACTTTATCTCGTCCAACGAAACCGGCCTGCCGGACGAAGCCAGGCGAGCATGCGGATCATGAGAATGCGCATGACTCTCATTAACCACACTTCAACAGGAGCATGAAAATGACCAATGTCGCGACTTTTGAAAGCCGGGAAGCCAAAATCAACAGCGCAATCGACATGAATGTCGACGCGATCCTTTCGCAGCCGAAATTCAGCCTTCCAAAGGCGGATACGGCACTTGTCCGTTCCTATGTCGACAAGATCCAGGGAACATACGATGTCGAGCGCGCCAAGCGCGATACCGACAACGCGATTGATCTGCTTTACATCGCTTACAACACCACGCCGCAGGAGGAAGGCGACGTCCGTGTGCGCATCAGTGCAATCATGAACAAGCTGATAACGGCTCAGCAGAAAAGCGAGATCACCATGAGACGGGCGATGGATGTCGCCAATGGCATCGGAAAGCAGATCGCCGATCTCTTCCCGGATTGGCTCGACGTCCGCGAGGCGAACGACCAGTCAGAGATCAAGACGTTCGTTTCAAAAGACCTGATAAAGCTGGCGAAAAACATCCGTGACAAGGCCCTTGGTGTCCGCGATGACCTTCTCGTCATCGCCGCTTCCTATGATGGCATCATCAAGGATACGGTTCAGACTACGGACAAGAGCGAAACTGTTCTCAGTAAACGGCTTGTCGACAAGGCGGCGATCGAAAAGGAAATTGTGGAAGCGGACGCCCGGCGCGAACAGCTTGAATCGCTTGTGAACGATTTGAAAGTTCAGGTCGCGGAATTCGAAAAGAAGGCCGCTGAATACGAGACGCGGGCGAATACCGCCGAAGAGCGCGCCTTTGTCATGTCAATTGTGCGGGTCGGCGCGCAGATGATTTCAAGCGCTATTCCTGCGATCGCCCTGGTGGCTGGCGGTCCGGCATCTATGCTGGCATCATCGGTCGGCGGCGCGCTTTCGGGACAGTCCAAAGGTGGGCAGGATGTCGACGGGCAGCCTCAGGGAGGAAGCTCCCACACATCGACTGGTGGCGGCAAGGAGAATGGGGCCGCCAAGCAAAGCGAGCTTTCCGAGTGCAAGGCCGAACTCCGCAAAAGCTTGGAAAAACGCGACGCTTTGAAGGTGGACATCAAGTCGCTCGAGGAGTCCAAGTCCAAGCTAGCCGATGACGCTGCGGGCGCCGATCCGAAATCGAGCAAGGCTGTCGAACTCGCCGAACTTGAGAAGCGCCTGAAAGCGCGGTCCGACGAGCTCACGGCACAGGAGGAAAAAGTTGCGAAACAGGAAACACTGGTTTCCAGCCTGCAGGCGTCGCTCGACGCTCTGGACAAGGGGCTGGGCAAGCTCTCAGACGAGCAGCAGCAGCAGGCGGCGAGCCTGCGCGAAATCCAGATGCAGATGATTGACAAGGCGGAGGCTTATGAAAAGGAACGCCGAACCCAATCCGCCGAGCTCGTAAAGATAAACGCCTTGCTCAAAGGCAAGCAGACTGAGGACGACAAGATCAAGCTTGCGGTGCAGTCGCTGAACGTCAGCCTCTCAGCCTTGAAACGGATGAAGGAAATCATCGAGGAGGTTGCGTTTTTCTTCAAGACATTCGCAGATTTCATGCAGGCAGTCGCCGATGATGCCCAGCATCAGGTCAGCGGTATCGAAGCCGTTGCTGAACTGGACGTTATTCGAAGGAACCGCTTCGTACAGCTCGTCCGCTCCGTCGATGAGTTTTTCGTGCGGCAGACCGGCCAATGGCATGCCGTTGGGGTGGTCTGCGACAGGTTCAACCGCAGCTTTTCCGAAGGCTGGACAAAGCTGAACAAATTGAACGGCACCTATCTCACCGGCGATAGTCTCAAAGCTTATCTTTCAGTCGCATCTGAGAAACTCACCGAGATCGTTGCGGAACGCGAAGCCGCAGCGGATGCAAAAATCGCGTCACTGCAGGCTTATCGGCAGGATTTGAACGAGAGAGCCTGACACAGCCCAGCCAATGGCGGGCAGCCGGGCAGCGAGGATCGCTCTCGCTGCCGCTCTATCGAACGCCCGCACTGACGCTTCAATCACTGCATCTACCGCACTGCACCATCAATCTTTCGATCAACTCGGCGCAATGCGACCACGAGGTTCTCGGCGATCTTACCGCATCGCCGAAACAACCGTCGAAGACCGACGGATATATCACAACCCCCAAGTTTTGGAAGGAACTACACATGATTATTGCAGCGTGCAACGATGACCCGATGGTGGTCAATATCGCTCAACAAGCCGCAAACGCCAATGCCGGTGTATTCGGTGCCTGGTACAAAATCTTCGACTCCCAAATTCCCGATCTCGGTGCGTCGGAAGACTTATATATTGTTGCCCATGGCGCTGCGATCGGCGACGAGAACCAGCCCGTTATCGGCAACAAGCTGGATGCATTTTATCTGACTGCCCGCGACCTCAATGCCAACCTTCACATTTTTCCGGAGAACTACGCAGGGGGTGTCTACATCTACGCTTGCAAGTCAGCAAAGAAGGGAAAAGATGAGGTGAGTTTTATCGAGCAATTCAAAAAGATCGCCGGCTCCAGCTATCCGAACATGAGCATCTTCGGCCAAGTTGGTTCACCCTCGGGCCCGCTTCCAGCATCTGATCACGCCTCTTGGAAGAAAGCCTAAGTCTCATTCTGGGGCAAAATAGAAGGATTTCAGGCCTAATCGGCCTGAAATCTACACGCAAGCGATTTTTAAGATTAAAAGATCGTTGAGCCTTCGGCGTCCGACTTAGTCCGAGGCTGGAAGACCCGAGGCAGTTTGACGTTGCCCCCAAGTTTTATCCAGTTTTGAGTTCGCTCCAGCGGTTTTGTGAGGTGCTCCCCGTTTTTGGGCCAGCGGGAGCTGGAATTTTCCGGGGTTTTGGCTCCGGTCGGCGTTTGCGCCGATGAGCCGTTCATGAGCGAAATCGGCACCTTGTTGCCGATTGCGCTGTGTGGCCGGAACTCATTGTAGTCTCTACGCCAATCGCAGGTGCGCGCACCAGTGACTCTTCAGTGGTCGGTGACACAATCGGCTTCGACATCCTCCAGGCTCGGACGACGTCTATAATTCGAAGACCGGCCAGTGGGACAAGCTTGCGAGCGGCCCGAACCATGCCCCGAACATGGCCTACCTCGGCTGGGGCGTCTATGTGATGGCGCGTGTTGACAACGACGAGAAGAAGAAAAAGGCGGCGTGGAGCGCATCCGCGCATCTCGGCGGCAAGGATCTTGCTATCTGGACGGCCGCTTACCCGTCCGGCTTCCAGTGCTACCGCAAGAGCCAGTTCTACATCAAGGAATGGGTGTCTGCCGGTTACGACGAGGCGTTCATTACAAGTTACCTCGCCTCGCAATCGAACTCCTACAACCATCCAAACGCTGCCATCGAACCGCGCATTCCCGGCATCTTCCAATATTACAGTGTCGCGGAAGACGAACTGGCCAAGGTATTTGCGGGACAGGCAACGGCGCAGGCCGGTGCGGACTCCATCGCTGCGGCGTGGGAAAAGCTGACGGATCAGCTTGGGCGCGACAAGCAGATTGCACTCTACAAGGCCTCGCTTGGGGCATGATGCCCGGTGCCGGTTTTTAGTTGCAATAGCTCAGGCGGCGGGATTTTGCCGCCTGAACCACAAAGTCTTCCATTCGGCTCACCAGCCCAGAGGTCTGCCCATGTCGCATACGATCACGCAAACCATCAGCCCCGTGGAACGGACCATCGTTCCACCCAGCTCCGCGCGGCGCGGCAAGCTGTTGCTGGTGGCGGCGACGGTGCTGCTCCTTGGCGTTCTTCTCGCGCAGATCACTGACGTGGCGGGCATCACGGCCTTTGGTTTCGTCAGCTGGCGACCGCTGCTGTTTGCGTACATCATCTGGGCGGTGGCGCTTTGCGCAGCACAAGTGATGATCCGCGGAGAGGCGGGCCAGCGGGCGGCTTTCGTGTTGCCTGCCGTTCTCTTTACTGTTGCCATGGTGGTCTTTCCCACGGTTTTCGGCCTCTATATCGCCTTTACCGACTGGAACCTCAGTGCGGTGGCGGGCCGCCGGTTCAATGGACTGGATAATCTGCGCACGCTGTTTGCGGATCGCTATTTCTGGAACGCGCTGCTGAACATGGTCTATTATGTTCTGTCGGTGCTGGTGCAATATGCCATCGCCTTTGCGCTGGCACTGCTGCTGAACGCGGAGATCAAGGCGCGAAAATTCTTCCGTGTCACGTTCCTGCTGCCCCTGATGCTCAGTCCCGTTGCCGTCAGCTGGATGATCGGCAAATCGCTGATGGAGTATCGTTTCGGACCGGCGGCCACGCTTGCGCGCCATCTCGGATGGGATAATCCGGCATTTTTCTCCACCCCGTGGCTGGCGCGCTCCTCGATCATGGCCATGGATGCCTGGGTTTCCATACCCTTCATGATGATCCTGCTACTTGCGGGCCTTCAGGCCTTGCCTTCGGAGATCAAGGAGGCGGCGAAAGTGGATGGTGCTTCCGGCTGGCAGAGTTTCAAGGAAATCACCTTTCCACTGATGCTGCCGGTCAGCATCACCGTCATCATTCTGCGCATCATTTTTCAGCTGAAGCTGGCCGATATCGTCATCAACGTCACGGCAGGCGGGCCGGGCGGCGCGACCGATACGGTGTCGAGCTTCATCTTCCGCGAATATCGAGACCGTTCCAATGTCGGTTACGGCACGATGCTTGCGGAATTCTATCTCGTCATCATCATCATTTTCGTCGCGCTCATCCTCAAAGGGGCGAGCCGGTGGATGCAACGTGACAATTGAGGCTGAGCCGATGGCAACACATGTTGAAACATCCACCCCGCAACCAAGCCTCTGGTCCCGCCGCCCGCAGTTTCTGACCAGCAGTCTGCTGATCTATGCTGCCTTGGTGTTCTGGGCTTTCGTCTCGCTTTTTCCAATCTACTGGACTATCACCACATCCTTCAAGACGGCGGTGAATGTGACGCAGGGGCATCTCATTCCCTTTGTTGACTTCACGCCGGACTGGAAAGGCTGGCGCTCGCTGGGCCTCTCGCCCGATACGATCCTCGCGCAATCGACGGTGCGCGATGAATTCATTCGCCGCTTTCTCAACAGCATCGTTGCCTCGGCTGGCGCATCGTTTCTGGCCGTGTTGATCGGCTCGCTGGCGGCCTATGGCCTCAGCCGGTTTTCCTACAAGTTTCTCTGGATGAAAAACAAGGACATTTCCTTCTTCTTCCTGTCGCAGCTCATTCTGCCGCCGGTGGTGTTGGCGATGCCCTTTCTGGTTCTCTACAAGCACCTGATGCTGCTCGACACGCTCGTCGGACTGATCCTCGTCTATACGCTCATGGTGCTGCCGATCGTCATCTGGATCATGCGCGACCAATTCGACACCATCCCCGTCGAATTGGAGCAGGCAGCGCTTGTCGATGGCTGTTCCATCTGGGGCGCCTTCCTGAGGATCGTTCTGCCCATCGCCCTGCCCGGCATGGTCGCGGCCTTCATCCTGTCGGTCATTCTCTGCTGGAACGAGTACTTCTTTGCAGCACTTCTGACGAGTTCGAATGCCAAGACGCTACCGGTGATGGTCGCAAGCCAGACCGGCTCTCAGGGCATCAATTGGTGGTCAATGGCGGCTATTGCGACAGCGGCTATCATGCCCCTCGTTCTCGTTGGTATATTCCTGGAGCGTTACATCGTGAAGGGTCTCACCGCAGGTGCCGTAAAGTGAGGTCTTGAATGAATTCTGGCGTTTCCACCCTTGGTATTTTTGATGCCGATACGGCCTATCTCGCTCCACGCATGCCTGCTCTCGGGGAAACCATCACCGGCAGCGGTTTCTCGGTTGGACCGGGCGGCAAGGGTTCCAACCAGGCCGTCGCTGCGGCGCGGGCAGGTGCCGAGGTATCTTTCATTTCGAAGATCGGTCGCGATACTTTTGGCGATCTGGCGCTGAAGACTTACGAATGAGCCCGGGTAAACGCCAAGTTGAAAATTATGGACGACCAGCCGACGGGTGCGGCCTCACGGCGCGCTGACGCCAACGGATTGGCTTCTTAGTTCATGGCCTCTGTAATGCCTGACCATTGATGGCTGCCGGGATTCTGGTGGCTGACTTCGCGCGTCCTAAGGGGCGCGGAATAAGGTCGAAAAAGACGGATCCAAAACGAATTAATGCATTGCACAACACATTAAGCTTTACAAACTTTCTTTATTTTGTGAAGTTAGGTCAACAACGAGTGAAGTGAGCAAGACCAGTGACCCAATTGAAATTCGCCACCCGACTGAATTCCTTTGCCTCGAAGCCTGCTGCCGAATGGCCTGATCTTTCCGGCAAGCCGACCATGTTGCAAATGGCAAAGCGCGCCGCAAAGGTGGAGGGTCTGACGGATCTAGACCTGAATTATCCCGACCATGTGGCCGATGATCCGGCACTTCTTGCGCGCCAGATCGGCGATCTCGGCCTTGCGATCAATGGCTTTGCCATGCGCTATTATACCAATCCAGCCTTCAAGATCGGTGCTTTCACCAATCCTGACGCAGCTGTGCGGCGTGAAGCGATTGATCTGACGAAGAAGGGTATCGACGCCGCGCGCGCCGCTGGCAGCAATCTGATGACGCTGTGGCTGGGCCAGGACGGTTTCGATTACGCCTTCCAGGCTGACTACCACACACTTTGGCAACACGAGATTGACGGAATTCGTGAAGTTTGCGCGCATGATCCGGATTGCCTCGTCAGCATCGAATACAAGCCGAACGAGCCGCGTTCCTACAGTCTGATGCCTGATTGTGCGACCACCCTTCTGGCTATCAAGGATGTAGATATGCCCAACCTTGGCGTGACGCTGGACTTCGCTCATGTGCTTTATGCAGACGAGCAGCCTGCTTTCGCTGCCGCCCTGATTGCCCGCTACAGCCGCGTTCTCGGCGTCCATCTCAATGACGGTTACGCCAAGCGTGATGACGGCCTGATGGTTGGCGCTGTTCACACGCAGCAGACAATCGAGCTTCTGCGCCAGATCCGCAAGGATGGTTATGGTGGCGCGATCTATTTCGACACCTTCCCTGACATGACGGGTCTCGACCCGGTTCACGAATGCGAAGTCAACATTCAGACCGTCAAGCGGATGCTGAAAGTGGTGGATCGTATCGAGCAGGACAATCGCCTGTCCGGTGCCGTTGAACGTCAGGATGCCGTTTCTGCGCAGGCCGTCATTCAGGAGCTGATGCTCGGTTGATCTGGGCAGGAAAAATCCGAAAACCTAGTCACAACGCATGCCGAAGGCGTGCCGACACATTCCATCCGGGAGGAAACCGATGAAGACCTTTTTGAAGACGACACTTGCTGCCGGGCTTGCCGCCAGCTTCCTGTTCAGCGCAGCCTTTGCGCAGGAACTTGCGCCGCTGAATTCCGACACGGAAAAGGATCGCATGGACTGGTCGCAGCTTGAAGCCAAGCTTGGGCCTTTCCCGAAGCTGCCTGAAGGCACGAAGGCAGGTGCGGTTTCCAAAACGCTGACCAATGAATACTGGCGCTCGCTCGGTCTCGGATATGAGGCTTTCGGCAAGAAAGTCGGCGTTCCCGTTGCCTATCAGGCAGCGCAGAGCGAAGGCGACCAACTGGGCCAGCTGACGATTGCCGAAGGCATGATCACGCAGGGCTATAATGTTCTGCTCGTCTCGCCGCAGACCGATGCCAATCTCCAGCCGGTCATCGAGCAGGCCAAGGCCGCCAATGTTCCCGTCGTCAACGTCAATGACGCCGTCATTCCGCAGGCTGAGCATTATGTCGGTAACGTTCAGCGCGATAACGGCGTGCGTGTTGCCAAGTGGTTTATCGAAAACCGTCCGCAGGGCGGCAAGGTTGCCATTGTCGAGGGTCAGGCTGGCGTCTATGCCGCCGTTCAGCGCACCGACGGTTTCAAGTCCACGATCACTGAGAATGACAAGTTCCAGGTCGTTGCCAGCGTTCCTGGCAACTGGGACCGCCAGACATCTTACGACGCTGCTACAAACATCCTCAACCAGCATCCTGATCTGATCGGCTTTTACGCCAACAATGACGGCATGGCGCTGGGCATCGTTGAAGCGGTCAAGGCTGCCGGTCTTGCTGGCAAGGTCGCGGTGTTCGGCACCGATGGTATCTCCGATGCCTATGCGTCGATCAAAGCAGGCGAACTCACCGGCACCGTGGATAGTTTCCCGGTTCTAACGGGCGAAGTTGCGCTGGAAACCGCGCTGCGTCTCGTTGCCGGTCAGAAGTTGCCACGCGTGGTTGCCACTCCGCAGGCGCTGATCACTGCCGATAATCTCAGCCGCTATCAGGGCGAGGGCGTCGATGCGCGCGCCGTGCTGATGGAAGATGCCAAAACTGCAAAGTAATCGATGCTCAAGGAGATGCCGCATCAACCTCGGCATCTCCATCAGCCAAGAGATGGAACGATGACGCCACGACTGAGATTCGAGACGATTTCCAAGAGCTTTCCCGGTGTCAACGCGCTGACGGACGTTTCGTTTGACGTGGCTCCCGGCGAAATCCATGGACTTCTCGGCGAAAACGGAGCCGGCAAGTCAACGCTTTTGCGCATCCTGTCCGGTGTGTATCGCCCCACATCCGGTACCGTCTTCGTGGACGGAGAGGCCGTCGCCTTCAAAAAGCCGATGGACGCACGTGCCGCCGGTATTGCGATGATCCATCAGGAACTTCAGCAGGTCCCACACTTAAGTGTCGCCCAGAACATGTTCCTCGGACATTCGCTGACGCATATGGGCGGCATGTTCGTGTCCCGCCGCGAGCAGGAAGCGCGCGCAGCCGAAGCACTGTCCATGATCGACAAGACTATCGACCCGTCTGCACCGATATCCTCGCTGAAAGTCGCGCAGCGCCAGATCGTTGAAATCGGTCGCGCGCTTCTGGACAGGGCGAAGTTGATCGCCATGGATGAGCCGACATCGAGTCTGACGCCGAGCGAGTTCGATCGTCTGGCCGAAGTCATCGGCAGCCTGTCGCAAAGCGGCGTTTCCATTATCTACGTTTCGCACAAGATGGATGAGGTGTTCCGCATCTGCCAGCGCTCCAGCATCATGCGCGATGGCAAGCTGGTTGATATCGTCAATCTTGCGGACGTTTCGGAAACCGATGTGATTGCCAAAATGGTCGGTCGCGAGTTGATGCAGGAAGAGCATCAGTCATTCGTCACCAATACCATCAAGCTCGAAGCCAGAAACCTGTCCTCGGCCACCAGAATTCGTGACGTGTCCTTCACTTTGCACAAGGGCGAAGTTCTCGGCATTGCCGGGCTGGTTGGCTCTGGCCGCACGGAACTCTTGCGCCTGCTGGCGGGTGTTGACCGCGCAAGTGCAGGATCGATCAGCATCGATGGCAAGGAGCAAAGCTTCGCCAATCCGCGTGATGCGATTGCGGCCGGTATCGGACTGGTGCCGGAAGAGCGCAAGCGTGAGGGTATCATCCCATTGCGTCCCGTCTCCACCAATATGGCGCTGGCTTCCCTCGGCAGCTTTTCATCCGGCGGCATGATCAGCAACTCCAAGCTACGCGCCACCGCGCAGGATCTGTTGAAGCGAGTCAATCTGCGTCCGTTCCAACTGGATCGCCCAATCCGCCTGTTCAGCGGCGGCAACCAGCAAAAGGCGATTATCGCGCGCTGGCTGGCGGCCAAGTCGCAAATTCTGCTGTTCGATGAGCCCACCCGCGGAATCGATGTCGGGGCCAAGTCGGAAATCTATCACCTGATTGAATATCTCGCCCGTGAGGGCCATTCGATCATCGTCGTCTCTTCCGAACTTCCGGAAGTCATCCGTCTGTCTGACCGCGTGCTGGTCATGCGGGAGGGGCGGATTGCCGCGACCATTGAACGTGATCAACTGAGCGAAAGCGCGATTGTCGCGCATGCCATTCCAGGGACGAATGCAGATGCGGATGACGCGCGCATTGCGCGACCCGTGTGAACCTACAGGACAACCCATGACCAGCACTTCGAATGCACCCGCCACCTCTGCTCCGGCTTTCCGCCGTTTCTCGTTTTCACTGCGCGATGGGGGAACGCTGATCGGTCTCATCGTCATCATGGCGGTGTTTGCCGCACTGGTGCCGGGCTTCATTTCCGAGCGAAACCTCGTCAACATTCTCCAGCAGTCCAGCATCAATGCCTGCCTGGCGCTTGGCATGACGCTGGTTATCATCTCCGGCGGCATCGATCTGTCGGTTGGCCCGACGGCAGCGATCTCAGCGGTCGTCACCGCTAGCCTGCTCGTTGCTGGCACACCGATACCGCTGGCAATCCTCGCCGGTCTCGGCGTTGGCGTTCTTTGCGGATTCATCAATGGCGCGCTCGTTGCTTATGTCGGCCTGCAACCCTTCATCGTCACGCTGGGAACGCTCAGCACCTACCGCGCCATTGCGTTGATCTACACTGGCGGTAACCCCGTTCTCGGTATTCCTCCCGGCTTCCGCTCACTATTCAACGGCAATCTCTTCGGCATACCAACGCCTGTTTTGATCGTTGCTGTCGTTGCCATTGCCGCATGGATCCTGCTCAAGAAGACGCCGATTGGCGAATACCTGATGGCTGTCGGTGGCAATGAAGAAGCCGCTTATGTCGCTGGCGTTCCGATTGCCCGCACGAAGATCACGGCCTATGTCATTTCCGGCGGTCTAGCAGCTCTCGCCTCGCTCATCCTCATCGGACGCCTCGGTGCTGCCGAACCCATTCTCGGCAATCTATGGGAACTGGACGCCATTGCTGCAGCAGCCATCGGCGGCGCATCGCTTATGGGCGGCAAGGGCAGCATTCTCGGCACCATTCTGGGCGCGATCATCTTGGGTGCAATGCGCAATGGTTTGACGTTGATGAATGTTCAGGCCTTCTATCAACTCCTCGCCACCGGCCTTATAATCCTCGTCGCAATGATGATCGATCGCGCGACAAGGGGAAGAGAATGAATTCCGAAAGCTTCGACACAAAGGCCGTCGGCCCACGCATCCGCATGATGATGCCCCTGCTGACGCCACTCGAAGCGAAGGTTGTCGATACCGTGTTCGCCATGCGCGACTTCAGCGATGACACGTCCTTGAAGCAGATCGCAGATGATGCGGGTGTGTCGGAAGCCATGGTGGTGAAGATCACCAAGAAGCTGGGCTTTGCCGGTTATCGAGATTTCCGCACGGCCGTCAGCCAATATAACCGCCAGCCGACTGCGGACATGCATCAGGAACTGTCGGTGGACGATACCTCCCAGGAAATCGTGCAGAAGGTTTTCCGGACATCTATCAATGCCCTGGAGGAAACCCTCTCCATTCTCGATATGGTCGCGTTCGATAAGGCAGCGGACCTGATCCACGGCGCAAAACATCGGGATTTCTACGGTGTGGGTGGCTCTGCGCAAATCGCACGGGATGTATCGCATAAGTTCCTTCGCATCGGCGTGCGCGCCAGCGTGTTTGACGATGTACATATGATGCTGATGTCGGCAGCCCTATTGTCCGAAGGCGATATCGCCATCGGCTTTTCCCATTCTGGCAACACGACGGCAATCATTGAGGGGCTTCAACTCGCCAAGCGTAATGGCGCACAGACAATTGCGGTTACCAATTACAACTCATCTGCCTTGGCGCAGGCCGCCGACGTTGTCCTCTGTTCTACGGCTCAGGGCTCTCCCCTCATGGGGGAAAATGCTGCGGCCCGCATCGCACAACTGAATATTCTTGACGCCGTCTTCATGGCGGTCGCGCAACGCGACTATCAGGCGGCTGAACGAAATCTTGACCGGACCATGTCCGCGGTCAAATCCAAACGGAAAGATAAACCTTCATGACATCCTCGCCTCTCGTCACTGTTTTCGGCAGTCTGCATTATGATATTGCCGTCATGGGGCCATCGCGGCCACGCAAGGGCGAGACGGTCACCGGCACGTCATGGCACCCCAAAAGCGGCGGCAAGGGCGGAAACCAGGCGGTTTCGGCAGCACGCACAGGCGTGGCGACCTCAATGATCGGAGCCGTCGCCAATGATGATTTCGGGCGGTTCCTGCTTGCCAATCTGGAACGCAAAGGCGTTGATCACAGTTTCGTTCGACGCGATGCATCCCAGTCCACCGGCATGAGCGTCGCCATCTTTGATGATGAGGGGGATTACGGTGCAGTTATCGTGTCGGGTAGCAACCTGACCCTTGGTGAAGCCGATGTGAGTGCCGCTCGTGAACTGCTGTCCAGGACAACACTGCTCGTCCTTCAAAACGAGATTCCTGATGCCGCCAATGTCGTTGGCGCGCGCGCCGTCAAACAGGCAGGTGGCCTGGTGCTTGTCAATGCTGCCCCCGCGCGCGCATTGTCCAGCGATCTCCAGCCACTGATCGACATCCTCGTCGTCAACGCCATCGAAGCCGAAATGCTGGCAGGCGTTCCGGTCGTTGAGACCCTCGAAGGCGCTTTGGAGGCCGCGCGGAAACTGGTGCAGACCTTCCCGCAGATCGTCGTCACCGCTGGCGGTTCAGGGGTCGCTTACGCAAATCGCGATGGCGAGGAGATCGTCATTGAGGCTGTAAAGATAAAAGTCGAGAGTACGCATGGGGCGGGAGACGAGTTTATTGGCGTCCTGGCCGCGGAAATCGCGTCGGGCAAAACGATGAACGAAGCGCTTCGAAAAGCAAACTTCGAAGCTGCAAAACTGGTTGGGACACCAGAGGAAGACCGTCTTTGACGAACTCATTGATGATAAAGCGCAGCGCGCGTGCCAATTCGACACGTGTTCAGAAGGTAAGGCGGCAAACTGTCAGCCACTCAGGTTCCATAAGATTATGCGATCTGAAGGTGCATAGAAATTCGATAGCAATTAGATGAGAGGCGCCTCGTGATCTGTTCCACCTGACAATTCAGGGAGTCGAAAGCCTGCGGTCCAATAATGAGCCGGTCCGCAAGCCTCGATACCGATGAGGCAAGGCGGCACCTGTGCGAAGAATTTCAGCATCTGCTGACCACGCAGCTGTCGCCGCACAACTATGTTGCCACAGACATCAATTGCATGAACTTGAAACACCGATTTCGCTATATCGATGCCAACAGTAGAGATCTCTTCCATTCGAACGCTCCCGGTTTGTCCATCCTAACCGATGCCATTCTAGCACCGGGGGGAGCGGGAGCCTTCCATCCCATCGATTTTGCACTCCTCTTGTTCCAACCCAAGAAGTCTCACGCACCGGTCGGAACAGATGCAATGACCGAAAGGGGATATATTGCTGTAAACTGTCCGTTCTCGACATCCACTCTGCGGCAATCCACGCCATAGACCGAAGCGATCATCGCCGGTGTCAGGACGTCGCGCGTTGCACCGAACGAATGCGCGGCACCTTCTGCCAGAACCAGCGTGCTGTCGGCGTAGCGCGTGGCGAGGTTCATGTCATGCAGAATGGCCAACGTCACGATCCGGTGTTGCCTCGTATAGGCCCGGACTGCATCCAGCATCTGCAACTGATTGGCCAGATCCAAAGCAGAGGTCGGCTCGTCCAGCAAGAGCAGTTTCGGTCTCCGCACGAGCGCCAAGGCAAGAGAAATCATCTGCCGTTCGCCGCCCGAAAGCCTGGCCGGCTGGCTCCTGGCAAAGTGTGAGAGGCCCAGCATGTCGAGGGTTTCCTCGGCAAGACGAAAGCTGTCGTCTGTTGCCCGCCAGGAATGTCGCCCGCCGTTCTGCGCCAAAAGAAGCAGCTCGAAAACACTCAACTGGACATTGAGGTGGCTGACGTCCTGGGCAACATAGCCAACCAGTCGGGACCGCAGGGCGGGCTTTACCGAAAGAAGATCCATTTCGTCGATCGTCGCCCGCCCCGATGCCGGCCTAAGCCCACATAGACCCTTCATGAAGGTCGATTTCCCAGCGCCGTTCGGTCCCATCACAGCGAGCAATTCACCGGCCCTAGCCTCGATCACTATGTTGCGGACGATCGTCTTGCGCCCGATCGAGACACCGTAGTTGTAAAGCTTCAGTGTCATCGTGCATCTCCCTTGGTCTGGCGAAGCACAAGAAATATGAAGAACGGCAGTCCGGTCAGCGAAGTCACCATGCCGAGCGGTAGAACAGCACCGGGCACGATGATCTTGGTAGCCAGCGACGCCATGGTGGCAAACACCGCGCCGACGGCAATCGTTGCCACAATCGTGAACCGATGATCCTCGCCGACTAGCATGCGTGCCACATGCGGAGCGACCAGGCCGATGAAGCCGATGATGCCGACCACTGCGGTGACGGCGCCCGCCAGCATGGCAGCAATTGTCAGCATCAGGACGCGCAGCAAACGGACATTTACGCCGTATACGGTCGCCTGTTCACCAAAGCTGCGCAACGTCGTCAGCGACCAGGCATGAAAGAGTACCAGCGGTAGCGTCACCGCGCAGATCGCGGCAGAAATCCCAACCTTTAGCCAGGTGGCACGCTGCAGCGACCCCATCAGCCAGAAGACGATGCTTTGGAGCTGATCGACGCTTGCCATATACTGCACCAGCGACAGCAGTGAACTGAAGACGAAATGCAGAGCGATACCAAGCAGCGTGATGGACTGGACGCTTGCGCCACCCCGAGACAGGCCTAGCACCAGGCCAGCGGCCAGGAGTGCAAACAGGAACGCGTTGACTGCGGTAATCAGCTCGGGCGGCAACCAGGGCATAATGCTGGTGATCGAAACGCTGAAACCAAGAGAAAGCGCGGCACCAAAACCAGCCGCCGACGAGACACCAAGGGTAAAGGGTTCGGCGAGAGGATTGTCCAGAATGCTCTGCATCAGCAGGCCGGATAGAGACAGGCTAATTCCCGTGATCAGGGCCATCAGCGTCATCGGCATGCGCAGTTCCCACACGACAAATCGAGCACTGGCGTCGGCAGAGCCTGGAAACAACAATACATTGACGACTTCGTTTAGCGCCAAAGTGCCCGATCCAACCAGGATATCGATGACGAATATGCAGAGCGCTAACAGCGCCAAGGCCACTAGAATAGCCAAGCGACGGATGACGGATTTGCCATAATCTGTTGCTGCCGGCTGCAACGCTTGGCGTGCCAACTCAGTGTCGGAAATCGCTGCCATCATAAAACCGCCGTCGTTTAAAAACTGAGGTGACGGACCGCCCACTTTTTCCATAAGGCGACCCATCCTGTTGAAAATCTGATCTGTCTGATATTTCGCCTTATTTGATGGTCGGCGCCTTTGCACCAAACGTGACCGGCAGGTCGGCTGGAAGACCTGTAAACTTCGAAATCAGGGTGTGCAGGTTGGCGTCGGGATCCAGCGCCTTCAATTGTTCCGGATAGAATGCCTTGGCCATGTACTCGACGGCATAGATATTCCAGGCGCTAGCATAAAGCTGGTGGTAGAGCCCGAAGACGCGGCCATCCTTGACGGCCTTGATGTGCTCAAATCCCTTGCGCTGTTCGAGCACGGCGAGCGCAGCCTCAATCTTGCTTGGATCACTGTTGATGCCGAATGGCGGCGAAATTGACCCGTCGTTTGAAAATGGCGAGCCGGTCATTACGAAAACGTCAGGTGCCTTGGCAATCACAGTTTCGAGGGTGACGTCGCCAGTGCGGCCCTTCACAAGTTCGCTGCCCAGATTGACGCCCCCGGAGGCCGTCGCCAACTTGCCCCAGTAGACGTCGCCATGGGTAAAGCAGCAGGAATCAATTCCCTTCTGACCGGCCTTCGCCTCCACGAAGACGCTTGGCTTTGGCTGACCGGCGATTGCCGTGTGAATGGCGGCGATATGCGAAGCGTAGAAGTCGGTAAACTCCTTGGCTTCCTTTTCCCGGTTAAAAACGGTCCCGATCAGTTCGACCGTCTTCGGAACATTGGCGACTGGCTCCATTTCTGTGTCGACGAGAATGACCGGGATGCCCAGTGTCTTCAGACGATTAAACAGGTCCGCATCTTCCAACGCCTGGCGCACGCGAACCTGGAAAATCAGCAGATCAGGCTTGCTAACGGCCAGTTGTTCCAGATTGATCTGCCCCTCATCGCCGAACTTCATGTCAATCGGCTTGGCCGAACTTTCCGGCCATGTTTTCTGAAAGGCTGCCCACGTCTGGGGATCGGAGCGGACCAAAATATTGTTCCACGCCACCATGCGTTTGAAAGGATCATCCCGATCAAGCAAGGCCAAAGCGAACAGATCGCGGCCGTCCTGAACGACAACTCGCTGCGGCTCTGCCTTGATCTCAACGCTGCGGCCTGAGACATCGGTGACCGTGATCGGGTATTCCGTGGCGTCAGCGGTGGACAGCGTGAGAGCAAATGTCGCGGCGAGGCCAAGCGAACGGAGAAACTGGTTATTGATTTTCATTCGGGAGTCCTTTGATCAACAAGTCCAAAGGAAACGCCCCTCCCAACCACGCAAGATTGCGTGGGAAACTGCCTGAATTCAGGCAGTTACCGATTTCCGAACGTCTTTTGTCTGAAAAACATGAGGACGTCAATCAACAATAACTTTTAAAAAACGCCTGGCATCCTAAACTTTAGTGTTTAAAAACCGCTGCTGGCTCATGAGAGCGAGTAACGAAACACGAACGCGATGAAGGGATACGAACCAGAAACCCGTAATTCCCAGCGCTTAGGCGAAGATCGGCGCGATGCCGCCGTCTTACAAGACATTCGCCGAAACATTCGCATATGGTACGACCAATGGTCTTTCGTCATCGAAATGCCGTTCAACATGTTCGGCAGTGACGGGCTTCTCGTTCGCGCTTGCGCACTTCACAAACAGGTTCACTGGCTAGTCAATCAACCTAGGGAAGACGGATCCACGGTTGGTGAACTCGACTGCCTCGAGCCCCATGTCGAAGAAAGCCGAGATATCGCCAGCTTCTTCGACGAACTACGCTTCTATGGCAACAGCATCAACGGCGAGTATCTATGCTGGCGGCGCGACCAGGACGGCTCGTTCAAGTTTCACGTCATCGACGGCGCCTGCATTTCGATCCGTTTTGCTGGAACAAGCATCATAGATTTCACCCGCAGAACACAGACCAGTGACGTTGAGACCTTGCTCGGTTTCGGATACTCGCCATTAGCGCGTACCTTTGAAGGCGCGACTGCGGAGGAACGAGTACAACATCATCTGGAGCACAGGTGATACTTTTAAGGCGGCATCGATCTGAGGGGCTTGATTTCAGTTGAGAGCCTTAGGTCCGCTTTGGGCCAAAAGCGGACATTCAATGCAATCGCGTTTCTTGGCTGCCGATCGCTGACCGGGAGCACGACAGAAAAGCCGCATCCCGCATGCGGGGCGCGGCTTTGTCTCAATGAGCAGAAACGCTAAGGCCGAACGGAATGTGAGCTTCCAACGATAGACCCCTCGATTCGCGGACGACAATGGTTGGGATCGGGTCTATAAGTCACGCAAGCAGATTGCGTTTCCTCAAGACATTGGCGACCAGCGTGAAGTGATTAAGGCCTCGCCAGTCACCGTAACCATGTCCTTGTTATTCGGATACCAATGGCGCCGAACATGACGCATCGCTACCGCTGTGAAATCGATCGCAAAAGCTGGGCATTCCTTGGCCGTTTTCTGGTAAATTACCCCGATACCGTCTCCCCAGTTTTTAAGGTTAGCTTCGGAGCACTTGGTGCGGAAAATATCCAGTAGGTCAGTCCGCCCCTGGTAGCTTTCCAGCAGACCCGCCGCCGCATTCACCCCGTAACTTGCATTCCAGCTCGTCTGGAATAGCCCAGCCTCGGCGGTATCATGCGAGACGTTCTGTTCCGCGGCGTCCTTACCGCAACAATGCCTGCCGGACGATTCATGCATGCCGAGGCTCACCATGATCGTGAGCAGTGCCTGCAGTGTGGTGGCGGGATAACTGCCGATACCGTCGGCGAAACCGAAATTGCCCGCATACTTAGTGAGCACGTCGTTCTTGGGAGCCAGCCCACGAGCCATATCGGCGACGTAAGGATCGGCTGCATCGAGACGAACGAGCATGGCAGCAAATGCTACCGTCATTCCCCGCAAATAATATGCCGGGGCTTTGCCCTGACCATGGCCCCAGTCTACCGACCTCATCTCACTTTCATCAACGACACTCAGGAGCACGGCGCGCTCCTCGTTGCTAAAATCGACCGTAATAAGGCCCGAGGGGTGCTTATGCGTATCCATTACCAACTCGCCCGGAGAAAATACTCGGTCTCGGTGTAGGTGCCAACATTTTTCAACGATCTAGGGTGCGGCTCTACATCCTGGTTGTCTGCCGTAAGGACCTCATCGTTTCCCAACACACCAAGGATCAGGAAGATGTGATCAGCGCCGTCCACCCCCCCAGTGTCGTAAGTCACACCGACATCACCTCTTCGGTGACTCCCGACAGCGACCCTCTTCCAATCGCGGTTCTCTTCGAGATATTTCGCCAACTGACCGGAATTGTCGATTAGCGGAATATCTGCGCCGGCTTGGTGTAGCATGTGCGACAGCGTCAGTGCGCACCCATTCGTAATTGATTTCTTGCTTGGTGAAGTTCCAAGTGCCTCGGCAGCTACTTTCCTAGCTTTACCGAGACCTTTGCCCTCAGCGAGAGCGAGCAACTCGTTGATGCGACCGGCGTCCAAATCCGCCTCCATAATTGGACATTACGAAATCAGCCAATCATGAGACACCAATAGCCTGTTTACACCTCGTGATTGACATCTTCCACTTTAAGGCGATATTGTTGTAGTATTCAAGTATTCATCCACATTCTTAATGCAATAATCCAAAGTGTTTCTGGAGGGGAAAGGCTAATGGTTGCGACTGATCTTACGACTGTAAGCTTGCAGGACCGAATCGACGCCGATATCGCGGAACGAACTCGAGTGCATCAGAAGGCGATCGCACGATTGCAAGCGGCGTCCGATGTCGCCTCGAGCATGTCTGTGTCAGCCATCGCCCGACCCTTTGTTATGCTCGCAGTCGGGGATTCCTGGCATGACTATCCACTACTCAACAACGGCCCTTCCCTTCAACAGACCGACCTGATCTTCCAGCTCCAGAGCTACGGAACGCATCCTGTCACGTCCTTGAACTTGGCGCATTTCGGTGACGCATCTACGGACATGATGTCGGTGCCGAAGCAGGAACGCATAATCGCCGCGCTTAGAGACAAGAACAACTGGCTCGGCGGCAAGCCCCACGGAATACTGGCGTCGGCGGGAGGGAACGACGTTGTCGGCCGGTTCGGCGTGTTTTTGGAGTTCAACAATGGAGAGAGCAGCGGACTAAATCTGCAGCGTTTCAACAGGATCCTCGATGTCGTGAAGGACTCTTATCTCACGCTTTTTGATATCCGAGACAAATACGCTCCGGAAGCTCCGATATTCGCCCACGATTACGACTTCCCTATCCCTAACGGCGTGCATCCCATTTGCGCCGGGCCGTGGCTCAAGCCTGCACTGGACGTCAACCATTGGTCACAAGCCGACGGTGAGCGTATTGTCAAGGATGCACTGACGCGCTTCGCTTCGATGCTGTCAGGTCTTGCAGGCGATCCTAAAAACAATTTTCACCACGTAAAGACGCAAGGGACGCTCAAACGGGACGAGTGGGCGAACGAACTCCATCCAACCTACTTGGGCTTCCGCAAAGTGACCAAGATATTCTATGACAAGCTCAAGGGCTTGGCTGCGCCCGGACCCACCGCCGAGGCGGCAAGGAAGCGGACATCAAAGAAGCCCAAAGTGGTCACTTCTTAGAGGCTGGACGTCTCCCTTTATAACTCGTCCCGCTGCGCCGAGGCTATTGGGCATCCGATTTAAAAGATATCTCATACCACGACCGCTTAGGGCCAATTGCGGTCATTGCGGCGGCTGCTAAACTTTCCTACTCTGCGGCTTCGCAAAAGCCAGCGAAACAAGTTTGGCTTTTATTTAAGATGTTGTGAGAACAGCTTAAATCCTAATGAATTTGGTACGGGTTTAGATTTGGAACATTTCTCAGCGATAGTTAATACTTTTGAATTCCTTCGAGGAAACGCTGACGGCATCCATCGCTCGGTGAAGAGGATAGAGCGACTTCCTGCTCCAAGCGAATTGAGTTGGTGCATAGAAGGTGCTCCGCTAGCAGATTTCTGCGGACTCTCTGACGTTGAGCACGTAACGTCGCTTTATCTTGTTGAATGCCGCAAGCTCACCTCCTTTCGGGGGATCGCTACGCGATTTCCGAAACTCAAAGCTCTTTGGGTCTATTCATGTGATCAACTGACTACCTTTGATGGGCTTCAATCTTTGAGGGAACTTCAAGCTTTAACGATCTGGCCGTCCTTCTCCGGTAAGATCAAAGTTGACACGCTTTCGCCACTCTCTGACTCCACCGCACTGACCACGCTAGTCTTCTCGGGCAATGTCGGCGATGGTTCATTGAAGCCTCTTTATGGGTTAAAACTGCTTCACCGGCTTTTTCTATCAAACAATTTCTCTTGGCAGGAATTTACTCAGTTCGAGGCCAAGCGACCTGATGTCGATTTCTCTTGGAAAGGCGGCGTTGTCTATAACGCCAACCCGGCAACATTGGCCTGTCCATCCTGTGGTAAAGCGCAAGCGCTCCTGACTGGTAAGGGGATTAGGCTGTGCTGTCCCGATTGCGATGGTGATCGTCTAGCTAGGCACATCAAACGCTATCCCGAATTGTCGCGCAACTCCTGATTTTTCGACGGCCAATGACCGTTTTGGACACCCAAAGGGGACATGACTGCAACAGTCTCCGCAAGGCCGAGATGAGGTGTATTCAGGCTCGAACTGCCGAGTTCACCGTCCTGGTTCTTGCGCAGCTGTTCAATTGCTTCAACGCACGTTCTGAGACGACCAGTGCATTCCGCCATCCGTTTACGAATCGGTGGCTGTGGGCAGCCATTGGAGTTTCACTCTTGCTCCAGGTTGTAGTCGTCAACTTCGGACCGCTGAACGTGGCATTTGGAACACTCCCCCTGCCGCTCGAACAGTGGCTCGTTTGCATAGCCATCAGCAGCAGCGTCCTTTGGTTCGGCGAGGTCCACAAATGGGTGCTTCGGCGCTGGGACAGATGATACAAGTCACCTACTCAGCCGCACAACACCGACCAGCCAACAAGAAATCGTCGCCTTGAAAGGATACGAACCGGCGACGCCGTTATTACAAAATTCCCTCAGTACGAGATTCGTATGCCAACCAAGAGCTTGGCTTCACGGCTCGACTGATTTGGGGCTGGGACCGAATGACCCGTTCCAATATACAAACTGAGATAGCGGTCATTGATCGACAATTCTGAAGGAGGCATCTCGGAACCTCCAAGTCATTCCCAGCTGGATCGTGGCATCACAAAGCGGCACGGGGCGCCAGACGAGACGGGTAGCAGGCTTTGGAAGATTTGCGACAGCACGCTTGATTTCAAACTCCAGAACTCTCCGCAAAAATGGTCGCCCCTGCTGTTAGCTATCTGCCGATATTCCTCTGTAGAGCCAGTTCCAGGTCCTGTCGAAATGGAGATCGACAGACTGTCTTGTATCAAATTCGGCGCTGCCCATCATCGCGGATGAGGTGGGCATTGCAACAAGACAGTGGATGAGATGGTTGGCGATCAGGCTCACATCCCCGGTCGTAACCATGCCCTCATCCTGCGCTGTCTGTACGGCATCGAGGAGCCGGTTCATGATCGGATCGGGCTGCGGCGGGATCGGTCTTTTCTTTTCGAACACGACAGCTTCACTGAAGGTGATGCGCTTCAGCGCAATGAGGTCCGGCTCCATGTTGATATGCAGCAGTTCGCGCATCAGGGTCCGCAGGCGCTCAAGAGCGTTGCCCTGTGCCATCGGCAAGTCTTTCAGCCGCGCCACCGCTCGGGCGTGTGCGTGTTCCACTACGGCCTCGAACAGGGCGACTTTCGAAGGAAAGCGGCGATAGACAGTATCCTTGCCTGCGCCGCACTGCGAAGCGACCTGCTCCATGGACGTGCCGGCAAAGCCGCGCGTCGCAAAGAGCGTGGTCGCAGCGTCGATTATCCTTTCGGCTGCGGCGTTCTGTTCCGCCTTTAAGGGACGACCGACCCGCGCTGTCGCGTTTCTTCTTTCCGACACCAGATTTCCTCCGCACTTGCCCGTGCCCGGATTGTTTGAAGACGTCGAACAGGATTGCCAACATAAAAGTTGACCAACGCCTTCATATTAACTGGACAGGACGGTCCCGTTTGATTTATTCACTCTAGCAGATTTCCCAAGCTTCGACCATGGGGGCGAATTCGTGAAGCAAGGCCTTTCCTTTAAAAACATTCTGACAGCCACAACCTTTCTGGTGGCGACCCATGCCCTGGCGCAAGAGCAGGGCACACGGCTGGAAACAATCGTTGTGCAGGGCAATGCCGCAGCGGCTGGGACATCCGCTGGGATTGTCGCCAAGTCCACTCGGTCGGTAACCAAGACCGGGACACCTTTAGCCGAAACGCCGCAATCCGTTACGGTGATAACGCGCAAGCAGATCGACGACCAGAACCCGCAAACGGTCAGTGAGGCGCTGCGTTACACGGCCGGTGTATTATCCGACCGGGACTCGAACTCGCGTTACGATTCCGTATTTCTGCGCGGCTTCGGCGCGTTCGGCACGGCGACCAATTATGTGAATTATCTGGATGGCTTGAAACTTCAACGTGGTCAGGCCTTTGCAACACCCTCCATTGATCCTTTTCTCCTTGAGCGCATCGACGTCCTGAAGGGGCCGGCAGCGCTGCTTTATGGCCAGGTAAGCCCCGGCGGCCTTGTCAATCAGGTCAGCCGGAAACCATCGAGTGTGCAGTCGAACGAGGCCAAGCTTGAAGTCGGGACCGATGGAAGGGTGCAGAGCGGTCTTTATTCCACCGGCCCCATCGCCACGGATGGAACATGGCAATATGGTATCGGCATTGTTGGCCGTTCCTCCGGCACACGCTACGACGATGTGGATGAAAAGCGTCTCGGCATTGCGCCATCCCTCAAGTGGCAGCCGGACGAAGATACCTCGCTCGTTCTTTCCGGTTATTATCAGCGCGATCCGGAAGGGGGCTATTTCAACTCGCTTTATCCGAAGTTTCTGGCGCCTGCAGGCTATGCCGGTTTCCTCAGTCGGGACCTCAATGTCGGGGATCCGAATTATGACGCTTTCAGGCGCACCCAGTATGGTGCAGGTTACGAATTCGAGCACAGGTTCGATGATCAGGTGACCATCCGCTCCAACTTCCGGTATTCCGGCGTGGACAGCGATATGCGTTCGCTTCAGATGAACGGGCCAATGTCCGCGACAGGCATTATTCCCCGCTGGGCTGTCCATTCCATCGAGGACGTCGAAGGCTTTTCCTTCGACAACCAGGCTGAATTCAAGTTCGAAACCGGTGCCGTCGGTCACACGCTTCTTGCCGGCCTCGACATTCAGCACTCAAGCAGCAACTGGGAATATTTGCTGGGCGGAGCAACGCCGCTTGATGTGGCAAACCCGGTCTACGGCCGGCCAGTCGGTCCGTTCATGACGGCGATCGACAATGATCAGTCGCTTCGCCAGACAGGCATATATCTCCAGGATCAGATCGAGATCGGCGGGCTGCGCGGTGTTTTTGGAGTGCGGCACGATTGGGCCAGTCAGGACACTGACAATCTCCTCGCCGGAACATCGTTGAAACGATCCGACAGCGCAACAAGCTATCGCGCCGGCCTGCTTTACCTTTTCGATAACGGCATAGCGCCTTATGTCAGCTATTCCACCTCGTTCGAACCCTCCACCAGCATTGGCGCCAATGGTAGTCCGTTCAAGCCGACGGAAGCGCAGCAATATGAGGTGGGCGTCAAATACCAGCCTTCAGGGCTGGACGCCACGTTCACGCTCTCCGCTTTCGATATTCGCCAGCAGAATGTGGTCTATTACAACGCCTCATCAGGCTTCAATGAACAACAGGGTGAGATCCACTCCCGCGGGCTGGAGTTCGAGGCGAGGGGGAACCTTACCAGCAATCTCGAACTGATCGCTGCGGTTTCCCTGCTCGACACGGAAGTTTCCGAATCCGGTATCACATCGATCATAGGCAACCGGCCGCAGGCTGTACCACGCTACTACGGTTCTCTCTGGGCGAACTACACCATCGATTCCGGTGCGCTGGAGGGCTTAAGCATCGGTGGCGGAGTGCGTTTCGTCGGTTCCAGCTATAGTAACGACACCAACTCGGTGAAAGCCGATGGCTATACCCTGCTGGACGCCGCACTTCGCTATGATTTTGGAGCAACGAACCCGAAACTCAAGGGGCTGCAGGCGACACTGAACGTCACCAACCTGCTCGACAAGGACTATTACTCCTCCTGCAGTTCCGAATATTATTGCCAGTACGGCAACGGCCGCACGGTGCTCGCCGGCCTCAGATACAAATGGTGATGTCGCCGTGATCATAACGAGACGAGGCTTTTGCATCTCCTTTGCGGCAGCCGGCACTCTTTCCGGCATTCAGCCCGCTGGAGCCGAGCAGCCGGTTACCGTGAGGGATATGGCGGGGCGCGAGGTGCACCTCCCTGCCCTGCCGAAAAGGATCGTTCTGCTGGAGGCGCATGACCTGCTGACGATGTCGCTCCTGCATCGCGATCCTGCTTCGCTGGTCGTGGGCTGGGCTGCCGTCGATCGGCTCGACAGCGGTGAATTGCAGACGATCCTGCTGAACGGCCATTCCGTCAGCACGGTCGGAACGCTGAGCCCGGACACGCTTTCCCTTGAAGGGCTGATCGCGCTGTCTCCCGACCTGATCGTGACCACGGCCTTCATGACGCCGCAGGGTGATGAGAATTCCCTGTTGCAGAGGCTGCAGGAGATCGGCATTCCCGTGGTGTTCAGCGACGCCTCCTCAAACTCGGCCGATGAGGCGCGGGCAAGCGCGCCCGTTGATGCGATGAAAGCATCTGTCCGCATGTGGGGAACACTTCTGGGTGCTTCAAACAAAGCCGAGGCTTACATCGCCTTTGTTGAGCAAGAACTGGCGGGCATTGCCACGCGCGTTTCGGGTGCGAAGCCCGTCACGACCTATCTGGAGGTCCAGTCGACGCTCGACGACTGCTGCTGGGCGGCGGGCAGAAAGAACTGGGGCGAATTGCTGGCGCTGGCCGGTGGTCAGCCACTTCCGGGCGTGCTCGCGCCGTGGTTTGAGAAGCTGTCGCTCGAACATCTTCTTGCCACACCGCATGAGGTCTACATTGCCTCCGGCGGCGGCTGGGCTTCGGGTGGCCGTCCGTCCATCGGCCCTGGAATCGACGCCGAACAGGGTCGAAGGGGATTGCTGCACCTCATTGATGGCCGCCCGAGTTTCGAACATCTGCCGAGCGTTCGTTCAAAGCGTGTTTACGGGATATGGACCGGGTTGATTACCAACTTGCCCCTCAACGTGCTGTTTATCGCACAGGTAGCCAGATGGCTGCATCCGGATCGATGTGCCGATATCGATCCAACCGCCATTCTCGACACCATCAATCGCGACTTCGCAGCATTTCCCATAAAGGGACCGCTGTGGGCGGCGATCTGAGACACGGAGCCACGCCCGATGCCATCGACCAGCAACAACCGATACCGAGCACACGCCGCGGTCCAGTTTGAAAAGATCGACGACTATATCGAATCGATTGTTGAATCGATTGCAACTCACGACATGACCGTTAGGAAGGCAGGTGACATTCATCATATCCATTCGCCATTCGGCGACGCCACATTCGAGGCGACCGGAAACGGTTTTCGGCTGACGGCAGAAGCCTCCGATCCCGGCGGGCTGAACCGGCTGAAACACGCTTTGGTCGGGCCGATCGGTTTTATCGCCGCCCGTGAAAATTTCGATATTCAATGGGAAGGCGACCATGCAGACCCCGCCTTACCCAACGATCTGCGCATTTTGCAAGTGCAGACCATTGGGGACCTGTCGCCACGCTTTCGCAGGATCGTCTTCAAGGGAGAGAACCTCGAACGTTATAACCGTAAAGACCAACTCCACTGTCGTCTCATTTTCCAGCCACGCGACATCGCCGCACCACGCTGGCCACTACTTGACCATCGCGGGCATGTTGTCTGGCAGGACAATATTGCGGTTCCGACGCGCGTCTATACGATCCGCTTCATCGACACGGCCAGACAAACAATCACAATCGACTTCGCGCTCCATGCTCATCCCGGTCCCGCGACCCTGTGGGCGATGAATGCACGGGCAGGCGATGTCGTCGGCATTCTGGGCCCTGCGGCGAATGGCCCGGCACCGGCAGACTTCTACGTTCTCGCCGGCGACGAGACAGCATTGCCCGGCATCGCCAGAATTCTCGAATATCTGCCGCCGACGGCAACCGGCCACGCCTTCATCGAAGTCGACACATCCGCCGATGAACTGCCACTTTCCCCTTCCAGCGGCGTTTCGATCCAATGGTTGTATCGCAACGGCAGGGGTGCAGGCACAACGACGCTGCTTCACGACGCAATTCGCTCCATTCGATGGCCGGAATGTCCGGCGGGCATCTTCTTCTGGGGTGGATGCGAACACAAAGCATTCAGCGCGATTCATCGTCATCTGAGGAAGGATGTCGGGCTTCCCCGTGACCGCTTCGTGCTCTATTCGCACTGGCACCGGTCCCTCAGCGAGGATGACATCATCGCCAGGGGCGGCGATGCCTATCTGCCTCAGTGAAGAGAATGAGTTTGCTCTTGAAAGGATAAGAACCGCAAGCACCTTGATCCGAAAGCTATCAGACTAGGCTAACTGATTGAAAAAGCTTCAGGCCATTCCTGAGCCCCGTGCAAGACACGCAGTACTCGAACCGTAGCGTCTGTGAGTGTGTACGCTGCTACGTAAGGCGTTCCGCCGATTACAAGCTCACGTGTCCCAGCAATTCTCCCGACTCTGCCACTTGCTGGAAAAATCGATCAGACGACGGACTGCAACGACGATGCGTTCGTCGACCAAAATGACGGCGGCCGGGCTCTCCAACTCGATAAAAGTAAAAATTGCATCGCGATCCGATAAGGCAAATGCCGACCAGGTTAGTCTCAAGACGTCATACCCGCCGCCTTATTGCGTGCAGTCTGTCGACGCTTTTTGAAATGAGCCTCGACTTCATCGTCGGGAATATCCGGTCTTGTATCATTTAGCACCTCAAGCACCTTGGCACGAAACCAAGTATCGTGAGTCTCGCTGCCTGAAAAAAGTTCAAGCGGCAACACGCCCTCGTTGGCGGTTCTCGTAAGCAATATGCGGACCGCGTCTGACACCGTAAGTCCCATACCTTCAAGAACTAGGGACGCCCGGTCACGAATGTCAGCATCGATACGAGTTTGAACGAGCGCATTTGCAGCCATAGCTATCTCCAGATTGATATCTAATAGTAATGCAATTGAATTACAAAATCGTTCGTCTTTGGCCAATCTACTTTTCAAGTGCGATACCAAACTGCGATGATAGCTGCTCAGAAATATAAGCGACAGCAACTGCCTTCGCGATCTCGAAGGTGCCTCCTCCCGCCTTTTTCAAAATAGCGTTGGTATGATCCCAAACGTCTTTGCGTCGGACACTGTCTAGGAACTCGTGGCCGCTCCAACTCAGTCCACGAAAGGTTACTGAAATTGAAGGCTGCTTTTTGATCCTCAACGGCATAAGGAAACCGGCATCATCCAGCAGGTGTAGATGATAATGGATAACGTCGTCACGGTACCCCTCAACGGCAACCTCAGGACTACTCCCCGTTAACAATAGACCGCCGGGGCCATCAATTTCTGTGGTTTCTAACCTAAGCAAAAGCTCTCGGACCAGCGCCATATCGCGCGTCATGATTTCGTATCTCCTGCCCCATCATGTGGAAGCTAGCACACCCGAAAATCTCCTTAAACGGAGGTACCTTCGATCAAAATTGCGCCTCACATATATTCTGTGGAGTAATCTTAGGCTGTTGAGATCTCGTTAACCTCATTCCCTTAGCAAGCCGCCCCCGGGCTGGGCTATAATCTGCAAGGGAAAACCCTTTTTGCGGAACTCACCCCTAGATGTAGCGCCGGCACTCAACAGCACGCTTAACGCTACGCCAACCATGTCGGCAATATGAGAGGCGACGTAAAGAATCCTATAAAGACCACCCTGTAGGCTTTGACGCAAGGCAGGCAGAGCAATGCAGATCGATTTACAAACCCTTTGGTACTTAACCGTCGGAACGCTCCTGGTGTCAGCGTCGCTTCTCCTTTGGGAAAGGCAGGCTCATCCAGGCCGCGCACGCGTGCTAGGTGTTCTGGCCGCGGCACTCTTCGCGTTCGTGCTTGGCTGCATGCTTGCAATGAACCTCAGCCACTTTCCGGTCGCGCTCGGCATGGGGGCGATCAACATCCAAATGATGTTGGGCTACCTTCTGGTTCTTAACGCCGTCGCCGGTCTCGACGGTCACCGGTATCTCTGGTCGTCCGTCGCAGCGCTAAGCTTCCTAGCCATCGCCTGGGCGATCGCTGGCACGCACTTCCCGGCCGTCTTCTGGAACCATGTCTCGTCTATCCCCATCGCGCTGACCTGCGGCCTGACAGCATGGATACTTCTGCGCAGCCGCACGGTCCAGCGATTGCGCTCACGTCCGATCGCAGTATCGATCTCGGCTGTCCATGCCGTGTTCTACCTCGGCCGAGCGTTCATTGTCCCTGTTCTCGTTCAGCGGTACGGGCAAGATATCATCTCAATCGTCGGGAAGGCGACGATGTACGAGGCCGTCTTGTACTCGGTAGCGATGCCGATGTCCTTTCTGATGATTATTCGAGAGGAGGAAAAGCTCCAGCTGCTCCGCATGTCACAAACCGATCAGTTGACCGGGCTTGCAAACCGTCACGCCTTTTTTGAGCAGGCATCTCGGATCCTCAGGGAGCGGCATGGTGACCCCGTCTCACTGCTCGCCTTCGACCTCGACCACTTCAAGGCGATCAACGACCGTCATGGACATCAAACCGGAGATAAGGTTTTGCAGCTGTTCGCCGAAACCGCTCGCGAAGAAGCGGGGCCCGACGCGCTTATTGTCCGGCTGGGCGGTGAGGAATTCGCTGCGCTTCTGCCACGGTGCGACCATTCCCAAGCTCTCAGTCGCGGCTCGGCGATCGCAGGCCGGTTCGCCAAAGCGGCCGCTCGGGCACAGGGCTTGAAAACCCAGGCCACTGTCAGTATCGGCCTTGCGGCACCAGACTGCCACGACCTCACCGAGATGCTTGCAAGCGCCGATGGCGCGCTGTACCGCGCGAAAGCCCTTGGGCGAAATCGCGTTGAGACCGCAAGGCCAAACGAATTGCTGCAGCATCCCCCAGCCGATCCCTTGCATCATCAATTGCGGGTAGTGGCGACTGGGGCGTCCTGATTCGATGTAGCGCTGTTGGACGAGAGCGCCTTGAACGGACTCGAACTATCTCCACCCTTGACAGCCTGCGGGAGGTCGATGTGCTTCGGTGGCCGCCTCACAGCGGTCAGTCCTGCAGGTATCTCTCCGCTAGCCTCGCCCACATCGCGGCGCCAACAGTGAGACTAGCATCGGCAAAATCGTAGCGCGAACTGTGCAGGATTGCGGAGTTCTCTCCGTTACCAAGGCGCAGGAAGCTGCCGGGCTTTTGTTCGAGGTAGTAAGCGAAGTCTTCACTGCCCGGGATCAGCTGGCAAGTCGAGACATTATCGACTCCGATCAATTCCTCGGCCACAGACTGGGCAAATGCGGTTTCGGCTTCGGAATTGACCACAACCGGATAGCCACGGTCGTAGTCGATCTCGATCGTCGCGTCGTGGCCTTCCGCGATCGAGCGGGCAAGGCGGGTGATGCGCGTCTGCAGCAGGTCACGGATCTTCGGCTCGAAGCAACGCACGCTGATGGCAAGCTTTGCAGTTTCCGGAATGACGTTGACGGCCTCACCCGCGTGGATAGTGCCGACCGTGACGACGGCGGTCTGGGTCGGGTCGACATTGCGCGATACAACGGTTTGCAGCGAAACGACCAGATTGCAAGCAACGACCACAGGATCGATCGTCAGATGCGGGCGCGACGCGTGTCCACCCTTGCCCTTGATCGTGATCGAGATGGTATCAGAGGACGCCATAATTGGACCGGACCGCAAAAGAAGTGTTCCCTCTGGCGCGCCGGGGTGATTGTGCAAGCCGAAGATCGCATCGATGGGAAAGCGCTCGAACAGTCCGTCGGCAATCATCTTCTGCGCGCCGCTCGGCTTGCCGGCTTCTTCGGCCGGCTGGAAGATGAGCGTGACCGTGCCATTGAAGTTGCGTGTGCGAGCAAGATAATCGGCTGCTCCCAGAAGCACGGTCGTATGTCCGTCATGACCGCAGGCATGCATCGTGCCCGGCACCTGACTGGCATAGGAGAGCCCTGTCTCTTCCAGGATCGGCAATGCGTCCATGTCGGCGCGAATGCCGATGCTCTTCTTGCCCGATCCGACCGTCAGGCAAGCGACGACGCCATGCCCCCCCACATTGCGGGTCACTTCGAAGCCATAGGATTGCAGCTTGTCTGCCACGAACCGCGCCGTTTCGGCTTCCGCGAAGGACAATTCGGGATGGGCATGCAGATACTGGCGGATCTCTGTCAGTTCAGCCTCAACGGCGTGGAAGTTGGAGACACGGGCGAACTGATTGTCGTTGAGCATAAAATCCATCCAGTATGTTCGAAAAAGAACACCGGCGCTGTGACCGGCGTCAAGTTGGGGAGACTGTCAAATGTGGAAGAGGCCTAGAGAAACCGCGACAGGAAGGCCTGTGTGCGCGGATGTTGCGGATTGCCGATTACATCTTCGGGCGTACCCATCTCGACAATGTGTCCACCGTCCATGAAGACGACGCGGTCGGCGGCCTCACGGGCAAAACCGATCTCGTGGGTGACGACAATCATCGTCAGACCTTGGCTGGCCAGATCGCGCATCGTCGCCAGAACCTCGCCGACAAGCTCGGGGTCAAGCGCCGAGGTCGGTTCGTCGAACAGCATCAGCTTCGGCTTGATCGCCAGTGCGCGGGCAATGGCAACGCGCTGCTGCTGGCCGCCCGAGAGCTGACGCGGATAATTGTCCGCCTTCTCCGACAGGCCGACACGCTCCAGCAGACGCCTAGCATTTTCGATCGCTGAGGACTTCTGCTCCCCGTGCACGCCGACCGGTGCCTCAATGACATTCTGCAGCACCGTCATGTGCGGGTAGAGATTGAACTGCTGGAAAACCATGCCGATCTTGCGGCGCTGGCGGGCGATACCATTGGACGAAAGCTTCTCCAAGCGATCCTTGCGGAGACGATAGCCGATCTGTTCGCCATCAACCTCGATAAAGCCTTTGTGAATGGACTCGAGATGGTTGATGCAGCGCAGGAAGGTAGATTTGCCCGAGCCGGATGGGCCAAGAATGACCACAACCTCTCCCGGCATGACATCGAGATCGATGCCCTTCAACACTTCAAGCTGGTCAAACTTCTTGTGGACGTCACGCGCTCGCACGAGGGGCTTTAGTGTAGTCTCACTGGTGCTCAATGACTTGCCTCCTCAGCAGCGGCTGGCTTGGTTGCGGCCCCGTTTCGGCGGTCACTGCGGCCGTAATAGGCCTCGATGTAGCTTTGACCAACATTGAGGATCGAGGTGATGAGCAGATACCAGATGACCGCAACCATCAGCATCGGGATGATCTCGAATGTGCGGTTGTAGATCGACTGGACCGAGTAGAGCAGATCCGCCATGGCGATCACGCTGACCAGCGAGGTTGCCTTGATCATGCTGATCAGCTGGTTTCCAGTCGGCGGTACAATGGAACGCATGGCCTGCGGGATGATGATGCGCCAAAGCGCGCGGGCCTTTGTCATGCCGAAGGCTTCAGCCGTCTCTGCCTGCCCGCGATCCACGGACAAGAGGCCACCACGGATGATCTCCGCCATGTAGGCGGCTTCGTTCAGAGCAAGGCCGACGATCGCGGCCGTCATCGGCGTAATCACCGAATTGGTGTCCCAGCTGGCAAGCGTCGGTCCAAACGGAACGGCGATCGACAACTGCGGAAAGAGTGTCGACATATTGTACCAGAAGATCAGTTGAACAAGCAGCGGCGTGCCACGAAAGAACCAGATGAACAACGAGGCAAACGAGCTTGCCAGCCGGTCGTTCGACAAGCGGGCAATCGCGATGATCAGGCCGAGAACGGTACCGATCGCCATCGCAACGACGGTCAGGCCCAGGCTGATATAGAGACCGCTGATCACCGTCGGATCAAAGAAGTACTGCGCAACGACCGGCCAGCCGAAATTTTCGTTGTGAGCGACGATCCATGCGAAATTCGTCGCGAAGAGTACGATGATGATCCAGAGAACCAGGCGACCCGGCCTGAAGGGAGTGTGGGCGGTGGCCACATCCCGGAAGTCGGCACCACCCGAAGGCGGTGCACTCATATTCGGAATTGCACTCATTTCGGCAGCTGGCCCCCGAGGTTGATACCGGGCTCGGTCAGCATGTTGTTCTCGAGGCCCCACTTCTTCATGATCGTCGCATAGGTGCCGTTGTCCACCAGAACCTTGATCGCGTCATGCAGCACGGGTCCGAGCACCGAACCCTTGGGAACCACGGCGCCCTGATAGAGGTCGTCAAAGCCGTTCTTCTCGCCAACGCCCGAAAGCTCGAGCTGGCCGTTGGCTTGAGAAACGAAGTAGGTGAGCGGTGCCTGCGAGGAGAAGAAGGCGTCGGCGCGCTTCGAACGGACAGCCAGGATCGAGCTTGGTTGGTCGGTGTAGGACTGCACTTCGACGGGGTCCTTTCCATCCGTTTTGCACTTTTCGGACTGGGCCTGGATCACCCGCTCGGCAGATCCGCCGGCCATTACGGCGATGCGGGTGCCGCAGGCGCTGTCGAGCGATGCAATGCCCTTGGGATTACCCTTCTGAACCGCGAATACCACGTATTCCTTGACCCAATCGACAAAGTCATTGGCTTCTTCACGGCTCTTGAAGTCACCGACGGGACCGAAGGCGAACTGATAGCGGCCGGAATTGATGCCGGCCAAGAGGGCCGGCAGGCCGCCAACCGTGGCGTGTTCGATCTTGACGCCCAGAACCTGGCCAAGCGCCTTGGTCAGATCCTCGCTGGCCCCGCTCATTTCCGTGCCGGTGACGATCTCATAGGGAGGAAACGAGCCGTTGTTGACGGAAATCATCTTGCCGTCGGCGCGGATGTTTTCCGGCAGGCGGGCGCGAAGCTCTTCATTCACGGTCTGCGCGGGGATGGCGGCATCCTCGGCAAGAACAGGGCCTGCCAGCATGATGCTGGCGAAAGCGACGGAAGCGATCAGTTTCGAATGCATTTCATTCCCCTTTTATTGTTCGACTGCTGGTGGTTTTTCTAGAAAACGTCGTAGGCGCGCTCAATGCGAGGCGGTGTGGCGCGGAAACAGTTCAGCCGGCGTCAACGGGCGCTCTAGGATCTTCTGGTCATGGAGTGCCTGGGCGAAGTCGCGGATCATCGTCTCGTTCGCGGCCATTCCGCTCCTGTTCCACGATGGTGGCAGGTCGGCCGCACATCGCCGCAGTTCATCGATCATCCAGGGCGTTGTATCCGCGTACTTCTCGCGTTTCTCAAGCCAAAGGCGCTGGGATTCATCAATGAGTCCGCTGAGCTCATCCATGATCCAGGGATGCTCATCGACGATGGTCGCCTTGAAGCCGATCAGATGCATGCCCGGGACGTAGCCGGCATCATGGAAATAGGCCACTTCGGCGTTGCGATAATCCTCAAGGACCGGACGGAACGGTGAGTCCTGATCAAAGAAGCCCTTTGGCATGAAAGGCGTAAAGATGGCATCGAGCACGCCCTCCTTTAACAGGTCGACCATCGGGCGTTCGCCAGGGGCGGCCTCGATGCGGCCGGGGCGTCCAAAACCGTCGAGTCGATCGACAATCGGATGCGCCTCGGTCAGGCGACCAGCATACCACATGGCATCCTCCACGCCGACGCCCTCACGGTTGCAGGCGGCGCGGGTCCAGGTATTGCCCGAATCGCGCCAGCCGGTAACGCCGATATTTTTGCCGGCAAGCTCCGGCAGGGCCCGGATCGGGCTGTTGCGGGTTGTAATGATGCATCGGTGGCGAAAGCCACGCATGATGAAGTTTGGCATTCCGACAACGCTTGTATCGCCATCGTGGCAAAGTTGGGCATAGCGGCTAAACGACATTTCGGCCGCGTCGTGCAGGTCGTCATTGGCGATGTTGGACACCAGCGTGCCGACCCGATCAACGACGATTTCCAGTCTCGGCGATGCGACATCGCCAAGAACCAGCGGTGTCACATAGTCCCAATCACGGAGGGCAAGCCGGAGTTTTATAGGCATTTGAATGCTTCCAGAATCCATTCGATATCTGCAAATTAAATGTTCATTTTCTTGATAACAAATGTTATTATGTTATTGAACATTTAAAATGGTGAAAAAATGAACGTGCCTATTCAAGCGGCATTTATTGCTGAAAAAATAACTGACCGGACAACTCGCGGAATAGCGTTGGAAACCAGTGCCTTGATCCGCGCGGGTATCTTGTCTGTGGGAACACGGCTGCCAGCGATCCGCGATATCGCTTATGAATTGGGCGTTAGCCCCGCAACCGTGTCCGATGCCTGGAGCGAGTTGCGCCGTCAAAAGATTATTACTGGAAGAGGAAGAAATGGCACCTGGGTGAGTGGTGAGCGCTTTGTCTCCAAGCCAGAGCGCCTAGCGAGTTCCGGGAATTACGGAGACGGCTTCCTTGATCTTACGCTTGCCATTCCCGATCCGCGTCTGCTTCCTCCATTGGCGGAAGCTATGGCGCATGGCGCATCGGCGACCGGCATCAATAGTTATGAGCGCAGTCGGATTGTTCCCGAGTTGCAATCCGCCGTAGAGCGTCATTGGCCTTATGTGCCGGAAGCATTTCTAGCGATCAATGGCGGTTACAACGCGATATACACACTGCTGCATGCGCTGGTTCCATCAGGATCAGCGGTGGCAATCGAAGATCCGACCGCCATGCGCCTGCTCGACATCCTCGAAGACCATAGGGCGATGATCGTTCCCGTTGTCTGCGACGAAAATGGGCCAACGCCGGAGTCGCTGAAGCAAGCGATGCAACATCGCCCCGCCGCCTTCATTTTCCAGCCACGGATCCATTCAGTAACCGGACGTTCGCTGAATGAGACGCGTCTCCAGGCGCTTGGTGATGTTCTAGAAGGAACAGACACCCTGATCATCGAGGACGATGGAACAGCTGACATTTCTCCATGCGTTCCCCTGTCGCTCGGTGCAAGATTTCCGGACCGAACCATCCACATCGTGTCCTACTCCAAGACGCTCAGCCCCGATTTGCGGCTCGCTGTATTGTCCAGCACGGCGGCTATCGTAGAACAAATTCAATCCTATCGAAGCTTCAGCGCTGGATGGACCAGCCGTGCCTTGCAAGGCGCTACCGCCTGGCTGTTGGGGCAGCAATCGACATGGGACACGTTGGCGTTGGCGCGCGAGCGTTACCGTGAGCGTTGCGGTGGGCTTGCAACTGCCTTGCGCGCCCGAGGAGTCGATGTTGCTGACGGTTGTGGACTTGCACTTTGGGTGCCAGTCGCCTCTGAGGCGTTCGCTATGGTAACGCTCGCTGCGCGTCGCATTGCAGTCAATCCCGGATCTAAGTTCTCCACCTCGCCGATCAACCATATCCGTGTCGCCACTAGCACATTGACCGATCGCACAGATGAGGTCGCTGATGCGATCGCACTGGCACATCGGCTGTAGTAGCGAGACTGATGGCAGCACCAGTTTCCAACTTCGTCTCATCTTCAAAATTTCGAACGCAGACATTCGCTCTTCGTCGCCTAATGATGGTAACCGGTGTTCTGGTCCCACGTTGCTCGCTGCCGCCTGATCTGTGATCGACATTCCATGGATGAAGAACGGGAGTTTCTCCATGGAGACTACATTGGAGTTTCTCGCAACCAAGAAGCTTGGACGTGAGGTTACCGACACGGGCGGCGCGAGTGATCATATCTTCGGGCTCTTCGCCTTGATCGGAAAGCGGTTGAGGTCTGTCAGTCCAGGCTTCATCCGCCATCCCGTCGCTCACTACATGACGGACAGAGTGACGGGATGGTCAAATTGCTGGTTCACTTTGAATCGAAAGTGGAGCGAAGCAGATGCTGGCTCCGAGGCAAGTCGAGCTGCGTGATGACACCTTAGTGAACAAGCGCCGTATCGTCCGTCAAACGGTGATTGAGCGGACCGCTGCTGACGACGGTTTCTTGGCGCAACGGTTGCGGCGACTAGAAACGAGAAAGAAAAAATAATCGAGCGCCAAGCGCGAAGGGCGGATCAAGAATGCGGACCACCCTCAAACGCAGCTCCAACTGCCATCATGATCAAAGATGCGCTGGGTAAGCTCCCCTTGTTCGCCATCCAAGGATTTTCAGTGGGAATCTCTGACGTTGCGCAAGATTTCATGTAGGTGAAAGGTTACTCCAGCTGCTTTATGGTCCAGCATTGAAGCGGCCTACTTATCGTCAACAACCATATTTACCGCATCGTTTAACGGCTCATGGTCGATATCTGTTCCGTCATCTGCTTCGTTTTGATTGTCCAGCCACTGCCCTGCCCAAACACCGGCTTCATTCGCGTCTACGCTTACAAAGGGTTTATCAGAATCCAACGCTTGCGATACTGAGGCAAGAAATTCTTCCCACTGCTTGCTACCCCTAATCACCGACGGGCAGTTTTTTCCGGTCCAAAAATTGTGCTGTTTAACTGCATTAATTTTCCATCCGAACTCTTTAAGGATTCCCGCGACCAGTCCGGCAGCTCGACGATTTGCTAAAGCTTGATCATTGTCTGAGTTCATGCAGATTTCGATGCCAATACTCGAACTGTTTGCGGCGGCACCAGCATGCCAAGCCTTTTCGGTGAGCGGTAGGTGCTGGATCACGAATTGGTCGTCCACCGTGAAATGCCATGAGCATTTAATCGTCTCGCCGTTGTGAACGTAGGATCCAACCTCACTTAGAAACTTAGAGTGCGCCTTGGCGTTGGCACCCTTCCGAGAATTGTCAGTATTGTGGATAGTCACTGAAGTGGGTGAAATACGGTTACCTGGGCGATTGGGCCGCCCCACTGGAATGAAGTCCTTAGTTACTTCGCTTGATACTGCCTTATCCATCAATATCTCACCCCAAATATTTTAGATAACTTATAGTTGCACTTTCCTAGATTCTGTCAAGGAAGAAATATGAGCGACCGTATTCACCTTGACTCGATCCAGAGTGGGAACATAATAAGAACAAACCTTACGAATGCGGCCTCCATCAACGAAAAATAAGCAGATCGAGGATAGTCACGTCCGCCCAGAATTCCAAAAGCCGGAAGCCGATCCGGTGGACCACATCATCGCATGGCATGACGGAGATAGTCGCGCCGCCAATGAGACGCTCATGGATGACATTCTGCATCTGAGGATGCAACTCGCTCTGGCAACGGCTGCGATGGGCACAGGATTTACGAGAGGATGCAAGCCAGACGCCGATCTCGATGCCCGGTGAGGGAGCGTACTTGCTGCCGGACTACGGCGGCGAACCTGTGGGCGTCATATGTGAGGAATGCGAGATTTCTCGCAGGATATAGGAGGCTTTCGCTTGTCCATCGATGTTCGGCAACCACCGGTCCAGTTTGAAAAAAGCTTTTTGGGTTGCATTCTTAACTAAAGCCGGGTTTTTTGGGGCCTGCAATTCAATTTTCAGTTGACGAAATCATGCGGTTTGTTTTCGGGGGCGAAATGGATCAGCACAATATTCCCAGCGGGTCGCATGTTGCAGGCAGTCGGCTTTCTCTCGTCGATGTTCGATTGCGAACTCAAGTAAGCTAGGAACATGTTACACCATTGAGTTTGGAGCGCTTAAGTGGAAACTCCCTCGCGCACGAATGTCTACGCTCAAAATCTCACGAAAAAGCTGTCGCACTAGCTGTGCGGAAACGCCATGGAGTTCGCCTGATTGAGGGGCGGCGCGCCAGCCAATCACTTGGCGAGACGTCCAGTTTGGCATTATAGCTACTTAGAGTTTCAAGCAGGCCAAAATAGTTCGCCAATGAATGCTACTCGGCGATAGGATTACGCAGTGACGGAAGATTCAATCATCTTGTTAGAGAGAAAGTTCATTAAGGCGTCTGCCGTCACGTATTTTGCAGCTTATATTGCCGGAAGCTTGATATCGGCACTTGTCTGGTTCGGAATTGACCACCTCAATGCAGCGGAGTTCTGGATGCTTTGGCCAGTAAACTTGCGCTACATCAGCCAAATAAAAGAACATTTTGGCAGCGTCGACGGCTGGAATGGCTTTTTATTCTCTAATTACATTATCAGTTCGTTAATGATCACGCGGATGATCTATCTTTTTTCAGTGGAGCTCTCAAAGCCCCCCGATAGCTTTACTTGGGGAATTACTAAAGTCCATCTGATGGTCATGCCCTTCGCGTTCATCGCTTTATTTTTTCCCTTCCGAGAAGGGCCACGATCCTACGGAATGACGTTTTATTATGGTCCATTCAGCAACTCCCTGATTAGCAACTTTCTCGTTGCAACCTTTTATTTCGGCATCACAGACCCGGTCGTGAAGTTCGTAAGCTGGCTGAAATTCTCCTTTTATCCACGAGGTATTTAAATGGCCGAAACACCGAAAACGAAATCGGAAAATGGCTGGAATCTCTACTCCAAGAGAATATCTCCCATTGCAGACGGCCCCAAACCGTGGCGCGAGACGCCATACCCAATCCCGACGCTCAGGCCATGGAGGAACAGGCCGCTCCGCAGTTCAGGAGTGTTGTTCCGGGCGGGAATGTGCAGCGGCTGCAAAACGTTGTTTACCCCCGCGACGATTGCTCTCGATACAACAGAGATAAATGTTGATGGAGTTATGCGTCCACTGTCGCCTGGCATGGCGGTCTCAGTCGAAATCAAGACCGGCACTCGGCGGATAATCGACTATTTCTGGTCACCGGTCGCGCAAGTGGCGTCTGAGGCAATGCAGGAGCGCTAGCAGTTCTCCAGTGGTGATCACGGGCCGTGCGTCTGATCGCTTCGCGAGGCGCTCCCTGCGATGGAACGTCGATTGCTGTGAGCCTAAAGCTTAGAGCGTATCGCCATCGAGATCCATCGCCTTGAGCCAATAGGAGACATCGTTACCACGTTCCGGAGATCAGTCTAAAAAACCAAGCTGCACTGCGTGGGAATCGTGCTGCAAACTTCCAGTAGCTATTTCTAAGATATTGTACGCACCGCCACTTCGTCGACAGCATGAGGTAGTCAAAATGTGTGAACCGGAGGACTGATCGTGTGCGATTGCGTAACGCTTCCTCTACCTCAGTCTGGTTTTGCGCTAATGCGCGTCCGAGCGTGACGCCGTCCCAAACAGCCAAATTAAGGCCTTGGCCGCCAACGGGAGATTGTACATGGGCCGCATCCCCAATAAGCCATACGCGATCTATTCGTGGCGAAGGCACGCGCCGAAGGGAAACTCGAAACTCCCTTTCATAAAGCAACTTGGCATCTCGAAACATATGAGAGAGCCTCAAGGCCACACCCTTCGCATTCACTATGCCCTGAATGACCCCTCGACGAGGTTGTGAAAGAAAGAGGCCAACCCCATCTGCTTGCAGAAACAGTTGCGCTTGTGTGTCCTGCGGCCACTCCTGGGTCTCTATCTCGGCTACCGACCACTCTTCGGGATAATCACATCCGACGAACGGGACGTTCAGGAATGTTCGGACTGCGCTCCTGCTCCCGTCAGCGGCGACAAGCCAATCGGCCTCGATGACTTCCGTCTCATGGCCGTGACTTACAGTAGCTTTAATTCCATCGGCATTCTCCACTACGCCTATGAATGTTCGGCCGTACTCAACCTTTACACCATAAGAGGCCAAGGCATCTTCCATGGCCTGCTCAAGCATGGCCTGCGGATAAAGATGCGCGGGCGGTTCGCCATTTACATTCGGAACCCGAATATCCGCCACCAAGCTCGCATCGTCGTGAAATATGAAGCGCCTCAAGGGTATGGCTTCCGAGATCACCTTTTCGGTTATCCCAAAATCCGCCAATTGGTTCCAGACGCCTTGAGCGACCCCAGTCGCCTTCTGCACCGATACCCTTGAAACTCTCTTCTCAATTATCCTGACGGCTACTCCGAGACGAGCGCAACTGAGTGCGCAGGCAAGGCCGCTCGCGCCGCCACCGACGATCAAGACCCTTGCGAAGTGAACCATGGTAACCCCGACGAGTGATCCAACACGTCTCCGTGTCAGCCAAGCAAGATTGCTGCCATAGCTTTACCAGCAGCATATCGTAGCCAATCAAATTCTTCATTGTGATACAAGCGTCATGGAGATCGGCGCTATGTCCGAAATGGGCTGAGAGGCGTCTTCCGCTTCGCGCCAATTGCGGACGATCAGGTATGCCGTCATCCTCCGCTTACAGTGAATTGAAGGGACGACCTTGAGCGACATGCTTGCGAAAGCTATTCGGACAGCAGCAAAAGGAAGCGGCTGGTCCGTGAAACGGGATGTGCTTTCAAAGCGCATGGATGACCACCTCCTCGCCGTCCATCCCCGAAGGGGATCGATAGGACGGATCGAGTTCCGGGCGAAGCCAGCCGCTTGGGACCGCATGTTATGGTCAATCCTGCAGATTGAAGGGAATGATCTGCAGCCAGCGAGCTTTCATTTCACCGGAGCCTTCACCTGCGACAGTCCCGCACTACTTCAGCAAGATGTGGAACCATCTGCACCAAATGAGCAATTTGCTCGCGAGATGGTCCAGCTTGCGGAGCGCATCCCGCGTATGGTGAGCCTGTGGCAAGAATATGATCTAGCCCGCGCTATTGCAGACGAAACACCGCAGGAACCATATCGCTATCATATGACCCGTGTTGTGGAGCGCATCTGTTGCCGAGATCGGCAAACTGCATGTGAAATATGTGATGCCGCATTGCAGGGAGAGCTGGACCTGCGAGGCTTTTTCTCTTCGACCGACAAGTTGACACAACCGGACGCGAATGGACGCAGGCAAAGCCTATCGTTCTTCGATCTGGCGCGGCTATGGATGGGCCGCCACTGACCGCAATGGGCCAATCACGGCCTTGGCGTTGGTGCACCAACTGCGATCTTCCGCTTCGCGCCAATAGGAGACATGATTGCACAATTCGATATTGTCGTCTTTCGCCCTTTATTTCGGCCACTCGGAGTTTACTCACAAGTTCCCAAAAGCCGCTATAAGGTGCCGTGAACACGACCGTTTGCGAGACCTTCCACCACGTACACTGTGGTGGAAGCAGACCGCTTCTCAGTGCAAGCGGCCTTCCGCGCCTATGAGTTTATTAGCCTCGATCAAACATCCTCCGCCGGCGCACGTGCTGCCACATGCGTGTACAGAGTAGCACGAGAGGGTGCTTGCGTAGCCATCCGTTTACGAATCGGTGGCTGTGGGCAGCCATTGGAGTTTCAGTCTTGCTCCAGGTTGTAGTCGTCAAGTTCGGACCGCTGAACGTGGCATTTGGAACACTCCCCCTGCCGCTCGAACAGTGGCTCGTTTGCATAGCCATCAGCAGCAGCGTCCTTTGGTTCGGCGAGGTCTGCAAATGGGTGCTTCGGCGCTGGGACAGATGATACAAGTCACCTACCCAGCCGCACAACACCCGACCAGCCAACAAGAAATCGTCGCCTTGAGTAGATTCGAACTCAGGACCTCGCGCTGGCGCCGACATCAAGGTCCAAGGGAAGTATCGCCCTGCGAGGGTCAACTAACCTCGGTTCCAAATCGTGCCACCATCGCCCTCAAGAGTGATAGCTGTGCCGTGGGGTATGGACCGCGCCGCCAGATCCTTCATCATCTCATTTGCCAGTGCTGACCGTGCCGGAACCGGTACGATCCGCTCATGATAATTGGACCCCTCCAACAGGTCGCCGCCAATGACCACTGGAAGTAGGTCTATAGACTTGAGGCGACCCTCAGCGTCGAAATGACACGTGGCAATCACGCTTTTCCAGACGTCGGGATCGGTCCAAACGACTTCGCCTTCCTCCAAATGAAACAGGAAGTTGCCAAGACCAAAGAAGATCGGCGCATCACGATAGATTTCGATCGGCTGCAGCACCGGTGCGCCATGGCTGACAAACGCGCCGGCGCCTGCATCGATACAGGCGCGGGCGAGCGTCTGAACCCAGCCAGGAACCTCGCGCCAGCTCGGCTCCCAGTGATGATGATGGAGATAGGCGATGACGAACGCACCTTTGGCGGCCGTCTCGCGGATCGTCGAAAGATGGATGTCTAGACTTTTCTCGTCCACCAGTATTCGCCGCTGGTTTTCCTCGGCACGGCGAAAGACAGTACCGTAGAAATCCATATCCTGTGCATCGTTGAGAACGCGCGGATCTTCCGGCTGTGTGTAATTTGCCCGCTCCATGGGGGTGCTTTGAAATGTCTGCTGGATGCCGGCCAAGAACCCAAACGTCGCGGCATCGACGTCAAAATGCCGCGAGACGTCGAGATGGTTCACACCGGGCCTAGCCGGTCGCCTCGCCGTCGCATCGGCGGCATACATGTTCGAGGGTCCCGGTCCCGCATCCACGGCGACAAGCGCCACCTCCCTGTCGCCGAACATCCTGGTCCCTGGCAGGCGCGCATGGGCGGCGTCGACGCCGATACCCGCATGCAGAAAGTCCCTCGCTGCCACTTCCTCCAGGGTCGATAATACGCCGGGAGGCCCCAGATCGAAGGCATGATTATTGGACAGCGCCAGCGCGTCGAAGCCGATATCCTTCAACGTATTCAGCACGACCGGGTCGGAACAGCCGAAATAGAAGCCCTTCATGGGCCACCCGCCATGCCGGCCATAGATCGTCGTCTCCAGATTGGTGAAGGCGATATCGGCCCGACGGATCACCTGCTTGATCTCGTCGAAGCCGCTGTCGACGACCTCTCTGACATCGTGATGAATGAGGGATTGGCCCGTCAGGACGAGCGTGAACGGCGAAGACATGATGACAAACCTAAATGGTGGAAGGAAACAGGCGGCCAGCAGGGCCGCCCGGAACTATCGTGAGAGGGTCACTTGGGAAGCTGCGGCGCGATATCCATGCGGAACCACTTCGTGGCGATCCGGCTGATCGCGCCATCCTTGATGCTGGCTTCCAGCACCGCATCGAAAGCGGCGGTTAGATCGGTATCGTCCTTGCGCAACCCGATGCCCACACCCGGACCCCAAGTGCCACCGGAGAGCTGTGGGCCGAAGAAGTCCACATCCTTTCCATCCGGCGTCTCGATAAAGTCTCGCCAGACGAAATAGTCTCCCAGTCCACCGTCGACGCGTTGGGCGACGAGGTCGAGCTTGAGGTTTTCCTGGCTGTCATAGCTGCGCACTTCGGCGATGTCGCCGAATAGCTCCTTCACCACCGCTTCGGAATTGGATGATCGAAGAACGCCAAGTGTCTTGCCGGTCAGACTTTCCCGCAATTTGGCGACGGCCTCTTTCTTGGCGTCATCCATGTCTGTGAGGTTGAGCTTTGCCGTGACGTCGCCATGCTCGAGCCCCAGGTTGCGGCGCATAACGATCTGGTTCGGCCCGACGGCGTAGGGCTTGGAGAATGCAATCGATTTCTTGCGTTTTTCGGTGATGGACATGCCTGCCATGATCGCATCGTATTTCTTCACCAGCAGGCCCGGAATAATGCCGTCCCAGTCCTGCGCCACGAAGGTGCATTCGATCTTCATTCGCGTGCAAAGTTCCTTGCCTACGTCGATGTCGAAGCCGACGAGCGCACCGGTTTCGTCAATATAGTCCCAAGGCGGCGATGCGCCTTCCGACGCAATGGTGATAGCCGTGCGCTGCCCGGCCTGGCCCAGGCCCGGACCGAGCACGAGCGCGGCCAGTATGAAGCTCAGATGTTTTCTCATGTTCATTCCCCTTTTTCTTGGTTGAGACGCGAAGGATGAGCGGCGTAGCACCGCACAAGACTGTCCCTGAGGCCGCAACTGACGCCAACCTCGTCGGTATTCCAGGCCGCTGCGATCTCTGGCAGCGTGATCCGGGATGTACCCGAATAGCCGAGCAGGATGGCTTCGTCGCCCAACTTGATGTCGGGGACGTCGGTGACGTCGATGCGAAGATGTTCAAGATGGGCAGGAGGCACGATCGGCACACGCCGCCCGCCAACGATCGCTGCTGATCCAGGCGCGAGCCGGCGTGGCACCCCATGCCCCCAGCCGATTCCAAGGACCGCGAGACGCATGGAGGCTTGATAGCCTGGCAGACGCGGAGTAGGCCCCAAGCTGTCGTCGCACTGTTTGAGCGCAATGATCCGCGCCTTGATCGCCGACAGGGCTGGGCGCGTGACCAGATCACGCCCGCCAGGTTGCGGGCACGCCACGCCGAACAGAAGGGCGCCGGGATCTACGGCGTCGAAATCAAATTCCGGATGCCTCATCATGGTGTCACTGCTGGACACCATGACGGTTGCCGGCAGACGCCCGCTTGCTTTCAGCCGTTCGAGGATCGGCGTGAGACGCGCCACCTGTTCGGCTGCAGACGAGCCGGCCTCGCCGAATTCGCTGAGATGTGCATAGACCCCGTCCAAGGTGATAGCAGGTTCTGTCGCGCACAGATCCAGCAGACGCTCGAGACCGGCAGGCGCGACACCGGCACGCCAGAAGCCGAGATCCACCTTGACGAAAACTCTGAGCCGCACACGGGTCAAAAGCCAGCGCCGCAAGTCTTCCTCGCCAGAAATCGTAATGGTCAGGTCGAGATCCCGCACTAGATCGACCGCCTTGGGGCCAATACCGGCATACATCAGGATCTGCGCTGCCGGTACCGCCTTGCGCACCGCAAGGGCGTCGCGAATGGACACCACGCCAAAGGAGTCGACACCCTCGGTGGCGAGGGTCGCGGCCACCTGGCCTGCGCCGCAGCCATAGGCATCCTGCTTCAGGCAAGGCAGGATCCTGGTCGTCGGACTAACGACGGCCCTGATGGCGCGGTAGTTGGACGCGACGGCGGACAAATCGATCTCGCGCCAGGCGGTCTCGCCGGCAAGAATGCTGTCCTGACGGAGACTAATGTTCATAGCGCACCTGCTTGAGAACTGCGCGGCCGGCACGGGCCTTCGTCCGCGGAGTACCTGTCAATCGAATCTCCAGCGCTCGCAAGAAACGTGTGAAGATGATGGTGAGGCTGAGATACAGAAGGCCCGCGGCGATGAAGATCTCGTACGGAGCAAAAGTCTCCGCAACCAGCTTCCGCGACAGCCCTGTTACTTCAAGCAGCGTGACGGTGCTGGCCAGCGAGGTTGCTTTCAGCATCCCGATCACTTCATTGGCGTAGGAGGGTAAGACGCTTCTGAAGGCGATGGGAAAGACGATCCGGCGCCTGATCTGCATCGGGGTCATGCCGACGGTCTCGGCCGCCTCGACCATGCCGGGCGACACCGCTTGAATGCCGCCGCGGAAGATTTCTGTCATGTAGGCGGCGCCGTTGAGCGAGAAGGCAAGCAGGCAGCACCAGAAAGGCTCGCGCAGGAACACCCAGGCGAAGCTCGCGCGAATAAACTCTATCTGGCCGAGGCCGTAATAGATGATGAAGAGCTGGACCAGCAGCGGCGTTCCGCGAAAGACGTAGGTGTAGACGAGAACCGGGAGGGAGAACGTTTTACGTGTGGATGCGCGCATGAAGGCAAGCGGAACCGAAAGAGCCGTACCGGCGCCCAGGGAGGCGAATGTCAGCAGCAGGGTCAGCGGAATGCCACCCGCGAGCATGATCGTACTGTCTAACAGGAGTGCGATATCCATGGTGTCGCTCCTCAGCGGCCGGGCACGGCAAACCGCCGTTCTAGAAGGTTGAAGGCGACCAGTGCGATGCTGGTCAACACGAGATAGAGAGCGGCCGCGGCGAGATAGAAAGTCAGCGGCGCCCGCATCGAACCCGCCGCGATGGAGGCGACCCGCATGATGTCTGTCAGCCCGACGATCGAGATCAGCGACGTCTCTTTGATGAGAGAAATCCACTGATTGGCCAGCGCCGGCAGAGCGATGCGCATCATCTGCGGCAGGATGACCAGCATCCAGGTCTGCCAGGGATGCATGCCCAGCGACCGGGCGGCCTCGACTTGTCCTTCCGGAATGCTGAGAACAGCGCCGCGAAAGATCTCGGCCATATAGGCGCCGGAAACGATGGTAAGTGCGACAACCCCCGCCAGGAAGGCGTTCACCTCCACATACCGGCCGAAGAGAGCGCTCATCGCAATGGTTCCGCCAAAGAAGATCAGCAGAATGACCAGCAGTTCCGGCACACCGCGGACGATCGTCGTGTAGCAGCCGACGGCAGCGCTCAGCGGTTTGAGCGGCGACAATCGCCCTGCTGCAGCGGCCAGTCCGAGCGCCGTGCCGAGCAAGCCGCTGACCGCCGCCAGCAGTACGGTCGTCTTGAGCCCGTCAATGAACTGGATTGCAAAACCATCCATGGGGTTGACCTTCTATCGATGAGAGGCGAGGAAACCGCGGAGACGATCGGATGCCGGCGACAGGAAGAATTGTGGTGGCGGCGCTTCTTCCTCGATCAGCCCACGATGCATGAAGGCCACTCGCGTCGACACTTGCCGTGCAAAGGCAAGTTCGTGGGTCACGATCACCATCGTTCGCCCCTCGCCCGCCAAGACCTCGATGACGCGGAGCACCTCGCCGACGAGTTCAGGGTCCAGCGCGGAGGTCGGCTCGTCGAATAGCAGCGTCAGTGGCTCCATGGCCAATGCGCGTGCGATCGCCACACGCTGCTGCTGGCCGCCCGAGAGATGCCGCGGATAGGCATCGGCCTTCTCGGATAGCCCGACCTTGGCGAGGTAGTGATGCCCCAGATCCGCTGCGGCGCCACGCCGCATTCCCTTCACGTGCACAGGCCCTTCCGTGACGTTCTCGAGCGCGGTCTTGTGCGGCCAGAGATTGAAGCTCTGAAACACCATGCCCATCGAGGCGCGGATGCGGCGAACCTGCCGTTGGTCGACGATCGAGGCAGGTGCGCCCTTCTGGGCAGCGGGCCGGATAGCCAGTCTCTCACCATGGACCCAGATATCGCCGCGATCAGGGACGGTCAGTAGGTTGAGACACCGCAGAAGCGTGCTCTTTCCCGACCCGCTGCTTCCGAGGATCGAAAGAACTTCGCCGGGCCGGACATCCAGGCTCACCCCCCGAAGGACATCGGTGGGGCCAAGCCGTTTTTCGATGCGGTCCGCGCGTATGCCGTGAGATGACGCTGGTTCAGGAAATGAGGCGCCGGACGTCATTGGTACCGCCTCGAATGCGATGCATTCCCTACAGGGGATCCGACAAAATTCGGGCACGATAAAGCTCTTGTTGCGCGCATGGAGCGGCACCATCCTCTTGCTTCTTCAAGTTTCGAATGATTGGAGCGTTTGTAGCTCCTCCGGGCCGAGTGCGTCCTCGGCGGCGTCTGGACATGAGAATTGCCCCGAAATTCGGCAGGCGTCAATTTATAAGCAATAATATTTTGTGATAAGCCATGCTTATCGGATGACAGCCATACTTCGCCAAATTTGCATATTGTTATAAGCTCTGCTTTACATATAAATGGATCTGCACGTTCCGGGAGCTCCGCCATGGTCGAAATCGCAGGCACCGGAATTACGCTTCGGCATCTTCAAATCCTGCGCGAAGTCATCAGGGCGAGGTCGGAACGTGCGGCAGCGGCAGTGCTCGGCATCACGCAACCCGCCGTCAGCCAGCAGCTCAAACAGCTCGAGGCGCTGCTCGCCGTGCAATTGTTCGTACGCGACAAGGGTCGGCTTCTCCCGACCGCACAAGCGACGGCGCTCTTTCGCGACACGGACGCAACCTTTGCCCAGATGGACAGGATCGCCAAGACGGTGACCTCGATAAAGGGTATTGACAGCGACACGATCAGCATTGCCGCGCCTTATGTGTTCTCAATGAAATTGATTCCGGAGGCCATACGCGCGCTACGCTTGCGTCAGCCGGTTCATGGAATTCAGCTCAAGTCAGGCAGCTATCACGAGATTGCCGCGCATGTGCTCGAAGGGCGGGCGGACATCGGGCTCGCCCGCCTGCCGCTGGACGAGAAGGTCTTCGACTGGCGCCCTGTCGCGATAGCGACGAATGTTTACGTCTTCTATCCCGGCCACCGGTTCTCCGGGAAGGAGATAATTCGGCCGGAGGATCTGATCGGCGAACCTTTGGCGGATGTCGAGCCACAGATGCACTCACACCAGATGAACGAAAATGCGCTGCGCTACATGGGCGAGGAGCCGCATCTGGCAATTCAGGTCGATATCATCGGCCAGGAGATAAACTATGTCGCCGCGGGCCTCGGCATCACGAGCAGCAATACTTTTGCCGCGCGCCAGTTTGCGGCCTTCCCCGTCGAGTTTCGTCCATTCGAGCCTAGCGCGCTCTATCACTACGTTGTCTTCTGGCAGAAAGGCCGAAGACTCGGGCCGGTGCTGCAGGAAACCATCGACATCATTGTTGAATGCGCAACGGCCGGAGGAAGCACCACTCAAAAGGCGGAATAGGCGAAAAGCAGTTGAACGGAATCGAACCCGAAGCCTACAAGTTCCGAAGAGCTCATCGCCTTGATTGTTAATGGTAATTTTCTGTTATTGCGGGCGTAGGTAGCAACATCCTCTACGCAACATCGTCCAACGCTGCCATTATTGATCGCCGCCAATGGCGGTCGGTGGTCTAGCGCTGGCATTCACGGAGCTTGCCGACACACGATAATCGCTCCTCTGGAGCTGCCAGCCGGTACTGTAACTGCAGTCATACAGTCATAGGTGCACGGTTTTCGTCGTTTGATGCGGCCGAAAGGGTCCAGGAAGCATCGCCGAGAAATCCTGTCGGCAGTTCATGTGCGTGGCATGATATTTTGACCTTGGCGACCTGAGCGCCGGTGACAGATCAATATGAACCTGTTGGTACTTGTAGCGTAAGAAGTTCATCGGGTTGGTGACTTCGAGTCATGGAACAATTCTCATCGAGACATAGCGCGCCCGGTGGGATGCCTTCGCCCACCGCATCGTCGCGTTTAGCGATTGAGCCTGGCGGACCCATGCCGGGTTCGTCCTTGATGCCCAGGCCTTGATGAGCGGCGTCCCGCGAATGGCGGTGCCCTCCTCCATCACACCGATCGCGACGCCTATGTGGCAAGCATTGAGCGGTATTTAGCGGCGCAGAAGCTGCAAGTCGTGGGGGCACTTTTTGGTCACGCTTTTTTGGAATTTGCTTCAAGGTATAGGACTACTTCCTTCAATAGCCCGATGAACTCTGGCACCACTAAACGATAGTAGACAACAAGTCCCTTGCGTCGCGTGCGCACAACGCCCGCCTCGCGCATTTTGGCGAGATGCTGAGAAAGCGCCGATTGCGATATATTAACTTCGTGAGCCAAATATGTAACGCTTTGCTCACCGTTGGCCAGCGTTAGCACGACCTGCAGCCGTTTTGCGTTCGACAGGATGTTTAGCAACTGACCACATCGCTGGAAATACACCGCGTTCTCAGCCGCGCTCCGCATATTGCTTCGCCCTCCACATTTCTATGGGTTCGGTCAAAAAGAAGAAATCCTCGACGGGCATGACGACGCGACAACACTCCTACCCCGCCCGGCACGTCCGTGGCGACTGGCATTCGAGCCTCCGTAAGACGTCACTCTCCGTGTAAGGAGACCATCGCCACATTCTCATGCACTGTCAAATATCGTAAAAACGCTGAAAAAAGCTGTAATTCGTGACTTTTGTGCTTAATATTTAAGCAAAAATTTAAATGCAATAGTTTCACGCAGTAATACCTATCCGAAAGGATAGGAAATTTGCTGCGGGAGCGCCCGTACTACCCACCCGAAAGAGCGCATGCCCTATTCGCCGAGGCCCTTCCGTCCGATGGCAAGCGGATGCACCGTAACAGCAGATAACGCAGCACAGCGCCCGGCTTTTCGATGCACCGGATACGCAGTTTTCAAGGTTTGAGTTTGCCCCGCATATGCAAGTCGTTGCAGTGCTGAAGGAGAGATCGAGAATGCGTGACGTCCATATTCGTGTCGTATCCCCCATCGTAACGCGCGGCTTTCGCAAGCTGGCGGATCTCAAGGCGCTGGAATATCCCGGAATCCGTCTGTCCCACGCCGAAATAGCCACGGGGCCGGGGTCGATCGAAAGCGAATTCGAGGCGGCGATGTCCGTTCCCGGCACCCTGCTTGAAATAGCCCGCGCCGAACGTGAAGGCGTCGATGCCGTCATCATCGATTGCATGGGTGATCCCGGCCTGCGTCCGGCCCGGGAGATTTCCGGCATGGTCGTTCTCGGGCCATGTCAAACCGGCATGCATGTTGCTTCCATGCTGGCGCACAAGTTTTCCGTCATCACTGTCATGCGCCGCCTGATCCCGTCTTTTGAAAACACCGCCACCCTTTGCGGCCTTTCCACCAAGCTGGCCTCGGTGCGCAGCGTCGACATTCCCGTGCTCGATCTCGAGGCGGACCTTGTCGCCACCGCCCGCCGCCTTGTCGAGGAAGGCAAGAAGGCGGTGGAGGAAGACGGGGCGGAAGCCCTGATCTTCGGCTGCACCGGTCTGATGGGATGCGCCGCCGGCCTGCGCGAGGGGCTGCTTGTCGAAGGTATCGACGTTCCCGTCATCGATCCCATTCCTACGGCCGTTTCCGTTGCCGCCAGTCTCGTCCGCGCCGGTCTTTCGCAAAGCAGGATGACCTATCCGGCCCCGCCGGAAAAGGAACTGATCGGTTACGACACATTGCACAGGGCCATGTTGCCGCAAGCAGTTGAATGAGGAGATCGGGCAACATGGCGGCATCCGCAATGACGACATTAGATAAAAAGGTGGATGGCCTGCCCCGTTCTCAGGCTTCGTCGATGCGAAGGCACTTCGGCGAGGGGCTTGGTTTCTGGCTGCTTCTGCTGCCGGCCCTGATTTTCTTCATCGCCTTTTTCGTCGTGCCCACCGCTTCGCTTTTTGCCCTTGCCTTCAACAAATCGGTGGCGGGCGTCATAACCCTCTCAAGCGCGATCACTTTCGACAATTTCGCGCGCGTCTTCACCCGCGCCATTTATTACGAGGCCATTTTGCGTTCCGTCGGCATTGCCGCCATGGTGGCGCTGGTCTGCCTGATGCTCGGATATCCGCTTGCCTATGTCATCGCCAAAACGGTCAATCCCGGCCGAAACACCCTGCTGATGATCCTCGTATTATCGTCCATGCAGCTCGACATGGTTATCCGGCTCTATGGGCTGATGGTTCTTCTGGGCGATAACGGTCTCATCAACGGCGCACTCATCCGCATGGGCATCGTTTCGCAGCCGCTGCCGCTGATGTACAACATCTTCGGTGTCGTGGTCGGGCTGGTGCAGATCACGCTGCCTTTCATGATCCTGTCACTGATCGGCATCATCAAGTCCATCCATCCAGCGCTCGAAGAAGCGGCCAGATCGCTTGGCGCTTCCCGTGCGAAGGCTTTCTTCTCCATTGTGCTGCCGCTTTCCATGCCGGGAATTCTGGCTGGTACGCTGCTGGTCTTCGCACTCGCCATTTCATCCTATGTCGTGCCGGCGCTGATGGGCGGATGGAAAGTCATGGTCATGCCGATCCACATCTACCAGCAGGTGGCGGAAACCGGACGCTGGCAGTTCGGTGCGGCCATCGCCACCGTCCTCTTCGTCACCAGCCTGATGGCGATCGCCGTCTATCACCACGCCGCCATGCGCACCACGGGAGGGCGCAGCTGATGCGTGAGGAATCATCCATTCCGCTTCTTTTCAGGCTTCTGTCGGTCCTGACACTGACTGTTTTGCTGGTCCCCGTCATCATCGTCATCCTTTCCGGCCTGAATGCCGGCGATTATCTGACCTTTCCGCCACAGGGTTTTTCCCTGCGCTGGATCTACGCCTTCCTGACCTCGCCGACCTTTCTCTCGGCCTACGGCGTTTCCTTCCTCGTTGCCGGCATCTCGACAGCGATTGCGACGGTGCTCGGCACCATGGCGGCCCTTTTCCTGACACGTTCTTCCAGTCGTCTTGTCGCACCGCTTCGCGCCTTCTTCATGATGCCAATTGTCCTGCCCGGGGTCGTGCTTGGCCTGGCGCTCTATGTATTCTATGTCACCACGGGCATCGGGCTCGCACGGAGCATGACCGGGCTTATCATCGGCCATGTCATCGTCACCTGCCCCTTCGTCATCGCCACGGTCACTGCCGCCCTGGTCGGCTTCGACCGCAGCCTGGAAGAGGCGGCCCGTTCGCTCGGGGCTTCTCCGTTCACCGCCTTTCGGCTCGTGACGCTGAAGATCATTTCACCGGCCATCTCGGCGGGCACCATCTTCGCTTTCATCATTTCCTTCGGGCAGTTCGAGGTGACGCTCTTTCTCTCGACGCCAAACCTGCAAACCTTGCCGATGGCCATGTATGTGGCACTGCGCTACGCCTTCGAGCCCACCGCAGCGGCGGCAGGCATATTCGCCATCCTCCTCGTCGTCGTGTCGATGGTGGCAACCTCCAGGCTCATCAATCTGAAGCGCGTTTTCGGCGGCTAGAGCACCGCTGCACATTTAATGAATGCCCGCATCCATAGGTTCAAAAAACAAGGGGAACATGGACATGACTGGAATGACATTCGATCCCAATCGCCGCAAGCTTCTCAAGATCGGTGCCGCAGCAGCAACCTTGCCGCTTTTCAACATCAACCACGCCTTCTCGCAGGATGTGACCTATGACGGGTCTGTCTTCGATGCCGGCGGGGCGGTGTTGCGGATAGGCGAATGGGGCGGTCCATGGGGCGAGCTGGTCAATAAATATCTGCTGACCGATTTCGCGAAAGATTTCAACTGCAAGATCGAATATGATTCAACCTGGCCCTGGTTTCCCAAATTCGTCGCCAACGGACCAAAGAAACCGCCGCTCGACATTACCAACTGGAACCTGCCGGAAATGTTCAAGACGGCGGCGGCTGGCGACTTCTTCCACACGATCGACGAAATTCTTCCCAATGTGCCGAACGGCAAAAATCTCTGGCCCTTTGCCACCTCGAACGGTGTAGGCGTCACCTGGGCCTTCAACCAGTATGTGCATGCCTATCGCACCGACCTCGTCACACCGCCGCCGACAAGCTTCAAGGACATGTGGAAGCCTGAGTTCGCCGGTAAGCGCGGTACCTACATTACGTCCAATACGCTGCAGATGGACTTCTTCCTCGTCGCCTGCTCGCTCTTCGGCAAGGATCAGTATGATCTCGACGCCGGTTACAAGGCGATGAAGGAACTGATGCCTGCCAAGATTTCGGATTTCACAGGCAACATGCAGACGCTGATGGATCGCGGCGAAGTGGTCATCGCCGTGCAGAGCGACGCCGAACCCATGCAGGCCCGCGACAAGGGCGCTCCCTTCGCCGTCATGTACTGGAAGGAACTCCAGCCGATATTGACCCAGACCTACACGGTCAGCCGCTATTCCGAGCCTACCCAGAAGAAACTTGCCTATGCGCTTCTCAACCGGGCGCTGGAGCCGTCCTTCATGACCAATATGGGCAAGGAATTCTACCTGCGCCCCACCGTCTCCAACGCCGTCCTGCCGGATAATCTCGTCAAGGCCGGCATCGTCAACAGCGCCGACGCCATCAAGGATTTCTGGCTGCCGGACTGGAAGGCCTATCTCGAAAACGAAGACGATATCGTCGAGACCGTGAACGAAATCTTCGCCGGCTGACCTTCGCGCCGGAGAAAGCGCGGCGCCCGCAGAACGTCGTGGCCGGCCCCGCCGGCCATGCCTCCAGAGGAAAGGACAACGGAAGCCGATGTCGGATATTCAACTGAAAAGCCTGGTCAAATCATATGGCGACAATGTCGCGGTCGCGGGCATCGATCTGCATATAGAACAGGGCGAGTTCTTCTCGCTGCTGGGACCTTCCGGCTGCGGCAAGTCCACGACATTGCGCATGATCGCCGGCTTCATCCGCCCGACGTCGGGGCAGATCCTGATCGGATCGGATGACGTCACCTATCTGCCGCCCGAAAAGCGCGACATCGGCATCGTCTTCCAGAATTATGCGATTTTTCCGCATATGAGCGTGGCGGAAAATATCGCCTTCGGCCTTAAGCTGCGAAAGAAATCCAGGGAGGAAATCGACAGCTCCGTCGCCTTCGCATTACGCCAGGTCGGGCTGATGGGATATGAAAACCGCTATCAGCGCCAGCTCTCCGGCGGCGAGCAGCAGCGTGTGGCGCTTGCCCGCGTGCTGGTCACCGAACCACGCATCCTGCTTCTGGATGAGCCGCTTTCGGCGCTCGACAAATCGCTGAGGGAGGAGATGAAATACTGGATCAAGGATTTGCAGAAGAAGCTCGGCATCACCACCGTTTACGTGACCCACGATCAGGATGAGGCGCTCACCATGTCCAACCGCATCGGTGTGATGCAGAAGGCCAAAGTCGAGCAGGTGGGCACGCCGCAGGAAATCTACGAAAGGCCGAAGACGCTTTTCGTCACCACCTTCATCGGCCAGTCCAACGTCATCGATGCCACGGTGAGAGGCCGCGAAGGCGAAAGGCTCGCGGTCCGCTTCGGCGACAGCACGGCACTGACCCGGCTTCCATCCGACAATTTTGCCGAAGGCAAGGCCGTCAAGCTGGTGGTCAGGCCGGAAAACATCATCATTGGCGAGGCCGGGACCGGCCTTGCTGCAACCGTCGTTTCGGAAACCTATCAGGGTGCGCTTGTCCGCTACCATCTTTCGGTTGGCGGGCAGGATATCGTCGCCGAGCGGCAGAACCAGTCCCACCTTGAACGGCTGTCCCCCGGACAGGCGATCGGCGTGACGTGGGACCCGGAACGATCCGAAGTGCTGGTGGCCTGAGGCCCGGCACCGGAACCAGAAAATCGGGAAGGATGCAATGTGCGGTGACCAACCGCGCAGACGCCCTTCCCTTGTCAATCGATAGGAGAAAGACATGCGTATTGGCATTGATGTGGGTGGAACGAATACCGACGCCGCCCTTATGGACGGTTCGGCCGTCATCGGCGCCTGCAAAAGCCCGACAACGGCCGATGTCGGCTCGGGTATCGTGGCGGTGCTGAACAAGCTTCTGGCCATGACGGGCGTATCCGTCTCGCAAATTCAGGCGGTGATGATCGGCACGACCCATTTCACCAATGCCGTGGTGGAGCGCAAGCGCCTGCTGCAAGTCGCCGCCATCCGCCTCGGCCTGCCGGCCACCAAGGGCCTGCCGCCGCTGACCGACTGGCCGAAGGACTTGGCCGACACGCTCGGCCGCCACACCTTCATGCTGCGCGGCGGACATGAATTCGACGGGCGCACCATCGCCCCGCTTGACGAGAAGGGTCTTATGGAAGTTGCCGCCACCGTGCGCGAACGCGGCCTGAAGACGGCGGCCATTACTTCGGTTTTTTCGCCGGTGACGCCGGAAATGGAACTGCGTGCCGCCGAAATCCTCCGTGATGCTGTTCCCGACATCGCGATTTCGCTCAGTCACGAAATCGGCAGGGTGGGCTTCCTCGAGCGTGAAAACGCCTCGATCATGAATGCTTCGCTAGCCGAACTCTCCCGCAAGGTTGTGTCCTCCTTCCGCAGCGCGTTGAAGGAACTCGACATCAAGGCGCCCTTTTTTATCAGCCAGAATGATGGGACGCTGATGTCTGCAGACTATGTGGAGCGATATCCCGTCCTCACCTTCGCCTCCGGCCCCACCAATTCCATGCGCGGTGCGGCGATGCTGGCGGGCGTCAAGGAGGCCATGGTGGTGGATATTGGCGGCACGACATCGGATGTCGGCATGCTCGTGCACGGTTTTCCGAGAGAATCGGCGGTTGCCGTCGATATTGGCGGCGTGCGCACCAATTTCCGCATGCCGGACGTGCTCGCCATCGGGCTTGGCGGCGGCTCTCTGGTGCGTGATGAGGGTGCGCGCATCGGTCCCGATTCCGTCGGTTACGAGATCACCAGCAAGGCTCTGGTTTTCGGCGGCGATATCCTGACGACCACCGATATTGTCGTGGCGGCCGGGCTGGAGGATATTGGCGACCGCTCCCGCGTTGCGCATATTCCCGCAAAAACCATCGAAACCGCGCTCGACACCATGCACCGCATGGTCGACGAGGCCGTGGATCGAATGAAGACCAGCGCCGATCCGCTCCCCGTCATTCTGGTGGGCGGCGGCTCCATTCTGGTCTCGCGCGATCTGCCTTCGGCTTCGAAGGTTCTGAGGCCACAAAACGCCTCTGTCGCCAATGCCATCGGCGCGGCCATCGCGCAGGTGGGAGGCGAGGTGGACCGCATCTTCTCGCTGGAAGGCACCTCGCGTGACGCCGTTCTGGCAAGCGCAAAGGCCGAGGCTTCGGAACGCGCGGTGAAGGCAGGGGCAGCAGCAGCCTCCGTCAAGATCATGGACATCGAAGAAGTGCCGCTTGCCTATCTGCCCGGCAGCGCCACCCGCATCCGCGTCAAGGCGGTCGGCGACCTGGTGATCGGTTGAGGACATGGCGATGAAACTCACACGCGAACATCTTGCCGATCTTGCCGTCGGCGCGGCTTTTCTCGGAACCGGCGGCGGCGGTGATCCCTATGTCGGGCGCATGATGGTACAGCAATGCCTGGACGAAGGCTGCGAGGTCGAGTTGATCGACCCCAGTGAGTTGCCGGACGACAGCCTCGTCATTCCGACAGCCATGATGGGTGCGCCGACCGTGCTGGTGGAGAAAATCCCCTCCGGCGAGGAGGCCATCTTCTCGCTCCGTCGCCTTGAGAAACGGCTCGGCAGAAAAGCCAGCTACACCATGCCAATCGAGATAGGCGGCATCAATTCCACCATTCCGCTGGTCGTCGGCGCCCGGCTCGGCCTGCCCATCGTCGATGCGGACGGGATGGGCCGCGCCTTTCCCTTTCTCGAAATGGAGACATTCGGCGTTTACGGCATATCCGGCTCCCCCATGGCGGTGAGCAACGAGTGGGGTGATTGCGCGCTGATCGAAGCCGTCGACAACAGGCAGATGGAATGGCTCTCCCGCGCCGTCGCCATTCGCATGGGCGGCTGCGCCTATATTGCGGAATATGCCATGAGCGGCGCGGAAGTGAAGCGCACGGCAATTCCCAATACGCTGACACTGGCGATCCACATCGGCAAGGTGTTGCGTAAGGCGCAGGAGGACCACATCAATCCCATCGAGGCGCTTCTCGGTTTCCTGCCGTCCACGCTTTACCGTTACGGCCGCGTCATCTTCAAGGGAAAGATCGTCGATGTGATGCGCGAAACCAAAGCCGGTTTCACCATCGGCCGCGCCCGGATCGAAGCCGTCGCGCCATTCACCTCGCAGATGGAAATCGAAATCCAGAACGAGAACCTGATCGCCAGGCAGGATGGCAGGGTAAGAGCCATCGTGCCGGATCTGATCTCGATCATGAACACGGAAACCGCCGAGCCAATCACCAGCGAAAACCTGCGTTACGGCCAGCGCGTCACTGTGGTCGCCGTCTCCGTGCCCGAGATCATGCGCACCCCGGAAGCGCTCAACGTGTTCGGTCCGGCCTGCTTTGGCCTGAAGGAACCCTTTACCTCCATCGAGGAGATCGACTGACATGGCAATCATCACGGAGCAGGACATAGACGATCTGGCCGTCGGCGCGGCCGTTCTCGGCACCGGCGGCGGCGGCGATCCCTATATCGGCAAACTTCTGGCCAAGGCCGCCATCGAAAAATACGGACCGGTGGACCTGATCGCGCTCGACGCGGTACCCGATGGCGCAGCCGTTGTCGCCTGCGGCGCAATGGGAGCGCCCACCATCCTCATCGAAAAAATCCCCTCCGGCGAAGAGGGCGACCTTGCCCTTGAAACCTATGAAGACCACACCGGTATCGATGTCGGCGCCATCATTCCCTTTGAGGCGGGCGGTATCAATTCGATGATACCGATCGTGCTGGCGGCCAAAAAGCGCGTGCCCGTCATCGATGCGGACGGTATGGGGCGCGCCTTCCCGCAGCTTGAGATGGAAACCTTTAACGTCTATGGCGTGCCGGCAAGCCCGGTTGCGGTGGCCGACGAACGCGGCAACCGAGTGCTAATCGAGACCGAAGACGCCGCCAAGGCCGAGTGGCTGGCCCGCGGCGTGACTATCCGCATGGGCGGGCAGGCCTATATCGTCAACTACGGCATGGATGGCGAAACGGCAAAACGCGTTTCGGTGCCCGCCACCATGTCGCTCGCCATCGGCATTGGCCGGACCCTGCGCGAGGCGGCCGCACGGCATCTCGATCCGGTCGCGGCGCTTCTCGATTTTTTTGCGGGCACGCATTATGGCCATGCCGAAATCATTACCTCCGGCAAGGTTTGTGATGTCGCCCGCAAGGAAGAAAACGGCTGGTCGGTGGGGATCGCCACCATCGAACCCTTCGACGCCTCGAAATCGAAAGTCAAAATCCGCATCCAGAACGAAAACCTCGTGGCGGAGGAAGAAGGCGGACGCGTGCTGGCGATCGTTCCCGATCTCATCACGGTGCTCGACATCGATACGGCCGAAGCCATCACCACAGAAAGGCTGCGTTATGGTCAGCGTGTGAACGTGCTTGCCGTGCGTGTGCCGCCCATCATGCGCACGCCCGAAGCGCTGGCTGTCTTCGGTCCCAGCGCCTTCGGCCTCACGCAGGCCTATCGCCCGCTCGGCTCTTGACGAATGCCCGGCATCGGGCACTGATAATATCCCTCCCTTCCCGGACGCCATTCCGGCAGGGGCGGGTCGTTCAGTAACGAAAGAGGACCGATGCCGAGCCGTGTCTTGCGTGAAAAGCCATTGCATGCCGTCAGAACCTTTACCGGTGCCGGGCTACGCTTCAGCCCGCCCCGCATGCTTTTTTCAGGCATCGAAAGACCCTATCTGCTTTCCAAGCTGGCCGCAGGGCTTTCAAGGCAGATCGTCGTGCTTCGCGCCCCGCCCGGCTTCGGCAAGACCGCCTTGATGAAAGCGGCCTATGAGCGTCTTGTGGACGGTACCCTCACTTTGCCGGGCATGCGCGACACGGCGGTTTCCCATTGTTCCTGGCTCAACGCATCCGGGCTTGCATCGCCCGAACGTTTCATTTGTGAACTGCGTCAGTCGCTAGGTCTCGCCGTTATGGCGGACACACAGAATGCCATGACGGACGCCATGGAAGCTGTGGCGCGGCGTGAGGGTCTGACCATTCTTTTCATCGACAATGTCGACGAAATCGATACCGGCAGCCGATACCGGTTTCTGGAACAACTCATCCTTTCCGCGCCCGATACGCTTCGCATCGCCTGCTCGTCCTGTTCTCCTGCGCAATTGCAGCTTTCCCGGCTGAAGGCTCGCGGAGTATTGACGGAGTTGACGGCGAGGGAACTCGAATTCGGGCGATCCGACCTGCGGCGGCTTCTGTCCCGTGGCGCTATGTCGGCGCTTGTCGATCCCCTGATGGAAATTACCCGTGGCTGGCCCGCGCTGGCGCAACTCGCCACCGGCATCGTGACCGGAGGCCCGACGGAAGAAGAACGCCGCCTGTTGCTCGCCGGGACCCATGCCGATCTGATGGACTACACGCGCGAAACCGTCATCAACCGGCTTTCTCCGGCGCTCCTGTCCACCCTGCGCCGATTGTCGCCTTTCTCGGAATTTCGTCTTGATCTCGCCTCCGACCTCGGTTTGCCCGGCTTGACGGAAGACGATCTGGTCATGCTGGAGGCGTTGCATCCCATTATAGAAAACGGGCCGAATGGCTGGCTCTCCCTGCACCCCGTGCTTCGCACCTGCCTCGAACGGGACACCGCCTTCGTTTCGGAAACGGAAAAGAAGGCGCTGCATCGCCAGGCCGCCCTCTGGTTTGCAACCCGCGCTCATCTGGAACGCGCCGTTTCCCACGCCGCCCAGAGCGGCGATTTCCATATGGCGGAAGAAATCATCGGAAAAGCTGGCGGCGTCGATATTTTCCTGCGGGCCGGGCATCAGGTGCTGGAGCACCTCATCGATAATTTTCCGCCGGAAATCCTGCATGCATCGCCCGGCCTCATGGTCTGTTATGCCGTGGTGCTCTCCAAGCGCGGCAATGCGGCAGCCGGGCGCGAACGGCTCGATATTCTGAAAGAAAACGGCGAATGGTCCTCTGCCGCAATTGCCGCCGTCGACCGAAGCGTCCTCGACCATATCGACAGCCTGATCGATGTTTATGAAGACCGCCGCATGAGCGCTACCGAGGCGCAACGGCTGGAACGGGCCGCCGCCGCCCTGCCGCCGCATGCCACGTGGGAACTGGCCTGGCTCTTTAACCACCTCTGTATCATTTACACCCGGACCGGCGAGCTTGAGGAGGCGCGGCGCGCGGCGCTGAAAGCGCTCGGATATTATCGCGAGGAGAAAACGCCCTATGCCCAGGTCTTCATGCTCATCCATCTCGGCCTCGTCAGCACGCTGACCGGTGAATTTTCCGCTGCCCTGCAATTTTGCCGGGAGGCGGAGGAACTGGTGGAACGGGTGCACTGGACAGACAGGAATCTGCTGGCCATCGTTCGCCTTGCGACAGCCGACGTGCTTTATCAGCAGGGTGAGGTGCTTCAAGTCGAGCAGACCCTGACCGAATGCGTGGAGCCGCTGATCCGGGGGGAAGGCTGGGTGGACCTGTTCATGCGGCTGTTCTGGCTTCTGGCCCGCAGTCGCCTGCAGGTGAGCGGCTTCGATGCCGCGGCTGCCGCAATCGACAAGGCGGAGGAAGTGGCAGTGGAGCGTAACCTGCCCCGCCTGAAGACCGCGGCTGCGATCATGCGTGTCGATCTGCTCGTCAGGGCTGGCATGATTGAATCTGCAACGCAAGCGGTGGAACGGGTAGAAACCCTGAAGCAGGCGGGCGGCCCCGGCAACTGGACATGGCGGGAGGCCTATGATTTCGATATTGCGACAGCCCGGCTGGCACTCGCCCAGGGGCAGGCGTTGCGGGCGCTGCAAGTTCTGGAGGCTCTGATCCTGTCCGCTCGGGCGTCAGGCCGGGCCTATCACCGCATGCTGGCCGAGGTCATGGCCGTCCAGGCATCCTGGAAGGCGGGGCGCCAACAGCAGGCTTTCGCCTATCTGCAATCGGCCATCGCGCTTGCCCGCACACACGAAGCGACGCAGCTCTTTACCGATGAGAGGCATGATTTGGCTGCCACCTTGCGCGCCATCGTGCGCCGTTTCGGGCTGAAGGTCTTTAGCCCCAACGCCGTGGAATTCATGAGCCGCATTGTTGGACATGGCTTCGGTCGCAAGCCTCACATGATAGTTTCCGCACAACAGAAGCATGACGGCGTAGTGCCAGCGTCCGGGTTGCTGAGCAGTCGCGAACTCACAGTCCTCAAGCTTCTTTCCGAAGGCCGCAGCAATAAGGAAATCGCCCGCGAGCTAGGGCTTTCGGAGGCCACGGTCAAGTTCCACCTGAAAAATATTTATGCCAAGCTCGGCGTCAGCCGACGTGGCATGGCCGTTTCCGTCAGCAAGCACCTTAAGCTGACTGAACCTGAATAACGTCTTTGATTCGCCAGCGTCGTCCCACGCCTTGATATGAATCGAACTGCCGACCCGAGATGACGCGGCCTTTGGAGAGCTGAAAGGACTGAGGTTATACCAATGACCTGAAACCTCTGCCCATAGCCGCGACCAGTGCGCAAACACGCACATCAATGATGCAAAAGAATCCAGTTGGATAACTGGCGACAGCAACCGTGAGGTATGCGCCGTTCGCCGTTTGGCTGACTTATCGATGTAGCTGCATTTTCGCTCGTATTGATATACAACGCGGTCCACACGACGTTTGAAAGGTGGCACGTGCGGCGCCGATTTACACCGGTGCCGGATACCGAGCTGCACCTTTACGGAGCGCTCTGGCTTCTCACACAGGGCGAGACGCGCAAGACAACGCGTGTGGCTCTTCACCGAGTTTATGCCCCACAGGCTCGCCGCGTAAACGCCGCTACTTGCGGGACTGCCGCTATCGCGAAGTTGACCTTAAACCCTATCCGCTGCTTTTGGGCGTGCCGAGATAGGTGAGCAACAAAACGTTCTAGCTTTATACAGCATCGCCCAGCCTGTGCCCGGACTCTTTAGTTCTCAGGTCTTATTCCTGCGTTTCTCAGCAACCGGATACACCCGTCTCTACGACCAACCTCGACATCAATGGTGCGCGCCATGGTCTCGCCGAGGCCGAACCTGTCCGGAAGCGTCAACGGTTTGCCGAATAGTGTGGCGTGATGCTCTTCACAAATGTTCGAACCGGCGGCCCAAAAAGTGCACTTGGCAAAGCGTCCGGAATTGTTCAGATAAAACAGGCTACCTCTTATCGTCAGTGGTTGTCGCTTTGCGACGCAGCCACATCTGCAGGTCATGGGGCTTTTGCAAGCTCTTACGCGCGCTGTGTTAGCCTACCGGGATCGGGATACCAAAAAGCACGCGATAGGGGCTTTATGAAGATTCAACTCGTGTCCAGGCCGCGGCATTGCGCGATGTTTCGCGATGCACCATAAAGACGGTGTAGCGATTAAGCCTCCGGAGACATGATGACATCGGCGAACCCCACTGTTTCTGGCCCCAAGGCCGAGACGAACAAGTTTCTCGTGCTCCTGATTGGGTCAATTGGTGTCGTCTACGGGGATATCGGCACCAGTCCTCTTTACGCCTTCAGGGAATCGCTGCGCCCGTTCACGGCTAACGGCGTTCAGCACGAGCATGTCGTCGGCCCTGATCTCTCTCATGATCTGGACACTGACGATCATCGTCACGTTCAAGTATGTGCTGTTCCTCTTGCGCGCAGACAATGACGGTGAAGGTGGCACGCTTTCGCTTCTTGCTCTCTTGATGAAAAAGACCGGAAGCTACATGCCTGTCCTCTTCTTTGCGGGCCTGATCGGTTCTGCTCTTTTCATCGGTGACGCGATGATAACACCTGCCCTTTCGGTGATGTCGGCGCTTGAAGGGATGAAGCTGGTCACGCCTGCCTTCTCCGACTACGTACTGCCGTTATCGGCGCTTATCATGGTCGGGCTGTTTGCCGTTCAGTCGAAGGGTACGGGGGCCGTCGCAAATTTCTTCGGCCCCGTCACCGTCGTCTGGTTCCTGGCAATGGCTTGGGCTGGGTTAATCCATATCGGTGACGACTGGACAATCCTTGAATCGCTCAATCCGGTCAACGCGCTGTGGTTCATCACACACGCAGGCTGGGCCGGGCTGATTGTCCTCGGAGCTGTTTTCCTGACGGTGACCGGCGCGGAAGCGCTCTACGCCGATCTAGGTCATTTCGGCCGAAGACCGATCAGCGTTGCCTGGTTCATCCTCGTGTTTCCCGCTCTCGCCCTCAACTATCTCGGTCAGGGGGCACTAGTCCTCAGTACGCCCGCGGCAATCGACAACCCATTCTACCTGCTCTATCCCGAATGGGCCCTGCTCCCGATGGTTATCCTTGCGACGATGGCAACGGTTATTGCCAGCCAGGCCGTCATCACAGGAGCCTTCTCGCTTGCTCGTCAGGCCGTGCATCTCGGCTTCCTGCCGAAGCTGATGATCCGCTTCACATCCGAGACGAACACCGGACAGATATATGTGCCCGCCGTCAACATGGTTCTGTTTATCGGCGTTCTGGTGCTGATCTTCTCATTTGGGGATTCGGAATCGCTTGCGACCGCCTACGGCATCTCGGTCACCGGTGCTATGGTCGTGACGACACTGATGGCCTTCCAGTTCCTCCGTTCCGTGAGGGGCAAATCTGCCTTCACCGCTGCGATCCTGCTCGCTCCGCTCCTGTCAATCGAAGCTGTATTTCTCGCAGCAAACCTTCTCAAGGTGCACGATGGTGGCTGGGTACCGCTCGCTCTGGCGGGCGTCATCATCCTAGTCATGTGGACATGGACGAAGGGTTCGCGATACCTGCGCGAAAAGATCTCGAGAAATGACATGCCCCTCGACACGTTTATCAGTTCGCTTGAAGGCTCGATCAGTCGCGCTTCTCGCAGCGCTCCCGTCATCGTGCCGGGAACAGCTGTGTTCCTCACCAGTGTGCCCGATAAGGTGCCAAGCGTCCTCCTCCACAATCTCAAGCACAATCATGTCCTTCACGAGCAGAATGTGATCCTCACGATCTGGACGCACGATAAGCCGTACATCCCAGCCTCCGAGCGCGTCGAAATCACCCGGATCTCAAAGCATTTCATGCGCCTCGAGATGAATTTCGGCTTTATGGACGAGCCGAACGTCGTCAAGGCGCTACCGCTGTGCAAAAAGAAGGGTTTCAAGTTCGAGATCATGCAGACCTCGTTCTATCTCGGCCGCCGCAATCTGATCGCAACGCCTAACGCTGGTTTGCCTTGGTGGCAGGAAGACCTTTACATTGCCCTGGCGGGTATCGGGATTGACCCCTCCGCGTACTTCAAGCTTCCACCCAACCGCGTTATTGAACTGGGAGAGCAGGTAGCCATCTAGGACACTACGATCGCGCTGTAGTGATATGATCGGTTTGTACGGACCCGCCATCGTTTTGGCGGTGACAGGAGCACTGCGTTATGCGGTAGCTGGTGGGAATCCCTGGGTTGAACTGGCCGGTACGTCCTGGCGCCCGAGCCCTACCCTGATTGCGGTGCGTTTCATCAGAATTTCATCGAGATTTGTCACAACCAGCCGACGATTTAGCCGGCGGAGCCGGGATGCGCGAACGGAAATTGCGAGAAATTGAGAATATTGCGGTTACGATTCCGCGAACTCGCCCGACCCGGCATGAAACCCAGGCATTTGATCGACGCCGTCAAACAGCGTCATTCTGATGCAACGAGAAAGCAAATCGCACGTGCGGCGTTCCTGAGTGTGACATTTTCGGTTGAATGCAGCCCTGAGGACGTGAAAGCACTTCACGATCTTGCCCGCAACGCACGGGACAAAGACGGCGACTAGGCGCCCCTCGACCGCAGCTCACCGCAGCTTGAAACAGGGAAAGACTAAGCAGGTGTACTCATGACTTATCTCAGAACGCCGGTACCGCGGATTGAAGCAACAGCCGACCGCGTCACGAGCTCCTCCGCTTTCAGTGCCAGAATCTCTTGGCATCGAGAGCATCGTCCAATGCGTCCTGCGCCATCCGACCTGCTTTGCCGTGTCAGCGTCAACGATCAGGTCATCCGCTCCAGGTAATCGCGCTCGTCGTGTCCCCAGTCCATTACGGTCAGATAGGGCGCGGAGAAGCGCCGGCCTGCGGATTTGGGCGGCCTTGGCAGGCGGGTGATCAAGGAACAAATCTCGTCGGTCTGTTGCAGAAGGCTCTCGCGATTTTGCAAAGCGACAAGGTCGTTGAAGATCGTTCCGGCCACGATATAGAGCCCTCGGCTCGATAGCGCCGAAGAAACCAGGTCTATATCCAAAGGCACGTAACCATAAGGGCCAAGCTCCATTCCGCCGTACCCGGCCGCCTTGACCTCATCGAACACAAGCTCCCATGGGGGCAGGTTCGGATTGCGCACGTCATCGACGCCCCAGCAACACGGCGCCGTGGTGACTGTAATACTCATGATGTTCTGGTCCTTCCCCGGTGTCGCTCACCTTGTGGGCGACCCTCCTCGACGCAGAGATGTAGCTTGAGATATTCGGTTTACGAAGTTCGATTTTGATGGGATCCCATCAGAATGAGCGATGGAGAGGCAGATGGTTGCGCGAAAGGTGAGCATTACGGATGTCGCGAAAGCAGCCGGTGTCTCGACTGCCACAGTCGATAGGGTTTTGAACAATCGCGGAGGGGTGTGCGCTGATAAAGAGGACCTCGTACTGGCCACGGCGCGTGCGCTTGGTATTGATCGGGCGTTAGACCGCACGCCCTCCCGTGCCCTGCGCGTCGCAGTCCTCATGCAGCCTCCGGTCAATCCATTTCATGCAGCGTTGCGAGAAGGCATTGATCTGGCTGGGAGAATGTACACAGCGCTGAATGTGCAATTCTTCGTTCGTCACATTGACCCTCGGAAGCCCGAGGCAATTGCCGCAGCCGTCCGCGATTGTCGTTCATACGACGGTCTCGACGGCAGAACTGCAAAAGCAGCTCCGGCCAGGCTTGGATGCAATCATCCGCTGGCTCAGTGTACCACCAGCGGCCGAAGAACGACGACCGCCAAAGCCGACAGTTAGCTCTGGCAAAATGGCGCCCGCCAAGAAGGCAGCTTCCGCACGCTCCGTCCGACAGGCACAACGCGCGGCGACCGACGGCACCTTTGTCGGGTCTGTGTCGACATCGCGCGGCCCAGCACCAAAACCGATAAGCCCCTTTCCCAGAAGCACTATTTGAAGCGACAGAAGATCCGGCGAGCTTTCAAGACGCCTTGGTCTAAATATGCGTCGGTTCGGCAACGCATATTGGCAGCTGTACGTCGCGCACCCTCAGTGCAGTCCAAGACCGCATTCTAGAACAGCACGATGCATCGATTCAAAGATCGAAAACGACCTACGGCTGTGAAACTTTTCAGCTTACAGTCTCTCTTTGCTGAAACTTACATCTGAGCCACTGATGCATGGATGGCGCCCCTGCGAGCAGTGAGCCGCCGTCCTGACATATTTCACTGGAGAGTGACGTAACTAGCGCTCCCGTCTCCTCTGCTATGAGTTTGCCAGCGGCGTAATCGTAATGGCTGAGGCCATCTTCGAAGTAGCCATCGAGCCTGCCGGCCCCGACATAGGCGAGATCGAGTGCCGCCGAGCCAAGACGCCGGACGCCTGCCGTCTCATTGGTGATTACGTCCAGGGCCTGAAAGAATGTGCTGCGGTCGATTGCCTTCAACTGTCCGTGGATCGGCATCGATAGGGAGATGATCGCCTCTTCCGGCGGTTTCTCCTCTAACAGGGCTAGTTTCTTGCCGTTCAACTGGGCGCCCCGGCCTCGAACTGCGGTGAACATCTCGTCGCGCAAAGGGTCCAGGACCACGCCTAGCAGCTCGCCTTCGTCGTCGCAGAGACTGATGCTGACGGCAAAATAGGGAATGCCCCAGATAAAGTTGCTCGTCCCATCTAGTGGATCCACCACCCAGCGACGTTTCGCATCGGCGTTGCGCGCGCCTGTCTCCTCGCCGACGAAGCCGTAGTTGTCGCCTGCCTTTGCCAGGATTGCAGCAATCGCTTTTTCGGCTGCGAGATCTGCTCTGGAGGCATAATCTCCGATCGCTTTTCGCTGAACACTATCCCGCGACATAGCGCCAAAATAGGTCTTCAATTCAGCGCCGCCAGCCATGGCGGCGGTGGATGCAAGCTGCATCAGTTCGTCAAGCGAAAGGTCTGCCATCACTCATGCTCCCGCGGGTAGAAAGGTTATGGTTTCGAAATCGACACCCACGCGCGAACCTAGATCGAGTGCTCGTCTTGTTTCAACAGAAATGGTCGAACCGTTCTCAAGCTGAAGGCTTTGAATCCAGGCTTTGCCCATGAAGCGCCGGTCCTCGACCGTCGCATCGGCAAGACCGTTGCCGAATTCGCGGATCATTACCTGTTCGGGCCGCACCACGAGGGTGCCCTTGCCCCTATGGCTGTTTCCAGTCATGGCAAATCTTGGCCCGTCCGCCATCAGGAAGCCTGTTTCGTCAAAACTTCCTTCTATAAAGTTGGCACTGCCGACAAACTCGGCAACGAAGCGGTTTGACGGTCGGGAATAAATGGTTTCGGGATCTGCAAGCTGCTGCACGATGCCATTCTGCATCACGGCGATCCGGTCCGACATTTCAAGAGCTTCTTCCTGATCATGCGTCACATAGATTGCTGTCAGACCGAGTCTCTTCTGCAGACTGCGCAGTTCATGGCGAAGAGCCACGCGAAGACGCGCATCAAGGTTGGACATGGGCTCGTCCATGAGAAGCAGCGGCGGGTTGATGACGAGTGCACGCGCCAGCGCGATGCGCTGCTGCATACCCCCACTCATTTCTGCGGGATAGCGCTTCTCGACGCCGTGAAGCTCGACCTGGGCCAGTGCGGCTCGAACCCTTTCAGCAACTTCGCTCTTCGGAACCTTACGCAGCTTGAGCCCGTAAGCGACATTGTCGAACACGGTCTGGTTTGGCCATAGCGCGTAGTTCTGGAAGACGAAGCCGATATTTCTGTCCCAGGCGGCGAGTGAAGTCACGTTCTGCCCGTTGAACAGGATTTTTCCGCCATCGATTGGGTGGAAGCCTGCAATGGCGCGCAAAAGTGTCGTCTTGCCGCAACCGGACGGCCCTAGCAGCGTGAAGAATTCGCCGGGCCTGATCTTGAGGCTGATGTCTTTCAGAACTGCATGATTGCCAAAGGTCTTGGAGACGGCGTCGATGACGACCTCGCAGCCTTGGGTTGGAGTTTTGGAAGATGAGGTTTCAACCACCGGAATTTCCTCGAATTTGGCCGTAGCGGACAATGAAATAGAGAGGGATGTAAATGATCAGCATCAGCAGGATGGTCTGTGCTGCGGAGACACCGAAATCGGCATCGACCAGCGTGTTCTCGAAGATCACGGCTGTCATCGGCTTCCACGGCGGACGATAGAGAACGATGGTAGACGACAGTTCCGTGACGATGTGAAGGAAGGTGAGCGTTGCACCGGTTACCGCACCCGCCAGAACCAGAGGTGCCGTTATGGTGAAGAAGACCCTGAATGGACGCGCTCCAAGACTGATTGCGGCCTCTTCGAGAGCCGGGTGAACGCGCCTCAGGGCCGCCTCTGACGCCTTCACCGTAAAAGGCAAGTTACGAATGAGATAGGCAAGGAGAAGGATGAACCAGGTGCCGGTCAGTTGCAGCGGCGCCTTGTTGAACATCATGATGAGACCGATACCGAGCACCGTGCCGGGAATGACGTAGGGCATCATGACGGTGAGGCTGAGAGCGGGGGCGATGATCCGGTAGCGCTTGCGTATAATAACATATGCAATCCCCAACCCGATTGCTGTTGCCGCCAGCGTTCCGGCAATACCAAGCGACAAAGTCACCCAAGCCGGCCCCATGCCGGTGCGCCACATAGTGGCGTAGTTTTCCACCGTAAAGTTCGCGCTGGGTAGGCCGACCCGCCATTCCATGAAGCTGGAAACCAGCACCGTCAGGTGTGGCGTGAATGCCATGAGAAGGGCAATGATGACCGCTCCAAGCACTATGCCATGAGCAAGAGGCGATAGCGGCTTGCGTTCCAGCGCCCGCGACGACACCACGGCAAAACCGCGTCGCGCCAAATAGATTTGCTGCGCCATGAGGAAGAGGCTCGAGATGGTGATGAGCACAATTGATCCTGTGGCCGCAAGCGCCGGATTGCGTCCAGCCTCGCTCAGGAAGGACGTATAGATCAGAACCGGCAGTGCGTTGACATCGAGGCCAATGATGCGCGGCGTTCCGAAGTCAGACAGGGCTGCCATCGTTGCCAGATAGAGACCGGTGATGATGCCGGGAAGGGCCAGCGGAATTTCGACCGTCATGCGCACACGAGGCGGCTTGGCACCAAGGCTTTCCGCTGCCTCGATATGGCCAGCGTCCAAACTCTGAAACGAGCTGTGACTGAGCAGAAAGATGATTGGAAAGACCAGCCAGGTGATGACCCAAATGACGCCATGCAAGCCGACAATAGAGACATCGAGGCCGAGATAGTTGGTCAGAACGCCGTTTCGTCCCAGGAGCAAGCGCCAGGCGTACGCCCCCAGAAATGGTGGAGACACGGACGCCATAGTGACAAGAAAGACGATAGCAGTGCTGCCCGCGACCCGGTAACGTGCGATAAGATAAGCCAGCGATACGCCGATCAAAGCGGCAAGTCCGGTGGACGTCAACGCGATCAGCAGGCTGTTTACCGTGGCGGAAAGGGTTTCCGAGCGTGTAAAGAAATCGGTATAGTGGACAGCAGAGAGCGCCAGCGATTTGTTTTCGAAGGTGATGTAGGCGTTCGCGGCATGTGAGAGCAGGACGGCGTTGAGCGACTGCGCGTTGATATCTAAAGGCGCGGGTGCAGTTGTCGCGAATAGCCCCCGGGGCGCCTGCTGCGAAAGCGTGAACCGAGCCGAGCCCAGATCGAGTTCAAGTAAACCTGCCTCGTCCTTACCAACCGAAATCGGCTCTTGCGAAGAGAGGCGCAGCGTTCGGTCATCCTCGACGTCTACAGTCAGACTGTCAGTCGAACTCAGCGTTATCGCAACGCCGTCAGAAAGTTTAGCAACGCTGTATCGGGCGGTCATTTCCGGGACGAATTGCAAGCCGTCTTTATTATGCAGAAGAGTAAAACGGCCGCCCTCCTCCAGGAGGGAGGCGGCCATGAGACGAACCTGCGGGACAACAATCGTCAGGCCGCAGAGCACGAGCGCGACGATTGAAAATATCAGCCAATTGTCGCGCAGCACCTTCATTTTCCGCGAAGCTCCTGAAAGCGAGCCACGACCACAGGGCGCGGATCGACAGCGGATACGATCGTGAGCGTAGCCATGTCAGGCAGAGCGGCGGGAGGCGTTACATCCTTGCGTGCCGAGCGTCGAACGGTGGCGTCGCGAACGATTTCATGCGCCGTCTTGCTGCCGAGGAAATCGATGAAGCTCTTGGCGTCTTCGATGTGCTGCGCGCCCTTGACTATGGCTTGCGCATCGATCTGGCCGGTAACCGCATCGGTCGGATAGACGATTTCGATCGGCAGACCTTGAGCCTTCCACTTGGCACCCAGATCTTCGTTAATCCAGCCAACTGCTGCTTCACCGTCGCGTACGGCGTTGAAGGCGTCATCGGAACCGGGAGCAATGCGCGCACCCTTGGCCATTTGACCGACGAAATCCCAACCGAAATTGCCAGCAAGGGCGGAAAGAATGACATAGCCGGTGCCGGATTTTGCAGGGTCTGGAATAATCAGGCCACCGTTCTTTGCGAAGTCCTGTGAGACGAGGTCTTTCTGCGTCTTGGGTATGGAGCCGGCCTCGACGCGCTTGGTGCTGACGACCAGCGGCTGCAGCAGCACCGTGAACGGATGCCAGATGTGATTGGGATCGTTAGTCACCATGTCGGCGTCGGACTTGCTTTCGAACGATTGGAAGAGCGCTGCATTTTCTTCGAAGGTCTGCGTCGGTCCGCCCCACATGACGTCTGCCGAGGAATTGCCACCTTCTGCACGCAGGCGCTCGATCAGCTCGCCAGTACCGCCGCGCACGACGGTCACCTTCACATCCGGATTTTCCTTGGCAAAAGCATCGAGGATGGGAGCAGATGTCGCCTCCCCATGAGCGGTGTAGACCACCAGTTCTCCGGCATTCGCAACACTGATGATCGACGCCGACGCCAACGCGCCCGCTATGATACGCCGCAAGGTCCATTTCAGCATGACTATGTTCCCTTTTTAAAGTCACTGAGAAGAAGGCGATCCTATTAATCCATTTAACAGATTAAAAATCAAGCCGCCTTTTCTTCGGAATTACGGGCCTTTCGTTACAGTGTTATGACTGAAGGCTAAGATTATCTGCATTGCGAACTGCTTGACGCCCATAGGCCGGGCTGATAAATTCCATTTAATTTATTAAATAGGAATTGGCCCCGATGAGCTTGATGGGCAGCAATCACACATATTCCGGCCGCTACAACCGTCGCCTCGTTTTCGATCTGATCCGATCTGGCAATGGCATAAGCCGGCGTGACCTTGTTGATGTGACAGGCTTGAAGCCGCAGACCATGTCCAATATCTGCAAGGACCTGATAGACCGTTCAGTGGTTGTGGAAACCATCCAACAGGAGGGCGCGCGCGGTGCGCCGCAAAAGAAGATGTGGGTCAGAGCCGAGGCCGGTTGCTGCCTGGGTATTCACGTGGATCGCGACGGGCTTCTGGGCATCGTCTGCGATCTGGCGGGGCGTGAGTTGGGTCGCGAAACCGCATCCGCATCGCTCGAAGATCCATCCGACACCATCCGTGCCATCGCCGATATGACACAGCGTCTGCGGTCGGTTACGGTGGATCGTCCCGCCTGGGGCATCGGCATCGCGATGCCCACATTGCAGGAGGCGGAATTCGAACATCCCGTCGGCCCGCCGGGTTGGGATGCGTGGAGCCGTATTCCGGTGGCGGAAGCCATCGAAGATGCATGTGGCCTCCCCACCATCGTCGAGAATGACGCCACAGCCGCAGCAGTTGCCGAACTGAGGGTGGGAAGTGCGGGAGGACTGAGCCACTACGTCCATATCTTCGTCGGGCACGGACTTGGGGCAGGCATTATCAATGACAGCATGCCGCTCCAGGGATTTTGGAACAATGCCGGAGAAATCGGTCTCCTGACATGGCCGGCGGAACTTGCCAATCCAGATGCGGGGAAACAGACACCGTTTTCGATCGACGAGCTTGCAGCGATGCTGTCGTGCGAAAGCAAGGAGATTGCGCGGCCTGGGGCATTGGAGAAACTTTACGCTCAACGCGACAGTATTCTGATGCGATGGCTCGATCTCAATTCAAAGCGTCTGCGGTTGCTGGTGTCGCTGCTTGAAAACATCATGGACCCGCAGACCATCGTGGTTGGAGGGCACTTTCCACCAGCGCTCATCAATTCCCTGATCGACCGGGCCTATCCTCTTTTGCCGTCAGTCAGCGCCCGAAGCCACCGCGAAATTCCCCGGCTGTGTGCTGGCGCTCTAGGGCCGGAGGCCGCCGCGATCGGCGCTGCCATGCTACCTGTGATTGCTCATGGCAGCCCAGACTTCAGGCGCCTCTCATCCATGCGCGGACGCAGCCAGACGATTGATTTCGAAAGACGCTTCGATCGGGTCGCAGGCGCGCCAACGGATGACGACACGTCATCCTGATTTACATAACTCTTGCCGACAGGACTAAAACATGAAAATCGCAATTGCCGGGCTCGGCTTTCGGCTTGCCAATGTCATTGCCTCCTTCCGCAAGGCCTGCCCTGAACTGGAAATTGTCGGCTTGATGGACCCGCAGCCTGCTGGGCTGCCAGCCATGCAGTCCGCAGGCATGGCGGCGCCGCGACGTTTCGAAACCATCGAGGCTATGCTGACGCAGACGAAGCCGGATCTTCTTATGGTCGGCTCGCCCAATCTTTTCCATCTGGAACATATCACCGCGGGATTGCGCGCAGGCGTGCGGGTTTTCACGGAGAAGCCGGTGGTGATCGACGAAAACCAGACGATGACGATGGCGCGTTTGCTTGCCGAATATGGCGATGAAAGCGTTATCGTGGGGCTCGTTCTGCGCTACTCTGACCTCTACCGGGATCTGCGTGCAGCACAGGCTGAAGGTTACATCGGCGCGGTTACGTCGATCGAGGCGTCCGAGCATATTGCACCCTACCACGGCGCCTTTTTCATGCGCGACTGGCGGCGGCATACGCGCTACGCAGGCCCCTTCATCCTGGAAAAATGCTGCCACGATATCGATCTCTATGGCAGTGTGGTGGGGCAGCGGGCGATGGCCGTCGCCAGCTTTGGTGGTCGAAAATCGTTTGTTGCAGAAAACAGGCCGGATCGGCTCTCCGAATTTCAACAACAGGAGTTCTACAGGAAACCGAGCGGCTGGCTGGAGAGCGATGCAGTCTTTGAGAGCGACGGCGATATTATTGACTATCAGACCGCGATTATCGAATATAGTGGCGGGTCGACGATGACGTTTCATACCAATCTCAACGTTCCAGATCAGTTTCGCCGCTTCTGCGTGATCGGTAGCAAGGGAATGGCCGAGGGCGATTTCATTCGCAATCGCTTCGAGGTTCATTCGGCCGTAACGGGTGAAAAGCTTGTCGAGCGACGTTACGAAGGGCATGAAAGCGATCACTATGGCGCCGATGACCAGATGGCTTTGGATATCTATCGGCATCTGACAAAGGCTGCACCGTTGCCCGTGAATATCGTCGCGGCTTTGGAGGCGGGGCTTGTTGCAATCAAGATCGATGAGGCACGTCGTTCGCGGCGCACGATCGAGCTTGCCGAGACCTGGCAGCGTTTCGACGACGCGCTTCGCATCCCGCATGCTGCTGCTTGAGCGGCGATTATGACCATGCAAGCGCTTTCGTCATCCGTTATCATCCGCAACGCTCAACCGTCCGATGAAGCGGCGATCCTCGATATCTGCGTGCGCACTGCCGATCGAGGGCAGGACGGATCACAATACTACAGTGACCAAAGACTTCCGGGATTAGTATGGGCGCTGCCATATGTCCGCTTCTGCGCAGAAAATGCATTCGTGCTGACGAATGATGGCGTCGTCATGGGCTACTGTGTCGCAGCACCCGATACGATTGCCTATGAAAATTGGCTCGAGGCCGCATGGTGGCCGTCCTTGCAGGAAGAGCTTCGCGATTTCTCAACGCGGACGGTAGAGGATGAGAACGTTCTTTCTTATATTCGAAGCGCAATAAGGACCCCAGCTCAGGTCACGGGCCCCTACCCCGCCCATCTGCATATCAATCTTTTGCCGGAGGTTCAAAATGGTGGGCATGGGTCGGGGCTGCTCCGCCATCAACTTGATGCTTTGAAGAGATCAGGCGTTACTGGCGTCCATCTGGGCGTGAATCAGCATAACGAGAAAGTCGTCAGCTTCTACGCCAAATTCGGCTTCGTGGAATTGGACCGGACACCATCGATCCTGATGGCGAAGCGGCTGATTTGATAAAATACTTAAAACGCGGCACGATTCATAAGGTCGCTCTTTACGCTGTAGCGCCTTTTGTTTTCACTTGTGGAAGCGCGAGGACAACCAAGACTCTTTCAGAGAAGATTTTCATGAAGAAGCTGGCTTTGATAGCCCGCTCCCATCTGCAACGAAATGTCTTTTCGCCTCGATGGGATTCGAACCGTCGGACCGCCATCTCGGTCGACCTGATCGCGAATTCGCTCTGACTCAGCCGTATTAAGATGGCCTTGGTGAAGGCGGGCGCGAACATTCCCTTGATAGAATTCGAGCAGGAGCCTCAACAGACACTAGAACTCTCTTCGTGGACCCGGGTCAAAGCCAAGCGTGAGTTTCCTCAACTATGGTTGGGGACGACACTTCCGAACTAGATGTAATCGAGCGAGTGCGCCGCCACGGCCACCAAGCGGCTGCGGCGCACAGCTTTCTATAGAATTTATTCAATACTTTTGATCGGATCTTTCGGTGCAGGATCGAAACCCACAAGCTCCACCGTAAGCTTGGCATAGGTGCCATCCGCCACGATGTCGGCGAGCGCCTTGTTCACCGCCTCCACCAACTCGGGCTTGCCCTTCTTGATAGCGAAACCTTTCTGGACGTGGCTGACGAAATCCGGTGTCATTTCGAGGGGAAGGCCGGAATTCTTGATCGCCCATGCACCGGCGATCGCATCTGTAATGGTCGCGTCGATATTGCCGTTGACGAGGTCCTGCATCGCGTCCGATTCAGCCTTGTATCCTTTGACGATTGCACCTTTTTCCTCGGCGATTTTTGCGAAGGTGGAAGAGACGAGCGCACCGACGGTCTTGCCTTTGAGATCATCGGCGCTTTTGATGCCCGAGCCTTTCTGGACGACGATGCGGCCGCCCGATTCCAGCCAGCCGTTGGCAAAGGTGACGCGTTTCTGCCGCTCTTCGGTTATATCCATGGAAGCGCTGATGATATCGTACTGATCCGCCTGAAGACCGACCAGCAGGGAGTCCCATTTGATCAGAACCGGCGTGTAGGTGAGGTCGAGGCGCTTCGCCACTTCCTTCATCACACGGATTTCCAGACCGTCGAGCGTTCCATCAGGAGCGCGCATGCTGAAGGGCGAAAAGGTTCCTTCCGTTGCGACCTGCAGCTTCCCGGGCTCCAGCAATTCAAGCTCTGCGGCAAAGACCGGAGCATTGGCGATGGTCGCAGCGAGTGCCGCGACGACAAATGCGATAGATTTGAATTTCATGACTCGTTCCCTTATTGATTTTTTGCATTTTCCTGTTCGTCAGGCGGCATTTGCGTCACCCGCAGTCGATCCTGCGGATCGCTCCGCTGAATATTTCAGGCATCGCTGAGAACCGTCTTGGCCTTAGCTTGAAAGGGCATAACGGCGTTCCAGCAAAGCAGCGAGCTGTATCAGCACCGTCGTAAGCAGGAGATAGATGACGGCCACGGCGATGTAGAACTCGAAAGGCCTGAATGTTGCGGCAATCAGCGTCTGGGCATAAAGCGTCAGCTCCACGACAGTGATCGTCGAAAGCAGCGATGTATTTTTCAACGTCGAAATGGCTTCATTCGTGACCGAAGGCAGGATGATGCGGAATACCTGCGGCAGGATAATGCTGCGCATGGTTTCCGCCGGGCTGAACCCCAGCGCCAGAGCCGATTCCGTCTGCCCGCGCGGGATGGCCGACAAGCCTCCCCGGATGATTTCCGCGACATAGGCGCCGCTATTGACGCCGAGCGCCAGCACGCCGGCAGTAAAGGGTGAGAGCTTCACGCCGAATTGCGGCAGGCCGAAATAGATGATGAAGACCTGGATCAGGGTTGGTGTGCCGCGAACGAACCAGACGTAGAAGGCGGAGGCGGCACGCACCGCGCGCCACGGCGAACGATGGCTAAGCGCCGCAAGCAAGCCGCAGCCCCAGCTGACGATAATGGTCAGGATCGTCAGCCAGAACACCGTCCAGGCAGCCAGAAGAAAGCCCGGACCGTAAAGCTGCACTTCGTCGATAAAATTTGCCATCGTCGTCACGCTCCCCCGGCGCCATCTGCTGCGCCGCTGGGGGCAAGCTGGTCATGCAAAATGCGGTGAAGAAATTGCCGCAGGCGATCGCTCTGCGGATTGCGAAGAATGTCGGGCGCGCCGGTTTCAGCGATGACACCCTTGTCGAAAAAGAGCACACGCGATGAAACGTCGCGGGCAAAGGCAATTTCATGGGTCACCAGCAGCATGGTCATGCCGTCCGCGGCCAGCGAAGCCATCAGCACCAGCACCTCATGGACAAGTTCGGGATCGAGCGCGGAGGTCACTTCATCGAAAAGCATCAGGCGCGGTTTCATGGCGAGCGCCCGCGCGATGGCGACGCGCTGCTGCTGGCCGCCGGACAGGCGTGCGGGATAGCTGTGGCGTTTCTCATAAAGGCCGATGCGGGAAAGCAGGGCCTCCGCCTCTTCGACAGCTTGGTTTTTGGGTCGTTTCAGCAGCCGGACCGGAGCATGGATGACATTTTCCAGAACCGTCAGATGCGGCCAGAGATTGTAGCTCTGAAACACCATGCCGACGCGGGCGCGCAGGGCCTGCAGTTGCGAGGGCGTCGGGAAAAATCGCGATTCCGGCCGAAAATCGAAAGACAGGTTCTCGAATTCGAGATAGCCCGACTGGGGCATTTCCAGACCGTTTATCGAACGCAGGAAGGTGCTTTTGCCCGAACCGCTTGCGCCGATGATGGATACCACTTCACCCGGTTCGACACTGAGCGAGACGCCTTTCAGAACCTCGTTTTCCCCGAAGCTCTTGCGGATATCCCGCAGGTTCAAAACCGGTCCGGTCATAGGGTCGTCTCCTTATATTCATCAACGATCTGCACCGCGACATCCCTCGGCGTGCGGTCCACACCGTTGATCTCCGTAATGTCCTGCGGACAGGCGGACAGCACGAGCAGCAGATCCATCTCGGCCCTCAGCGCCACATGGTCACCCGCCGCGGAGGCCGGCGGGCGGCGGTCGAGACTGCCATCGGCGTTCACCGCCACATTCATAAAAAGGTTGAGAGACGCCGGCGTCTGGGCGACGGCAAGCCCCTTCTCCCCCAGCGCCTCATGGAAATTTCCGGAACAGCTGCGATGAAAACCCTCGCATCCCAGTTGCCGGTAAAGATCCGCATTGCATGGGCAGAGCAGCGTATCATGCCGCAGGGCGCCACTGTCGCTCACTAGCGTCATCATGGCTCTTCTGCGGTTGCTGAAGATACCCATGCCGCGCTCAATGAAAATATTGCTGTTAACCGAGCGCGTATGATCCATCGAGCTGATCTCAGATGGATCGGCTGCCGCGACAGCCCACGCATCCACGACCTGGTTTCCGCGGGAATTCGTAACGATGGCAACCTCGCCGGCCAGCATGCGATAGGCTGCGCCATGACCTGCCAATAAATTTTGCACATTTTTAGTCATCGGACACCGTTGAAAGGAATGCTGAAACCGGTGAGACGGCGGCAAGCAGGCGATAGACCCGGATCGATACCGCTCGGTCGAAACAATTTATATTCAGTATACCAGCGGAATTCAATAAAGATTTTCAAATATTTATAGCAAACATATTAGGCTAAACAGCCATAAAACGAGCAGTAAAATGCACAAAATTGCATCATTTATGCCTCCCGCATCATTCGCTTGCACTGTCATCAATCACGGGATACGTTTGGTGTACCTAAAAGTTCGATCCCACAGTCTTCCAGTCGAAATTCGCAAATGCGGGCTTCCGGGAGGATCAGGCATCGGTGGAAATGCTGCCCGAGTTCGCCGCAGGTCCCGGTGGATCGGCGCGCGAAAATCGCTAGGTAGAACAGCAGATTGAATGGAGTGCAACGCGTGATCCGGTATTTTGCGATCGAGGAATATGAAAGCCGCTGGGAGCGGGTTTTGCGGGAAATGCAGCGCCGTGGCTATGAAACAGCGGTGGTCTTCGGCCGGGGCGGCGGCACCACGGACAATTGCGGCGACATACTCTATCTTTCCAACCACTACGCCATCAGCGGCGGCATGGATTCGCTGATATGGACCGCACGGTCCTTTTCCGGGATCATTCTACAGCAGGGCCAAGAGCCGCAGCTTCATATCGATGAGCCGGAAGTGCGCACCGATCTCGTCTCGATCCGCGATACGCATTGTTCCAGCCACCCTTTCCGAAGCGTGGCGAAAGCTTTGGTCGAAAGGGGCATAAAAGGGCGTGTCGCAATCGTCGGCACGCAGTTCATCCCCGTCAAATATTATCAGCAATTGCTTCAGGACGCTCCAGACATTGAGTGGATAGCCGAGGACGATGTGATCCGCTCCGTCCGGCGCATCAAAAGCCTGAAGGAACTGGAGTGCTATCGCGTTGCCGGCGAAGGCGCGACGGCCGGCCTGAACAGGTTGATGGAAGGCCTGACCGGCGGCCTTTCCGAGCAGGAAGCGGCGGGAGAGGCGGCCCGTGAAGTGGTGCGGCGCGGCGGCCGGCTGCAGATGATCGGCTGCAACCATGGCGAAACGCTGGGTTTCGACCAGCGTTTTCCCCTGACCGGCTATAGCGCGGACACACCAAAGCCCGGCGACATCGTTACGGGCACCATCCATGCGGCATTTTTTCAGGGCTATTATCTCGACCCCGGCCGCACCGGCATATGCGGCAAACCGACAACGGACCAGCGACGGCTGATCGAAGCTGCGGCCAATATCGTTCATCGTCTTTCCGACATGATGCGGCCAGGCGTGAAGCTCATCGATATTGCCGCTGAAGGCGACCGTCTGACGCAGGCCTTCGGAGGCTCGGTATCCGCCATCATGAAGAACTTCCCGTTTTATGGCCACAGCATCGGTCTCGGCTTCGAACAGCCGAGAATTTCGACCAGCATGTCGCAGCCTGAAGATATCGCCGAGGAAAACATGGTGTTCGGTATCGAATCCTTCCTTTCGCTCGACGGTGTCGGCGCGGCTTTTTATGAGGATATCATCATCATCGGGCGCGACGGCAACGAGCTTCTGACCCGTTCGCCCAGCCACTGGTGGTAGTGTCTCCGAGAAGGCGACGGTCCGCATGCGGCTACAGAGTCCATCGGGGGCGGCCAACAGCCGCCCCCTGTTTTTTATTTTAGTGGGCGAAAACGCCGTCGAAATCCTTGAAGCCCTTCACCTCGATCGGATTGCCGCTCGGATCGAAGAAGAACATGGTGCGCTGTTCCCCCGGCTCGCCTTCAAAGCGGACGACCGGCGGAATATCGAAGGCCACGCCGGCGTCTTCCAGGCGCTTCGAAAGCGCGAACCAGTCATCGAGAGGCAGTACGACACCGAGATGCGGCATCATCACCATATGATTGCCGACCTTGCCGGTCCGGGTAACCTCGAACGGTTTGCCCAGATGCATCGATATCTGGTGGCCGAAAAAGTCGAAATCCACCCAGCTGTCGGTGGAACGGCCTTCCTCGCACCCAAGAACGCCGCCATAGAAGCGACGCGTTTCGTCAAGGTCGGTGACGTGATAGGCAAGGTGAAAAAGTGAACGCATTTCGGACTCCTTTCAATTTTTAAAGGGAGATGGCCGCTATCGGGCCATCAGCGGATGGTCAGGTCACGCGGCAGGCTGGAGAGAGGTTCGGCCCCCGTCTCTGTCACAATGACCGTTTCGGATGCGCCAACCGTCCACACGCCATAGCTGCGCAGGGTGGCTGGCAGGTGGAACACCATGCCGGGTTCGATTATCCTCTCGACGCCGGTAAACAGGCTCAAGAGCGCTCCTTCGCCCCAGTCCGGCGCGAAAGCGGTTCCCATGGAATAACCGATGCGCTTGCGGAAGGCGGCATTGTAACCCGCCGCGTCGATCACGCGTTGCGCGGCCTCATGGGGTTCGGCACATGAAACACCGGGCCGAATGGCGGCCAGCGCCGCATCGAGGGCTTTCAACGCGCAATCCATCATCCGCCGTGCTTCGGCGGGCGGAGAACCGATCCACACGGTACGCATCAGCGCGGCGTGATAGCGCGCATGGCAGGCGGCGAGCTCCAGAAAAACCGCATCGCCATCCTCAAGCTTGCGGCGTCTCCAGGTCATGTGGGGCAAACCGCTGCGCGGCCCGGAAGATACGAGCGGCTCCATGGCCATGACCTCCGAGCCCGCCCTTGTGGCGGCACCCAGCATGGCGGCGGCTATCGCGTTTTCGTTGGTTCCGGCGGCGCAGGCGGCAATACCGGCCGAAAGCCCCGCCTCGGTATATCCCGCCGCGAGCCGAATGGCCTCCAACTCGGCTGCGGACTTTATCGTCCGCAGCGGCGAAAGAATGGAGGAACCGTCCGGGATGGACGCAACACCCATCTGTTCCGCGATTTTTGCGGCAAGTACCGGAGAAACAAACCAGCCGTCCAGTTCGATGGCCGGCCGCTCGATATGCCGCTTTTTCAAGAGATCAACCAAGGCGACCGCCGGGTTTGCGCCATCCTGATAGGCGACGACGTCGTCCAGCCAGGTATTGGCGATGGATCCTGCCAGTTCAAGCTGCCGGACGAGAAGCGTCGGCGGTCCATTCACCGGCATGATCAACGCCTGGAAAGCGAAATATCCGGCCGTCTGCCGCCCGGTCAGCCAGTAGATGTTTTCAGGACCGGTGACGACGAGCGCTTCATGACCCGCATTGCGGATGGCGGTGCGCGCACGATCTTGCCTCGCGGCGAACTCCTCCCCGGGGAAAGAGGCGTCACACCCCTGCAAATCGGCAAATTCCTGCATGAAACTGTCCATATCGTCGTGCTCGGCTTTTGCATGAGAAGCCTCCAAAAGCGTCTCAAGACCGGAATGAAGAAAGAAAAAACGCTGGCGGGTACCGGTTTCAGGGGCGGCTCAGCCACCCCAGAAAACGGCTTTTCACGCTTTCGAAATGTGCCTCCATGGCGGCGGAAGCCTTCTGTGGATCCTGCGCCTTGATGGCGTCGATAACCGCAATATGTTCGCGTGCCTGCTCGGCAAAACGGTCATGCGTACGGGTGATGGTGCAACGTCGGGCGATACTGCGCATTTCGGTCAGCATGGCAGGCAAAAGCTCAAGCCCGGCGGCAGCTGCCACGGCCTCGTGAAACTGGTCGTCGTCCAGCCAGAACTGATCGAAGGCCACGTTCCTGCCATCCGCATAAGCCTGCATGATTTGCCGCGAATGTTCGAGCGCCTCGGGAAAGGGGCGCTCAGCGGCGCGCGCCGCCGCAGCACTCTCCAGCAAGCGCCGTATCTGCACGATTTCCAGCAACTGCTCCACCGTGACGGGCCGCACCATCAATGCGCCATTGGCGAGCCGCGAAATCACGCCCTCTTTTTCAAGCCGGGAGACTGCCGCCCTCAGCGGCGTGCGGGAAATGCCGGATTCGAGCGCCAGGGCTCTCTCCGTCAGAACGTCACCGGCTTTGAACTTCCCCTCCAGAATACGTTGCTTGACATCCGTATAGGCCTGCTGGGTCAAAGTTTCCTTTTCGCTCATGCTCCCTCCCCTTTACCGAGCCGACCAGGTCTGTTGCAGAATATCAACGGCAAGCGCCAGATCGGCCGGATCCATGGCCTCATCCGGGTTATGGCTGCCGTTCCAGTTCCGCAGAAAGACCATCACCGATTCCCATCCCGCCTGGGCAAATGCCGCCGCATCATGCCCGCCGCCCGATAACATCTGCCGGGGCGAGATGCCGGTCCGTTCGGCGGCAGCGGCTATCTGCCGGCCGAGGTCGGAGGACAGACGGGTGGGCTTGCTGCGGGACTGGACGCCGGTGACGACGCGCACGCCCCTTCGTTTTTCGATCTTCTCGATTTCCTGTCGGAAAATTCCATCCGCCCGGTCCAGCACCGCGTCGTCGGCGCTGCGGACATCGATGCAGAAATCCACCCGGCCCGGAACCTTGGCGAAAGCGTGTTCACTGCTTGCCGCATCCACCCGGCCGAAGGTAACGGCAAGATCGTGCCCTTCCGCCAGAATTCCTTCCCAGACCCTGTCCATGGCAACGATGAGATCCGCAAGGGCAAAAACGGCATCCGAACGCGCATCACGCGGCGCGCCGCCAGAATGGGCCCAGACCCCTTCAATTCGCGCTTCACGGTAACGCAGGCCGCCGCGCACGCCATCGACGACGCCGAAAGCCTCACCAGCATTGTCAAGCACCGGCCCCTGCTCGATATGCAATTCGACGAAACGCGCCGGCGGCAATCCCGGCCCGCGCAGGACGGCGTCCGGGTCGCCCCCGAGTTCCCTCATGTGCTCGGCGAGTGTTCTGCCGCTGTCGGCGCGACGCGCCTGCATTTCCGGCCCCGTGAGCCGGCCAAGCGCCGCACGCGACCCGACATAGGAGACTGGAAACCAGACGCTCTCCTCCGCTCTCGTCACCGTCACGACAATATCTGCCGGCGGGGCCTGCCCGCTTTTCACGAATGCGGTGACGAGTGCCATGGCGCCCACCACACCCGCCGTGCCATCAAAGGCGCCGCCCATCGGCACGGTATCGAGATGCGAGCCGATATAGAGCGGCGTGGCCTGCCGGTCTCTGCCGGGCAGCCGGGCAAACAGGTTCAGTGCGGCATCTTGCGTAACAGTGAGGCCAAGGGCTTCACATTCTTCGGCAATCACCTGATGCGCTTCGCTTTCCAGCGCACTGTAGGAAGGCCGGGTAAAACCGGGGCCTTCCGCTGAAATGGCATTGATGCGGTCCAGCAGACGGTTCACCGTCTCTGCGATCACGGTTTGCGTCATGCCATCATCTCCTGCGGCGCATTGAGCGCGGTGACCGGGCGTTCGCCCGCAAGCGCCGTCAAAACATGCCTTGCAGAGCCAAGAGCCACGCGGCGAAGCGCTTCCAGCGTCGTGCCGCCGAGATGCGGTGTGAAAATCACCCGGCCACCGGCGGCCAGAGGTCCGGTCGGCGCGCCAGGTGAATAAACATCCAGCCCGGCTGCGGCTATGCGGCCGGTTTCGATGGCGCGGGCAAGCGCTGCCTCATCCACCAGTCCCGCCCGGGCTGTGTTGATAAATATCGCGCCCGGTTTCACCGCTGAAATGGCCTGCTCCCCGAACAGACCGCGTGTTTCCGCGCTGAGCGGCGTATGCAGGGAAATCAGATCGGCCTGCCTCAGCCCGTTTTCAAGATTGTCAGCCCGTTCGAAGCCATCGAGATCGGCGACCCGCGGCGAATAGACCAGAACCCGCATATCCAGAGCGGCCTTCAGCATCCGGCCGAGCCCGGCACCGGTCGCTCCCCAGCCGACGATAAGGGCGGTCTTGCCGGACAATTCGGAAAAACTCTCCGTCTCGCGAAAGCCATGGACCCCGGCTCTTTCGCTGCGGTCGGCAGCGGGAATACGTCTTGCGGCAGCCAGTGCCAGACCGAGCGCCAGTTCGGAAACCGAGCGGGCATTGACGCCGGGGGTGTTGCAGACCAGAACGCCCTTCGCCGTCGCCGCTTCCTTGTCGACAGCGTCATGGCCCGTGCCGTGAACGGCGATGACCCGCAGTCTGTCGCCCGCCTCGATGGCCGATGCAGACAGGCCCGCATCGCGCGTGATGACGGCATCACAACCCTTGATCATTGCGGCCACGGTCGCCATGTCCGGTTTTGGACACAAAACCGGTTCAACCCCCGCCTCGCGCAGAAGGGCGAGGCCGTCGGCATGAATAGGCTGGACAATAAGGCATTTCATGCGTCCCTGTTCCTTTCGGGAAATTGTTCCAGTTTTTCAAGAATGGCGTCGCGGGCGTGAACGATATGGCGGGCCATGAGCGCGCCTGCCCGTTCCCCGTCGCCGGCGCGCAGGGCGGCAATCATCTCCAGATGTTCGTCGCAGCTTTTCAGAAAACGATCCGGCACCTGGGCATGATCGAACATGCAGGTACGGCGGCGCAAATCTTCGATCGTGCTCACCATCATCTCGCTGCCTGTGGAAAGCGCGAGCGTCCGGTGGAGAGCATCGTCCACGCGGCGCTGCTCATCGTCCTCGCCGGGGCCATGCTGTTGCAAATGCCGTATCCGGGCTTCCAGCTCGCCAAGCTCCGGCCGGGCCATCGCCGCCTGTCTGGCGCAATGAGTCTCCAGCACCTGACGAAGGAAGAAAATCTCCTCGACCTCCTCCGCCTTCAGCCGGCGAATTTTGAGAAACCGTCCTTCCTGCGTGGCGAGACCCTCGGCCTCGATCCGCTTGATCGCCTCACGCACGGGCGTCCGGGACATGTCCAGCAGATCACCCAGTTTCGCTTCCTGCAAAGCGTCACCCGGCGTCAGCGCACCGGACAGGATCATTTCGATGATCTTCCCATAAGCCTGCTTGGCAAGTGGCTGATTCATGATGGCATACCTCCTGAAACATCATCCGTTTCCGGCTTTTCTACCAGATTTGCCAGGCGTTCGCGCAAGGCCGTGCGCTCCGCAATTAGAAGCTCTTCGGCTTTTTCCCGTGAAATGGCCGCGAAAGAGACATGTCGGCCGCTCGGAACCTGCGCAAGCCGGGGCAGATCGACGGTGGCGACCGTTGCGATTTTCGGATAGCCGCCTGTCGTCTGACGCTCCGCCATCAGCACGATGGGCCGTCCCGATGCCGGGACCTGTATCGATCCCGCGCAGGTTCCGTCGGAGACGATATCGTGCCCGCCTTCGGCATGAACAGCGTGTCCGTCCAGCATCTGCGCCATGCGATCCCGGGCCGGAGAAACGATGAAAGAGGCTTTCAGGAAAGCCCGCTGGGTTTCGGCAGAGAAATAGTCGTCCTGTGGACCGAGAACAATTCGGACGGGACCGCCGGACCGCCGCCAGAGTTGCCGGAGCGCCAGATTGACGCCGGGATTATCCCGGCCGAGCGGCAGGCGGTCACCCGCCTGCAAACGACGCCCTTCGTAACCGCCGAGACCCGTTCGCACATGGGTGGCACGCGAACCGAGCACCGGCACGGTATCCACGCCGCCGGAGACGGCGAGATAGCCCCAGACGCAATCGCGCAGGGCGCCGATCGAAAGCACGTCATCCGGCAAAAGAGTATAGCTCTCCCAGGGCGACAGTTTTCGTTTACCGAGGCGGATATCGACGGCGCCTCCGGTCACGGCGATGCGTGCCGGCCGCAAAACGGAAAAGCTGCCCCCGCTGCCGCCAAATTCTATTGCCGCGCTGTTTTCGACATTGCCGACCAGCGCGTTCGCAATTCGGAAAGAAGGCATATCCATGGGGCCGGAACCGGAAACGCCGGCATGACTCAATCCCCTGCGGCCGAGATCCTGAACGGTAGCCATCGGCCCTATCTGCTGGATGACGAGAAAACTCATGAAAGCTGCGCCTCCATGACGGGCTGGCCGGCGGCGACCGCCCGGTCAAGCTCTGCGGCCTCGTTTTCGCTCACCGGCCGAAAACGAACCCTATCTCCCGCCTGCAACAGAAACGGCTCCGGGCGATGCGGGTCGAAAAGCCGAAGCGGCGTGCGGCCGATGAAGCGCCATCCGCTTGGCCCCGGCACGGAATTGATGCTTGCCTGCTTGCCGCCGATTCCAATCGCACTTGCCTCGATCCGCTGACGCGGCGTGGCAAGACGCGGCGTATGCAATTGTTCTGGCAGGCCGCCGAGATAGGCAAAACCCGGCGCAAAACCGATCATATAGACACGATATTCGGCGGATGCGTGCAGCTCGATCAGGGCGGCAGTCGTCATTTCCTTCATGTCCGCCAGTTCCTGCAGGTCGAGCCCGACCGATCCGCCATAAACCACAGGCACATCGAAGCGTCTGGCCGGAACGCTGTTCACCGTCAGCGTCATCAGGCGCCGGTGCAACTCCCGGTCAAGCGCATGGCCGCGAATGACGGACGGATCATAGCTGACCATGAGGGACCGGTAGGTTGGCACCAGTTCCTCGATGCCCTCCACGGGCGTTGCAGCGAGATTTGCCGCAAGCGCGATGATGCGCTCGCTCACCGTTTCATCGATGGTATCGGCGAGTTCAACGGACAGGGCGCTGTCACCACAAGCAAGAATGCGCGGAAATTTGCCGCCCATCGATTACACTCCCTCACGTCCACGCATGCGAATTCGATTCTCCCGCCAATCCTTCCTTGCTATTTCAGTATACCAATTGTATGTCAATGAAAAGATGCAATGAATGCGTGCTGCCTGATATCACGCGTATGAACTGGACGAGGCCGGGCAACATCTTGCCCGGAAAGAGGGGCTATGGCGACGATCGATCTGAACTGCGATATGGGAGAAAGCTTCGGGGCCTGGACCATGGGCGAAGACGAAGCGATGATGGAGCTGATTACCACGGCAAACATCGCCTGCGGTTTTCATGCCGGCGATCCGGTTGTCATGCGCGACACCATTCTTGCCGCCAAGGCAAGGAACATCGCGGTCGGCGCCCACCCGTCTTTCATGGATATTTACGGCTTCGGCCGCCGTCGTATATCCGGCGAACGTCCCGAGGATGTGGAGGCCCAGCTGATCTACCAGATCGCCGCAATGCAGGGCATGGCCGCGGCGCTTTCCTGGCCAATCACCCATGTCAAAACCCATGGTGCGCTGGGCAACATCGCTGCCGTCGATCAAGATCTCGCGCAGGTCTGCATCCGGGCCATTAAGGCGGTGGATCCGTCGCTGGTCTTCATTACGCTGCCCTATTCGGAAACCATGAAGGCCGCCGAAAAAGCGGGGCTGCGCGTTGCCTGCGAAGTTTATGCCGACCGCACCTATGACGATGCGGGAATGCTCACCTCCCGGCAGATGCAGGGTGCAGTGATCCACGATCCCAACCAGAGTGTGGATCAGGTTCTGTCCATGGTCTGCGACGGTGTAATCCCGACAACGGGCGGAAAAAAACTGCCGGTGGAAGCCGCCACCATCTGCGTTCACGGCGACACGCGCGGCGCCGTGGATATGGCGCGCGCCCTTCGTTCATCGCTCGCCCGATATGGGCTGCAATTTGCTCCTTTCGCCACACCAAACACCTGATCCGGGGACGTTCCATTGACACGCACTGTTTATCTGAATGGCGACTGGCTTGCCGAAGCCGACGCCAAGGTTTCCGTTTTCGACCGCGGTTTTCTGTTCGCGGACGCCATTTATGAAGTCACCGCCGTGATCGGCGGGAAGCTGATCGACTATGCCGGCCACAGCGCCCGCCTTCAGCGCTCGCTCGCCGAACTCGGCTTGACCTGCCCCCTCGAAGCGGAGGAACTTCTGGCCGTTCACCGTGAAATCGTTCGCCTGAACCACATGGACGAAGGCCTGATCTATCTGCAGATCTCCCGCGGTGCGGCGGATCGCGATTTTGCTTTTCCCGCCAATGCCACGCCGACGATAACCCTGTTCACCCAGGCAAAACCCGTGCTGGACAATCCGCGCACGGAAACCGGCATTGCCATCGCCACGATGCCGGACTGGCGCTGGGAGCGACGTGACATCAAGACGGTACAGCTTCTCTACCCCTCGATGGCGAAGATGGAGGCGCTGAAACGCGGCGCGGACGATGCATGGCTGGTGGAGAATGGTTTCGTGACCGAAGGCAGCGCCGCCAATGCGCATATCGTCAAAAAGGACGGCACGCTGGTCACGCGCGAACTTTCCAACGCACTTCTGCACGGCATCACCCGCGGAAGCATTCTCGATCTTGCGCAGGGTGCCGGAATTGCCGTCGAACAGCGGGCCTTTACGGTGGATGAGGCAAAGGACGCAGCCGAAGCCTTCATCACATCGGCGACAAATTTTGCCATGCCGGTCGTCAAGATCGACGAAGCTATCATCGGTGACGGCAAGCCCGGCCCGGTCTCGAAGACACTGCGTAAGCTTTACATAGAGACCCGCCTCGCATCGGCGATCTGATTTTCGGCCCGCGTTCAGCGAGCCGCCGCACCCCCGGCGGCTCCGCAAGCCTGGCCCCTGTTCGGCACACAGCGGCAACTCCTTGCCTGCCGATCCGCGCCTTTTCGGTAATTTCCCTGGAGTGCATTCCACTGACGCCAGCCCGGCACAAAGGCTGGTGGGCAAGGCAACCCGCTCGAAATCGAACAAAGATTAATCACCTTATTGCGCCGCTCAAAAAACGCCCATATAGTTCCCCTCATTCGGAGCACATGCTGTATACCGAAAATAACCGCGCGGCCCTGTCGCCAAGGGACAGGGTGAGCCGGAAACAATAAGTGAGGGGATCACAACCATGAAAAACGCAATTTTCGTCGGGCTGGCTTTGACGATTGCCGGCTTTGCAACCTCCGCGACCGCTGAAACGGCCTGGGACATGTCGGTCGTTTGGCCTGAAGGTAATTTTCACACCAAGAACGCGGTAAAATTCGCTGAAACCGTTAAGACAGTCACGAATGGTGAGGTAGCCATCACCGTGCATTCCGGCGGGTCACTTGGCATCAAGGGCCCGGAAGGTATGACCGCCGTGCGCGACGGCATCGTGCCCATCGCCGATATTCTGATGAGCCAGCAGGTGGGTGAAGCACCGGTACTCGGTGTCGAGACACTGCCATATCTGGCCCCGACGATGCCTGACCTGGCGCTGCTGCACAAATTCTTCCGCCCCAAGATCGAGCAAGTCGCAACCTCGATGAACCAGAAGCTGCTTTACATGGTGCCCTGGCCGGGTCAGGCAGTCTATGCGCCGAAATCGATCGAAAAAATTGAAGACGTCAACGGCCTCAAGATCCGCGTCGTCGATGCGAACGGCCATAATTTCTTCCACGCCCTTGGCGCTCTTCCCGTTCAGATGCCATGGGGCGAAGTCGTGCCGTCGCTGGCCGCCGGCACCATCAATGGTGTCACGACCTCCTCTTCGTCCGGTGTCGATGGCGCTTTCTGGGAGTTCATGAAAAACATGAGCACCTTCAACTGGCAGGCATCTTCCAACATCGTCACCGTCAATCTCGATGCCTGGAATGCCCTGTCGCCCGAAAATCAGGCGGCGATCGAACAGGCATCGAAGAAACTCGAAGGCGAATTCTGGCTGGTCAGCCGGGCCGAGGACGAAACCAAGCTCGCCACCCTGAAGGAAAAGGGCATTACCGTCACATCGCCTTCTCCCGAACTCAAGGCCGCCCTCATCGAGCGCGCCAAGCCGTTGTGGGACGATTTTCTCAAGCGCGTGCCCGATGCGGCGCCCTATGTCGAAGCCTATCTGAAGGCGCGTAACTGACTTTCTCCCGTCGGAAATGAAAGGGCAGCCGGCAATCCCGGCCGGCTGTCCGCCTCCTTCTGCGCACTCCGGAGAAACATCATGAGAAATCCAGCCAGTCCCGCATTCGCTGCCATCATAACCCCGATCGACCGGTTGACGGAGGCTGCAAACGTGCTCGCAGCGCTGTCTCTCCTCGGCATTTTCATTCTCATCGCTTGCGAAATCTTTCTCAGAAACCTTGCCGGCTATTCCCTGCCATTCGCCTGGGATGTCGCCGCTTACCTGATGGCCGCGAGCTTTATGCTCGCCGGCGCCAGCGCGCTGAAATCCGGTTCGCATGTCCGCGTCACCGCAATAGGCGAGGCACTTTCTTCAACCGGCGCAAGGCGGCTGGATATGGTGGCATGCCTTGTCGGCCTTGTTATCTGCATTGCGCTTTCGGTCGCATTGACGGACATGGCCATGCTGTCCGCGCTGCGCGGTTCAACCTCCTCGTCGGTCATCCGCATTCCGCTCGTCTATCCGCAGAGCGCGCTCGCAATAGGCGCGATCATCCTCAATTTACAGATGCTGGCGCAGTTCCTGCGGCTTCTTCGCGGCGAAACACTTTCAACCGGCCCGGGACTGGAATAAATCATGGGAAAGATCACCTTCAGCCTGCTCGGCCTGATGACGCTCATTCTGGGTACGGGGGTCTGGATTGGCCTTGGCCTCGTCGGCACCGGAGCGGCGCTGGCCGCACTCTATCGCCCCGCTTTGCCGCTTTTCAAACTGCTGGCCCAGCAAACCTGGAATACGCTGGTTTCGCCGGAAATGCTGGCCCTGCCGCTGTTCATCTTCATGGCGGAAATCCTGTTCCGAACGAAGATTTCAGAAGCGCTGTTCTCCGGCCTCGCCCCCTGGCTTCGGCATGTGCCCGGCCAGCTTGCCCATATCACCGTTCTCGGCTGCACGCTCTTTGCCTCCGTCTGCGGCTCATCCGCGGCCACCACGGCAACGGTCGGGCGCATCACCGCAAAGGAACTTATTTCGCGCGGTTATAACCGCGACCTCATCACCGGCAGCCTTGCGGGGGCGGGAACGCTGGGCTTTCTCATTCCGCCATCAACGATCATGATCATCTATGGGGTCATGGCGGAGGAATCGATCCTCAAGCTGTTCATGGCAGGCATTCTGCCGGGCCTGCTGATGGCCGCATCCTATATGGGCTATATCGGCATCCGGGCGCTGATGAATCCGGCCCTTGTCGGGGAGGCCCTTGCGCCAACCACTTTCATCGAAAAGCTTGTGGCGTTGAAGGACCTGGGGCCGCTGCTGCTGCTCATTATCGGCGTGGTCGGCTCGATGTATGGCGGCATCGCCTCGCCGACGGAAGCAGCCGCGGTCGGCGTCGGTGGCGCAATCCTCATCGGCGCTTTCCAGAAGACGCTGAACCTTTCGAACCTCATGCAGGCGGCGAAACAGGCGGCCGATTCCTGCGCCATGATCGGCCTCATCATGGTCGGCGCGATGTTCCTGTCGACCGTCATCGGTTATCTCGGCATGCCGCGCTATATCGCCGGCATCATCGAGGGCTGGGGCCTTTCGCCATTCATGCTCATCATCGTGCTCCTGATCTTCTACATCATCCTCGGCACGGTGATGGAAGGGCTGGGCTGCATCGTCATGACGCTGCCGATCACCCTGCCGCTGGTCATGGCGGCCGGTTACAGCAAGGTCTGGTTCGGCATATTCATCGTCATCGTGGTGGAGATGGCGCAGGTGTCGCCGCCCGTCGGTTTCAACCTCACCGTCATCCAGCGCCTGACCGGCGACAGCATGGCCCGCATTACCCGCGCGACCATGCCGTTCTTCTTCATCATGTGCGCCTTTGTCCTGCTCATCGCCATCTTCCCGGAAATCGTTTCGATCGTTCCGGACATGCTGGCGAATAATTGACTCAAACGGTTTGCCGGCCAGCGCGCTCTCCCATGCGCAAGGCCGGCATCCTCCAAACCCGTCACGCTGCGGGCCGTTTCGGATTGGCAGCGAAATCGCCAATCGACCCGGCTCCGCTGCGGTCAATTCCACGGATTGGAACAGAACCCTTGCAACACAGGCGGCTCAAATAGGAACATGTCATGTCGCTCATAAATTCCAGTACCAAGGGTGTGTTCGTCATTGCCTGCACACCGTTTACCGAAGACGGTTCGCTCGATGGCGAAAGCATCGGCCGCATGGTCGACTTCTATTATGAAAAAGGCGCGGACGGGCTGACGATCCTCGGCATGATGGGGGAAGCACCCAAGCTCACCCAGGCGGAATCGATCGAAGTCACGAAGCTGACGCTGAAGCGCTCCGAAGGAAAACCCGTGGTGGTCGGCGTCTCCGCACCCGGCCTTGCCGCCATCGGCGAACTGACCAAGGCAGCCATGGATCTGGGGGCTGCCGGCGTCATGGTCGCTCCTCCATCCGCGCTGCGGACCGATGAGCAGATCGTCGCCTATTACCGCAACGTGGTTGAGACGGTCGGCGCCGACGTGCCTTTGGTGCTACAGGACTTCCCGCTCTCCACCGGCGTTCAAATAGGCGCAAAAACGCTGGGCGTCATTTTCGAGGCCCATCCGAGCATCGTCATGCTCAAGCATGAGGATTGGCCGGGCCTGCAGAAGATCACCGATCTGCGTGAAGCGGAGGCCAAAGGCCGTCGCCGAACCTCCATCCTGTGCGGCAATGCCGGTGTTTTCCTGCCCGAGGAAATGCAGCGCGGCGCCGATGGCGCCATGACCGGTTTCGCCTATCCGGAAATGATGGTCGATGTCGTCCGTCTCAGCAATGAGGGGAGATACGAAACCGCGCAGGACTTGTTCGATGCCTATCTGCCGCTGATGCGCTATGAACAGCAGCCCAGTCTCGGCCTTGCCGTGCGAAAACATGTTCTGGCAAAACGCGGCGCCATCGCCAGCGCAACTCAACGCCGCCCAGGCGCACCGCTGAGCGCACTTGCCGTGAAGGAAGTCGAGACACTGATCGAACGCCAGACGCTCAAACTGGGCTTGTTGCGTTGACAGACTTAATTCACTGCCGTTGTGAGTGGCCCTGGGTTTGCTCCGAGACATGCGCCAGCGGGAAACAATGCTAGCTGTACGCAATCTGTCGTCTCTTCGGCAGTAGAGTATTATCGCGAAACGAGGACTCTCCAAGATCGATATGGCGGGGAGTTTTACGGTCGCTTGGCGAGAGCACGTGAAAGCCAAACGCAAACCCTCGTCTGGCGGCTTGCTACTGAGCACGTGATCTGGCAATCGGGAGCTTTGCGCCTGACAACGGGGCGACAATCTCAATCTCCTCGTCACCTCGGTCACATAAAGAAGCTGTGCCCTCGACGACGGTCTGGTGGCGGCAGAAGTCAAGGCATAGCGGGGTCAGATCAAGAGCAGTCCCAAATCGGGTTTTGTCGCAAACTTTTTAAAGGCCGCAGAAGCGGCCATCGCTGGACACAGTTATGCGGCGAGTGCTGCGAATTGCTGAAATGCGGATTGGCCACTGATTGGAAATTGCCGCTTGCGGATCATGTGCGCCACTTCGATGCCATCCAGCGTTGCTGACGCCGATTGAAAGGATTTGAAGCCTTTCATGGGGCGGGTCAGCTTCTTGATAAACGGTGGTCCTGCTCAATCGTGTTGTTGAGGTATTTGATCTGCAGGATCTCGATCAGCGAGAACCATCCATACAACAGCAGCAACCAGTTGATGTTTTGCAATCCTGCCAGGTTCGCGCCACTCTTGTCGATGACGACCTTTTCGGGCCAGCCATTGTTCTTAATCGTGCGGGCGAAGAATGTGCAGGCCGCGGCCTCATCGCGGTGCTCAGACAGCATGAAATCAAGGGTTTTGCCGAATTTGTCGACAGCCCGATAGAAATAGATCCACTTGCCTTTGACCTGGATATAGGTCTCGTCCATCCGCCAGGAGCTGCTGGTTGCGGATTTGCGCCGCTGGACTTGGCAGGCAATCAGGGGCGAATATTTCACGACCCATCTGTTCAGCGTAGCGTGGTCAACGGTAACGCCGCGCTCGGCCATAATCTCTTCCAGATCACGATAAGAGACCGCATATCTCACGTAGAAAAATACCGCGTTTAAAATCACCTCTTTCGGGTAATGACTGCCTTTGAAATCGACCATGATCGGGAAACTCAATCTACCTGCTCATCTTCAACCCGGATCTACACCTACCATACTGGTTGCAAACCCGATGAAAAGTTTTGCGACAAAACCAATGAAAGGCCCCGGCATCGCCTGGGTCTTTCAACTATTTACTCCGCAATCGATGAGTACCGACTTTCTTGTAGAAGTTATGACGCATTGAATCAGTTTCGACTCCATGCTTCAGTGTGTAAGGGACTGCGTGATGGCTCCGAGAAACACACGGTAATAACCGGCGATCAGATTCCACTTGTCTAGCTTGTTAAGGGTGCGGCGCGCATTCTTCACATCGTCCGGGCCCGTTGTAGGTAGATAGTAGCCTATCCCCTTGCCAGTATGCGGCTTCTTACTTCCGTTCCAACGACCATCGCGCAGACCACGGATGAGAACTTTGGCGCTTATAACGGGGTCGAGCATCATGTCAGGATTTGCGACGAGATCCACGCCAGCGTCGCCAGAGGATGTGCGGTAGTTGTCCTCCCAGGTTAATTGCGCCTGCCCGCGACCATAGTAGGCGTGGCCGTATTTTCCGCTCGACCGCGAGTAAGGCCTGTTTTGCAGTCTGCGACGTGCTTGCGCGTCGCTTTTAGCGAAGCCTTCCCGCACTGGCAGCATGCGAAACCCGGTTTCATGCGCCGCCGTAGCGAAAGCATAGGCTAGGGTTTTTGGGTTTCCATCGCCGTCGGTCTGGAACGCAGTGAAGATCCCTTCCATACCTTCGATCTGGCCGGGTTTCAGGCGAGTGCCCATAAGCTTGGTAGCCCTTAGGGCCTTATAGAACTCGTCGTTTCGGATTGCGAGAGCGCCACCGGTGGGAGCGGGATCGGGGCCGTTGTTGTTGTCGTTGTCATTGGCGTGCCGCTGCTTCACATCGCCGCCGCCACCAAGTGACAGGTTCACGCCCGCGCCGATAAGCAACATGAAAGAACGGCGATTGGTGCTCTTAATAAGAAGATTGCGCATGTGGTGGCCTTTCCGTTGGGATCGAGTGGACCGAAGCCCTGTTCAACTGATCCAACGATAGCTTCTGTCTGATTGGCCTTTTTCAGCTTTCGGTTTCTCGCAGACTTGTGTGCAGAGGAGGAAGCCCCATCTCATACATTGTATTCAGCGTGCGAGAAATTCTTAGTGTTTCTGAAAAACATAGTCCCGGCCCGAGTTATGATGGTGTCGTAAAGTCCGATCCCCGTCTCAGGAGGCGTCCTTGGGAAAATTGCTCAAGACTACAAAATTGCCGCCCAAACAACGCGCGCTCGATAATGTCGTTCTTCTTGAAGGTCTGCAGAATGCAGGTCTCACCTATAGCGACATCGTGAAGGCAAGCCGCATCGCAACCCGCCGAAATAAGCTCCTGGGTCGTGCGGCAAACGTTAGTACCCTGTGGCGTATCAAGAATAAGGGGCGCAAGGCCGACGACATTGCTGGCCTGACCGAAAGCGCCATCCAAGCCTTTTTCGGCACGCAGAGCCGGGTTGCTTATCGCGCCCAACTGGCCGAGCATGCGTTGCGTGCTGCAAAGCATGAAGAACTGCCGGTCATTCTCGAAAGTGTTCGCTCCGTCCTGGCAGATCTCACTGGTGAAAAACACGACGAACTTGAAGTCTCTGATCGTTTTGCCGTCGCATCACTCGATGCGCAAATTGATCTCTATTCTGTTCGCTTTGCTCAACCTGGACCGGAAAGCTATGGTCTTTATGTGTCTGCGCTCGCCAAGTTGATGCCACATCAGCCGGAGATCGAACGCCTGATGACTGGCAACCTTGTTGCCGAAGATCCGGGTCTCGCCGTGCTTTCTGTTCGTATGATGCTGAACGCTCTGTTTGCCTCCTACGAGATGGATGCTGGTGGGCCGTTGGTGACCACACGTGCGAAATCGAACAAATTCATGAGCGCAGACTTCGTGAAGAACACGGAAAAGGTGACTATGAAGTTCGGCGATGCGCGCCTGGGCTTTTACGCAGCCGAGGCTGCAGCGTTCTTGGGCCGCCGATATGTTGCGGAGCGCCTTATCCGCATTTCCATGAAAGCGGATGGTTATGATGGCCCGTTCGCCTTGTGGAAGCCGGGCTGGCATCCTCGCCGGCCATCCGAGGAGCCTCACCTCGCTGATGTTCTGCCTCTCTTAGTCTAGCCGGCCGCCTAACGAAGGAGTTTATATGATGAAATCTCTTGGAATCTTTTTGATCATTGCCGCACTGTCTGGTGCAAGTGTTCCGACTGATGCTCTTGCTACCATCGGCCCCGGCCATGTCACAGGAGTTGTTTGCAATCTTACGCATGAAAGCGTCTTGGAACTTTATGAACAGACAAGCGCCATGCCGGGACACGTCACCGTAGCGTAAAATGAACGACGGCTAGAGACGCGAGCGCGCGCTTCTGCGCTGATATTCCGATTAGGGGCGGGAACAAGAGCAGTCCGAAATCGTACGCTAAGAGCGAACGGAAGGGGAACTTATGCGACCCGCCGTAGCCCGGCTGGCAGACGAAGCGATCGAAATCCGTCGGGCATCTGGTGTTCGGCATCCCAGGTGTAGATGCCGGTAAGGTTGATGTGCTCCCAACTGAGCGGCGAAATATGCTTCAACAAAGTATCGGGAATATTTCGACCCTCTCGCTTCAACTGCGTGATTGCGCGGTCGAGATAGACTGTATTCCAGTGGACGATTGCACTGACAACGAGGTTGAGACCAGAGGCGCGGAATGCCTGGCTCTCGAACGACCGGTCGCGGATTTCGCCCCGCTCGTGGAAGAACACAGCGCGTTTCAGCTTATGAGCGGCCTCGCCCTTGTTGAGACCAGCTTTGCATCTCCGCCGTAGTGCCGGACTTGAGTACCATTCGATCATGAAGAGCGACCTTTCGATACGGCCGAATTCGCGGAGCGCCCTCGCGAGATGGCTTTGCTTTGGCGTTGCGGACAATTTCTTGAGGATGGTAGATGGCACCACGGACCGCGTCGTGATCGACGCCGCAAGATGGAGCAGATCGTCCCAATGGTCGAGGATCAGATTGGCATTGATCGGCGCCCCGATGTGGTTCGACAGCGCCGGATATGCATCACCCTTCTCGAACGTATGGAACCTCCGATCTTTGAGATTACGCAGTCTTGGTGAGAACCGCTTTCCGATCAAGGCGAACAGCCCGAACATATGATCACTGGCACCGCCAGTGTCGGTAAAGTGCTCCTGGATATCGAGGACCGTGTCCTGATCGAAGAGCCCGTCCAGCACATAGGCCGCCTCGCTCTCGGTGGGACTGATGGGCAAAATGCTGAAGTAGCCGTATTGATCTGACAGATGGCTATAGAATTTCGATCCGGGCTCGCTACCGTAATGCAAATTGATGTCGCCGCGCTTTGCAGCCCGGTCGCTCGCACGGAAGAATTGGCCATCGGACGATGACGTTGTGCCATTGCCCCAAAGGCGCGAATGCGGATGCTGGGTGTGGGCATCGGTGATGCACGCTTGAGCCGTGCGGTATGTCTCCGATCGCGCGTGGAATGTGCGCATCCACCCAATCTGGTGAGCGCTAATCCCTTTGGAAGCGCCCGCCATTCGTTTGGGGCCAAGGTTCGTAGCATCGGCCAGTACACCAGCGAGCATTGCAGAGACATTTTTTGGTACGTCGCCGGTCCGAACATGCGTGAACTGGTCCGCAAAGCCGGTCCATTCATGCACTTCCCTTAACAGATCGGGAACCTCGACCAACGGATACATATCGCTGATCTCGGCATTCAGTGCCTCGGCGGCCGCAGGGATTTCGCTGGCGGTTGGTGTGATGATCAACGTTCCGGCCTCAAGACGAACTCCTTCGAGCTTTCCGGATCGTGCCCTGTGCGCCAGACGCTGCAGGTTGAAGTCGAGCATCTGACGCGCTTCGGCAAGCCACTGCGCGCCATCAGCTTGGACGCCTAATCCGAGACGATCCTCCTCCTTCAACGTGATGAATGTTGTTCGCGGCATCAAATGCTCGTCAATGGGCCGGAAAGATCGGCTGCCGTCGACCCATATCTCCGCAGATCGAAGCCGGTCTCGCAAAGCAGCGAGCGTTGCGATCTCGTAGAGTCGGCGATCAGGTTTTTCTCGTTCGAAGATGAGCCGCCGGTCAGTTTGGCTAAGGTGGGTGAGCGGGACGCGATCAGGGAGCGTCCGTCGCTTCTCGGCATGAAGCCGTTTAAGCAGCGCAATTGCCGCTAGAAGTGGATCGTGGCGGCGCGCCGAGCGGAACGTGAATGCCTGAAGGAATGCACCAGTGTATTTGTGGACGGTCGCATATTGCTCGGCCGCTACGATCAACGACGGCGCCTCGTTGTCGTCGACCATCGACTCGAGCTCAGGCTTCATCCGAAGCAGTCGATCCCAGCCGACTCTTTGGTCGAGAACATCCATTGCATTCCGACCATTGTTGTTGGCGGACTGCAGCGCGGTGATCGTATCGAGAAACATGCGCAGCGCTTTGGCGGTGTTCGCTCTGCAGTCCATCTGCCGCTGCTTCTTTCGGTTGTTGGCTTGCGAGAACAACTTACCCATCAGCTTGATGAACATCGTCACCGCATCGTCCGTGAGCTTCTGGCAAAGCTTGATGACTTGAGCCACAATCAGAGCGTGGCGACGGCTGGCATTGAAGTCGTTGGCAAGCCAGGCCGGGGTTGCGTTACCCTCCCGGATCATCTGGCCCCACCGTCCTGCTGATATGCGCGCCTGTAACGTCGGATCGATCTCCAGCTGCCGCAGAAACGCTATCCGCTCTGTCAGCCCGACCAGATTCGACGCACCTGGCGCTTCTGGCGCCGAGCGTAGCCAATGGAAGCGCGTCTGGCCGATCGACGGGTCCACTTCTAACAGCCGGTAGAAGAGCGCCGCGTTCACGAAACGCGACGACAATCGAACTGACTATCGCAGCACCGTCGTCGGACGTCGCCGCCGCCTGAATTGCAGACAATAGCGCGGCGCGGCGATCTTGCAGCGTCGCGCTTCTCGTATCCAGATACATCATTAGCCGTGCTGTGTGATCCCGACGGGTTTCTTCACGGCGTGCATAGAGCGAAAATGCTTCCGGGGCGGCGCCGATCTGATCAGCAACATATTTAAGCATGGCGCGTGGCGGAATTTCTTCTGCCCCCAGCACTCGACCCGGGTATCGCATCAGACATAACTGAATGGCAAAGCCAAGCCGGTTGTGATTACGTCTGCGCAGTTCGATCTCCAGGCGATCGGCCGGTGACAATGAGTAGTGTCGGATTAAGCTGTCCTCGTCGACAGGGATATCGACAAGCTTTCGGCGATCTTGATCTTTGAGAAGCTTGCGCTTTGCCATAGCCCGACTCCATTCATAACCAATCTGCGCTTAGCGTTGTCGAGTCGCGCCGGACACAGAAATCAAAACCAGCGAATATCGATGGCAATCCACAGAGATCCAATGCCCAAGATCTAATCTACGGCATTGTTCATGCTTCGTTCGGCCTTAGCGTACGATTTCGGACTGCTCTTGTTCTGACCCCAATATGTGAATTCTCGATAAGCTAAAGGCTGTCACCGATATGCGTGGTTTAAATAACGCCTTTGACGGGCCGATTGCCCTCGCCCTGCTACCCTTGGTGCTGATCGCGATCCAGACGCAGGTGATCGCCCGCGAGGAGCGCTATCTCGAAGCAAAGTTTGGCGACGAATACCGCCGCTATAAGGTCGAGGTTCGCCGCTGGCTCTGACTATTCCGCCGCTCCCTTGGAGGCTTTTGACAAACCAGCCTTGGCTTACTTGCCGCGAAATATCAATCATGGAAGGTCGCGGGCCGGTGTCAAAGACCGACTGGTCGCCTTCCCGCCCGACTGCTCCTGAAAAGGCTGACGCATATGGATTTTGAACACGTCACCTTCGATCTGCCACACGGCACCTTCCACGCGTTGCAGGGGGGCGACCCCGATGGCCAGCCGACGATTGTCTTGCACGGCTTCCCGGACCATCCGCCGACCGCGAAGCCCTTCCTTGCCGAGCTCGGCCGCCGGGGGCGTCACGTCGTTGCACCCTGGCTTCGCGGTTATGCGCAGTCCCCGACCGCGGGGCTGTTCGACTTTGCAGCCCTCACCAGCGACGTGCTCGCGCTGATCGACCGCTGGTCTCCGGGGCGACCCGTGGAGCTGATTGGCCACGATTGGGGCGCTCTGATCACATATGATACCTGCGTCACTGCGCCGGAGCGGATTGCTCGCGCGGTCGCGCTCTCGATCCCTCACCCGCTCACTTTCATGAGCAGACTGGCGCACCCTGCTGAGTTGTGCCGGAGCTGGTACATGGGGCTCTTCCAACTGCCAGGAAGCGGCTGGATCGCCACGGCCCGCGATCTGGCCCTCATCGACCACCTCTACATCACTGCGTGCGGCTTAGTTGCGGAGCCAATCTTATGCCACCGTTTCGTTCCGCCGTCGGAAGCGGAGAATAGAAAACCAGCCGCAATTCTGTCCATCGTCAAGAGTTATAAACCGATAATAATTCAATTTGTAATTGACGAAATCAAACGTGGTGATAACGATCAAATCGCGGTGATTTTCGGGGGCGGAATGGATCAGCAAAATATTCATTGCGGCACACATGCCGTAGCGCGGTTGACCCGGGTTCGTGGTCGGCATGTCACAGCATTTGAGCCGCCTGGCCGGATTGTGCTGACGTCGAACCAACCCAATTCAATTCAATGCGGCACCACATGACCCACCACGATCAGGCCTCTGCTGAAAACTCTGATCCGGCGAATAAACCCGAGGGTTCGTCTTTTTCGCAGAGAGCGGCGCGCCCGCTTTTAATAAAATCATAAAGCAACAACACGCTTTTACGGTATTTCGCAACTGTCCTACTGGCGTAAAACGACGGGCATCCTGATGAAAAGTGTGAGTAAGTGGATAAGTCCAATATTACCTCGAGGGGCCTCGAAGTATTTTGACGACAAAGTTTTTAGGTTGATAAATTACTTCAATATATTTTTTATATCCGCGCTGTTCCTTATCTACGTTACCGACATATCAACGATGGCTCTTAGTGTGATTGAGCCGGCGACCACAATCCCTGGAATTTTTTCTTTCATGCTTGAAAGATATCGAGATTTTGAATCTGTTAAACCCGGCCAAGGGGCGTTCTTTGTTGTCGCCAATATAATCCTCCTCGCGGGCACAATGGCGCTGCTCGTTGCCATTTTATCGAGATTTATCAGCTTCAAGGAGCGTCTTCCGGCTAAATTCACAAAAAGTAATATAGCGACGCCTTTTGTGGCTACGATCTTTATATTCTTGTCATTTAGATTTTTATTTTTTTCAGATTTAACGTGTAGCACGTGCGGCACCATAGCGTCCCGCTCTCTCAATTCCCCACTGATTATAATCATCATCCCCGCGATTTACACGGTCTTGATAGAGTCATTCATTCAAATATTTAGCGCTGGAATAGTCGCGTTGGCCACGAAGGAGTAAGGCGATGGACTCAAAATATAGCGACGGCCAGGAAAAAGATGATCGCACGGGTGAACTTCCAGAGTGGGCAGCTAAATTATTTGCCGCTACTATCGAGGGCACCAACTATCTTGTTACAAAGCATGGATTCGTAGGTCTGGCTTTTGGAAGAGGCCTTGCATGCGGCTCAAGGCGACGCACCGAAGACGAAAACGGCGTGCATCAATAAAGCTTGTGGTAAACAACAAGTTGATCTGTTGCAATCAACGTGCTATTTATCGGCTATGTTATACACTCAGGCGCAACTTAGGCACGCTATAGGCGTCGGGACCGAGGTCATACGACACTGGAAAGGTGTTGTTCCTCTACTGGCAGCTAAAAGTGGGCCTTCTCCGCAGTTCACCTTCGCCGATTTGCTGTGTTTGGCAATAATGCGGGATCTTACGGAGCGCTTGGGAATTTCGATTGGCCGACTTGGTCCTGCCTCCGAAAGCCTTTTCAAGCTATGTAACTGCTCTCCTGCTCACGGCCTCGAGCGAGGCTACATCACCTTCAATGGGGAGGCTTTTACTTTCCGCAATGATAATCAGCAGTCAATATTCGCCGAAACGATAGCTTCTGTAGCTGTCGGCCCGATTTTGATTAAGCTGCGAGAAGATTTGCTTGCAAGTCAAGTATTAGACGCGCAAGCTGTCTTCCTTTTTCCGCCATCGGCGGTGAAAGGGTGATAGTGGAGACATTTAACCTTTCAGGTCTATTGGTTATGAACGCCTTGAAGAATCGATGGTGGGAGCGAGAATGAGTGAAGTATCAGCTATCATCTCTGCGCGGCCAGCAGTAGAAGTTCTTGCGCAGATGCTCGACGATATACAGGAGGGACGTAAGGACGTCAGCATTGCTCCAGGAGTTGGGAAACAGCCCTCATCGGATCAAACTCTCGTGTGTCTTTTTAATTTCGAACCGCGTCTGCGTTATCTGCGTTATATTGTCGAATTTAATCGACTTTTGAACGAGTACACTGAGTATAATTTTGACGTTTACTCGATCCGTCGAGGTTGCATAGATGTGTGTTACTATTCAAAAATGTTTTCCTCGGGGGAGAAGAACACAGTGCGTCGGCAGATCATCAAATTGGTGAGAGATTATGACATAGCAAAAAGCTTTCATATCTCTCAGTACATCCTTTTCGGTAGGCATTATTCAGGTAGTATAAATGAGCACACCAGCTGATGAGCTGACTGCGCCAAACTCCATGTCTTCCCTCAATACACGACTACGAAGGCCAGCCGACCTCAAGGAACCGGTTCTGGACATTGTTGTTCTGGGGGCACGACTTGAGGAGCAGGAGGCGCTTCAAAAAGAATTTGAACGACATGCAGACCAGGTCGCCACGCAGCAGCTCGAAGATCGGATGAAGGCCGCTCTTTACGACGGATTGCCGGTCTACGCCATGAAGGATCTTAGCTCATCTTCAGGCGGGAAAACGATCAGTGTCGGGGTTATTGAGTGCACGGACATGGGCAATGTGGCTGCAGCAATCAATACCGCCTATGCTATTTGTGAGTACCGGCCTTCATTGATAATTTTTAGCGGGATTGCGGGAGCACTCGATAGCGGCAACATTCGAATTGGCGATGTTATCTTCCCCCGAACTATCGTGACGCGCGACTTTAACAAACTGAAGTCGTTTGAGGGCGAATTCGACGCGTTAGAGGATAGCGACAAGAATGAGTCCCTAAGCCATTTGAAAGCTAAGCTACATTCCTATCAGCGTACCGTGTCGATTTCGGAACGCGCAAAGAAAGTTCTGACCCGCATACAATCTGACACCGTAAACAGCGAACTTCGAAACGAAAACATTCCTGCCGAATGGCTGCGGGAATTCGCCATACCTGCTCGAGCACCACACGTTATACACGAAGAGGCTGCCTTTTCCTGGAACGCCGTGCTCAGTAATGAACCTTACGTGCGATTTCTGAAAAAGCACATTGGAAACGCTTGGACGAGTGTCGAAATGGAGTCTTACGGATTTCTCAGTGCTGTTGAGCGGGTGAAGAATATATTCCATACTGACGGATTGGTCATACGAGCAATCTCGGATTTTGCTCAACACAAGGATCTTTCTCGCTCAGACCCCAAATGGCGGAAGCTTGGCCTAGCGAACATGGCAATTGCGACTCGTTGTGTGATTGAGCGAGCGTTTTCGAGAGTATATTGAGCGTAAGCCCATTGCTTCAGGCGCGCAGGATCCTTTGCTCATCGTCCTGCGTTTATTGCTCTTGAAAGGAATCGAACTGCCGACCCCAAGATTATACGATCCATATGTGGTTGAAGAGACCTGAGTGGTGTTGCCATCGATTTGCACCCCCCCAGCACCCACCCCGAAGGCGCTGCGTTGGCCTCACTCCGGCTCGCTGAAGAACTGGCAGGATCAGTCCAAACCTCACATCAAGCCTATGTCGTTTTGATTGCTATCATTCCTCGCGCATAGCCCTGTTGATTTGATCTGCGAGGGGTTTCACCAGGTACGACAAAGCAGTCCGTTCGGTCGTCTTGATGTAGGCTTCGACCGGCATGCCGGCGAGCAGGCTCAAGTTGCTTAGCTTCTTTAGCTCCTCTGAATCTATTTGAATACGAGAGGTGTACCAGCTTTCGCCCGTTTGCGGGTTGCTGACGAGATCGGCCGCAACTGTTTTCACATACCCGGCAATTTCAGGAGTTGTACGCTGATTAAATGCAGAAAAACGCAGGATCGCCTGTTGCCCGACATGTATCTGGTCGATGTCGGCTGGCTGAATTTTCGTCTCCACCACCAGCCGGTCGTTAACAGGCACGATCTGCATCACTGTTTCCCCGGGGGTGATGACGCCACCGATCGTGTGGACGGCGAGTTCATGTACAACACCGTCATGCGGGGATCGTATATCGATGCGCCTCAACTGGTCTTCGGCCGTAACCTTTTGCTCCGAGAGTTCGGCAAGCTTGTTCTCAACATCGCGCAGTTCTGTCAAAACTTCAGCCAGCCGGTCCTGGTCGAGCTGTAAAATCTGAAGCTCTGTTTCTGTAATTCGAGTCGCGGCTCTAGCAATCTCGGCCATGAACTGTCCGCGTTCACCATCGAGTTGAGCTCGCAGTCGCTCCAGTTCCGCGAGACGGTTGAACTGGATCAACTGCTGACCTGCCAGGCTTCGGACCCGAACGAGTTCCTGGCCGATCCAGGACAATTCCTCTTCCTTGGCATTCTTGCGAACAACAAGGCCCTCATTTTCCTGACGTATCTGGTCGATACGTTGTTTCAGCTGAGCCTTCTGGCCATCAATGGTTTGTCTGCGAGCCCTAAAAAGGGCCACCTCGGCTTGAATATACTCAGCACCATCTAAGGCTGTCGTATTTGCTGGTGATGTCAACAAAGCCGTCATCTCTCGAGCGTTCTCGCGTTCGGCCGAAAGACGCAAGCGCCGCGCATTGAGCTGCTCGATCTGTTTCTCAACCATGGCCAGCCCGGCTCGCGTCACTGTATCGTCAAGCCGGATAAGCAGGTCACCGGCCTTGACGACAGCCCCATTGCGCACCCGGATATCGCCGACAATGCCGCCTTCTCGATGCTGGATGCGTTTGACGTTGCCGTCGACAACAACGGTCCCCGCACCCACCACTGCACCGGAAAGATTTGCAGTCGCGGCCCAGCCACCAACACCCAAGACCATCAAGGCAATGGTTCCCGCTCCCGCAATCGTATAAAGCCGGATAGAGTGGCTGGCAGCGCTTGGTTTCGAGGTGTTAGGATTCATGCTTTTTCCGATACAGCGCGCATTGTCGTTTTACGTAGCACCTCGTCACGCGGCCCGAAGGCAACCATCGCGCCTTGCGCAAGAACGAGAACATTGTCTACGGCAGAAAGCGCGTTCGGCCGGTGCGCGACAATCACCACAATGGCACCTCGATGACGGGCGACGACAATCGCATTCGTCAGCGCCATTTCGCCTTCCGCATCAAGGCTGGCGTTTGGTTCATCCAGAATGATCAGGAACGGCTCGCCAAACAACGCGCGGGCGAGCCCAATCCTCTGGCGCTGTCCGGCAGAAAGAGACGCGCCGCTATTACCGATCCTTGTGTCGTATCCGTCCGGCATGGACAGAATGAGCTCGTGCACATCTGCCTGTTTCGCCGCCTCGATGACATCAGACGGGTTAGGCGATCCGGAAAACCGACTGATATTTTCCGCTATTGTTCCATCAAACAATTCCACACCCTGTGGCAGGTAACCGATCGATGGGCCAAGCGCTTCCGGATGCCACTGGTCAATCTCCGCCCCGTCCAGCCTGACGGATCCGCGTGCTGGTGGCCAGATGCCGACCAGAGCCCGGACAAGCGTGGATTTCCCAGAACCACTAGGGCCAATGATGCCCAGTCCCTGCCCCGCTGAAAGCGAGAAGGTGACGTCCCGGACAGTGGGGGATTGGTTGCCTGGAGCCACAACGGCAACACCGGATACAGACAGTGTTTTTGATGGCGTAGGAAGAGCCATTCTTTCCTGATCGGGGCCAATCCTGTCGAGGAGTTGACCAAGGCGCGCCTTTGCCTGCCGAAAGTTGATGAATCCACGCCATTGACCAATCGCCTGCTCAATTGGGGCAAGCGCTCTCGATGTCAGAATGGAAGACGCAATCATCGCTCCCGGTGATGCGAGCTGCTTTATGGCAAGCCATGCTCCCAGCGCGAGAACGGCAGATTGCAGTGCCAAGCGAAAAATCTTCGAGAAGGTTGAGAAGCTGCTCGTCGCATCACTCGCCTGCCGCTGCTCCTCAACATAGGCTGAGTTTGTCTCGTGCCATTTGCGAGCATAGGCACTTTTCATGCCCATAGCATGCAACGCTTCTGCATTCCGCCGCCCAGCCTCGATGTAATCGGCGCGCGCCGATGAGAGCGCGGCCACTCGCCGTGTCGGGTCACGCAGAACAGCGTCGCTACAGAGCGTCAGCGCGATCAGCAGGGTAGCTCCGGCAATTGCCAGCCAACCGAGATAGGCGTGAAAGAGAAACAATATGCCGATGTAAAGCGGCAACCATGGCATGTCGCAGATGGCCACCGGACCCGGTCCGCTCATGAACTGGCGCATATGTTCGAGATCGCGAACAGGCTGTGCCGCCACCTCCTTTTTTGACATTCTGAGGGGAAGCAACATCACCGCATCGAAAGTCGGACCGCCGAGTTGTTCTTCAATCCTTTCGCCGATGCGCGAGAGAATTCTGGACCTTATCAGCTCAAGAATTCCCAGAAACAGGTAGAGAACGATGGCGAGCATCGATAAGGCGACAAGTGTTGGAACACTGCGGCTTGAGAGAACCCGATCATAAACCTGCATCATAAAAAGCGGGCCAGTCAGCATCAGAATATTGGTGAACGCGCTGAGAAGAGCAACGGACCCAAACGCATTGCGTGTCGCACGCAAGGCAGCGGCGACCGGAGGTCGCCGCACTTCACTATTCGAGTATTTGGACAAGAGTCAGATCCTATGCAACGAAACGCACGTCATCCCGATGCAGGTCGGCAAGATTGACGTTCGCGAGCGTAATGCCATTTGTGCCGTCAATGTTGATAATGGTGTCATTACCAACCTGTGACGCCGCGGCCAGAACTGCCTCAAAGTCGGCCAGGACGCCACCGTGGAACTCGAGAACGTCATCAGTTCCCGCGCCTGCGACAAAGTCACCAATCGTATCCCAACCGAATTCGGGTTTGAACACGAAAGTATCGTTGCCCGCACCGCCTTCGAGATAATCGCCGGTGTTCCGAAAACCTTCGATCAGATCGTTTCCGGCGGTTGTCGCCTGAGAAAGGATTGTCGAACGGACATCTTGTTTACTGTAAGTCCAGTCATCAAATACGAACTGTTCGATCCCTCGTGAATCATCTTCGAGCGTACCTGTGATCAGTATCTGACCACCGGGGCCCTGACCTCCAGGGACGCGAATTACCAAATCACTTTCTCGACGCTCAAAAAAGACGTCATCAAAATTGAAACCCTCTACGACCAGCTGATCGATAGAGTTGTTATCAGAATACTCGACAATAATGTCATTACCGTCGTCTTGAGCGTAGGAGAATATGTCAGATCCATCCCCACCCCACAAAACATCGTTTCCATGACCTCCAGATATAGCGTCGTTGCCGACTCCACCTGAAATTATATCGTCGCCCTCGCCTCCAGCGATAACATCATTTCCGCCACCTCCTCGCAAATAGTTGTCAGCGGCATTGCCGGTAAGAGTATCGGCGAACTCGGAGCCCGTAACATTTTCGATTGAAACATAAGTCTTTCCGTCGGCATCCCCTCCGATGCCCGTTCCCAAACTCAGGTTGACGTCGACTCCGGATTGAGAGTCGGAGTAATCGACCGCGTCAGCTCCTCTGCCTCCAGTAATGGTTTCCTCGGCACCGTCAGAACCATTGGCGGTTTGAGCGTCACCTGCCTCGCTCGCGCGCAGAAGTTCGGGACCTCCGGCACGGGACCGAGAATAGCCATCGAGCGTGATACCAAAATCACCGTTATAGAAATCCTTGATGGCGACGACCGGATGCAAAGGATAGCCAGCCATGACAAACAAATGAGGGATCAATAGTCCGCTTCCGTCAGCAATATAGGTTAAAAAAACCAAACTTTCGCCGGACTTGAAAAAATTGGGAGGATAGAACTCAGCCGCGGCGTACTGACCCCCAACGGCGATTGCTTGAAACTGCTCGTTTGGCTCCCAAGATGGATGCCGCATCTGTATCAATATGTTTCCGACACCGTCACCATCGCCCTCATCAATCGTATCAATGATCGAAAGAAGTGACGCATAGTTGTCGCTATTGGAATCCTGGCCATAGGCCCAATCCCACGTTTCGCCTTCGGTGATCGAAATCAGGTAGGTGTCGTTGCCCATACCACCTTTTAAAAGATCGCCTACACCATCGTTCCACTCGGTATGATCCGCAGTCAGGTCGAAACTGCCAAGTTGAGTGGGACTGGAAATAGTTCCGCCGGCGAGAACATCCGCGCCGGCGCCGCCGATAATTCTATCCCGATGCTGGTCACCAAAAAGAACATCATTACCATCTCCCCCATCCACAATATCGGTATCAATGCCCCCGCCAATTATATCGGATCCACCGCCTCCTATGAGGATTTCAGCATCCATTCCTCCATACAATTCATCCCCGTCGTGGGATAAACCAAAAATGGGTGTATAGGCGGCTACATCGACAGCGCGAAGACCATAGAGGGAGTAGATAAACGCGTTAGTAGCTTGCAAGCTCCCGGCTATACGGTCAATTCCATTGTTTTCAATAGCAATCGACATGGAGCTAGCCGCCAACGCTCCCATATAGAGGAATGATATAGCTACGTCAGAAAATCCGGTAATCGGGCTTGAGCCAATCGTTGTCGCAGCAAACGCCGATGTTGCGCTTTGCAAAAAAGCCGAAAACTCGTAACCCGTAAAATCTACATTGATGATGTTGTTTTGATAAAAAGAATCATCGCCCAGGAATATGAAGAGCGGGTTTCCTGACCATCCACCCTCATCACCGTTGAAATATTGGGAGATGGTTACGTTGGCATCTTTTTCCCCGAGCGTATTGAGATCCGGAGCTACGCCGTTGAGCAAAATATCCTCTGCGACGGCCTTGGCCACATTGTTAGACACTGTCTGCAGAGGCACTGTCGATGACTGTCCGAAGCGGATGAAATATTGGGAAAGCGAGTATTCTCTGATGAAGTCGCTATACAGCGTATCACCCCTGTTCACGCCACTCGCACCGACAAGCCAGGAAAGCACCGAGGGATCCACACCATCTTTGGGCTGTCCTCCCGGCTCAGTCAGAACAGCAAGGATTGTTTGGTAGACTTCATGGTAGGGAGCCGCGCCGGAGTTTGCCGCGTCCAGCGCCGAACCGACAGCACTGAGCTCTGAATTAGTCAGTAGATACGCCATGATCAAATGCCCCTGATGAGTTTTTGGCCGAAAAGAATTACGTTGTCGTCGATTATACTTTCGATTATACCTAAAATATTTCTTTGCCCATCCAGCCTAATACGTACATTTATCTCCAAATTATCGTTGATGGTGTAAACAAAATAGGCTCCGTTCAGTGAAGATTTACTTGGGAATACGGTTTTCTTTATATTTATATTGTAAACATTTGCTAACGACTTCCTGATCCAGCCGGATCTTTTCTCGTAATCACGCCTAAACTCATCATATATGTTTATAGATAATATCTCGACCACCACATTTCTTTCGAAGGAAAGAACGCTGTAAGCGCATAGATCCGGGTTTAATAACCCGGCGTCGCACGCGTGCTTAGCCCAGATATCGGCCTCATCGAGACGATACCCTTCAGAAATCAATTCCCTGAAGTAAGCAAGTTTTTGCAGTCGACCTTTTTCGCCCGTGTCCAATTGAACGTGAGCGCGTTGATCACCTCGCGACAACGAAAATCTCCAAGCTCCTGTAAGAGGGAGCTTGTAGACGGTACCGTTGGCGTCGAAATCCACATAGCTCTGCACTTGAGCCCAACTAGGCCCCTGTTGGAGGAAAATCAGTAGAAAGAGCAAGAAAGCAAATACACGTCTCAAAATCAGGCTCCGCCTCCTTAGTAAAGTTCCTGCCAACGGGAGAACTCGATCGTGGGCTCCGGTTGTTATGCAACGAAACGCACGTCATCCCGATGCAGGTCGGCAAGATTGACGTTCGCGAGCGTAATGCCATTTGTGCCGTCAATGTTGATAATGGTGTCATTACCAACTTGTGACGCCGCGGCCAGAACTGCCTCAAAGTCTGCCAGGACGCCACCGCGGAACTCGAGAACGTCATCAGTTCCCGCGCCTGAGACAAAGTCACCAATCGTATCCCAGCCGAAGTTTGGCTTGAAAACGAAAGCGTCGTTGCCCGCACCGCCTTCGAGATAATCGCCGGTATTGCGGAAACCTTCGATCACGTCATCGTTTGCCGTCATTGCTTGCGACAACAAGACACTTTGAACATCCGCCTTCGTGTAGGTCCCTTCCATCAATGTAAACAGTTCGATGCCACTGTTTGAGTTCTCGCCGAGAGTATTCTTTATCGTGATTGATCCACCATCGTTGGCGCCAGCAGAACTGTCCCACACTGAGATAATGAGATCGTCGCCCATGCGGCTTAACCCAATGTCAGCAGTCGACAAACCGTTAAAAACCAGTCGATCGGCGTTTCCGGCCAATTGGTCTTCCGCAACCGTATCGTGGCCACCCCCACGTCCATAGTTGTAAACATCGTCGCCCTTACCGCCAATCAGTTCATCGTCGCCCGCTCCGCCGTCTAGGTAATCATCGCCTGCCCCTGCGATGAGCACTTCGTTAGCGATTCCGCCTGTCAAATTGTCATTACCGGAGCCGGTCACAATCTTTTCGATGGAGATTAGGGTCTCAATTCCCTCGGGATTCGCGAGAGTGTGGGCCTGCCCCCCCAGAAGATTGATGATCCAGCCGGCCCCAGAATAGCTGAAGTCAACCGTATCGAAGCCATTTCCACCATCATAACGATCAAGCCCAAGCCCCCCTTCGAGGGTGTCACTACCATCACCTCCGAACAGGGCATCATTGCCGGCGTCACCGAAAATGAAGTCATCTCCTCCCGCTCCGTTCAATTGGTCGTCGCCTGCGCCACCCCGAATGATCTCGGATGCCACACCACCGTTGATGATCTCGTTGGTAGAGTCGCCAATGATCGTCCCAGCATTCCCGGATGCAAGGCTGTTGTAGTACGCTTGTTTAAGGCTAGTTTGCGTCCACACTACATTGTCGGCAAACCTGAACTCTTCGATCCCACCAAACTCGCCCACCAAGGTAATCGACCAAGCGTTGTTGTCGCCTTCGATTCTGTAAAGACCGCTCGCTTCACGCAAGATGCGAGCCGATGTCGAGAAAATCCCCGCGCCGAAGACAAGAACGTCGTTAGCGGGATTCTGACCGCTGTCCTGAATGACATCGTGCCCATCGTTGACCCCGAAATGATAGGTGTCGGAGCCTTCTTTGCCGTCTGCTACATCATCGCCGGCCCCGCCGCTTATCACATCGCCTCCCCCCGTGCCGGCGATCACGTCATTTCCGGAGGTCATCGAAGATGCGAGGACAAGGATCTCGACGTCGCTGCGGCTCAAATGTTCTCCCGAGGAGAATGTCACCAGATCGATACCATGACCGGAGCCGTCCAACTGGTTTTCGATAACGATCGATGAGCCACCGACCGTGATCAACAGAGAAGACCCGTCGCTGGCGCGTTTGAACGCAATACCCGACCCCGAATAAGCAAATTCGAAAACGAGTTCGTCGATTTCATCCACCGGCGAAACGTCGGAGATCCTGTCGTTTCCATCGCCAAGCGAGTACAGGTAGCGGTCTGCCCCCAGCCCACCATTTAGAACATCATTTCCGGTTCCACCACGCAAGACGTCGGCGCGATAGGTTCCCGTAAGAATATCATCGCCGTTTGAGGGTTGGTTACCGCCAGCGGTCACCGTGATACTCTCTCTCGTCCAAACTGTTCCATTGGCAAACAGCAGGCGCTCTATTCCGGCCCCATTGGTCGCCAACTGATTTTTTAGAACGATGGTCTCTTCGCGCGATCTGATGCGCAAAACAAGATCGTCAGCATTCTGTGCGGAAACTTCGAAGAAGACATCAGCAGTCGTTATTCCACTGCCCAGTTCAAGCGCATCGGTTGAGATGGTATCGGCGTCTTCTTCAATTATATCGTGGCCGTCGCCTAACCCGAATACGTACGTGTCGCCCCCCCTTCCTCCCGACAGCCGGTCGTCACCACCGAGACCGTGCAATCTGTCGTTTTCTCCTGTTCCAACCAGGATATCATTTGCCGAAGTGCCTACAACCGCTCCAGCACTTGTTGAGGACTGCTGCAGGCTCTTAGGCAGATCTGACACAGAAATACGCGTTCCATCCGCAAACTCTACGAATTCTACGCTCGAAATCTCAACAATATCGCCCGTATCAGGCAAGAATATCGTGGTCCATTCAGACGGACCGCTAAACACGCGCAAATCACCCAGACCGATTGTCGGCCCGAAACGTAATGTGTCCGAACCACTGCTCCCATAGAAGACATCTTTCCCGTCACCACGGTTGAAGATGTAGACGTCGTTTCCGGCATTGCCGTCGACATAATCATCGCCGATACCTCCTGCGATGACGTCGTTTCCTTGGTACATGATGACACGGTCGTCACCTGCACCAGTATTGACAATCGCAGTCCCCGACGAAAAGTAGAGGTAATCGTCACCAGTCGTCGAGTTCTGGTCAGCGTAAATCTGATGAACTTGAGCCTCCGTCCAAAACACGCCGTTGGCAAACGAGATTTTCTCAACGGATCGGATGCTTATCTCGTCATTGGAGCCGGAAATCCGTAGCGTGAAGAACGTCTGATCTGCTTCATTCAGTCTGACAACTATATCGCTCGGAAGTATCCCTTCACCGAAGCGAATGGTGTCGTTATAAATCCCGCCTTGGAAGACGTCGCGACCATCGCCTTTATTGAAGATATAAATATTGTCTCCAGAGCCGCCGTCGGCATAGTCGTCGCCAGTGCCACCCGAGATGATGTCATCGCCGGCTTCGCCATAGATGCGGTCATCGCCGGCCCCGGAATTTATGACGTCATTCAGATACGACGTATGAATGTAGTCGTCCCCAGATGTCGAATTCTGATCTGCGTAGGTCTGGTATAATTGAGACTGGGTCCAGATCGTTCCGTCAGCGAACTCGATCTTCTCGACGTCGCGTACGCTGACTTCATCCGTGGTCCTGGCAATCTGCAGTGTCAGGAAGGTGTGATCGGCTTCCATAAGCCGAACAATGATATCCGAAGGCGATATATTGGCACCAAACCGCAAGATGTCGGTCTCGAAAGCGCCGTCAAATACGTCGCGACCGTCACCCCGGTTAAAGATGTAGGTGTCATTGCCCCAGTTGCCATCGGCATAGTCGTCCCCCATACCGCCCGTGATGATGTCGTCGCCATCTTCAGAGTAAATCCGGTCATCACCCGCGCCGGTATTGATGACATCATCGCCGTCATATGTGTGAATGTAGTCGTCGCCCGACGACGAATTTTGGTCGGCATAAACCTGATAAAGCTGTGCCTCGGTCCATACCGTACCGTCCGCGAACTCGATCTTCTCGACATCGCGTACACTGATTTCATCCGTTGTTCCGGCAATTTTTAGCGTAAGGAAGCTATGATTGGCTTCCATAAGGCGAACAATGATATCCGAAGGCGATATATTGGTACCAAATCGCAAGGTGTCGGTCTCGAAGGAACCGTCAAATACGTCACGACCGTCACCCCTGTTAAAGATGTAGGTGTCGTTGCCCCAGTTGCCGTCGGCATAGTCGTCACCTGTACCGCCGGAGATGATGTCATCACCATCTTCAGAGTAAATTTGGTCATCGCCCGCGCCGGTATTGATGACATCATCGCCGTCATAGGTATGAATGTAGTCGTCGCCAGAGGTCGAATTCTGATCGGCGTAAACCTGATAAAGTTGCGCTTCGGTCCATACTGTACCGTCCGCGAACTCGATCTTCTCGACATCCACTACACTGATTTCGTCCGTCGTCCCACTAATCTTCAGTGTGAGATACTGATGGTTGATCTCGTAAAGCTTGACCAGAATATCCGATTTATCAATATTACTGCCAAGCTTTAATGTATCTGTTCCGGAGTTTCCGAAAAAGACGTCACGCCCGTCACCCCGGCTAAACAGATATGTGTCGTTGCCCAGTCCCCCATCTGCAAAATCATCTCCCGCTCCGCCTGATATTGTATCCGCCCCTTCCAATCCATCTAGGCTATCATTTGCGGATGTCCCGACAAGAGTATTTGCACCGCTGTTGCCCTTGATAGTGTTAAGAGTAACTGCTTGCTGGCCAACGGCAGCAGCAAGTGCACTACGATCCCAAAATGTACCGTCAGTGAACTCAAGACGTTCGATGCCTCCACCATTTGTTCCGAAGGCGTCCTTGATGACGAGTGCCGAACCATCCGACAAGTATATTCTTAGCGTATCTGTATCATAAGCATCAAAACTGAAGGTTAAGTCTGAAGCATAAATACCTGGTCCGAACACCAGACGGTCACTACTACCTTGGAATGCCTCCTCTACGATGACATCGTTGCCGTCACCGAGATTGTAATAATAGGTGTCGTCGCCCCAGCCGCCGATCAGGACGTCGTCGCCTGTTCCGCCAATAAGCTGATCGTTGTCGTCATAACCATAGAGGCGATCATCACCGGCCCCACCGTTCAGAAGATCGGTCGTATCGAAACCACGAATGACATCCTTGCCCGCACTCATCCACGAAGAGCGGAAAAGATCGAGGATCTGCTGGCGGTCAAGCGTAGTGCCGTCAGCCGTCTGAAGAACCTCCACGCCACCCAGGTAGTAGCGACCCATGTTCAGGAGAGTCAGCCGGTCGCCGTTGGCGAAGGTAATCCAGCCGTTAGCGGATGAATACGGATCCTGTGAATACGAAAGATTTGAAAGTGAGATGCCATTTCCGAATATCAGCTTATCGGCTGTACCTTGATGAGTTTCATCAACGATAACATCGTTGCCGTCACCGAGATTGTAATAATAGGTGTCGTCGCCCCAGCCGCCGATCAGGACGTCGTCGCCTGTTCCGCCAATAAGCTGATCGTTGTCGTCATAACCATAGAGGCGATCATCACCGGCCCCACCGTTCAGAAGATCGGTCGTATCGAAACCACGAATGACATCCTTGCCCGCACTCATCCACGAAGAGCGGAAAAGATCGAGGATCTGCTGGCGGTCAAGCGTAGTGCCATCAGCCGTCTGAAGAACCTCCACGCCACCCAGGTAATAGCGACCCATGTTCAGGAGAGTCAGCCGGTCGCCGTTTGCGAAGGTAATCCAGCCGTTGGCTGATGAATACGGATCCTGTGAATACGAAAGATTTGAAAGTGAGATGCCATTTCCGAATATCAGCTTATCGGCTGTACCTTGATGAGTTTCATCAACGATAACATCGTTGCCGTCACCGAGATTGTAATAATAGGTGTCGTCGCCCCAGCCGCCGATCAGGACGTCGTCGCCTGTTCCGCCAATAAGCTGATCGTTGTCGTCATAACCATAGAGGCGATCATCACCGGCCCCACCGTTCAGAAGATCGGTCGTATCGAAACCACGAATGACATCCTTGCCCGCACTCATCCACGAAGAGCGGAAAAGATCGAGGATCTGCTGGCCGTCAAGCGTAGTGCCGTCAGCCGTCTGAAGAACCTCCACGCCACCCAGGTAATAGCGACCCATGTTCAGGAGAGTCAGCCGGTCGCCGTTGGCGAAGGTAATCCAGGTAGCCGCCGCTGAATTTGGATCCTGTGAATATGAAAGATTTGAAAGAGAGATGCCGGTTCCAAAAATCAGCTTATCGATGTCACCGTAGCCATATCCTTCAATAATCACATCGCTCCCGTCACCGAGATCGTAATAATAAGTGTCATCATGCCAGCCACCGATCAGAACGTCATCCCCGGCCCCACCGCGAATCTGGTCCTTATCGTTATAGCCGTAAATCCGATCATTCCCCGCGCTGCCATTGAGCACATCTGCTTGCGACGAGCCCACGATATAATCACTATTTCTGTCCGTGGCTCTCGCGACGAGTGCATTTTTGATGTCTTGTGCAGACCAGATTGTTCCATCCGCAAATTCGAACCGTTCGAGCGGGAAACTCGACAGTTGGCCCAACACCTCAATGCGTCCTGGCATTCCGCGGAATGTAATGAGCAGCGAACGGTCGTCCCTCCCGCCCACCGACAAATGAACATCCTCGAAAGAAATGCCTGCGCCGAAAACCAGTTTATCCGCGCCCGAATTCTCTGAAATGACGATGTACCCGTCGCCTCGGTGGTAGATGTATGTGTCGTCGCCTTCTCCGCCAACAAGTTGATCATATCCACCGCCGCCACGCAGTGTGTCGTTGCCTTTGCCGCCTGATAGGATCTCGTCAGAGAACCCGCCAGCCAGAATGTCGCTACCCGTCGTCTGGTTCTGATTGATGTACAGCTTGTTAAGTTCGCTGTAAGACAGGCGGGTGCCGTCAGCGAATTCGAATAATTCGATGCCGTCAGAAAAATCGGGATTCCGATAGTGGATCGAAAGCTTGTCGTTAGTGCCTTCAACGCCAATCACAAGCACAGAACTATTGGCAGAATCCCTGGTCAAGACCAAATTAGCGGGAACAATATCGGCTCCAAACACCACCCGGTCGATGTCGCGAGAAAGACCGAGGTCGATGATGGTGTCCGCCCCATCACCGAGATTGAAGCGGTAGGTGTCAGATCCGACACCTCCCTGGAGGATATCCTCTCCACCCGCACCGGCCAGATCATCATCCCCGAACGTGCCTGCACTAGTGGTGGATGCTGAATCACCCACAGAGATAACCGATGGAAGAACGCCTTGCGTGATCGCGGAAATTATCTGACCCTTTGACCACACCGTGCCATCGGCAAATTCGAAGCGTTCGATACCGCTAAAGTCGGTCAAAAAGCCGCCGGTTATAACTAGGAGCGCTGATTGGTTGCTGTTAATCCGGATCATGAGATCATCACCGACGGCCGAACGGTGGATGATCAGGTCAGAGGGAATAATACCGTTTCCAAATACGATGACATCATTTCCGGTCACTCCGGAGTCGCTGATCACATCTACACCGCTATCAACGCGGTAAACATATCTGTCCGCACCATCGCCGCCGATCAATATATCACGTCCGGCTCCGCCTTCCAGGATGTCATTGCCGGCGAAGCCGCGCAGCACATCGTCGCCGGTACCGCCTGAGAGCCAGTCTTCGGAATCGTCACCCAATAAGCGATCGTTTCCAGATCCTCCGTCCAGAACGTCACCAAGCCCGCCACCGGACAGAAGAACATCATCTCCATCCCCGCCGAACAGCCAGTCATCGAGTTTTCCACCAATAAGAAGATCGTTACCGGCACCACCAAACAGATCATTGCCGAGGTCGCCGCCGTAGATCTGATCGTCACCTGCGCCACCGTTCATCCGCGCGGCAAAGCCAATCTCGGTTTTGCCAGCCCTGTCAAAGCCGTTAAAACCGATGAACTCGCCGGCTTTACCGGATTGCGAAACATCGCCGTCAAACCTGTCGCCATCGACAAATATATAATCAGAACGATCTCCGCCGCTAATGGTGTCTTTCTGTCCCGGCGCTATCGTGTCCGCAATAACCATTGGCGAATCCGCCCCGAGTACGAACCAGCGTTCTCCATCAAGATAAGTGAACGCGACTTTATCGCTGGTGACAGCATTATGCTGCAACCACCAGTCCCAGCCACCCGTCCAGTCGATTTCCGATCGCTGATGAATACCAAGGGCAAACACCTGCGCAAGCGTCATCTGCCAGCCGATGGCGAATTCGCTGTTCGGATCGGCAGCGATAATAGCGTTGATTGCAGAAATGTTCCGCAGATAATTCTGATATTCTTTGGCGATCATCAACGCGGACATCAACTGATTGAGAGCGTCCGAACTGGACGTCTCTTGCGTACTTGCGCTTCCGCCTGTCGGATCGATCACCGTTCTTGGAACAGCCGTCGCGCCATCGGTGTTGATCGACCACTCTTCATAAGTTTCCAACGTCGCATAGATTGCCCGGCGCGCGTAAACATCACCACCAGCAATCTCCATCGATCGCAGCGCCTCGAAGACACCTATATTGATCGTGCTCTTGGCATCCGACCCGAGATTGTACTCGTGCCCATCGATCTTGACGGAAAAATCCTTTTCGACGAAACCAAAGGTCAGGCGCGCAACGTTACCGGCCAGCACATCGCCATCGACCAAATCAAGAATGGACTTGACAATACTGATGTGGCTTTCACCCAAATCGCGCGCAACGTCTTTGTGTGTTCGATCTTCACCGTAAACCCTCGTAATTCGATACAGATCTTCGAGCGTATTGAATTCGACATCAGCGAACCCTTCTGGATCGTCGCCGAATATCCCGCCGATAAGACCACCGAGCAAACCTCCCAGGAGAGATCCGATAAATGTTCCAACGGGTCCAAGCGAACTGAAGATGAATGCGCCAATATTGGAGCCGATATTTGAGCCCATCTGCTCAGTGTAAGTATCGAAGTTTCCGATATTGTTGGCTAGGATCGTTCCCGCCACACTCCCTAGCGAGGTCAGCATGGAGGTGGAGACGCCCACATTCCAGGGATTGCCGGCAATAATATTGTCGCCGATTTTGACGATGGCAGCCTGTGTCGGGCCTGCGACAAGTGCCGCAAGCTCTGGATCCATATCGAGCAAATCGGCTAGTTGTGACCCGGCATAGGATCCAAGCGCTGCGAAGCCTGCCGATGCAATGATCTCACCGAAATTGAAGCCATTGGCAGAATTGTCGAGCGCTTGTTGCGCTTCAAACGCAATAGTTCCGCCGGCATTCGCTGCAAGGAACTCTAGCGCAGCAAGTTGCGCCAGATTAGAACCAGTTTGCTGAGCAAAAATTGACAGCGCGCTGGCAAGTGCTGGATCAATGTCTGCATCGCCAATGAGTGCCGAAACCAGTGAGCGGCCAGCGTAACCGCCTACGCTGTCAATGACGTTGAGGGCATAGCGCCCCAGCAAAAGCTCACCGTTGAAATCGTCATCGCCCAACAGGGCGTCTGCGGCTACAGAACCAAACGACCGCAGTGCCGACCCGATCAGGATATTCTGCCAAGGGCTATCGGCAAAAATTATATTTGAAATTTGGTGTAGAATATTGTCCGCAAGATTCGCCTCGTCTGTTTGCGGAAGGAAAAGAGAATCATTGTGAACGCGTATGCCATTCGCGATATAGGTATGATATATTTCAACCTCAAAATTGAATGTTTTACGAATATTTTCAGACGAAGAAAAAACATTTGAAATATCTGTCAGTTTTTTTTCAATTACATCTTTTTCATCTAAAAAAATTCGACGAGCCGTGACTGAAACTGGCGAACCATTCTTCGATAGAAGGCGGCCAGATCCGGTATTCCAGTCGATCAAGTTTTCGATAACGTCGAAATTACCGGTGCCAGTCGCAAACCTGTGACCAGGAGTGACTAATAGCACTTGTTCATCTGAGTTAGATAAAAAGCGAAGTTCGATCCATTTATCGGTCATATTATAAAACAGGCGAACGACCCTACTTGGTATCAGTTCGCCAAAGCTATTATAGGCAATTACTAAGTCATCAACGCAGATCGACTCTATCGGGCGCTGCGTACCGTCCGCCATTTCAATCAGAGTTCCTGCGGAAAAACAGTAATCTTGAGGCTTGAAAATGCCGAGATGATGTACTGAACCATCAGGATCAATTCTAAATTTGTCGAAAGGTGTGAAATTATGAACGTTACCATGCGCGTCCGTCACAATAACAACTGCGGGGTCGCTAGTGTCAATTCGCGCGCCATTTGAACCAACTATATTAGTTCCCGGCGTAGCAATTGGAGGTATACCACTATACAAAAATATATTTCCGGCAGTAATAAAGTATTGTGCGGCACTTATTCCGCCATCAAGAAAGCTCTTCAGAAGAAATTCCTGAGGATTGTAATATCTTTGATTTGCTCCGAGCTCTACAGAAGCAAAATAATTGTCATTCGAAACAAAAAATATTGGTGAATCGCCGAATTGCTCCGACGCAGCGACCATACTTCTCTCACCGTTGCTGGATCCGGGAAGAAATTGCGGAGTGGGAACTACTTGTATTTTTCCCAACGCTTGACCCTTAGCAATCCAAGCAGCAACAAGCGCCCCATCAGGGTAGCCTCCGCGCGTCACCTCAGCCAGAATCGTTGAAGTAATAACAACGGTATTATTTGGAGTAAAAAGGGAATCTAGGGCAGCATTTCCCGTCTGCAGCTGCTCTTTTCCTAGATAAATTAAGGCATTTGTATCTACGAAAGCTAATTCGGACATTAATATACCTCAGCCTAAAACACGGAAGTAAATCGGGGAAAATTGCTTAACAGCTTCTTCGAATCGCGTTAGGCATACCAAATTAGATTTTATATTATTTAGACAATTAGTAATAATCATTGCCGCTTCATTTAAATCATCACCGCCGTAAGCGGCGTATAGTTCCATCATGTAGTCCATTTCAGCGTTGTAATGCTCACCTTCACCAATTTTTTGCTTAGTATTTAAAATGAACCAGTCTTCTGTAATTCTTTTTGTTAGATCGGCATCGCCAATTACAGAAGCAATAATCTGTTTATACTTTAAGCGATGGAGCTCAGCCGTCCTATTTCGCTTGCCAGCGGCCTCCTGCCAAGAAGCGGTAACCAGAACGTCATCTGTGATTTTATCAAGATCGAATATTAATAAATTTGAGTTATATACCCCGACATCTTTTCGGCGATCCGCCGAAATAGCTTCAGTCACTGGATCTACGACTAGAAAACTTCCGTTCCAACTGGTTGGAATTCCCTCTAAACCCGAAACTTTCCACATCATGCTTCCACCACTGGATATACATTCTCTTCAAAAAAACATTCTAAAAAGGAGATAGTATTGGCAATCTCATTTGGCATCGTAGACACTCTCTCGGGAGTATCTTCAGCTCATCGTATGCAAATCGTAGACGTTGATTTTGCTACCATTCCACAACCGCCCTTCGTCCACCCGGCGCCGCCTGCAACATCTTAAATCTTTGAGCTGACAAAACCCGTGTCTTTAGTTCTTCGATCAATCCATCCTGACCCCCAAAGGGACATATGAAATCAATCAGCCACAATTGATCGCCAGACTTCCAGTCTGTTGGCATTAGGCGGCGGATGCCGTTCGTCACAATTCGCTCTTCTGCCTCGTCTCCAAGAAATGCCCACGATGCAAATCCGTAAGGGTTGCCGGCACGTTCCCACAAATGGAACTGCCCCAACATAATTGGAGGCGTTACAAGCCATTCAATATCAGTGATCATCAGGTGTTTATGGAGTGGTGAGCGCGACATGAGCCATACGGCGTGGCCGATAGCATTAACACGCGCCTGACCGGCCCCTTTGCGTAGCCCAAGCTCGTTTTGGTGATCCGAATTCGCTTTATTGGTGCTTTGCATCGCACACCCCCATTTCCACCTATTTACCTTTACAAATCTGCTTTCATTTATCAACTCAAAATTGAGATATTCAGATGTGATAGAACTTCAACCGCTCAAATTAATAGGTTATGCAAGTGGTGATCGTCGTCCGGGCCACGGCACAAAAAAACTCTGGGCGGCTCAGCAATAATTCCCCGCCTCTGAGGAAACGAAGGTTCTGTGCGTTACTGCAAGGTCGTTAGCTTTGCATGGAACTGAAAGGAAGGCCGATAAATCCCCAGTTGACATGCTCTTGAACCAAACTGAACCGCCGACCCGGTCATTTGAAGACGTTTCGCAAGAAAAGACTACACAACAGCAATCAGGACCGAGCGGACGGCCAGTTATTTGACGGCTCTCCACCTCAACAGGTAGCCAAAACCGGGCCCGATGAGAGCTCCACCGATAACCCACTCAATCAGGGTGAGCGGGCTCTCGTCGGGATCGTGTCCCGTAAGGTAGAGAAAGAGGAAGAAAGCCAGAACACCTCCGATGATCAACGCCAGAGCCAAGATCAGGCTTTTATGGGATTTCTGCATGGTAGTTCATCCTTCCGAAGTGCAAGCGGGCCAGATAGCCATGTCTTCGACATGCACGCTAGTCAAAATGTTCCCGTACGTTAGCGCCCATGCATGAAAGAGGCTCAACTCATCGACTCTGCCAGCGTCGTAAAGATGCCGAAGACGAAGCAGTCGATTGTCGTTGTGGTGTCTAGGTCGCCCATCAGGACTTTCAGGTCGATCCCTTGCTGCTTTATTCACGGTCACCATGCCAACTACTAGCGAGCGGTCGATGCGAGGGAGTTTCCTTACTAAAAGCGCGTCGCCTGCCCAAACGATCTCAAGCGCCTTCGCTGGGCAAAGCGTTTCGGCGCGCACGCCGAGCAGACATTGTCGTAGATCTTCTAGCACCCGGCACGCGCCAACCTGTCGCGTTTCAGATCAAGGTTTTGCTCGCCGGTGAAACACGTTTAGCCAGCATATCGATGCCCGCCTCCATATTAACTTAAATGTGGGAGAGTCTATCGGCTATGGTTATGTGGAAGGGTGTTTGTGAAATTCGGCGGCTTTCCAGGTCTTTTGCTGGTTTCATCTCATACTGATGGGACTATTCTAGCAGGACAATCAAGCAGAGAGGAGATTTGGGATTGTTGTTGCAATTCATGATAGCCGGAAGCTTCGCATTGGTCCTACTCGTGCTGTTGATCTTCATCTGGCCGCGGAGAGAGGGGCTGCGGCGAGTGCTTGCCAGCGGCATAACGGGTAGCTCTGGCGGCCACGACTATCTTCCGCATACCGGCGGCTGCAACGACACCGGCGGGGATAGCGGAGGCGGCGATTGTTGATGGCGAAAATCTATTATGTTGGGACCTGCCCACAGTGTGACAATCAGGGCCGCCTCTGTCTACAGAAGGACGTGACCCGACAGATGATCTATGCGCATTGCGAGGAATGTGAGTGGGGATTCCGCAAGCCCGAGGATGTCATGCATCCACATCGGGCGTTCCTGACGCTGTTGGAGGAGTATGAGACGGTGAACCCGACCGAAGACGAAATCTCGCGATCCTCTTGGGCGCCTCACGTCGTAAAGCACGTCGATGTTTGAAGGGCCTAGTCGCGTACCTGAAGCAATGTTGAACGCGTCCGAACTGGCATCAAGGCTGGGAAATCCTTATGTAGCTTTCTGTTCCTTTGCTACCCAGATCCCGAATAGGGAAAAGTTGTCATCGCCTTGAGCGGAATCGAACTGACGACCCGCAGCTCAAAATTGCTAAGCTATTGAAAACGCGGATGGTGAGCCAGTATTGAGAGGTGAAGGACTATCGCGTCACGGTGATCATCATGGCGTGGGAAAAGGGCTCAACACTTTCTCCGGTTGCTGTCGCGGTATTCCGGTCGCCAACCTAAATTTAGCGGACGAGGAGACAACAAGAAGCGACTATGATGTTTCGTACTGAGAAGTCGATCAATTGCTGGAGTCAATGCTTTGATGGCTAACGCCGCTCATACCCAAAATTTCTTAACGTTCGAGCATGTCTACCCAACCAAATAAAGCGTGCATCTTAATCGGCGCGTTTGTATTCTGTGGTTGTGTTTGGGGGACTTTATGAAATTTGACGACATTGAATGGCTGGGCGGTCGATTTACAGAGTATGGATCTGCTGCCCGCGCAGCGGCTGGCATATTGCTCAAACAGAACGGTTGGGACTGGTACTACCTGAAGTCGAGGTCAGCCTTGGAGGAAGCGCTTCAACGCGCCATACCCGGCCACGAAACTGTCGCTTGGGGCGGAGACGAAGCGGTTCTTTCGATCTCCGAATGGCTTGACCCCGCAAAGGCGGTGATCCTTGGCCGATTGTTCAAGTCAACGGCCAGGTCGCGGCCAGGGCTACGAATTCGAATTGCCCGTGATGTCTGGGACTGGGATACGACAGAAAATGCACCAGAAGTGGTTCGAGCAGATTTGGCCCATGCTCTGCCGAATACGGCAATATTTTATGACTGGCCGGTGAACCGAAAGCCTCGCCGTATCAATGTCGATCGGCCCGATGGTAAGATCGTGGTTACCTCGCCAGATGCGTCACTATCGCGATCCGTTGGCTTAGCTTTGGCTGAGGCAATTGGCGACGCGGTCTTCGAAAGCACCGGTGAAAAAGCCGATATCGTGGTAGCAACTTCCGCGACGGAGCTTCTCGCTTCGAAGATTGCGGCGAATGTCGTTATCATCCTCGAAGATAATTCGCGCGCGGTCATCGACAGGCTTGACGATATCCGCGTCGAGAAGGCAGCGCGATGCGTAGTTCGCGTTCCCCAACAAAATGCCCACGAATGGATTGGCAGCTTTGGTACCCATTGGCGGGCAAATTTCGTCAGCATTGACAGAGCCGTTCGATTTGCCAATCGCGCACAAGCCGTTGAAGCGGAACTCGTTGCAGCCAATCAAACTTTTCTCCATCAAAGTCGGCAATATCTTAGAGAACAATACCGCGAGGTTCTTCCTCGGACTGACAGCTATATCGGGGGATATCAGCCGCAGCTCCTGCCTGACCAACCGCTTTACGATACGGTCCCGGAAGCTGAGGAACTGCGTGCTCCACCGCCATCCAAGAGGATGCTCGAAGCCACCGTTTATCAAGGCAAGCGCCGAGTTCGGGACCTACCGCCCTCGGGTCAACTGCGAATCGAGCTGATAATAAGACCAAAAACGTTTTCATCGACTGGTGTACCCGACTTCCCGGATGACTTGATCAACTGGAGAGGTGACACACGGAAATTGCAGGTGCATATGGTCGAACTGGATCGAGATGTCCGCACAGCCCAGATAAGCCTCCCTCGTCGCGGTTCGTCTAACCTCATTGAGTTCGACTATGAGATCATCTCGCAGAAAGAACTCGATCTGCGTTTCATGGTTTGCGACGGCACGCAGATTTTGCAGACCGCAAGATTAAAGGCGAAGCCACGAGGCGGGATCAGGCTTTCTTTCGAGGCCGATTTTACGTCCCTTGAGAAAGAACGGAAATCTTTCGATCTGGCCTTGATGGTCAACGACTCGCTGGGTTCGCGCCCGAGCGCAACCGTCCTATCCCCCAACGGTGTCCAAATCACTGCCTTCGACAGTGGTGAAATCGGCACCTTGCGCGCGACGGCCAGCAACCTGCTTGAGACTGTCGTCACCAACCCTGAAATATCGCTTCGAGACGCGCTCATGCAGCTTGCGGACGTCGGGAGCAGCCTGCTCGAGGTCATACGGGAAGAGATCGGAGTCTGGCCCTCTGACCTTCAGCGCGTTCAGCTGACGACAAAGGACAACGCTTTTTTTCCTCTCGAATTTCTCTACGATGGCATTGTGCCGAAGGACCCGAGGGCTCCTCTGTGCCCTGACTTCCAGACGTGCCTGCGATCGAAAAAGCTCCGCGCTAGGTGTGGGACGCGCCAGGATGCTGAGGTACTATGCCCGATGGGCTTCTTAGGGCTTCGAACGGTTATCGAACGGAAGGTTTGGAGCGAGGGACCGCTAGGTCCGATTTGGCTGAAAGAGTCTCTTGAACTTGCAGCACGCCATCAAATCGGGCGGATCGGCCAAATAGCGTTTGCGGCAAGCGATATTGCCGATGAGTTCGGAGACGACGACACGCTTCCAAGCGGCCTTACTTTTGCGCGCATACAGTCGATTGTGGACGAGCTCGCACCTCGATTGGAAAACTGGGAAGAATGGGAGGAGGCCGTCGTAGATGAAGACTTCACGATGGGCATTCTAATCGCTCACATCGACGACACCAAGATTTTCATTGGCGCCGATCACCAACGAAACAGCTCACGGCTTGAGTTCGGGACTGTACCCGTCGCGATATTGCTAGGGTGTAAGAGCGCCGTCAGCGCGATACCTTCACTCAGCCTGCCGGCAAGAATCATGCGGAGAGGCAGCACGCGCGTCGTCGTAGCGGCGTTGACCGACATTCTCGGACGACATGCAAACACTGCAGCGCTCTATCTAGGAAAGCGCATTCGAGATGCTGCAAGGGGTTCCGTGGCCGTGACGTTGGGAGAGTTCATCGTGGAGCTGAGGCGGGAGCTTCTGGCAGACGAGGTAGCAACTGGGCTGGTCCTAGTCGCCCTCGGCGATGCCGATATTGTTTTAGGTGGATGAGGGGCACGATGTTTACGATTAAGGCAATCCAGGCAGACTACGGCGACAGCCTCTTCGTCGCCTACGGCCCAAATCAGCAGGACCTTCGGTACGTGCTGATCGACGGGGGAACTGCTGACGCAGCCGGCAACCTCTTGGAGGTCTTGGCCCAGCACAAGGTCGAGGGCCGGCTTCGCCTCGAGGCCCTCGTCGTAACACATTATGATTTCGATCATATTGGCGGGATCATCGAGTTGCTAAAGGAACCGCCGTCATGGCTAGAGATCGCGGACGTATGGTTCAACGGTCGCAAGCATCTCATCAAGACAGATGTCCTTGGATCAGAGGACGGCGACATGCTTTCGAAACAACTCGAAGGGCGCCACCCATGGAATTCCGCCTTCGGTGGTAAGGCGATCAAGTCCGGCGCTGGTAAAATCACACTTGAAGGCGGATTGGACGTCTGGGTGGTTTCACCTGACCAGCCGCGATTGACAAAGCTTGCAGCGGCTTGGCCGAAGGTGACCGATCGTGTGGAAAAGCCCGCCGATGTGCTGGGCGCGACTGACGTCTGGCCGCCGGGCGCGTTTACGGCTGTTGCCTCCCGTCCCTTCAAAAAGGACACTTCCGTTGCAAATGGTAGTAGCATCGCGTTGATGCTAGGTTTCGGCGGGAAGCTTGCCCTGCTGACAGGAGACGCTCATCCAGACGTTGTTTTGAAAGGCATTACGATACATTGGCCGAGCGACAGACCTAAGGTCTCGCTACTTAAACTGTCGCATCACGGGAGCAAGGGCAACACAAGCGAGCAGCTATTGAAGGCCATTGAATGCGATCGTTACCTTATCAGCACGAATGGCGACCGCTTCAAACACCCGGACGTTACGTTGTTTGCTAGAATTCTTAAAGTTCGAAAAAACCCGATCTTCCTTTTCAACTACTGGGTCGACCGCACTGTCTGGTGGGAAAAAGTCCCCGAGGGATGGCCCAGTTTTTCAAGCAGTTATCCGGAAAGCAGCGCATTGTTCAAGGAGGTTGTAATTTGATGCTGCTTGGCTCGAGTAGATAAGGCTACAAATTCAGTGCAACAGTATTTACATTTGTCGTGCTTGCAATGCACGTTCTCACTGCCCACCAAGGGCGCTTTTCCACCCCCAGCTCGCGGCAAGGTCTTTCTCGCGAGCGTCTGTAGACCGGTGCATGGCGCAGCGTCTGGAGCGGCTTGCCCTATGATCGCAGGACAGACGACATTATTGTCGTAAGGTATTTGCGCTGGGACACAGCGTATTCACATTGCTCAGCTATGGCCGCGAACCGCGCCACCAAAAATTTTGAAAGGGCATCCTGTGCCGCGCAAAGTCGTCGATACCCTAATACTTGATCTTGATAACACTCTCTTTGATTGGTTCGCGGTATGGTACGCGTCGTTTGAGCCGATTTACCGCGAGGTATTGAAACAGACTGGCCGCGCCGAAGCGGAAATTCAGGCTGAAATCCAAAATGTCCATCGGACACGCCGCACCTCGGAATACACTTTTCTCCTCGAGGAAATCGAGGCACTTGCCGACTTGCGCCAACGCGGGGACATACGGGCGAAGTTTCGAGACGCGATCGAATTGTCGCGGCAGGGTTGCGACCTCAATCTCAAACTCTATCCAAGCGTTTTTAGGTCCCTGTGGCGGATTAAAGACCAAGGCACTAAGATCGTTGCTTACACGGAATCGATGGCGTTTTATAGTGCATACCGCCTGAAGCGCTTTGGCCTGGACGGCGTAATCGACATAATGTTTAGTCCCGAGGACCACGATATGCCGAGCGGCGTGTCGGTCGATAGCATGCGAAGACTTCCAGAGGAGTTCTACGAACTACAGGTTACGGAATCTCGTCACACCCCACCAGGTGAACTCAAACCAAATCCGCGCGTGCTGCTGGATATAATCAAGACGGTAGGCGCCACCATCGATCGCTGCGCCTACGTCGGAGACAGCCTTTTCAAAGATGTTGCAATGGCGCGGGATGTCGGTGTCTTCGACATACACGCGAAGTACGGCGAGAGTCAGCGCCGTCCCGAATACGATCTTCTGCGGCAAGTGTCCCATTGGACAGAAGCGGACGTTCAGCGTGAAAAATCCATTGTTGAGAAGGGCCACGACTTCGAACCAAGTGCGGTGCTGACAGATTCCTTTGCTGAAATCTTCATTCACTGCGACTTCGAATCCTTTGATCTTCCACCTGGCACGATCGTGGACGATATCACGACAACTCAGTACGCGCTTGAAACCTGGAAGAAAACCGTCGACGTCCAACAACATTTCAATGATCTGGAAATGCGCATAAGGAATTTCGCGATAACCGTGGTGGGTGCGTTGATCGCTTCAGTGGGCTTCACCTATCAACAGGGCCTTCAGGCGGATGTCTTTGGTGTCAGAATTTCAGCCGGCGTGGGGCTCGTACTCGCCGCTGGCTTCGCCTGGCTAGCGTTCTTTTTTATGGATAGATACTGGTATCACATCTTCCTTCGAGGAGCTGTTAAACACGCCAGCACAATCGAGAAAGAGTTTGCCGACCGAATTCCAGGAATAGGTCTCGGCACAACGATCTCGCAAATGAGCGGCAATGTGAAAATCCTCTGCTGGAGAACAAATTCTGAACGGCGGCTCACGATATTCTATGCTGCTGGCTTAGCGATGCTAGGGGTAGTACTTCTCACTCTGCTAATTGCGCAGCCACAACCACCAGGTGGCGCCCCGCGCGATGCGCGCGTCATTGAAGAGCCTAAGCGATCGTAGCATCAAGAAGCGGATACTTGCGGAGCAACTGACCGTCCTGGCACAGGCGAGTGCCAGGATGCCCTCGATCAAAAAGTTTGGGGCACCAGCCAAGCCTTCCCTGCCCGGCGGGGCAAAGCGAGGTTTTGTCATCTATACGAGCCGTAGTCGAAGTAGCCGACGATGTCAGCAGAGCCAGGGGCCTCCCATTCAGGTGCCGGGCCGCCTTTCAGAACTGATCTGGAAAGCAACAGGTTCGACGCGCTGCATGAAATCTCGCTCACCATGATGCAGGCCGGGCAGGCGCCGCCGCGGCTGTCGCACAGACTGCCTGAGCCGCATCGCAGCATTCGTGGATCGATCGAGCGGCGCAAGAAGTTCATGGCGTGGTTTCGCCACATCGCCGAGATATTGGCCAAATCCGGAGTCATTCCTTTCCGGTAGATCGTGAATGCGAGATCGGCGGGGAATATGTATTCGCCGATCCCATCGCGATCGAGGCCTGAGGCATCAGCCAGCGAGTGGATGAGCTGGTGGGATAGGGAGTGAAGGAGCATGTAGACGAACGGCGCAAGCTCGCGCGATCTGCCCTGTCGTTCCTTGTTCTTGTACCTGTCGAGGAACTGGCCAAAATCCTCATAGGATTCGAGATACGCTCTTGGGAGGTCCGACGCCGAAGCCGGGAGACCTTCCACATTGTTTTTCTGGAGCCATTTCAGGACGCGCTGCTCGTCAAGCTTGATGTAGAGCGCCTCGTTCTTCTGCTGCGTGACATAAATCGGCCTGTCACCATCCCGCATTGTATCGAACGCCACCAGGCGGACGGGCATTGGGACTTTGCGGTTGTTGGACTCTCGTTGGTACACAGGGGTCGACGATACGCGGGTGTAACCGAAACTGTACTCGCAGATCGGCAGGCTCCGGAGCACATACATCTGGCTGATACCGGTCTTTCCGAAGAGGTCCCTGATGTCGGTTTGATAGCGCTTCAGTTCTTCTGCGACGCCAGCCTTTTCCATGAGTGTGATATCGGGATTGACGACATCAACCGCCGTCTTCCGCACCCCGGTCTGGCCGTCCTGAATATGCTCCTCCACAAAGGCTGCGTGTTCGATCGTCAGTCTGATCGGGTCAAACTTCCGAGCCCAGTCCTTGCGGATTCCGACCGCGAGCTCGATCGCCTCGCTTTGCAGTCTCCCTCTCTCGAGCAGGCCTGCATCGAACCAACCTTCGCGGAGCTTACGCATCGCGTTGCCGAGATCGGCGCGATCGGGCGCTCCTTCGGCCCGCTTCTGGTACGTCTTTCTCAGAAACGTATACTCGTCCCAATCTTCCTGCTTGCCAGCTTTCTCCAGGATGGCCTCAATTTCCGCATCGGACGGCTCTTGGTAGGGTATGGAATGGATCGCGGCGAGCTTCTGCAGAAGCTCTTCCGCATGTGTCGTCCTCATCAGCTCGACGACCTTGGTCTCCCGCAGTTCGATAAAGCTAGCGCGTTGCGGATAGAAGGCGCTGCTTGCTCGGTAGGATACCGGGAGCATGTCGATTTCGATCCACTCGAAGGACCTCCCCTCAGGCTGTAAACTGTCGGTTTTGAGCTTTTGAAGGACATGTCGTTCGGCCTTCTTGAGATCGCGCGGCGTCCCGCATCCTTCGCAGACGTACTTCCATTCTGAAAACACAGGAGCGCTGTTTTTCAGAGTGAAGTGCTGCCATCCGCAGGTGCAGTGCGTGATTTGCCGGGTCGTGCCCGTGCGGTCGTCGAAGGTGTAGTTATAGGGGCTCAGCGGCTCGATGGTGCCGTACCAGTGGGCATATACGACGTCGACCTGCGTCCAGCGGGATTCGTGGTCCTTGCAGCGGGCAGGCAGCTTCTTATCAGCAAGTTCGGCGACGCTCTTGTATTCTCGGACGGTCCCGCAATCTCCGCACTGAAACAACAACGGATACGGCACGTAACCCACGACGTTCGGCTGGTTCAGAACGAAATCGGTCTGGTTGACCCTGACTTCCTTGGTGGCGAGGTCGTAGAAGGCATCGTCGAGAATGAATTCGTCGGGCGCATCCGGGCACCCTTCCCTTGCCCTTTCCTTCCAGCTTTCCGCGAATTCGCGGACACCCTCGAAGATGGTGTCGCTCACGTTTCTGGGCAGCCGCTGCGAGAACGGCATCTTGATCGGGAGCGACTTACAGATGCCCCGCCCTCCTTCCCATGTCATCAGGACACCGGGAGCATAGGAAGTGGCGATTTGCGCTCGCGAGCGCTGCATGATTGGCGGCGCCGACTTCTTCGCCGCTTCGGTCTCTTCGGGAGATGGATGGCGCTTGCGGCCGCGTTCCATGTCTAGCGTCTTAGCTCCACCGCTCATATCAACCCTCTAGTCTTTCGATCTCGCCGTCTGTTTCCGCGGCATCCCCGCGCTGCCTTCGGATTGCCCTCATGACGGCAGCGATGTCGGCGGCGTCCATGATGCGTGTGTTTCCTGAGGCGCTGCGGTCGAAGTCCGCGGCGACGATCAGGCCCGCTTCGTCCACGTCTCGAAGCGAGGTCATCGGCTTCTTGAGCGCCGAATCCTGCTCTTCCCAGTAGCGCCGCAACCTGGCCTCATAATTCAGATCCTTCATCGATCTGCTGAGGTTCTGAGAAGCGGCATCGGTGCGGCTTCGGTAATATTCCCCGGCAACGGGTTGGCCGAGCGCATCAGGACCTTTTCCGGCGAACCCCATTGAGGCGAGCATGAAGGAGCCGATGTCGTTGGCAAATCCAAGCGTATCTTTTGCGGCCAGTCGGCTCAGTATCGTGGTCGAGTCCCGTGTGACGAATTCCGACTTCCGATTATCCGGCAATTTGAGGAAGTGACTGGCGTCCCCAAGCATCGCCCACGTTTGGAAGTACGAGGCACGGACTCGGTCGATCGCAGCATCCGACCACCGCTCCACGGCAGGCGGAGCGATCATTCGTTCCAGGAAGCGATGGAAGATGTCGTGTGTCTCGATCACATACCGATCGCGGCGGCTTTGCGGGGTGGGAAGCAGCATGACGAACCCCACGTGAGTTCGGCCAACGCGACTCGAGGCCTGAATGTACTCTGCGATGTCAGAAGGCAGCCCCGCAAAGAACATGCTGTTGAACCTATCCACATCGACGCCATGGCTGATAGCCGAGGTGGCGACGATGTTTCGGAGCGTCTCACCGATCTCGGGATATCCTGTCTGAGCGAATGACGTCTCGGCGTCCTTCATGACGCTCTGAATTTCCTGCATGTCGATGCCGCCAGAGATCAGGCTGCTGCGGAACTTGGTCTGAGGAATTCCCGCAACCTCGTGCTCCTGTGCCACGGCCGAGTGCAGAGCGTCGATGATCTGGTCGCCGCCCTTCTTGTTGGTCACGTAGGCAAGCGCGATGCGATGGAGATCCACGAGGGCCATGATTTGGTCTTCGCGCCCCTCGGTGGTAGCGCGGTCGATGGCGGCACGTCTCCAGGCACCCAGATTTCCGGGCGATACCGATGCGGCCAGCTCGCTGATGGCGGCCTGAGTTCTGGCGGGATCTAGCAGATCTCTCCAGAGATGGGAGATGACGGTGTGGAACGAGCTGAGAACTCCGACGGTGGTCACGGTATGGGTGGCGTCGTTCGTCATCAGGGAGACGTACAGGCGCATCCACGGCGCCGTCGCCTCCGGAGCGAGGTGGCTCGGCAGTTCCCTCGATAGCGCCACGCGTTCGGCATTTACTGGCGGGGCGCGATCCGGTTCCGCGAAGAATGAGCGATAGATGTCAGGACCAGGGTACGGATACCGCAATGGCTTTCGCTGGTAGAGTGTCCTGAGCTGTCGATCGGGATCGCTGATGGTGGCAGTTGCCGCCACGATCTTCGGAAGACGCGGAACGAGCGTGTTGGACGCGTCCCTGTATCGGCTTACAGCCAATTTCTCCCCAGCCATTTGGTCGATCGTCGTGAACGTGTTGTCGAGCAGGCTGTCGAATAGACCGCTGAACGTGCCCAGGCTTTCTTCGAGAAGGTGTGCTTCGTCCTGGATTATGAGCGACGGGAACGGGTCGACGAATACCTTGCTACCGTGCTCGTAGGCGGGAGCGACGCCACGGAGACCAACGGCCGCTGGACCGTTCTGCAGCGTCTCCCTATCGGCGGGATTCGACAGATGTCCGTCCGGACCGATCCACCGGGCAAGTCCGAACATTCCAAGGATTTCCGTAATGGTCGACGTACTCTGGCCGAGCATTGCGAGCTTGTCGACGGTGCCGAGTACGATCGCGGGAGCGCGCTGGTATATGGTGTCGTCGGTGAGAAGAAATGGAAGCGGACTCGTGCCTTGATGGGCCTTGTTCCACTCGCATTTCGCATTGAAGCACATGATTGAGGCGAACTCGGCCTTTCCGCCGGGCGCCTTGAACTTCCGCAGCCCGGTCGGCTGATCGCAGCATGGGCAGGTCGGGACCTTATTGTACGACGCCTGGACTTCCTGATACCGCTTGGCCTCCCTGCTCCGGCCGTAGCCGATTTCCTGGTCGTCCGGATAGTCGCCTAGATCAGGCAAGGCTGCCTTCATTTGGCTGAAGCGGTTTGGCGTGTTCGACGACCCGACCCAGAAGCCGATTTCGATAGGCCAGTTTCCGACGTTCTTCTCCTTGCGTACCACTTCGCTCCACACGATGAGGCGCAGGAGGCGTTGCGCCTGCTGGAGAGTAAGAAGTCGGAGCGGATAGCGGATCATCGCGGTTATGCCGCGGTCCTTGCCCCGAAGTCTGTCGAGGAAGATGGCGAAGACCAGCGCGCCGTAGAACGCTTCGGACTTGCCGCCGCCCGTAGGAAAGTAAAGAAGGCTCGCTGCCAATTCATCGCGTTCGACATCGAAGGCGTCGGCATATTCCTCCATCCGGGATGCGAAGGTCGGAATGTGGGCCAGGATGAAGGCGAGCTGAAATAGGCGCCAGCCTCTTTCGGGGTCCCTGCGATCACGTCGCGCAAAGGACTCGTTCATCATCAGCCACGCTTGCCACGGCGCCGCCTTCCGCCGAAGCCTGTCCGCCTCCAGGCCCGTCGCTTGCCTTGCGGCGAGCGCAGCCTCGCGGGAGGAAATCAGCAGTCGTACGCCTTGTTCGATATGGCGTGCCTCCAATCGCTGCCCAGCGAGATCGGTTGCGAAGCGTTCCCGTTCTCGGTCCGCGTCCTCGGGCGAGAGCCCCCGCGCAATTTCCGGTGCGAGATCTCGTTCCTCTTGATCGATCCACTTGCGATACTTGTCGGCGAGAACGAGCAGGTTCGAGACGTCATAACCGTCGGCCAGCGGTCGGAACCGGTATTCGACCCTGTCAATCCGACGCGGAACTATACGAGGCTGATTGAAGCGCGGCGACCACGTCGTAGAGAGCTCAAGCCGTCCCTCCTCGATCTCCTGGCTGTCGACGCCGCAGTTCAAGCCTATTGCCGGATAGGTCATGAAATCGCGGAACCTATATGATGGCTCCACGCGGTCGAGCTGAACTGGCCTGTGATCGTGTCTGACCATATTCAGCGAGACGCTCGTCCCAAAGATTGCATTGCACTTGTACCTGGCCTCGACCTTGGAAAGCTCGGTGCAGCCGTTGTCGAGTGTGACACGAATCGATGCGCGCGAGGGATCGAAGAAGTCCCGCTGTCGCTCGGCACGGAGTGCCACTGCTCTAAGATCTGGGAGTATTTTCGGATCGGCTGGCGCCTTTGTCAGCTCCGCAATGAAGTTGTTCCAACTGGTCTCGCTGGCCGCATCTGCGGGGGACACCATTCGATCTCGCCAGGCGATCTTCTCGCCCTCTCCTCGGAGCCAGTCTGCGAGCTGAGCCACCACCTCTGAAGCCATGCTGTTCGAAATCTGTTCGAACTGTTCCTTCAGGGTGCCTCCGGAAAGCGCTGCCGACCAAGTGAACGATGGAAGCTTCAGGTCGAGCCGCTTCCACTTCGGCGGGATGGACGCGGGCGAAAGCAGCGCCGCGGGTATCTGTGCCCCGCCTGTTACAAGGCGTCCCATGAACGGGGATGGAGCTGCGTCTGGATCCTCGGTCCCGTCGGCAGGAACTGCTTCCTCCGTTTCTTCAGCTTGGTTCGCCTCCTCGCTTCCGAACTTTTCGAGACTCGCCTTGTCCAGGACGATGCCGTGCTTGCCGTAGATGCTGTTGCGAAGGTTGTCGCGGATTTCGCGTCTGCGCGCGTGAAGTGCTTCTCGTTCTTCCTGTGACAGCTCGCTCCAATCCGAGCGGTCCAGCTTCTCCTGGGCATAGAGTTCTTGGCGTCGTTCACGGATCTCGTGGTCGATTTCCTGCTTCTTGTCCTTGCGAAGCTTGAAATCGATCGCGATGCCGAACCGCTCGGTGGAAATCTCCTCCCAAGTCGGCAGGACCCGCACATAAACGGAAAATTGTGGGGCCACAGTGAGTTTCGACGAACTCTCCGCGTCAATATTGAAATCCATACCGATAGCGGCGATCTTGATGTCGGACGTTTCGTCCTCGTTGTCTCTCGACATCCGGGGCAGGAGCTGGCCGGAGAAGACACTCCTGCGGGGCGTCTTGCCATAGACCGTCCTGCCTGCCTCGTCCGTCCCGCTTGCCCTACGGGTGATCATGTTCACCAGTGCGTCGCAGACGGCTTCCTTGAGTTCCACATCAATGCCAGCAAGTTCGCCGGGCGTCTTGGCCTTCATCATGGCTTGAATCTCCTGGTCGATCTGACTGGCGAGACGAACTCTTCCGCGAGACGTATCAGCCGAGCGATTTCATCGGCACGCTTGGCATCCCCGGCGAAAGCGAGAGAGGCGTCTGGATCAGTCAAGATGTTTAGGTAGGCGTCGTGGAACTCCATTCCGGCCTTCATCCTGAAGCTGCGCTGGGCGCGGACACCCCAGTGCCAGAAACGGTTGGCGAGATTATTGGGTATTCCCAAGGCGGCCGTAAACTTGGCGAAGGTCTCAGGTTGTCTGGGTGCCTGGGTGACCACGTCCTCAAGGCGAGCCTGCAACTGCTTCTCGAGATGAACCCATCGGCGAACAGTTGCGATCTGAAGGTTGGCATCACCCATCTTCTCGATCAGCGTGCGGATCTTGTCGCTCTCGTGGAGTCCGCGGAGCTTTGCGAAGCGCTCAGACACATCCTCGTGGTAGTCGCGGATCGCTTCGGACGCGTTGGCCTGAATGCTGAGAAGAAGACGAGCACGATCAACGAAGCTGGAACTGATGACGCAGATGTTGTCCCGCTCGTGGGCATCCTTCGCTTCAATCTTTCTGAAGGTCTGGATCGACCTAGAGGTGTCCAGGCGCACAAGAGCCGATCCCGGGCGGGCGATAATCGTCTGACCGCCCTCCATTGTGAGTTCGATCAGTTCGCCGTCGGACTTGTTATACGCCCCCACAAGGTTGATGACCGACTCGGAGGGAAAATGAACTTCCTCCGGCAGATCAGGTGTTTCTGCGAGCTTGATCGGGGCCATGCCAAGACCAGTGACATCCTTATCGGCCACTTCGGCGAACAACCTCAGCCGGTACGCTATTTCTGGTTCCCGGATCTGCTCCGCCAATCGCCAGGCATCGCGGGACGAATATTTCAGCGTGTCTCCGTCGGCGAGAATGATGACCTCTCTGGGCAGCCACGGCCGTGCGAAGAAACTGAGCACACCATCGCGTGGAGGGGAAACGACGAAGATTCTCTTGAACTTGTTCCGTTCGGATGGAGCAAGACCAGCGATATCCGAAAGACCTCCCGGACCGGAGAAGACAATCATCTCGTTGTCCAGCTTGGCCTGCAAATCCGGGATGGTCCGGCCCAGGTAGTCCACCGCAAACTCGGCAAGAGTTTGCTTGCGGAACATGAAGAGTGTCTTGGACGAGGAGTTTAGTATCCTGCGGATGGCAGTCTCCAGCATCGTCGACATTGGTGTAGTGCGATTGAAGGCCGACATTACCGTAGAAGCCTCCTGCAGCGATACGGCGAGTTCGGATCCGCCGACGACGAATGCTCGCTGGGAAGGCTGGCGAAGGATCTGCACTTGCTGCGATATCCGGTAGTTCTCAATCACGTCGGCAGCGACAGCCTGACCATGCTCGTTGAACAGATATTGGTTGAAAGCGGGGAATGATCCGGGAAGGCACGAGGTCCGACGCAGCGTCGCGATGATTTCGTTGATGGCGGCAAGCCCTGTGGGATCCCCGCCCCGCCTCACCCGATGGCGCACCGCCCGTAGGTCATCCATCACATTCCGCCCTGGCCCATTGAAGCCTTTGGCATGTACAGTCTCGACGCCTGACCAGGTCACCGATTCGTCGCTGGGTTTGAAAACCAACGATGATAATGCGGTTATCGTCTTGGATTTTGCAGGCGGAGCCTTGCGACCGCGTAAGTCATTCATCTCGCTGAAGATGTCGAACCGGGCCTTGTCGAAGGTCCAAGGATCCTCGGTGATGGCGACGAACCCCGTTCCGGGAAACGCTTTCCGCATCGTCTTGTAGATGCGGGTGGCCCGTTCGACCCATTCCTCACCGAGCCTGCCTCTGCCTGTCCGAGTAAGATCGAAAAGGATGAGATTCAGCCCACCACGGATCTTTCGGATGGAGAGTTCGTCTCCCCTTTTGAGGCCGTAGAGGAAGTACTCGGCTTGATTCCCGTCATTTGCGTACTTGCTGACGGTGTTGTGCGCCTTGAGATCGGTTCTCGATGCGGTTCTCCAAAGAAGCGAGCCGTTGGGATGGACGATGCCGTCGCAACCGCCGTGAGGCAAAATCTCGTCGAGGGTTGGATGCTCGAACTCTGGTCTTACGGTCCCGTCCCTGCCCTTCCCGGATAGGGTCGAGACGCGACTTAGTATCTGGTGATAGTCCTTGAGTGACCGGGCGTCGTCATTTGCTACGGTGTGTCTGGCCAGATGATCGAGATGGGTTCGATGGACATACTTCCGATCGACCTGGATGTCTCGAGCCAGCTCATGGGTTGTTCTGGCGTAGGGGTAGATCAGCGCCTTGAAGCCCTTGGGACGTTCGAACGATTTCACCTTGCCGCCGTACCCGTCGATCATCGTTTCTGGGGCGACAGCTACGTCCGCGAGGGCCAGGAGCGATGTGACCGCGGACAGACAGATGTCGCGCGCTGGCCATGTCATCAGGACAGTTGGCTCCCCTCTTTCCGCCGCCTCAATCGCGGCTCGGAGGATCTCATTGTAGACCTCTGAGAGTGGCTGAGGATCTTCACCAATGGGTCGAAGCGGAACACTACTCAGCGCGGAAAGTCGCGCATCCGCGATGGTAGCAATTCGGGAATTCTCATTGGCTAGATCTTCGGCCTCGAACCCTTTTGGCTTGGTCTGTGTTGAACGGACCGCAAGCAATTCGCTTCGTCGTTTCGCATTCTCTTGCTGCTGGCGAAGGCGATCGGACAGGGAAGTGCCTGGAGCTTCCCGGAAGCTATGGCGATTGCCTCCCATCACGATGCCTCCGAGAGCATTTCAACGTTGCCGGCGCTGTAGGCGATGACAGCGGCTTCCTCTATGTCGTTTGTTCTCTGCAGCGCTGCTCGGAATGCATGTGGGGATGGAAGATCCAGTTCCCGAAGCAGCGTCACGGAGACCGTTGCGGTCCCGGAAACTGCCCTGTAGCGCTCGTCCACCGCCTTGGTGTTGAGAAGGGAGACGAGAAGGTCGAGATCCGCGGCGTCTGATCCGGAGAGGACGATCGTATGGTTTTCCGAGACGAACCCCTTCCAAGGAGCAATCGAATCCCGGTCAACCATCGCGGCAACGATGCGGCGCGGCTGACTGCTGTTCGTAACGCGTTGCACAATGGCGGCAGGTCCGTCGACGATCGCAGTGCTTCCGAGTGGGACGCGGACAAAGTCAATTCCGTCGCCGCTGCGGTTCATGGGACGGCAATGGCTTTTTGCCCTAACGTTCTTCGCCCAGAACAAAGGATACGCCTGCTCATCCTGGGAATCACATATTCTGTCCCATTCTCTGTTCCAGACGAAGTATCCCGCTTTTGCCGAGACCCCATAGTCCGACAGGGTCGCACCACCGCGGTCTTTCCTTGCATCTGTACCCGCCAGCCATGGCGACGACATGTCCTTCGGAAGCAGGCCAGCCGGAACGGGATGTGACACGCCCGCCCCGGTGATGGCTGGAAACTTCACTCGCTCCTTGGTTCGATGAGGAGCGCCCCTTCTGACCAGCAAGACGCTTACATCCTGCGCCACGTCGGCGAAGACGTCCGCCCTGTTCGTGACAGTGCCGAGCGCAAGAATCTGTCCTTGGCTTGCAACGAAGGACCTCATGCGGTCGTAGAGGGGGCCGCCTCGGAAACTTGAAGGGATGACCAGGGCGACGAGACCGCCTGGTTTGGCAACGCGGAGGCACAACTCGGTAAAGATCGCGTACTTGTTGATATGGTTGCCGTACGCGACCTTCCCCCACCTGCCTTCGGGAAGTTCGTTCGGTCTCATGCGGCCATAGGGAGGGTTGGCGATTACAAGGTCGTAGGATCCATCAGTCTGTGCATGAATACTGTCTCCGACCGTGACAATCTGGCGGCTCCGGAAGCCCTCAAGCTGTTCTGCGATCAGGAATTCGGACATCCGAGCAAGTCGCTCATCGATCTCTATACCGTTCAAGCGAGCGGCGATGTCTTCCCTCGGCAAGCCTGCACGATACATCCTATCCGCAATCAGGGAGAGAAACGCAGCTCCTCCCGCGGCAGGGTCAAGGACGTTGTGCTTCTTGATATCGAATCCATGATCCAGAGCCATGTCGATGACAGCGTTGGCCAGATATGGCGGCGTGAAATAGGCGGCCTGTGCCCGACGGTCCGCAGGCGACATCATCAGCGTATAGAGCGTGCCGCGCCAATAGTTGCGGTCATGAGGCGACAATGCAGCGAGCCTATTCCTGAAGATCGCGACTTCCTTGTGCTCGAAAGGCTTCAAATCAATGCAAACGGAGTCGATGTCACAATGATCTGGTAGATTTTTTAGAAGTGCGCGCGCAGCTGCTTTCGCGACCGTGAGCATCGGCCACGCACATTGTCCCCTCGCCGTCAAATCCCCAGCCTCGCACTTCCCGCATTCCAGCATTATCGCTGGCGCCGTCCCAAGCAACCGTGACGTCTCCTCGGAGCTGCACTAGTCGCACGAACCCCGCACCCCAAAGTAGTATTTGCATTTCTCTGAAGATGTCAAAGTCAAATCGATGTTTGCGGGTTGCTGCGTTCGCTTCTGGAGCCAGCTACTGGCTGTCGGTGTCGTTGTATGCATGCGCTTGACATTATCTTCCTGGAAAGTGTGTGCCCTTGAAATTCAAAACCGTCGGAGACGGCAATCGCAAACTGATGAAGGCAATGAGACGCCCAAACTGGAGGACGTGGTGAGAAAGTCTTACCAATTTAGAGACTTTAAAGCTCATTCGAGACCTCGATGTCTTGATTCAAGACGGCGCTCTCGACGAAGTTTCCGAGCGCACGAGCAGTTGAGTCATAGATCGACTTTTCTCCGTCCGCGCTTGAAAGCGTAAGCACGAACGCAACTTCTTGCGCCCCCGCCTGGCTGTGATGCGTCCACCCAAATTGGTAGAGATCACGCATGAACACGCGGGCATAAAGCCGCAGGTGTGGACCGGAAAAGCCAAGCCCGCTCCCCTTGGAAAAGTCTCTGCAGTGCCGTCTGATAGGCTGCCATTTGCGAAGCTCATCGCGGGCGTTGTTTTCCGGAAGCGTCGACTCTTTCATTGAGCCAAGTAGCGACGGCCACTTATCCGCTCCCGACTGATACGCCAGAGATGTCTCCAAGCGGGAAGCGAAGTAGTTTGCGCCGCCAAACGGCGACACGAGAGGCCGCAAAACAGCGGTCAAGCTGGCGCGTCCGAACAATTTTCCGTCACGCACCAGCTCGGGAGGAATAGGAATATCGTTCCAGTAATATGCGGTTCCCGGCTCTAGCTGTGCCCGCCACGCAAGCGTGACACTGCCGGGCGCGCAGGTCCAAGGAAGGTGCCCTTGATACGGAGTTCCCCAACCGAGGTTGGGATCGTGCTCACTTCGCTCGGCCGAATTGATGAGTAGAGCCTTAACCAGATCCGGCGTTGGTTCCCGTAAGCTATCGAAAGTGTGGGCTGCCAAAGACGATACCAATGGCGTTGCGTAGCTGCTTCCCGTATCGACGACCCCACCCAACATCCTAAGATTCGAAAACCATGATAGGTCCGGTTTCATCATCCCATCGGGGCCGGGACCGGGGAGACAGGCAGGGCAACGGTCGCCTGGCGTTCCATCCGGGAGCGCCTGACGGCCACCTACCACAATCGCCGCTTCGCAATCAGCTGGCGGATTGGGCCGGGAATTGTTGTCCGGGCTGACATTTCCAACGGAGATCACTGGAAGAAATCCCGCAGATCTCGCCAGAAGACTGATTTCATGGCCGAGGACGCTTACCTCGGAGGGATCCAAACCGGCGCCGTCCTGATTGGCAGAGATGTTCCAGACGCGCGCTTCTGGATAAAGACGCGCAACCTCCGCCAGATAGTCCACCAACTCCCGCTCATCGAAGCGCCGATTGGCGTTCCGATGGGGGACGGCCTGAACAGTTCCGATACGGCAGTTTAGTTCAGGCAGCGAGCGATTTTTGTTCCAGGCGTGCCCATGGATAACGAGGGAGCTAACGCTATTTCCGTGCGGCTTGTCGGCTTGGGCGTTCGTGACGAAAGGTGTCGCCCTGAAAGCTTCAGCCGCAGTGTAGGTTCGTGCATGCAGACCGCCATCGACGACGGCAACGATTGGAGCATTCTCATTGATTATTGGTGCAGGAGGCTCCGCTCCTTCGCCAGGTGCTGCCACTCTGATCGGCCGCACAGGATCAATGCGATACGAAGCGCCTGACGCAATGAGCTGTCTCAACCCTTCTTTGTTCGGAATTCGAACTGTAGCGCGTCCGACGCCGGTGTTTCGATAATCTCGCATTGCCCGTGCAATGCTGGATTGTCGTGGTGTCGTGAGAGAACGCGGTTCTTCCGCTTCCTCAGATGTCCCGAGCGTGAGCCGCACGCTGGTAAATGTCGGCATGACCAGCCTCTCATTGGCAAAACCCTGGATCCGCTCGAGGACTTCGGCCTTGGCATCTCGATCGCGAAACGGCGCAAGCCAAACAACGAACAAACGTCCGTCATCATCTTCCGGTGCGGAATTCCAGAGTTCATTGACCGATCGACCGCGCAAACGACTTTTGGCATCAAATTGTTCGAGAGACGAAACACGGGATATGTCGGCTTGCACCGCATAGCCGATTGGATGTTCGATTGCGTGAAGGAGGCGAGGCAATTCTTTGACTTCAGCCTCGATCAAATAGCCGCCAGGAAGAGGAGCAACGAGCCTGCATCCATGACGCTGCGAGAACAGGTCATCGGGGGTGTGCGTTGGAGCAAGGGAATCCTCACTGAACATCCGAACGACTAGGTGCGTTAATCCCGAGTATGTGGGCAACTCTGTCCGGTGTTCATAAATGTCGCGTGTTTCGCTCGCGAGCACGTCCTGCTGCCGGCCGAGCCGCTCCTTGACGATGCTGTCGATGCCTTTGCCACGCCCCGTCGGACTCCGCAGCGCCGGATCCATCTGAAGGCTCAGAACGGGATAGAGAAGGGGTTGGTCTCTAGGCTCCGCCATACTACACCTCCCCTTCCTGTTGCTTCAGGTAAGCATAAATGGCTTGACGTGACACTCCGAGAATGCGGGCGGTATCCGCGCCCCCAATGGCGTGCTTCTCCTTGAGGGCAATTGCAACCTGGCGTTTCTGCTCCGCATCCAATGGCTGCCGCTGTACAGGGACAGTACGGCCTGAACGCGGCTCAAGCAGAGCCGCAACGATGGCTCCAAAATCAATGTCACGCGACTCATGAACGGCATGACGCCGCGCCGACAGACTCATCGTTTCGATATCGGCCCCCGACAACCCTTCGGACACGACGGCGAATAGCTCGGCGCGACTCTCCTCATCTTTGTCCTCAAAAAGAAAATGGCGCCAAAGGTCAGCGCGAACGCTTTCATCCGGAAGACCGAGTTCAATTTTATAAGGAAACCGCCTCCATATTGCAGGATCAAGAAGATGCGCATGATTGGTTGCAGCAACCACTATCGAGCTCGGGTCCAGCCCGTCCAACGCTTGAATGACGGTATTGACGACGCGTTTGAGCTCGCCCAACTCGTGCCGATCGTCACGCAGCTTTGCGACTGCATCCATCTCATCGAGAAAAAGAACGGCATTTCGCGCCGGCACGAAATCAAACACCGAGCGGATATTTTTGGCGGTGTCCCCGAGCAAAGAGGAGATGACCGAGTCGAGCCGGACAACATATAGCGGACGAGACAATTGCGCAGCGATATGGCCGGCAAGGAGAGACTTGCCCGTTCCTGGCGGGCCCGAGAGCAGAAGCCCAAGACGTGACGCCAACCCTTTGGCGCTCAAGTCATCAATGCGCCGGGCATCCGCGATGAAATCGCTGAACACATGCCACCCGCCTTCGTTGAGAAAAATGGGCGTATCGGGCCAGGTCTGCTCCTCGACAAGCGGCAAGCGGGATTTCGAGTCCACGGGTAGCGATTCCACGTAGCCAGACGCCTTCAAGGGCACCCCTCTCTTGCGCACCAGGGCCTTCAGTTCCTTGGCAATGGAAGTCTCACCATTCTTGTCGAGATCTCGCGCGAGCGCATTCGCAGCTCTGCGTACGCGCGTGTAGTCAGCGGAAAGTGCCGCATCGGCCAACTCCAGCACATTTTTCATCTCAATGGTCATGATCACTCCATGCGTAAAATTTCTATCCCAATTCGTAAACCACAATAGCCGTATTGACAATTAAATTTTAATTAATGTAAATTGGTATGGCACTCAAGAAAAAGGAATCTGATGCAATGACAAAGAAAAATCAGCATGTGGTTCCCCATAACGGCGAATGGGCCGTGCGGGGCGCTGGAAATCAGCGAGTGACCTCCACGCATGGAACACAGGCCGACGCGGCTGCTGCTGCTCGCAAGATTGCGATCAACCAGCAGAGCGAAGTGGTTATCCACCGTCCCAACGGACAAATCCGAGACAAGGATTCCTACGGTCGCGATCCGTTCCCGCCGCGTGGCTAAAACCTGAGGCCGTCTGGAGTGAGGCGGCCTCTTCATCAAAGGAGAGAAGAAATGCAGTTTGAAGGCGCATTAGTCCGCGAGCAAGGCGTCACATTCGCCATCGTCATAGTTAAGCCGCACGTCCTGAACAGCGGCTATCAAGCCGATGAGGTTGCGTATAGCTTCCAGCCGGCATTCCCGGGCGTGCCGATTGTTCTCATGGCGCAAAACAGCCGGGGCGTACCGACATATCGTGGCCGACGTGATCTCGTTAATTTTCTGTCGCGGGTGCCTATGCAGACCATACCCTGGAAGCGCTACACCTTGAACTGACCGGGAAGACTGCGTAGATGCTCAAAACCGATACCCGTCAGGCTAATTGGCGACGAGCCAATCCCGCAAAGTATGAGGCTCACCTCGTCGTGCAGCGTGCAGTGAAGGCGGGCGAGCTGAGAAAGGACACGTGTGAGGTCTGCGGCAACGAAGCCGTCGATGCCCATCACGACCAATATGATCAGCCTTTGAAAGTCCGGTGGCTATGCCGTCGCCATCACACGAGGCTTCACCATTACGGTGAGGACCTGTTTCCCATCCGGTCTTCGTGTTAGCGCTCATCGCCGAGGTGCGCAGAAGAAAATATGAGCCATGAAGGCATGGGCGACGGGAAAACGGCGGCGCAGACGGCGGCAACAGAACTTTCCGACTAGATAATCCCCCACGCTCGAAACCTCCCCCTCCCCGTCATCTCGCGCAAGCCCAACTCCAAAACAATCCGCCGCGCCGCCTGCGGCGTCACATCCAGCGTTTTTGCCACCATTCCGGCGGACACCAGCGGCTTCGCCATCACCAGCTCGACCAGTTCCGGCAGTTTTGACGACGTCCGACGCCCTTCCAGCTTTCGCTCCATCAGGGTGCGCGCCAGCACCAGCCGGTCGTGTTCCTTGAGCCCGATCTCAGCCGCCGCCAGAAGTCCGTGGGCGATGGCCAGCAGTCGCGTCTCCCGATCACGACTTCGGCGCCGATCGACGGGAATGGTTTTCAGGCCAAGGTTGATGGCCGTGAGATGGGCGCTGGTGGTGATGCCAGCTTCCCGCAGGATGGAGGCGCAAAGAAGCCGGCCGAGCCAGGGTGCGTGCTGCAGCACGGAGAGCTCGTTCCAGGCATCGAGGGCGATGATCGCCTGCAACACCGCCGGCAAATTCTCCGCCTGGCGCAGCACGCCGCGCCATTCGTCGAGCCGGGCATCCTCATCCCAGTCAAGATCATAAATCATCGGGTCCTTCTCGGCTGCGGCGCCGCCTCTGGTCCCGCCAGGCCGAGTTGCATTTTCGATCGCGGCCGACGAACGCGCCAGCGTCGCATCGATGGCAGCGAGGTCGACGCCGGGGAGACTTTCCGCGGCATCACCGTCGTCCCCCTCCCCTTCCCGCTCGACCACCTGTGCAGGCTCCGCGGTGTTTTCAGAACCGTCTGATGGTCCAGGCCACGCCTGGGTTTGTCGCAAGGTTCGGATACCGTCTGGGGACAAAGCCCAGTCGGGTGACTGTCCGGAAATCCGCCGGCGGGTGCGCAAAACGTCGCGGGCGATGGTGAGTTCGTGGGTCGGCGTGCGGATGTCGCGGGTCGCGTCGTGGAGGACGAGGTCTTCGAGATGGACGAGCTCGCCGTCAATCCACAGCGAGGCGCAGGCGTCGGCGAAATGCATCCTCTCGATCCATCCCTGACCGACCGGCGAGCGAGCGATGCGCTCGTCGAGACGGGTGAGCGCGACACCGGCGTCGAAAGCCGGCCGCATCAGGGCGCTCATGCTGATTTTCGCGAGATCGTAAGCCATTGAAATCATGGTAAATGATTTCCTAAAGGAACGCTATATGAATATTAATATTCCTCACATGATATGATTTCTGGTTGAGGTCATAACCATCGATAAGTACCTCTTATCGATGGTAGTTGATTTCGCGGCGCAAATCGAGGAAAATCCGGGCAAATCACGGTCCAGCGGCCGCCGAAACACACGATTCTGGAGCCTCTCGTGGCTAAAGCGAAGACATCACAGACGTCCGTCGAGCGGCGCGCCGAAGAGCTCGATACCATTGCGTCCGTCCTGCCGCTCGAACGCCGCGACGAGCTCGCCGAGCTGTTGACCGATCAGGACGTCGAGACGCTGCGCCATCTCGTTAATCAGGGCATGGGCGACAATACGCTGCGCGCACTCACATCCGACCTCGCTTACCTAGAAGCCTGGGGGCTGGCGACCACCGGCAGTTCTCTTCCCTGGCCCGCACCGGAAGCACTACTGTTGAAATTTGTCGCCCATCACCTCTGGGATCCGGAAAAGCGCGCAACAGATCCCGACCACGGCATGCCAGCTGCGGTCGATGAAAACCTCCGGCGCCAGGGTTTTCTGAGATCCGTCGGCCCACACGCACCATCGACGGTGCGCCGGCGGCTGGCCAACTGGTCGACGCTGACCAGGTGGCGCGGCCTCCATGGCGCCTTCGCCTCCCCTGCCCTTAAGTCAGCCATTCGTCTGGCCGTGCGCGCCGTTCCGCGAACCCGGGCGCGCAAGAGCGCAAAAGCGGTCACAGGCGACGTTCTGGCAAAGCTGCTTGCGACTTGCGATTCGGACAGCCTGCGCGATCTACGCGACAAGGCAATCCTGATGGTGGCCTTTGCCTCCGGCGGCCGGCGGCGCAGCGAGATCGCCGGACTGCGGATTGAACAGTTTGTAGTCGAGCCGCCGATCGAGGTGCCGGACGGCCCTCCCCTCCCCTCTTTAGCCATTCATCTTGGCCGCACCAAAACGACGGCCGGCGAGCAGGACAACGTCGTCTATCTCACAGGCCGGCCTGTCGAGGCGTTGAATGCCTGGCTGGCGGCCGCCAGGATCGACAAGGGCAGCGTGTTTCGCGGGATCGGAAAATGGGGAACGGTTTCCAAACGGGCGCTAGATCCACAGTCGGTCAATGCAATCATCAAGCAGCGCGCCGAAATAGCAGGGTTGGAGGCAGGCCAGTTTTCGGCGCATGGTCTGCGGTCGGGCTATCTGACCGAAGCGGCCAACCGCGGAATTCCCCTGCCAGAAGCCATGGAGCAATCACGCCACCGATCGGTACAGCAAGCATCCAGCTATTATAACAGTGCTACACGCAGAAGCGGGCGAGCGGCCCGATTGTTGTAGATCGGGTCTCCTGTCAGAATTGCCAGGGCGAGATCAATTCGAGCCCTGTTGTCTCGAAATCTTTGAGGTTTCGGGTCGCCAACCGGCCACCATTGATCCGCGCTATCGCCGCGATCATGTCGTTCGGAGCCGACATCCCCCTCCCCTGCCGCGCAGCGTCTCCCATGATATCGCCATAGGCCAATGCTGCTTCTTCCGTGAAGGCAAAAATCTTGTCGGAGAACCGGCGACGCCAGCTCACAAGTCCCTCTTCCAGGCGATCGGCGCGCTGATACGGCCTGATCTTTTGAATACCAAAAGCGATCTCAGCAACTGCAACCGTCTGCAATGCCAATTCGGCGTCGTGACGAACCATCCATGCTATGACTGCAGAATCGGGAGCTTTCTTCAAAGTCTCCGGCATCACATTCGTGTCGAGAAAAATCAAAGCTCGACGCCTTTGTGAGCGCGTCTGTTTTCATCGATGATACTGTCGAAATCGATATCCGTACCCGACTGCGATGAAAGACGACTATAGAATTTCGCAGCGGGTTCAAGTCCTGCCTCACGAGCCTCATAGGTTTCGAGCGCGCGCTCAACGATATCGGCAATCGTGCGATTTTCTCGGCGGGCGAGCTTATGGGCGAGGTCGCGCGCTTTGGAACTGCGGACGGATAGTTGCGGTGTTACCATTGAGTGCTCCTTTCTCTGGATCCACAGTAACTTAACTTGAAATAGCCATCGAGATGGCAGATGCCATCTTGATGGCTATCTAGTATTTCTGATTTGGCGCCCCGTGGTTTGGTCATCGTGCATGTTCGTTCCGCGTGGAGGCCAACACATCCCCTCCCCGAACACCACACTTTAAGCAATTTCCGCCGTGGACGGCCATCAGAGTGTATTTCAAGCAGGTCGTGGCCCGGATGTCGTTCGACGCCGCGTTTTGCGTCTGACAGGGCTGCATTCAGGTCATAAAACACGCTTGCAACTACTCATTTTCTCACGCATTCCTTATTTGTACAAAGCACCTGAAAAACGCACGAGAGAACCATGGCAAAACGGCAAGTCGCCAATCCATCGCCGGCGCCTAAACGCCTTATAGGCTATGCACGTGTCTCTACCGACGATCAGGTCCATGACGCTCAAATGGACGAGCTGCGTGCTGTCGGCTGCGAGCAGATATTTCAGGAGCAAGGCTCGGGTGCATCACGCGCTCGGCCGGTTCTCACAAGACTTCTCGGGGACCTCACCGCCGGCGACGTGCTGGTTGTCGTCCGGTTGGATCGCCTTGCCCGGTCTGTCAGCCACCTTCTGCAAGTGATCGAAGATCTCGAGGAGCGTGGTGTCCATTTTCGTTCGATCTGCGATCCGATCGATACGTCCACGCCACAGGGCATGTTTTCTCTCCAGGTTCTTGGCGAGCGAATAGCTGCAGTCGCGCACTGAGAAATCCTCCATGCCGACCGGCAAGGCGATGCGCTTCGAGAAGCTCTGGAAAATATCTTCGCCGGTCTGCTGCCGGTAGATCGTGCCGATAGCGCTGAAATCCCAGTTGTTGTAGAACCAGAACGTGCCAGGCGCATGACTACCCCGCTCTGGTCGTTTATGGCGGATATCAGCAGTCTCGTAAGCCGCGACCTGGTAGACGCCAGATCGCGCCATGAGCAAATCGCGGATTGTCGCCCGCCGCTCGGTCGCCGTAAGCGCCGGGCACTTATCGTCAATACCGAAATCAGCAAGGGTACTGCCGAGATCGATGCGGCGCTCTCCGACCGCAATGCCATAAAGTGCGCTGAGAAGGCTTTTGCAGACAGAGGCGACATTCACCTTGCGGGACACGTCGCCCCAACTGGCAATCACCTTGCCGTCCTGCACCACCATGACGGCGGTGGATTTCAGGCTGGTTGCGTAATCCTGCGCTGCCTTCAGCCTATCAATCGACCAGCCAGCAGATGCAGGATCGATGTTTTGCCACGGCTACGCATTTACCCCCCGGCAAAAGAGCCGACAGCAAAAACAATCAAGCGCATAGAATGACCTTAGAAAAGTCACCAGTGTGAACGGCTTTATCTATCATGACGACGCAAGCGTGGCCTCGTTAGATTGTCCCCGTACAAATTCGCTATGTCTTAGAAAGGGATCTTTGCTATCCGTCGGCCTTCCAAGAGAGCCTGTCGCAAAATCCCAATTATAGCGACACTTGTTTTAGCGACGGTACAAGCAGCGAATGCGTGAACGTCGGCGATAGTTTTTTGCGTTGGTTGACGTTTCAGCACCGATCAGGAAAACCTTGTCAGCTGACAAGGTTTTTGGGGCGCCGATCTGACCCCGGATCAGTTCTTCTCGCTTGAGCAAGTCCAGATACCAGACGATCAATTGCTGCGACCGGTGAGGGGTGCCCAGCGTCCAAGGGCATCGGTTTAAAGACGTCCGCTACCCGCGACCTTGTCAGCTGACAAGGTTTGTAGTCGCACATCAACTTGAACGGTCAAGTTACACCTCGGAGGAGGGGAAGGGGGAGGGGCGGGCGGGTAGATCTCATGCGAAATGGTCGGGACCGCATATTCTTAGAAACGGCCACCACAATCACGACGAACCACACCCCGCGCCGACATCTGCTCGGGGAGGGGAGGGGAGGGGAGGGAGGCAAACAAACAAAATCCCAGCGAATTTATCATCCGAGCCCGTGAGTTGCCGCAACGGACGGACTTGATATGCTGAAACAGAAGGTGGACTTCAGTGTGAGGATAACTTCTGCCGCTCGAACAAAGGTCACCAGCACCGCGCCTTGAATCGGAAATTACTCAATCTGGGCGCCGAGGTAAACCCACAGGCCTGCGGGGGGAGGGGCGACGGTTGGCGAACTGCCTGCACCCACCAGATTATTCTAGAGCACGATAGCTGATCAGCTGGTTCGGTTGGTCTCCCACTCACGGGCCTCCAAGTCCGATTGCCCATCTTTGAACCAAATAAAAACTGCGGATCTGTCATGGCGAGCGTACGGCGAGCGACACAGCGTCTATGAAGTAGAACGGTAACGTCCCTCTGCTGCACAGCCGCATTAACGTTGCTGCCGAGCGGTTGGGAGAGCCCGACAAAGGCACTTTCAGAACCCCTTAGGCTGCCGGTCGCAGAATTTTCCGTGATTTCATATTAAGATTTGTTAGGTGAACCAGCGGATCGATGTCGCCAACCAATGGAACCTCCACCGATATCGTTGCATGGCCAACAACTTTGTTCAGCAATTCGCTTAACCCCAACATGCCATCACCCGGCGCCAACCGTCCTTCGCGGGCTTCACTCATCATGTCTTCTGGACGCTTGGGTGCCGGCCCAACTACGTCACAGAGCTGCACATGCCGTACGATATCAATTTTGATCTCGTCAATGTTTCCGCCATTTCGAAAAAAGTGAATGGCGTCGACCAAGACACCTGCATTGTCTTGGCCGGACGCCGTGACCAGTGAAGCAGCCTTGCTATAGGTGTTGATAGTGCGCCAACCCATGTTCTCCACGTCGACGGCCAACCCATATCGTCCAGCAAGCTGGCAGAACTCCGTCAAATTGCCGACTAGGCGTTGCAGGTCGCCATCATCGCCGCATGCGGAGAGTCGCTTGGCTCCGATATCGGCCGCGGCAGCGACGATGTGTTCGACCAAGGTAGCGTTGAAATCCGGGCCGATAATGAAAAACTCAATATCAAAAACGTTGATGCCTTCGCTGTCGAGCAAAGTTCGAAACTCCAGTGCATCCCTGCTGCCCTGCGGCAGCTCGTAATAGGCTGCCCCGGGGAAAGCGGGATGCAGCCGAAGTCCTACGGAATTGAAGCCTGCGACTGCAGCATGCCTGACGAACTGCTGGGGCGGCAGTTGGATCGCAGAGAAATGGGCGATGCCTACGGGCGGCTCTTTCACCGCAGCATCGGTCATCGCACAACTCCTGTACGAGCCAAATGATCAAGCAGGTTAGCGCCGGTGCGATGGATGTGCTGATGAAGCTTGTCAGTCGCGTAATCGCTGTCTCTCGCCACAGCGCCCTGAGCGATTTCACTATGCTCCTGGCTAACATTTCGGTCGCCTGAAGTCTGGGTCAGGAATTTTCTGCGATATCGATCATTCAAATTGAGCAGGGTCCTGCAGAAATGCAGGAGAAGTGGCTTTCCGCAGCCCGAAATAAGGGTGAGATGGAAGTCGCGATGCGCCATCTCCCAATATTCGAGAGTTTCCGGCTTGTTCGTATCGCGTTCGGCACGGTTGAGCTTGTGAAGCGCGCGCATGACATTGCTTTCCCACTCCGCGTCACCGACCCTAATCGACTCTTTCAACGCGAAAACCTCCAACTCTTCGCGAAGACTCGTGATCTCTTCCAGATTTGCGAGTGATACTGGCGCGACCCGGTAGCCGCGATTGTCTTCAAACTCCACCAGCCCATCGGAAATCAAGCGCGCAAGCCCTTCGCGCAAGGGGCTGAGGCTCACATTGAATGACTGTCGCGCCTTGTCGAGATTGATCTTGCTGCCAGCCTCCAGCCCTCCCGAAATAATTGCTTCGCGCAGCCGGAATGCCAGTTGGCTTCCAATCGTGTTCTTGCCGTCATCGGCAAAGTCACCGTTTCCGGCTTGCTCGTTGGGTGCGTCGGGTGAGTCACTCTGTCGCTTCATAAAACCTCCCACGAGAATGTCGCGCTTGATTGATGGGCGATATTATAAACGATTATTATTGTCAACGAATTTGGATTTTTCCGTCATGGTCGACAATAGAATTCACGATATTGAGTGAAATACTCCAATATCGGTGAACTATCTCACAATTTTGAAATTTCACAGAATCCTGACGCTGGGTGCGTCGATGAGCACTTGACAAATAATCGATTATTTACGTATCACTCGGACGGTGGGAGGTGACGATGGTGATTAAATCTGAAAGGGACTTAACGCCCGCCGTGATTGCGGCCATGGGCCAGACTTCAGATCCGAGGATGCGGGACATCCTGATGACTCTGGTGAAGCATCTTCATGCTTTCGTTCGCGAAGTACGGCTGACCGAGGTGGAATTCCGGGAAGCGACTGCGGTTCTCAACGAGATCGGCCAAATGCAAACCGATAGTCATAACGAGTTTGTCCTCATGTCTGGCTCACTTGGCGTGTCGTCCCTTGTCTGCCTGCTCAATAACGGTGACGAGGGGCAAACAGAGACTTCGCAGTCGCTTCTTGGACCATTCTGGCGCCTGAATTCTCCAAGAGTTGAAAACGGCGGCACGATCATCCGGTCCTACACGCCCGGTGTCCCGCTTTTCGTCCATGCTCGTGTGATCGATCGCGAAGGCAATCCTATTTCCAGTGCCGAGGTCGACGTCTGGCACGCATCCCCTGTCGGTCTTTATGAGAACCAGGATCCAGACCAAGCGGAGATGAACTTGCGCGGCAAATTCATGACGGACGGGGAGGGACGTTTCTGGTTCCAGACGGTCAAGATGGTTGGTTATCCCATCCCCGTCGATGGCGTCGTCGGACGCCTGCTCAAGGCTCAGGGCCGCCATCCTTTTCGACCGGCACATTTGCACGCGCTGATCTTCAAGCGGGGCTACAAGACGCTGATTTCGCAGGTTTTCGATCCGAGCGATCCGAATATCGAATCTGACGTTCAGTTTGGCGTGACTGCGGCGCTCACCGGCGATTTCATTCGCCACGACGAACCGCATCCAACCAACCGAGACATTCAGGCGCCGTGGTTCTCGCTCGACTACACTTATGTCATGGAGGCAGGCGAGGCTGTCTTGCCGCGCCCGCCGATCAAGTAACTTCATTTGGAGCCGGATAATGATCACCGAGGAACAACGCCAGTCAGCAGCCAGGGCCATCCTGGAGGCGGAAACCACGCGGACTCCCATTGTCCAACCCAGCAAAACTTATCCCGAGCTCGAAATTGAGGATGCGTATCGCATTCAGGCGCTTTGGGCCGAGTTGCGTGTTTCGCGCGGCGCGCGAATTGTCGGTCACAAAATAGGTCTGACGTCTCGCGCCATGCAAATGGCATCCAAGATGACCGAACCGGATTATGGGGTGATCCTGGATGATGCGCTCTACAATGATGGCGCGCAAATTAATGCGGATTTGTTCATCAAGCCGCGCCTGGAAGTCGAGTTGGCATTCGTAATGGGTGAAGACCTGGAAGGGGCGGGCACCCGTATCTATGACGTCATGCGCGCGACGGAGTTCATTCTGCCTGCGCTTGAGATCATCGATTACAGAACCGAAGTTCCGCGTGCGATTACAGACACAATCGCCGACAATGCAGCCTTCGGAGCAATCGTAGTGGGTGGGCGGGTAATCCGCCCGTTTGATATCGACATACGCTGGGTCGGAGCAACTCTGTCGAAAAACGGCATTATCGAAGAGTCCGGGGTTTCAGCCGCGATCATGGGTCATCCGGCGGCCGGCGTTGCATGGCTGGTCAACAAACTTCATGCCGTCGGTGGCGGCTTGAAAAAAGGTCAGATCGTCCTTGCGGGCTCATTTACGAGACCGGTCGACATCATAAAGGGCGATGTCATTCAGGCTGATTATGGGCCAGTTGGCTCGATCGGCATCTCTTTTACGTGAGGTAGAGATGGATCTTCCAGTCAATAAATTTAAAGCAAAACTGCAGGCCGGGCAAAGCCAGATAGGACTTTGGTGCGGGCTTCCAGGGAGCTACGCTGCCGAAATCGTGGCGCCAGCCGGGTTCGATTGGCTGTTGTTTGATACCGAACATTCCCCCGGCGACGTGCTGACCGTGCTGCCACAATTGCAGGCGGTCGCGGCTTACGATGTCGCGCCGGTGGTGCGCCCAGCTGTCAATGATCCAGTGCTGATCAAGCGGTTCCTGGATATTGGTGTACAATCCCTTCTAATCCCCTTTGTTCAAAATGCAGACGAAGCGAAAGCCGCGGTGGAAGCAACCCGGTATCCACCGAAAGGAATTCGAGGCGTTTCGGCGCTTACGCGTGCCACACGTTTCGGCAGGGTAAAGAACTATGCCCAGCAGGCGGAGAGGGAGATTTGCGTTCTCGTTCAAGTCGAAACGCGGGAGGCCATTGCTCATATCGAGGCCATGGCATCGGTCGAAGGGGTGGACGGGATATTTATCGGCCCGGCGGATCTCGCAGCCAGTTTCGGCTATCCGGGACAACCAGGCCATCCGGAAGTGGTCGAGGCGATTGAAAATACGATCGCATTGCTCAAACGGCTCGGAAAGCCGGCAGGAATACTCACGCCTGACGAGAAGTTCGCGGCCCGTTGCATGGAATTGGGAACGCTGTTCACTGCCGTCGGTGTCGATGTCGCATTGCTGGCACGCGGATCAGAAGCATTGGCGGCTAGGTTTTCGAGACAGTTGTAGACATGCAAGCTTTCGGGCACGTCGTCACCGAACTTGCGCCTATGGGCGTGAACCGATTGGCATGTGGAGAGCGATGCGGCCATTCGATCCAAACGCGTGCCAACTCGCATTAGAGGCCGAGAGCGGTCCGACCGTATCGGTGTCAACAGTCTTTCCACCCGGCCTGATAGCCAGCATGCACCTGCGCGCGGCGTCGTCTCGCTCCTGATTGAGGAGCCCAGTATCACGTTGGCGACCGGCACAAAGGAGGCGAGGCTGCGTCAAAAAGACCATGCCTGTCGATCTTGTAATTGAGTTGTTAAAGGAGCATTTCGGGTGTGTCCTATCCTGAAGGATAGACAATTCCAAGCAACAGACTGGAAGTACTCGAAATGGCTGACCTGGAATGGGTAGACTTTTTCCCAATAGTTTTCTTGCCGTTCAAAATTATCGTACTGGGCATTGGCATGTACTACGCCATCAAGTGGCATCACGATCAGGCGAAGAAAGATAACGAGGCCAAAGGAAACTGAGCGCCGACAGGTGTCAACTTGCTTCAATCCACATTGGTTTGGAAGCAGAATGGACCTTCTCCAAACCCGCCCCGACTAAACGTAGGGGGCGATTTGCGTAGCAGGAGATCGAGTATAGACCTCGCCTCAGGCACATGGCCCGCTAGATTATCCGCAAGCCCTTATGTATGCATGTATTTGACCAGCCCCGCCACGTAACAAGGTGGGGCTGAACTAATTTCTCTCGACCGGACCTCTCGGATAGAAAAGTGGAGGCATAGATTGAGAAACGTCGCGGGGAAGCGCGGCTTAAAGCAATGGCACGCAAGTCGTGAAGCTTACTTGCTCAGCGTTTGCGCGATAAGATCGAGACGCCATCTTCGCATTCATTGAATCGGATAACCCGTCAGCTGCCATCATGGTTGACGAACGGATCGTTTTGCAGTTCGTCGCTTGGTTGATTTTCCTGCGAGTAGTCGTGTTGGCAGAATTGTCGGGACACGCCAACTGGTTATTACTGTTGCGCCGTACCTCACGGCTTATGCCGTGGCGCCACCGGCGAATCGTATTCTCCACGTTCTTCACGGCACGAAAGAATGGCCAGACATTATATCCATGTAGGCATTGAGCCCGATGATTGGTTCAACTGGTAGGCCAGTTTGATTCCTTTCAAGGCGATGACAACTTTTCCCTATTCGGGATCTGGGTAGCAAAGGAACAGAAAGCTAGCGAGAAGCTTGCGAAGTGAGCGTGGCATCAATTTGCCGTCATAGCCTATCAAATACACTCGCAGGTAAATATAGTATCTTGTCCAATCTCGAATTCGCTCCCTGACCTCAAACATGGATTTGCTTTCGTCTTACGAGCCGCACTGGCCTTAGTTGGACTTTTCGATGCGGCGGAGCCATGCGTGATAATGGCTGGCGCTTTCTGGCGTTATCTGCGCCAACGGCAACAACGCCGCCTGCTCATCCTCATCGAGGTATGACGCAAAAGCGACAGCCTGGATGGCTTCCTGCTCGCCAGCGAATATCCTGAGGAAACCCTCGAGAAATTTCCTGTCCACGCCCAGATCGAGCGCGCCTTCGTTGTACGCATCTCTTAGGAATTCCTTGATAACTTCGGCGTTGATCATGACTGGTCTCCGGGCGTTAGCTGGAATTCTGGAATGACGCTGGCAGTCGTCAGGCGTACTTCAGTTCCGGACCGTCAAGATGATAAGGCTCAACAAGGCAATCGGCAGGAATTCCCCATTCCTTGTGCAGCCGGTGAATCATTTCGACAGTCAGAGCACGCTTTTTGTTCAGCACTTCGGATGCACGAGAACGAGAAGCGAACAGCGTCGCGAGGTCACTCTGGCTGCGTCCTGTCAGCTCCATGTGGGCCTTGATAAGTTCAATCGGCTCGGGTGCATCGATGGGGTAGTGCTTGTCTTCGTACGCTTCGATGAGATCGGAAAGGACATCGAAGCGCATACCATCGGTACTGAAAGGATCGGGCGGGTTATCGAAATACTGGCTGACCTCTGCAATGGCCCATGCGAGGTCATCATCGTTTCTGATGGCGCGGATGTTGTCCATTACACTGTCTCCGGGTTAATCTGGTCATATTCCTTGTGAGTGCCAATGAACTTGATCAGCACTCGTTTGTAGGGGTAGGCGACGTGGACAATGAGCCGGTATTTGTTGCCCGATATGTCGAAAATGATGCGATTATCGGAAACGAAATCTACCGTCGCGCCAAATGTTGCCTTCACATCGGGCCGGCGTCGTCCATTCGGCTTTGCTGACCATCGCGTGCCACGTTTTTAGGGGCGTCTCGGCGTGAGTGTGAAGCTCCCAGAATTGTCTCAATGTAGACTTGGCGATGATCTGCATAATCTTTGTCTACCACATTCCCAAATTGGGAACAAGAGGGATATTGGATGCGGAGAATAGCAAGATTAATCTCCGCAATTATGCGGATTTTATCGTGCTTAATCTCAGCACGGCGCTTCAATCAGTGATGCTAGCTGGCGCGATGAGATGAAGAGGCTGGTCGATCTCATTCAAATCGTGCCAAGAAATTGCTTTGGTAAGACAATCTCCCAACCGAGGAAAATTGATTAGCAGGGTCGCTGGTTCATATCCTTTCAAGGCGAAGACGACTGGTTGCAATGCTGATCGCGTGTGCCTAAGAAGACCTATACTGTATATCCCATTGACATATCCCACGCGAAGAACTATATAGGCTACACAGTTATTGATGCAATCCGGAGGGATGTAGATGGAGCAGGGTGCAGTATTCCAGAGCAATCGTAGCCAAGCAATACGTTTGCCAAAAGCGGTCGCTTTGCCCGATGACGTAAAGCGTGTCGATATCGTTGTGGTGGGACGCACTCGCATCATCGCACCAGCCGGTGAGATCTGGGACAGTTGGTTTGAAGGAGCGGAGGTGACATCCGACTTTATGATTGAGCGTGACCAGGCTGCTCCGCAGGAGCGCGAGGCATTCTAATGCTAAAGTACATGCTCGATACCAACATCTGCATTTTTACGATCAAGAATCGACCTCAGCAAGTGCGCGATGCGTTCAATCGCTCACATGATCAGCTTTGCATCAGCTCGGTCAGCCTAATGGAATTGATTTACGGAGCGGAAAAGTCAGCCAGTCCAGAAAAGAACCTTTCTGTTGTGGAGGGCTTCGCGGCGCGCCTCGAGGTGCTCCCATACGATGAATTAGCAGCAAGCCATACGGGTCAATTGCGAGCCGAACTAGCGCGCAGTGGCACTCCGATCGGTCCATATGATCAGTTGATTGCGGGGCACGCGCGCTCGCGCGGATTGGTTATGGTTACCAATAATCGTCGTGAATTTGATCGCGTACCCGGATTACGAGTGGAAGACTGGACTTCTTAGTTTCAAACATTGATCACCTGGCCGATCACAGAAGCATTCAACTACCGGGCCGTCGCACAATATCCCACTAAGAGCTTAATTGGACACGTTCATTACGGCTCGCAAGGTATCGTTGATGCGCTCTTGCGAGCCCGGACCGTCCCCCTGAAAATGCGCGAGGACATCGCTGCCGATCTTCAATGATACAAGCTCCTTGGTGGTAGGGATTGCAGGCCGTTCAACGGCCAGCGCTGCGACCTTCGTTGCCCATTTGAAAAGCGCAGCCGGTCGGTTTTTTTCCAGGCTGTATGCCCACACAGCGGTGGTCGCAAGCCACGTGTAGTTGGCAGCCGAAGGAATGCAATTGCTGCTGATAAACTGACCAGCCGCCCCGAAATCCCGAAGAGATCGCATATCGTGAAGTGAAACTCCACTGGCTTCCTGCAACTGCCGAACCGGTTGGAGGAAGCCTCAACCGACAATAGCGTTCGATCTCCGCTAGGAGTTTAGTTGTTCTAAAAGCCTGCCAAGCCTGCTCCGGAAACCGTTGGTGTGAAGTCCTGAGGTTGCCGTTGAGGGGTACCGTGACGACGTTATCCATTTATCATCTACACCTGCTGGATGATGCCGGTTTCCTTATGCCGTTGAAGATCAAAAAGCAGCCTTCAATTTCAGTAACCTTTCGTGGACTGAGTTGGAGCGGCCACGAGTTTCTAGACAGTGTCCGACGCAAAGACGTTTGGGATCATACCAACGCTATTTTGAAAAAGGCGGGAGGAGGCACCTTCGAGATCGCGAAGGCAGTTGCTGTCGCTTATATTTCTGAGCAGCTATCATCGCAGTTTGGTATCGCACTTAAAAAGTAGATTGGCCAAAGACGAGCGCTAGATTTTGTAATTCAATTGCATTACTATTAGATATCAATCTGGAGATAGCTATGGCTGCAAATGCGCTCGTTCAAACTCGTATCGATGCTGACATTCGTGACCGGGCGTCCCTAGTTCTTGAAGGTATGGGACTTACGGTGTCAGACGCGGTCCGCATATTGCTTACGAGAACCGCCAACGAGGGCGTGTTGCCGCTTGAACTTTTTTCAGGCAGCGAGACTCACGATACTTGGTTTCGTGCCAAGGTGCTTGAGGTGCTAAATGATACAAGACCGGATATTCCCGACGATGAAGTCGAGGCTCATTTCAAAAAGCGTCGACAGACTGCACGCAATAAGGCGGCGGGTATGACGTCTTGAGACTAACCTGGTCGGCATTTGCCTTATCGGATCGCGATGCAATTTTTACTTTTATCGAGTTGGAGAGCCCGGCCGCCGTCATTTTGGTCGACGAACGCATCGTCGTTGCAGTCCGTCGTCTGATCGATTTTTCCAGCAAGTGGCAGAGTCGGGAGAATTGCAGATAGAAACACCGGCGCAACGGGAACACCTCAGCCATTACGTCAACGTCACCCCGTTGCCTTCACCGGATGACCGGCCGCCCGCAATAGCGCCATCAGCACCGGCCCCAGCGAAAACTCATCTCGCTTGGCCCGATTGGTTAGGTCTCTGAGATACCCGCCGGCCGAATTGATGTGGCCGCCCCGCTCGAGAATGCAAGCGATCGTCACTGCCGCGTTCTCCGGACCCATTACCTCACAGGCCTCCTGATATGCGGACGGGCTCACCCCGAGCATCGATCTGACCACCACGGCGGCCGTCATGAGTTCTCGCCAGTTTCTGATCTGGCCTTCAGGACCGTAGTTTAAAATCTCGGGGCAGGCGCGCAAGACGAGACCAATCGGAAAAGCCTTAATCGGCACATGTTCGGCCCGCTTATTCTGGCTCGGCTTCGCCTCCTGCTCTTTTTCAGAGCGAGGTTCAAGTTCATTAAGGTGTTTGGTATTTGAATTCTGTATGTGACGCTCATTTTGAGCATCATTGGTGGTCATTTCTGAAGAAAAGTCATCGGAATTCAACTGGTTGATGATGTTCTGCCGCAAATTATCCATCTCGATGCCCAAATCTCTCAGTTCGTCGAGCGTCGGGTTTCGAGGAATTCGCCTGACAGCGGCCAGATATTGCCCTTCCAGCTCGTCCCAATCGCCTGCAGCCCTCTCTTCGACGGCCGCCGTAATCAGCTTGCGGATATCCCGCCGGCAGATCGTCAGATTCTCCTTTGCCCTGCGGAACGCGATCCGATCGGCAGCCACCTGCTGGGCAAGGCATGCCAGTTCCTCGGCGCGCATCAGAAGCGGCGATATGTCAAAACCGAAGGCGTGCTCGATCGAGCCTTCACCATCCTTTCGGGCATAGCGTTTGCCGTTTGCACTATCCTTGCGGATGATCAGCCCTGCATCGACAAGCAGGGCAAGATGACGCCGCAGGGTAGCGCCCGCAATGCCATGCGCACGAATTGACAGCTGGATGTTCGACGGGAAAACGATAAGCTGTGCGTCCTGGCGCAGCTCATTTTCAGGATAGAAACTCAGAAGCGCATCGAGCACTGCAAGGCTGCGGTCCTGCAGACCAAGAACCTCTCGCGCCTCCGATGCGTCGCGGAAGACTTTCCATTTGTCTGCCGACTTGCCTTCCTTGATCCTGGTCGTGGCAATCTGCTGCTTCACAAGCGCAAGCGTTACCGACCGCCGCCCAAACGGCGTCGTCACTTGTCCACCTTCCATGTCCCTCGCCTCTTCAAAAAGGCAAAAGATTTACGCTCACCAAAACGGTGCCAAAGACTCTTGACTAGGATTCATGGAAATGCGATTCTCTAGCTCTCACACGACGAGAAGGGCTTCCATGACGGCAACGTTTCGGGGGCCTTTTTCTTTTGCGCGTTTTCCTTACTTAAAATTGTTCCGAAGTCTGTTTCTCGGCTTCAGTTCAAATCTTTGGTCTTTCGCGCGTGAACCGCTCAGCCAGTGACGGCAGCTGCGCTTCGATGAAACGCAGGAATTCTGCTCCGGGCCGGTGTATCCACCGAAATACGGATATCCTTGTTCGTGCGCGAAAAACTGCCAAGTGGTTCGCCTGCGGCGCCGGCAATCATCTTGCCGGCCTTCGACGGTGCGGCAGGTTTCAGGACGTTAAAGGCAGCCAGAAACTTTTGATCGGATCCAAGCCGTCTTTGCGTAGCGACGGAAAGCACTCTGCGCAGTTCATCATGCAGGTCAGGCTGTTCCGAGAAAGCCTTTGCAAACTCCACCCACCTCGGACGACCGACCTTGGCTGCCCGACCAATTGTTTCGACGATTTCGAGCGGAAGGGCGCGATAAACCGCTCGCATTCGCGCAAGCTCGGGATCGTCGATAGACAATGCTGCCTTGATATCACGAGGCTTCACATCGGCATCATCCATACGGCGGGCAAACAGGGTGCGCTCGATCCAGGTCAGATCCTGGCGATCGGCGTTTTCGATACCCTGCGCAATGACAAGCTCAACATCGGAAATCTCGACTTCGATCGCCTTGACCGGAATTCCAAGATCTCGGGCTGCCTTGAGCCGGCGATGGCCGTAGATTACCTGATAGCGATCGGGCGATGCTGGTGACTTGCGGACCTGGATCGGGACCTTCTGACCCTCGGACTTTATTGAATTCCTGAAAGACTCGAAATCCGATGCGTCGTCATCTGGAAGACGATCGGGAAAGGGAGAGGGATCGACCTTTGACGGGTCGAGCTCTCTGATCGCACCACCACCCGATTCAACAAGCGCCTTGAGGCGGTCGCGTTCCGATTTGATGTCGTCGATCGCCCTGTGCGCCGCACCGATCACGCCGGCACCGACACGGGCAGTCGCTGCCGGTTGTTGCGGGGAAACAGGAGCATCGGTCGCCAGCCGGTTTTCAAGTTCCGCCGACAGCAGGCCAAAATTTGCAACGATGGATTTACGCGATGACTTGTTGGTCATGTGCGTCCCCAGCTGGTGTTGATGAGTTTCACGACCGCTTCGTTGACGGCATCAACCGCCTCGCGTGCGCGTTTATGCGTGTCACGGCCGATCTGGCCCATTTCGAGTTCGTAGATCGAGCGTTTTGCAAGTCCTGCTGCCTCGACAGCGGTGCTTTCAATCAGCGTCGGAAGAAGCACATCCGTTCCGAAGAGATGGCGCATCAGCGCAACGACCTGAGACTGTGGTGCGTCGTTGGGGTCATGGCGGGTAATGAGATAGCGGATGAAATCCTGATCAAGCTGCGCTCCGCTCTCATTGAGCACGCTTATCAGATCTCCCATCATCAGGAGAAACTGGCTCATGGATGCGACATCGAGCATCGCCGGGTGTACCGTAATAATCATGCTGGTCGCAGCATAAATCGCACTCAGCGTCAGAAACCCGAGAGACGGCGGAGTGTCGAGAATGACGACGTCATAGTCCTGATCAACCTCGGCAAGAGCAAGCTTCAACCGTTCGAAGAAGATCGCTCCCGAGCCCGATTTCTGCGCCAGAACCCGCGGCGTTTCATGCTCATATTCCATCACTTCGAGGTTGCCGGGGATCAGATCGATCCCGTCGAAATAGGTCTTGCGGATGATATCGCGGATTGGCCGGCGCTCGGCGTCATCGTAACGAAGAGCAGCGTAGATCGTTTCGTTGGCACCCACATCGAATTCGGGCTGCGCGCCGAACAGCGCAGAAAGTGATGCCTGCGGATCGAGATCAAGAGCAAGGACGCGGTAGCCTTGCAGCGCGAGATAATGCGCAAGATGGACGCAGGTCGTGGTCTTGGCACTACCGCCCTTGAAGTTGGCGATCGCAACGACCTGGAGATGCTCGCCCTCGCGTCGGCGTGGCGAAAATCTCAGCGCTTCAGAAGGCTTTTGGGCGGCAAAGAGCTCGCGCAATTCATTGATCTGAGCAAGCGTATAGACACGATGGTTATTTTCCAGCCGGCCAGGGATCGGTCCACGGCCTTCGCTCGACATGAGTTTCAGCGTAGAATCGGGTATTGAGGTCAGCTTGGAGACTTCGTTGGTGAGGAACGGCCGCAGGCTTTTCTCCGACTTCGGAGGATACATGCGGGTGCGAAGGTCCTGCAACTGCTGAGACAGAAGACCCGCATGGCGCATGATCTTGGCGCCCGCGTCTTCCTTCTGACCGCTCGTCATTTCTGCATGTTTTGCTATCGCCATATTTTCCTCTTGGCGGGCAGTCGCCGGTTTGCCGACCATCGTCCGCCAAAGGTACAACATGATTCTGTTTCGCCGTCCAGTTATTTACGGTTAACCGGATCTTGACGTCCGTGGTTGACAGGGGAATAGAGGCGGCCATTTTATAAATTATAATCAGATACTTATAGAATATTTTGGCCATCCTGCCCCTGCGGTGGCAACTGCATTTTTGCTCGGCAATCAAGGTCATCAGCGTCGGTCGAAACGAGATTTTCAATGCAAAAAAATCTACCCCATAGCGAATCGAACGACATTCGATCTCAAGAGGCAACCACTCGGCCATACTAAAAGGGCCGCTGCGAGCCGATCTATCGTATTTTGTCTGACCGAGGACCATCGCCGTTTTTACGTTGGTGATAATTGTGACAGCGGATCGATCGGCGAGGGGCCGTCACAAAACGACGGAGGGATCAAAGCAGCTTTTCAAAACCGTCTACCGAGTCAAAATGCTTCCCGCATGGAGGCACGTTCAACGATTTCGGTTTTCAGAACGACCTTGCGGGCGATCTGACCTTTGCCATTTAGCCGCTCGACCAGCAACCTGGCCGCCGTCGCACCGAGATCGTAGACGGGTTGGCGCACGACAGTCACGGGAGGCGTCGTTACAGACGTCCAATCCGCATCATGGAACGATACCAGCGACAGGTCGTCCGGGATGCTAAGCCCCAGTTGACGGTGAACCTTGAACACCTCCAGGCCGATTATACTGTCCGATGCAATGATTGCCGTCGGACGCTGCGCCGACTGGAGCATTTCGGTAACGATGCGATGCGTCTCTTGCTGCGTGACGGCACCGACCTGTACCCAGCTTTCCATGTTGGTCAGACCAGCCTCACTGCACGCACCAAGATACCCTTCGATGCGTCGCCTGACCGAACCGGTACTGATGTCGTTTGCAGTGCGAAACCGATGATCCGGCGTGTCGCAGGCGGTTAAATAGGCGATGCGGCGGTGGCCGAGCGCAATCAGCCGGCGTGTAATATTCTCGGCGGCATGCCGGTCGTCGGCAATAACAGTGTCGACATCGAGCGTGTCGCTTCCACGATCGAGCAACGCGAGCGGCAGCCCCGAGCGAATAACCTCATGCAGATGCTCGACATCGTTTTCCTTGGCCGGCGAGACGATGAGACCGTCGACACGCTTGGCAAGCAGAGTACGGATGGCCGCTCTTTCCGCAACGACGTCTTCACCCGAGTTAATGAGGATGACGGTGAAGCCTGCCTGCCGGGCAATATCCGTGATGCCTCGCACGGCGAGGCTGAAAAAGGGGTTTTCAATATCTCCCACCACTACGCCGATGGTGCCTGAACGACCTGTCGTCATGCTGCGAGCAAGCTCATTGGGGCGATAATCGAGGGACCGAGCCGCTGCCAGGACCGCCTCTCTCACCCGGTCGCTGACGGTTCCGTAGCCACCCAGCACGCGTGCAGCCGTTGCCTTTGAGACGCCGGCTTGGCGTGCGACGTCAGCGACTGTAACGGAAGGAGTTTTAGGCGGGATCTTGTCCATAAGCGGTAGCCTTACAAGAGAACTTGACGACTGGCAAATGCGAAGATAACAATTGCCAATATTCAAAGAGACCGGTCTCTTTCCAATTGAGACCGGTCTCAAATATAAAAAGACTTCCGACATGCGAACTGCATGGGCCGGGTAGGTGACGTCATGCCGCCGACCGGGTGGGACCCGTGCGCCTTGAATTTATCGCAGACAACGACACCAGAGGAGAAGAAACCAATGCAATTTACCCAAGCCTTAACATCCGCCTTCGCAAAAATTCGCGCGACCACGGCCGCGATCACACTCGGTGTCCTTGCAGGCGCTGCGACGCCCGCACTTGCCGACAATCCGCTTGGCCTCATCGATCCCGCCACCATCAGTGTCGGCACGATGGGCGATGCCAAGCCTTATGCCTTCACCACCGCCGACGGCAACTTTACCGGTTTCGACATAGAGCTGTTCCTCAACGTAGCCGAACGTCTTGGGTTCAAGAAGGAACAGGTGGTGTTCACCGGCCAGGAATTCTCGGCCCTGATGCCCTCTGTCGCCAACGGCCGCTTCGATGTTGCGGCCGCTGCGATCGGCACGACTGCCAAGCGCAAAGAGACCATTGATTTCTCTGATGGTTATCTTGCAGGTTTCTTGAGCGTCCTCACTTCGGAGGCAGGCATCACCGATGCAGCGGGTCTCAAGGGCAAGCGTCTCGGTGTGGTGCAGGGTACACTTCAGGAAATCTATGCCGAGAAGAATTTTGCCGGCACCGATCTCGTGAAGTTCCCGGACAACAATTCTGCCGTTTCCGCACTCAACAACGGGACGGTCGATGCACATTTCCTCGATTTCGAGGCTGCAAAGGACTATTCCGCCCGTTATCCGGCGCTAAAAGTCGCAGTCAACATTCCGAGCTTCGATGCGCCCGCCGGCTTCGTCATCCGCAAGGGTAACGATGCATTGCGCGAGGCGCTTAACAAGGGCCTGAAAGAGGCCATGCAGGACGGCACCTGGAAAAAGCTGCACGAAAAATGGTTCCCCGGCACGCCGATGCCGCAGGCATATCTTCCCAAGCAGTGATGCCACCTTCCGGTCCGGCCTTTACCGGTCGGACCGGCCTTTCTTTCAAGGGATATCCTGATGAACTGGCTTGAAAACCTGCGCCGTAGCTTCCTCGACTGGAATGCCATGGCCGAAGTGCTGCCGACCATGATCACCGTTGGTCTCAAGAATACGCTGATCCTGGCTGCGACCTCGACTGTGCTTGGCGTCGCCATCGGCATGATGCTTGCGATCATGGGTATTTCCCGCTCGCCCTGGCTGCGCATTCCCGCTCGTCTTTATACCGATATTTTCCGCGGCCTGCCGGCCATCGTCACAATTCTCCTGATTGGCCAGGGTTTTGCCCGCATTGGCCGCGAGCTCTTCGGTCCGTCGCCTTATCCGCTCGGCATTCTGGCACTCAGCCTGATTGCCGGTGCCTATATCGGCGAGATTTTCCGCTCTGGTATCCAGAGCGTCGACCGTGGGCAGATGGAGGCCTGCCGGGCATTGTCGATGAGCTATGGCCAGGGCATGCGCCTTATCGTCGTGCCGCAGGGCGTGCGCCGCGTGCTGCCGGCCCTCGTCAACCAGTTCATCGGCAACGTCAAGGATTCGAGCCTTGTCTATTTCCTCGGGCTTCTGGCCTCCGAGCGTGAGATATTTCGCGTGGGACAGGACCAGGCGGTGGTGACCGGCAATCTTTCACCGCTCCTGCTGGCGGGCGTGTTTTACCTTGTCGTTACCGTGCCGCTTACCCATGTCGTCAATGCGATCGACAATCGTCTACGGGTTGGCAAGCAGCGCCCCTCCGTCATCACCAGCGGACTGGAGGAAGTCAGTGAACTCGACAGTGCAGCTCGCGCGACTGGCGTCTCGTTCAAGGGTGGCAGCCTCGATGTGCGCCGTCTCGGTATGGCCTATGGCGATCTTGATGTGCTGAGGGGTGTCGACCTTTTGGTCAAGGCGGGCAGCGTCACCTGCATCATCGGCCCGTCCGGATCCGGAAAATCGACCCTGCTGCGTGGGCTCAACCGTCTGGTCGAGCCGAAGAGCGGCGATATTCTTATTGATGGCGAAAGCATTCTCGCAATGAAGCCGGAAACGCTGCGCCGCCGGGTCGGCATGGTCTTCCAGCATTTCAACCTCTTTCCCGACCACACGGCGCTGGAAAACGTCATGCTGTCGCTGACGAAGATCAAGGGCCTGCCCGCAGCCGAGGCCGAGCGCATCGCCAAGGCAAGGCTTGCCGATGTCGGCCTTGCGAGCCGCCAGCACCACCGTCCGGGTGGTCTTTCCGGCGGGCAGCAGCAGCGCGTTGCCATTGCCCGTGCGCTTGCCATGGAACCGGAAGTCATCCTCTTCGACGAGGTGACGAGTGCGCTCGATCCGGAATTGGTCAAGGGCGTGCTCAACCTCATGGCCGAGCTCGGCACGCGTGGCATGACCATGGTCGTCGTCACGCATGAAATGGGATTTGCCCGCCGGGTCGCCGATCAGGTCGTCTTCATGGACGAGGGGCGCGTCGTTGAAGCCGGCACGCCAGAGGCAATATTCGACAAACCGCAAAGCCCGCGTCTACAGCGCTTCCTTGCTGAAGTGCTCTGAGCGCCGGGAGGAGAAAACAATGACACAAACGATACGATGGGGCGTGCTCGGTTGCGCGGGCATCGCTGCCAAGGCGGTCATTCCCGCCATCCAGTCCAGCCGCCTGGGGCGGGTTGCGGCAATCGCCTCGCGCGATGCCGCAAAGGCGAAGGAGATGGCGACCCGCTTCGGCATCGCCAAGTCTTATGGCAGCTACGAGGAACTGCTTGCCGATCCGGAAATAGACGCAATCTACAACCCTTTGCCCAATCATCTGCACGTGCCTCTGACAATCAAGGCACTGGCGCAGGGCAAACCCGTGCTCTGCGAGAAGCCGATCGCGCTTGATGCCGCGCAGGCGAGGGAACTGGCAGCGGCACAAAAGGCGGCGGGCCTGCCGGTCGCGGAAGCCTTCATGGTGCGCCACCACCCGCAATGGAAGAAGGCGCGCGCGTTGATTGCCGAGGGGCGCCTCGGCGAGGTGAGGGCCATCCAGACGATCTTTTCCTATTATCTCGACGACCCCGGGAATGTACGCAACCAGGCTGATATTGGCGGCGGCGGTCTGTTCGACGTTGGTTGTTACGCCATCAACACGGCGCGGTTCCTGTTCGACGCGGAACCGGTACGGGCGATCGCCCTCATGGAGCGCGATCCCGTCTTCGGCACGGACCGGCTGACGAGCGGGCTACTGGCGTTTCCAGAGGGAAGGCAGCTTGCCTTCACCTGTTCCACACAACTCTCCCTCACGCAGAAGGTCACGGTGCTTGGAACGCGCGGGCGTCTGGAAATCCCCATTCCCTTCAATGCACCGGCTGACGAGCCGACCATCCTTGTCTTTGATGATGGCCGCGATCTTGCCGGCGGCGGCCGCGAGGAGATCACGATCGGGCCTGTCGACCAGTATCGCGAACAGGCCGATGCATTCGCCGAGGCTGTCCTCTCCGGCGGACCACTCGAGACGGGGCTTGGCGACGCAATCGCGAATATGACGGCGATTGACGCGCTGTTCCGCTCAGCAGCCAGCGGCCGCTGGGAGATCCCCGAATGCCTTACCCCATCCGTATGACAATTGATTGAAAGCCAATTCCATGACCGACAACACCATCTCTTCGGCCGTCATCATCGGTGCCGGTATCTTCGGCGTTTCCACTGGCGTACAGCTTGCGCGGCGCGGCATTAAGGTGACGATTCTCAATGACGGCCCGCCGGCCAATGGTGCCTCCGGCCGCTCGCTGTCCTGGCTGAACTCGGCACGCATGCGCTCTGAGCCCTATCATCGGCTGCGTATGGCCGGCATCGACCGGTATCGCACACTCGCGGCGCGGAATCCCGGCGCAGAATGGCTTCGCTTTGATGGCGGGCTGACCTGGGACGCGGATGACGAGCGCAACGAGATCGACACGGCCTATCGCCACGAAGTTTCGCTTGCCTATGATGCGCAGCGCCTTTCCGCAGCCGAAGTCGTCCGCGTCGTGCCCGGTGTCGACGCCGGCGCAATCACTCCACAGGGTGCAATCTACAATCCCGGCGAAGGCTGGGTCGATCTGCCGACGCTGATTGGCGTGCTGCTTGAGGAGTTTTTCGCACTCGGTGGCGTTCTGGTAACGGACCAGGGTGCTGCACGGGTGGTGATCGAGGGTGGTCGTGTCATTGGCGCGCAAACTGCAAATGGTGTGCTCCATCGGGCGGATGCCGTTGTGCTTGCCACCGGTCCGGCCGTCCCGAAGATGGCTGCGGAAAGCGGACAGACCATTGCCGACGGGACACCGATCGCCCTTCTCGTGCAGACGAGGCCGCTCGCCCATCCCCTGCGCGCTGTTCTCAATACACCGCGCGTCGCTGTTCGCCCGGCGCCGGGCCGCACATTCTCACTGGATGCCGACTGGGCGGCCGATGAGGGTGTGACAGTGCGCGCAGACGGCAGCTATGATATCGACGATAGCGTGGTTTCAGAGCTTTTGGTTGAGGCTGCGCGGGTGATGGAAGGCAATCCGAAACTCGAGGTGGCTTCCATCGGCGTTGGTGGCAAACCGATCCCCGGCGATGGCGAGCCGGTGATTGGAGCCATCAAGGGTATTTCCGGTTACTACGTGGCCTTCAGCCACAGTGGTGCTACACTAGGCCTCATCGTGGGCGAGCTGCTCGCGTTCGAGGTTGCGACAGGCACCGAACATCCCATGCTCGCAACCTTCCGACCTGAGCGTTTCCCCTTGAATTGAGCAATGTGAGGCAGATATCGCCAAAATGAGCCGGCCGCCGCCGCGGCCGGCATTTTTTTATTGATATGGAAACGTCGGCCCGGTCTCTCACATAAGGCTAATGCGCTTGTCGACGGCACGACCCTGAAGAAAATCAGGGATTCAAAGATACCATCATACCTTGGCCCCACATACAGAAACGGGCGCCGCGGGTGGAAATCGGCACGTTGCGTCGCGACGCACAGACGAAGTTGATCGGTGACCGCACTGCTCGATCTGCCTGCCAACTGTTCCGCCAGTTGTCTCCCGTGCCCTGTCGATCGTAGCTGTTTGCAGATTTAGTCGAATCCGATGTGCGAAGCACATTTTAGTGCTTCAGGACCTATGTCCGACGCTCAGAGAACACAACTTCAAGATGAAACTACACCATATGAAAACTAATCGTTGACGCGACGATTTCAGTCCGTTATACATAGATCATCGATCTTTTGCTTGCCGAGCTTTGTCTACCGCGCGATTGGCACCGCGCTTTAAGCGAACTTCCATTTCAAAAATAGTCGGTTTCCTCGCTGCGCAGCATCAGCTTCGCGGTCCTACACTCTATGCTTTGAAAGGGTTCAACATGACCACTGGCACAGTAAAATGGTTTAATTCCACCAAAGGCTTCGGCTTCATCCAGCCCGACAATGGCGGCGCTGATGCGTTCGTTCATATCTCCGCTGTCGAGCGCGCCGGAATGCGCGAGCTCGTTGAAGGCCAGAAGATCGGCTTCGAACTCGAGCGCGACAACAAGTCGGGCAAGATGTCTGCTACCAATCTGCAGGCCGCATAAATCAAGATTTGCTTCCCTTTGACCACGGATGTACTGGCACTGTCGGAAGCTGCTTCATTAAGGTCAGGCGTTTTGCCTGGCCTTTTTCGTTTCGGTTTCAAGCCGAACCAATTGAGATTGCAAGAGCAGAAAAACAAAGTGGATCCGGCGCGCAGACGACGATCTGCCTCACCGGCATCCAGATGTTATTTTCTGTCAAAAGCAACCTGGCGGCAGTGTCGGAATACGGCGCTCACGCCCCTTAGACCGAATGGCTGCCAGCGGCACGTCTCGCCAAGAAGGCAGGGCCACTGCTCCATCAGTCCGTTCATAAAACGCGCCAAAACGCGATGATCTCTCTTCCACTCATTATCAGGATATCCATGAAGAACGCCCGAAACAATGACGTCGCCGACCGTCGCGCCGCATCTACCGAAGCCAAAGCTGCTCTGCTCAATGCGTACCGCGCGGCAAAGACCGCTTTAGAACCTTCCAGGCTGGCAAGACAGGCAGAACGAGCAGCCATTGCCACCGCTCGGGAAGAGCGACGTCTTCAACGCGAGCGCACGAAGCTTGAAGAACAACAGCGTATCGAGACCGACGCTTTGCAGCGCCAGGCAGCGATTGAGGCGGTCGCAGTCGCAGAAATCGAAGCGCGGGAGAGTGCGGAAAAGGCACGTATAGCCCGAGTCATTGAAGATGAGACGATGCGAAAGGCTGAACGCGACCGGCGCTACGCTAACCGCAAGGCAAGACAAGCCTAAACTTGCCCTTGCACGCCGACCCCACAACATGACGGCGTCATGCTTGTGACACTCTAACGAAAGCAGCCCCATGGCACCGGATAATAACGAGCTCCAGGCAATCAACACGTCGTGGCAAATCGCTATCCAGGAAATCCTGCGCATGGTCATTCGCGACATGTACCATGACGGTGGAGAAGCGAATTTCAAGGCCCATATAAAACGTATTGAAGAAGCTGCGGTCGACAGCATCCACTCCGATCTGCGACTTCGAGGAACCGACGAGTGGACTGAAGTGCTTGTAAAGGAACGGGCGAGCAACTTCGTGACGACATTGCTGACGTCGTTCACTTACGACCGTGCCTGACCCCTGGACATCGGTTTTAACGAGGAACTGAGCCGATTGCCAAGGAGAAGTGCGCCACCTCCGAGTACGATTTTCTGATCAGGGTTTGGCCGAGGGATTGGCTTTTTCTCCTTTCTTCTGTGCCAGGGCGGCTGAGCTGGCCTTAAAGCTGAAACTGTCGTGCCCGGTATTCCGCATCAGTGGATCGAGCTCTCCGCTCCTTCAGAAGCGATCCACCAAACCCTACCCTCGCTTTGCGAGCCCCGCGGGACGGTGTACGGTGAAAGCAGACAAACGAGCTTTTGGCTCAGGTGGAGCTCGACCCCTGCTGCCAGCGGGCTGCCTTACGGGAGAAGAGACCATGTTCACGCACGTCATGATCGGCAGTAATGATCTGGAGCGGTCAAGAAACTTCTACGACGCCACATTCGCTGGACTGGGTGGCAGGCCCGGCGAGATGGATGCGAGAGGCAGACTGATCTATGTCCACGAAGGCGGACGACTGATGATCACGAAACCGATCGACGGCAAAGCGGCGACCGTTGCCAACGGCGGGACAATCGGAATCGCCGCCCTGAGCCGCGAGCATGTTCTGGCGTGGCACGACGCCGGTGTTATGCACGGCGGCACATCGATCGAGAGCCCGCCGAATGAGCGCCCAAACGGGGCCTTCGTCGCTTATCTTCGTGATCCGGACGGACATAAACTGAGCGCACGGTCTCAGCCGACAAAGTGACGCCAGCGCCAATAGCGCTGGTATTCTCGCAGCTGTTGTGGGTTGGTCTTTCTGCATAACTTTTGCAGCCGGATCTGCCGCCACATTAATCGCAACATTACGCTCAACATCCACGCATCTTGGAACCTACCATCGGCGGGTTAAGACGGGCAAAGCCCTCCTGACGATGATAGGGGAAATGCGGATATGGCGGCGTCAAGACGCTCGCATTGTCCAGGAGAGCAATCTGATCATCGGTGAGATGCCAGCCGACCGCGCCGAGGTTCTGTCGGAGCTGCTCTTCGTTTCGCGCTCCCATGATAATGGAAGACACCGTGGGCCGGCCTGCAAGCCAGTTGAGCGCCACTTGCGCAACTGTTTTGTCGACCTGTCTTGCGACGTCTTCAAGGGCATCGACGACGCGATAGAGATGCTCCTCATCGACTGGAGGACCAAAGCTTGCGGTTTCGTGAAGGCGACTGTCCTTCGGCAGCGGAGCGCCGCGCCTGATCTTTCCTGTAAGCCGGCCCCACCCAAGCGGACTCCAGACGAGTGCTCCAAGCCCTTGATCCATACCCAATGGCATCAGATCCCACTCGTAGTCTCGGCCGAGAAGGGAATAGTACACCTGATTGGCAATGTAGCGAGGCCATCCGTACGTGTCGGCAACCGCCAGCGACTTCATGATTTCCCATCCCGAAAAGTTCGAGATGCCGACGTAGCGGACCTTTCCCGCCCGAACGAGCATATCAAGGGTCGACAAGACTTCTTCAACAGGTGTCCGGGCGTCGTAGGCATGAAGTTGCAGGATGTCTATATAGTCCGTCCGAAGCCGGCGAAGTGCGTCTTCGACTGATCTGATCAAGCGAAACCTGGAGGAACCCGCATCGTTCGGCCCATCTCCCATAGGCAGGCTGGTCTTCGTCGATATCAGCACGGTCTCGCGACGACCTTCCAGCGCTGCACCCAGCACCTCCTCCGATGCACCGTTGGAGTAGACATCTGCGGTATCGAACAGATTAACGCCTGCTTCAACGCAGATATCGATAAGTTGCCTTGCCTCGGTGACATCGGTCGTGCCCCATGCACTGAAAAGGGGACCTGCCCCTCCAAACGTGCCTGCGCCAAAGCTCAGGACCGAGACTTTGAGGCCTGATCGGCCAAGAGAACGATATTCCATCTGGTCTTCCTTCTGGAGAAATGGAAGCGACTTGCGCCACCTGATGGGGAAGAGATAGGAGATCCGGCTTTCGTGATATAGATTGCGGGTGGGAACAACATTTGTGAAATTGGGGACCAGATGGCTCGAGCGGAAGTCAATCGATCCGGAGAAATGGAAGTCTTCGTGCAGGTTGTCGAGCGCGGTGGCTTCTCGTCAGCTGCTCGCAGCGTCGGAATGACGCCGTCGGCGGTGAGCAAACTGGTCGCGAGACTGGAGGCGCGGTTGGGTACCCGTCTCATCAACCGTTCGACGCGCGTGTTCAAGTTGACCTCGGAAGGCTGCGTCTTTTTCGAGCGCGCCACGCGTATCCTGGCAGACATCGAAGATGCCGAGCGGATCGCCAGTGCGGGTGAGGTGCCCAGTGGCCGCCTCCGCCTGAGTACCAGCGCCTCCTATGCCACCCATGTCCTCGCCGGCATACTCCCGGAATTCCTGGAGCGATATCCTGCGATTACCGTCGATATCGTGCAAAGCGACCTTGTCGTCGATCTGCTTGAGGAGCGAATGGACGTGGCGGTTCGCGCAGGGCCCGCTCAAAAGTTCGAGCCTCATAGCGCGCAGGCTTGGCGATACTGCAATGACAATCGTCGCTGCTCCCTCTTATGTCGACCGGCGTGGGCTGCCCCGGACTATCGAGGAGCTTGAAAGGCATGACAGGCTGGGCCTTGGTTACACCCGCGCGATGGATGGCTGGCCGTTAATATCGGCAGGCGGGACGATTTTTGCCCCAGTCGTCGCCCGTGTCCAGGCCACTGACGGCGAGACGCTGCGACAGTTGGTACTCGGTGGAAACGGAATTGCCCGCCTCGCCAACTTCACGATCCGCGGTGATTTGAAGGCCGGCCGGCTGGTGCCGGTGCTCGACGAGTATAATCCTGGAGACGGGGAGGAGTTTCATGCCATTCATATCGGGCAGGGTGGCCCGCTGCCTTCGAGAGTGCGCGCTCTTCTCGATTTCCTGGCCAAACAAGGCAAAGTTACATAGGCGCGAAATTGATGCTTGGGCGCGCTGATCAAGGCGTCTCGACCTTTTAAAGCTTGGCGCAACGCTTTCTCATCCCGAGCGTCCCTGTTGGAAGGCTGGGCGCCTCTAGGAAGGCGGCCCAGCTTTGTTTGTTGCGATCGGCAATCACAGTCGGCCCTGTTCAAGCAGCTCGCGGGTCCGCTTCAGCGTCGATACGAGGGCCCACTTGTAGCCTTTGTCGCTGTCGCCGTCTGGCGCGTGGTGACGCAGCTTGACTCGCCGATGAAAACACCCGCTGGCGCGGATGCGAAAACCTGGTTCCGCGAGGCGGGCCAGACGCTGGCCTGAAGACGACCGTCCGGTATCAGCGGTTCGAATCCCAACAAGGTGACGGCTGAGCCGGGATTAACATGAGTTTTCTTCTCTACTATTGCCAGCAGTTCGGCGAACCGGTATTGCGTCGAAAACAGATTTCGGGCGGGCAAGGAGCGAAGGGATGGCAAGTTACGACGACGAGCTTATGGCCGCATTTTCGCGCAATGAACGCCGGATTAAACGTTACCTCATCAGCAGAACCCTTTCGCAAGCAGACAGCGACGATCTCGCTCAGGAAGCTTGGATCAAGCTTGCCCGTAATGGCGCGGCTGCGTTAGCCGCGCCCGTTCCCTATCTGATGCGGATCGCACGTACCCTTGCGGTCGATCACGACCGCGGGCAAAAACGCAAACTCACCTCCAACGATATTGATGTTCTCATGTCTGTCGCCGACGAACAGCCGGGACCGGAGAAACAGTTCGAAGACCGGGATCAGGTGCGCTGCCTGATGCAGATCATCGATGAACTCCCAGAGCGCCAGCGCAAAATGCTGGTTGCTTGCCGCCTCGAGCAGCGCCGTCATGCCGATATTGCTGCGGAATTTGGGGTGTCGATCCGCACGGTCGAGCTGGAAGTCCGCAAGGCAGTCGACTATTGCAGGGAGCGGCTCGAGACAATAAATCGGGCCTGAGGCTTCGGCTTTTCATTTTTCAATCGTTGATAGTTTTAGAAACAGGTATACGCAACATCCTGTCACGAACGCGCACAAGGGAGCGGATGTTGGACGAGAATTTCGAAGCTCTCAGGCGCGAAGCGACAGCTTGGATCGTCCGCATCACATCCGGTACGGCAACCACCGAAGATGCCGAAGCGCTGCTACGCTGGCGCTCGCGCAGCGCCGCTCACGAGCAAGCCTTCCAGCAGTCGGCACGGCTGTGGAAAAATCTCGGATCAGCGCTTGGTGAGACCAAGAATACATCTGCCCCGGCTGTCACGCGGCGATCCTTCCTCGCGGCTGGAAGTCTTGCAGCCGGTGCGGCGGGCGTGGGGATCGTCTTGTCGGAACTCGGATTTCTGCCGTCCGTTGATGCCGTACTTGCTGATTACGCCACCGGGGTCGGCGAACAGCGAACGGTTGAACTCCTCGATGGATCGACGGCCACGCTCGATGGTGGCACGACCCTTTCCCTCGACTACACCCCATCAACCCGGCACCTGGTGCTAACATCAGGAGCGGCGGTCTTCGATGTGGTCCACGACGCCATGCGGCCCTTTGTGGTGACCGCCGCCAACGGTGACACAACGGCAATTGGGACGTCGTTTTCTGTTAAGCATGGCGAGGAGGATGTCTCTGTGGAGTGTCTTCAGGGACATATCACCGTACAATGTCTGGTCGATAGTCAGCTCACCGGCGGCGAAGGCATCAGCTATTCTCGGGTTGGGCTCGGTGAGAGAGTGGCAACCGATCTTGAGACGGCCGCGGCGTGGCGGCGGGGCCTGCTGATTTTCAAGGACCGGCCGCTCGCAGACGTTGTCTCGGACCTCAATCGCCATCGTCGCGGAAAGGTGCTGATTGCAAGCAGCAATCTCCGCTCACGCCGGATGTCCGGGGTGTTTCATCTCAATCGTCCGGACGAAATCCTCGCGCATCTGGAAGAGACGTTGCGGGTTCGCCCCGTCAGTCTTGTCGGTGGAATTGTGCTGCTGCGGTAGCCGGAAATTTTCTTTAAAAAAATCGACGGAAAAATTTCGTGTTTTCAAATTCGGATCGTTCTTCCTGCTAGAGGCCGCGCCAATGGATGGCACGGCGACGACTTGCATGGGGACATCGGAATGGGGCAGTTCAACGTCGGCAAGCACGGCCGTGAGGGCATGACAATATACAAATGGCGGATTTCCCACCTGTCTGCGTCCATTGCATTTGCGGCGCTCGCAATGACCTCGTCCGCGGTCTTCGCACAGCAAAGCGTCACCTATTCTATTCCTGCCGGCTCTCTTGAGCGCGGCCTGACACGGTTCGGTGCCGCGAGCGGCATCCAGATTCTCTACAACACTGCTGTCGCTAACGGACTGAACACCGCGGGCATAAGCGGTCCGCTTTCCCCAGAGGCAGCATTGCAGGGGCTTCTCGCCAATACGGGTCTGACATACCATTTTACCGGTCCGAAGAGTGTAACCGTCGCCAACCCGGCACAGGCTCCGGACGCGGTCACGGATGAAAGCGCGACAATACTACAGACGATTACGGTACAGGGCGCAGAGAGCGCCTATGGGCATGTCGATGGGATTGTTGCCAGTCGGTCGGCAACAGGTACCAAAACCGACACGCCGTTGATTGAAGTTCCGCAATCGATTTCTGTCATAACCGCCGATGAAGTAAAGGCCCGGGGTGCTGAAACGATCAAGGAAGCGGTGAATTACACTGCGGGCGTCCATGTCGGCGGCAGCAGTGCCTCGACCCGTGCGTTTGACAACATCGAAATACGCGGCTTCGCGCCAACGCCTCTCTATCTCGACGGCACTTATCTGCCCTATATCGGCGATCTCGGCGGCTCACCACAGATTGACCCGTATCTGCTCGAGCGGATTGAAGTCCTGAAGGGACCATCCTCCGTCCTCTACGGCCAGAACTACCCCGGTGGCATGATCAACATGGTCAGCAAACGGCCGACGGACAAGCCATTCAATGAGGTTGTTGCCGGAACCGGTACGGACGGTCGGGCCTATGGTGCATTCGATTTTTCCGGCCCCGTACCTGATAACGATGCGCTCCTCTACCGGCTGACAGGCGTTGCGACCCGCACCGGGACGAATATAGACTACACCGAGGACGAGCGGTTCATGGTCGCGCCCTCATTCACGCTGAAACCGGACGAGGACACGACATTCACGTTCCTGTCGCACTATCAAAAGGACAACGGTGTCCCGGACTACCAGCCCTTGCCTTACATCGGAACGGTGAAGGCCGGGCCTTATGGAAGAATCGACCGTGATCTCTTCACCGGCGAGCCGGCCTACAACGGCTATGACAGGGAGCAGGCCGTACTTGGCTACGAATTCAAGCATCAGTTCAACGATGTATGGTCGATCCGCCACAACGCGAAATATATCTCGGTCGATGATTCCTACCGGACATTCTTCAGTGGTGGCTATGTCGAGACGGGCGGCGTGACGGACTATACGAAGATGAGACGCAACGCGATCGACTATTCTTCGAACAACCAGGTTTTCGCCACCGATACCAATCTCCAGGCCGAGCTCTCGGCCGGCGAGGTTGAGCACACAGTCATCGTCGGCACCGACTACAAATGGTTCCGCAATGACTATACCGGCCGTTATGGCTTTGGCAACACGCCGCTGGATGTGTTCAATCCTGACTACGGATTTTACAAGGAGCCAACGGTCGGCGCCCGTTGGGACAACAAGATCAGCCAGCTGGGTCTTTATGCCCAGGATCAGATCAAATGGGACAATTGGATTTTAACGCTTGGCGGACGTTATGATTGGGCGTGGCAGACCGACAACGACATCCTCTCATCGACGGTAGGGAAAAAGACGGACACCGCATTCACTGGCCGTGCGGGGCTCATTTACCTCTTCGATAATGGCCTTGCGCCTTATGTCAGCTATGCCACTTCCTTCATGCCCTATTCTGGGTTTGACGGGCAGAACAACCCGTTCAAGCCCACGACCGGCGAGCAGTGGGAAGTCGGAATGAAGTATGAGCCGGTCGGTTACGATGCTCTCATCACGCTCTCCGCGTTCGATTTGAAGCAACAGAATGTACCGACCTATGATGAATTCACCTATATTCCTGCGCAGACGGGCGAAATTCACGTCCAAGGTATCGAGATCGAAGGCAAGGCAACGGTTTTTGATAGCCTTGATCTGATTGCAGCCGCCGCCTACACGGATTCGGTCTATTCCAAAGCGGATGACGGAACACAGGGGAACAAGGTTCGGTTCATGCCGCCGGTCAACATATCCCTTTGGGCCAAATACCGGATCGAAGATGGTCCACTCGAGGGGCTTGGGTTTGGCGCCGGGGTACGTCACTCAAACAGCGGATATGGCAATGCGGCCAACAGCTTCAAGTATCCCGCCTACACGGTCGTGGATGCAGCGTTGTCCTATGACTTTGGCAAACGGAATCCCAAGCTGGAAGGCCTGGAACTGAACGTAACCGCCCAAAACCTCTTCGACAAAACCTACGTGAGCGGGTGCAGCAATATCAACTCCTGTTTCTATGGAAAATCGCGGGCGGTCTATGCCAACCTGAGCTTCAAATGGTAAGTGAGAACGCTATTGTCCTCACCTCGTAAAATGGCAATCTTGCTGGTGTCAGTGCTGTTGTTCGTCGTCGGGCCTGTCCGGTCCGAGGACGGGTTTCCGCGAACTGTTCAGCATGCCCTTGGGACAACGGCGATACCGAACGATCCGGAACGGATCGTGACGTTGGGCTGGAGCGGCGAAGATGCGGTACTTGCGCTTGGCAAGACGCCGGTGGGCGTGCCGCGTTATCGCTTTTTCGAGAGCGGCATCTTTCCCTGGAACGAGCAACGGCTGGACGGTATCCGGCCATATCTCTTCGAAGGCGACATCGATTATGAGGCGATCGCAGCGCTACGGCCGGACCTCATCCTCGGCATCTATTCGGGCGTGGATGATCTCGCCTACAAGCGGCTTTCCTCCATCGCGCCGACTGTTGTCTATCGCTCTGCGCCGTGGTCGGCCGACTGGAAGGAACAGACTGAAATGGTCGGGCAGGCACTCGGCAGAAGCGATCAGGCCAAAGCACTCATCGAAAAGACAGCATCCTCTCTCAACGCGATGGGCGACAGCTGGCCTGTCCTGCGTGGCAAGACATTTACCTTCGGGACCTATTTTCCCGGCGGGTCCGGCGTCGTCGTCTATCTGCCGGAGGATCCACGCGTTGCCGCCCTACTGGAACTGGGGCTTAAACCATCTGCGGGTATACTGGCGCTCTCCGCTGCCAATCCCGGCCAGGGCTCTGTTACTGTTGGCATGGAACAGGTCGATAGCCTGGACGCCGACATCCTGATCATGTGGTACGGCGAAGGTGCACGCATTGCGGCCGAGGCGCAGCCGCTGTTTATGCGGCTTCCGGCGGTCATGAGCAGTCGTTATGTGGCCTTGGAAGATCCTGTTTCCGTCTGGTCGACATCAGCCTTGAGCGTGTTGTCAATTCCCTATGGTTTTCCGAGGTTTTTGCCCCGTCTTGCCGAAGCGGCAGAGCGGGCGGGCAAGGAGTAATGATGTCCCACGATAATGATCACGAACCCTACGTGGAAGATTATTTCTTCTGCGAGGTGACTGCTGTTACACAACTGACGCCATCGATGATCCGGGTCGCCCTGCAGGTCGAGGGCGGTGAGCGGTTGATATCGACCGGTCACCCCGACGAATGGGTGCGGCTTGCTTTGCGGCCTGATCCCCACACACCGGTGACGCTGCCGGTCTTGATGAGCAATGGGGAATGGGGCCGGCCGGATGGTTCGCAGCATTGCCCGAACCGACCCTATACAGTCCGCCGCTGGGATGCGGAGCGCAGGGAGATGCTGATCGATCTTGTCGCCCACGCGGGTGGCGTTGCCGCCAGCTGGGCGATGGGCGCCAAGGTGGGCGACGTCGTCGGCATCTGCAATCCGGAAGGCCGTTTCGAGCCGCCGGAAGATACGGACTGGATGCTGCTTGTCACCGACATCACGGGGCTTCCGGCAGTCGGTCGGATTTTGGAGGAACTGGACACGAATGAGCGCGCCATCGTGCATGTCGAGATTCCATCGGCTGCCGACCGCCAGGTGATCAACAGTGACGGCGACGTTTCGATCAAGTGGTACGAGACCCATGGTCCAAGAGCCGACCGTGACGGCTATACGCAGCTGCCGCAGATCGCCTGGGCGATCGACAGCTTGCCGGAAGGACCGGGCTATATCTACATCGCCGGCGAAGCACGGGCAGCCTCCGAATGCCGCAAGCATTTTCGCGACCGGCTCGGCTTCGACAAGACGCGGATCGACGCGATCGGCTACTGGATTGAGGGGCAGGCGCGCGTATGACCACGCAAGCTGTGGATCAGACAGGTACCGATCCAATCGGCAGACCGCCTGCTGTAAACCCGTCAGGCGGGCATGCCTGGCGATTACGGTCGCGGCTGCCCGTACTGTTTGCTCTGTCCACAACCATCCTGATCCTGCTGTGTATCGCGAGCCTCCTGACGGGTGCACGCGCCGTTGCGCCCTCGACCGGCTTCGATGCGCTGTTCGCCTATGACCCGGCATCTGCGGAACACATCATTATCCGCGATTACCGTCTGCCGCGAACGTTGCTTGGCCTCTTGTGTGGTGCGGCGTTCGGCGTCTCCGGTGCGTTGATCCAAGCTGTTACTCGCAATCCGCTCGCCGATCCCGGTATCCTCGGTGTAAATGCGGGCGCTGCCTTCTTCGTGACACTGGCAGTTGGGCTGTTAGGCTTTCACGCGATCTCCAGCTATCTCTGGTTTGCGTTTCTCGGCGCAATTGCCGTGGCGCTAGTGGTCTACGCGGTCGGATCGCGCGGGCGCGATGGGGCGAGCCCGGCGCGGCTCGTTCTGTCCGGCGTCGCGCTCTCCGCCGTGCTCGGTGGCATCGGTTCTGCGATCACGCTGCTTGATCCTCGCGCCTTCGACGGTCTGCGGGTCTGGTCGATCGGCTCGCTTTCCGGACGCAATATGGATGTCGTGCTGACGGTGGCGCCGTTCATCATCTGCGGGCTCGTCCTCTCGCTCTGCGTGGCACCATCCCTCAATGCCGTCGCCTTGGGTGATGATCCCTCCCGCGCTCTCGGGGTCAATCTGGTGCACACCCGCATCCTCGTAGTAATCGCCGTGACTCTCCTGGCGGGCGCTGCGACGGCAGCCGCAGGGCCGATCGGATTTATCGGGCTGATGGTTCCGCATGTGGTACGATGGCTCAGCGGACCCGATCAGCGATGGATCATCGCCTTCACCGTCCTTTGTTCGCCTATTCTTCTTTTGACCGCCGATATTGCCGGGCGGCTGGTGCTGTTTCCCGGCGAACTGGAAGCCGGGATCGTCACAGCTTTCATCGGGGCGCCGGTGCTGATCGCTTTGGCCCGGCGCCAGCGGGCGAGTGGCCTATGAGCGGACATCACCATGATCCTTCCAAGACCGGTGCTCATCGCCTTGCTGTCTCAAGCTCCAGCCAAATCGACTTCGGCCACAGGATCGCCGTGCTCAGGCTGTTTGGCGGGCGGCTGTCGATGCGGCTCGATCCACGCAGCCTTGTTGCTGGTGTGATCCTTCTGTCGCTAACAGTGATGATCGGGGCCGCATCGCTAGCAAGCGGAAAGTTTCCGGTCCCGCTTGCCGATGTTTTCAGGGCGCTCGTCGGTACCGCTGACGATACGATGAAGATGATCGTGATGGAATGGCGGCTACCGCGCCTGCTCCTTGCCTTTCTACTTGGCGCCGCCCTTGGTTTGAGCGGGGCGATCTTCCAGTCGCTGACGCGCAACCCGCTGGGATCGCCGGATATTATCGGGTTCTCCGCCGGCTCCTATACCGGCGCGCTGGTTGTCATTTTCGTTGGTTCCGGCGGTTATTACGAGACTGCGGCGGGTGCCCTTGCCGGTGGCATCTTCACGGCAGCCGCTATCTATCTCCTGGCCTATCGGGGCGGTGCCCAGAGTTTCCGGCTGATCGTCATCGGCATCGGGATATCGGCTATGCTTAGTGCGATGAATGCATGGATGATCCGCCAGGCCGATCTTAAGGTTGCCATGTCGGCGGCGATCTGGGCAGCGGGTTCGCTGAATGGTCTCGGTTTCGAACAGGTCCGGCCGGTCTTGCTGATGCTGGCGGCGATCATACCGTTTGTTCTGGTGATCACGCGGCCGATGCTGCAGCTGGAACTGGGCGACGAGACGGCAACGGCGTCCGGCATCCATGTAAACCGTCTCCGCCTGTTTCTGATGATCTGCGGTGTTGCGCTGACGGCAATCGTCACGGCAGCGGCTGGGCCGATCGCCTTCGTTTCTCTGGCCGCACCCCAGATTGCCCGGCGCCTATCCCGCTCGGTTGGCGCCACGCTGATCCCGTCGGCGCTCACAGGTGGATTGCTGCTCATCGCCGCTGACTGGGTTGCCCAACATGCATTCGGTGTGCAGTTGCCGGTCGGCGTCATAACCGTCAGCCTCGGCGGGCTCTATTTTCTCTGGCTGCTGATCCGTGAGGCAAGACAATGACAGATCGGCCGGATACTCGACGCGGAAGGCTTGAGGTTCACAATGCCACGCTGCGTTATAACCAACGGATCATCGCTGAGGATTTGTCTGTCGTGATTCCGGACGGTTCCTTCACCGTTATCGTTGGACCCAATGGCTGCGGCAAGTCCACGTTGCTGCGTGCCCTGTCGCGGCTGCTAACGCCTTCAGCTGGCGAGGTTATTCTCGACGGAAAGGCGCTCGCCGGCTACCCCGCAAAACAGCTTGCCCGCGCGGTTGGCCTCCTGCCACAGACCTCGATCGCCCCCGACGGCATCACCGTCGCTGAGCTTGTCGCTCGCGGTCGCTATCCGCATCAATCCCTCTTCCGGCAATGGTCGAGCGAGGACGAAGCGGCGGTCGCATCGGCAATGGCCGCGACGCAGACGACGCAGCTTTCCAGCCGTCTTGTCGAGGAGCTTTCCGGCGGCCAGCGCCAGAGAGTGTGGATCGCCATGGTGCTGGCACAGGAAACACCGATCCTGCTCCTCGACGAGCCAACCACTTTCTTGGATATCGCCCATCAGGTTGACCTGCTTGATCTTTGTCAGGAGCTTAACGCGGCCGGTCGCACGATCATCGCCGTGCTGCACGATCTCAACCCTGCTTGCCGCTATGCCACCAATATCATCGCCATGAGGGATGGCGCCATCATCGCACATGGCCCTCCGCCCGCTATCATCACCGAACGGTTGGTTGAAGACGTCTTCGGCCTGCCCTGCATGATCATTCCCGATCCGGTCTCAGGCACACCGTTGATCGTCCCGAAAGCCAGGCGGTGACGGTTCGATTCTCTCCAAGGCGAAGAAGCTACACCAACTTCGGGTGTTCAATCGCTTCAGAGCCGCCGGAACAAGCAGACGGCCTTGAAGTCGATGCGAAAGCTCCGGAAGGGCAAATGCGTCACACCGCGTGTCATGATCACCGATAAGCTTAAATCCTACGACGCAGCACTGCTGATCATCGCAAACTGCCAAACGTCGCCATGAACACATGGAGCGAAATCACCCTGTTAACCGCGGCATAAACGAGCCCCCACCGTGGCCATCATGTGCCCGAACCAAGTTAAGGCGACGCTGGCATAAAGTGCTCAACGAAGCAGTCCGTCCACGTCGAACTCCTCCCAGCCGCCGAGCTTCAAGGCCGGATCATCGGAACCATCTTCAGACGTCGTTGGCCGCTTCGCAACCTTCTTCTTGAGCGACCGCGTTAGCTTCGCCTGATATGCCGTGCGCCGCCTCTTTTCGGCTTTCGCCTCTGCATCCTCCACCCGCCATTCGTCTACAACGCCGCGGTCGAGAAGGTCTTCGACCACCTTGGGGTCGAAGACATGAAACGTGATCTGACGTGCGCGCCCGTTCAGTCTGACGGTTCGCGTCCCCCCGCTCGGCAAGCGACCGTCGGCAAGCCAACGATGCCGCTCGCTCGTCTTGATAGTCAGGATGTCCTCGATTTCGCGCGGGATTACCGGCAGTGCAGCGGCCTCCGTCACCACTTTTGTGACGATGGTCGCCGCCGCATTGAAGGCGGACTTTTCACTGGCCGCCATCGACAGTGTGAGATCTACTCCTTCGAGCGAGATCAACTTTTTTACACTAGCGGGCAGCCTTGCCTGTATTTCTTGAAGCACGCCTTTGGCGCGAACGGCCGATCCCATTGTCACGGTAGCCGGCAGGGTCCATGTCCTGATCAGTTCGATGTGATGTTTTTCATGCTTCGGCATTTGGCACAGATGGTATTTCAACGCGTTCAAGTCAAACAGCTAATTGATAGCACTCGTTCACTCTGCCAACTTGCTACGAGGCATGAAGGACAAGTCTGATGAACATCAGCCGATCTTTCCTCTCCCTTCGTATTGCTTAAATCTTCCATCAAGATGCACAGGAGTGGTGTATTGGATTCCAGGCAGAACTGAGCACATCATACCATGACGACTCCGTCGGCCTTGCAGTGCTTTGGCCAGGTCGCCTGACATAGGGGCTCATCGCATCTGATCGTTCCGCGTTCCTGACGTCCGTCACCATATTACCAAGCGGCTTCATAGATCCTGACGGCATCCGGTAGCAAAAGTGGACGAGGATTGTTGCGCAGTAAGCGCGTCTGTTCCATTGCGCTTTCCGCCAGCAGAGGAAGCCCGTCTTTGGGAATCCCGACATCGCGCAGTCGTACGGCGAGGTTGAGGCGCACAGGAAGCGCGGCTAGTCCTTCGATGAAGCCGGAAAGCCGCTCGGCGTGACCAACAGGCTCAAGGTGCGGAAAGAGGCATGGCGCCAGTTCTGCATAGGCGTCACCACACACCGGGGCGTTAAAGCGCAGCACGTGCGGCAGGACCAGACTGTTGGAAAGACCGTGCGGAACGTGATAACGGCCGCCGATCGGATAGGCGAGAGCATGAACGGCAGCGACGGGCGAATTGGCAAAAGCCTGACCGGCCAGCATCGCACCGAGCAGCATCGCCTGTCTGGCGGCGAGGTCATGTCCATTCTTGACGGCGATTTCCAGATTTGCTCCGAGAAGGCGAAGAGCTTCCTTGGCAAGGGCACGGGAAACAGCGTTGTTGTTTGCACTTGCGGAGGTGAAGGCCTCGATGGCGTGGACCATCGCGTCAATTCCCGTTGCAGCGGTCACGGCCGGCGGCAGGCCGATGGTAAGGTTCGCGTCCAAAAAAGCCGCGTCCGGTAACAGGACCGGCGATACAACGCCTTTTTTCTGGTCTGCCCCGGTAGTAACGATCGAAATCGGCGTGACTTCCGATCCGGTGCCTGCCGTTGTCGGTACCAGCACCAGCGGTAGACGCTGGCCTGTCACATTGCCAACTCCGTAGATATTGCCGAGATTTTCGCCGCTCTTGGCCAGTAGGGCCACGAGCTTTGCGACATCGAGCGACGAGCCGCCGCCGATGCCCAGTACACCAGTTGCGCCAAACTCGATCGCCCGCGCCACAGCCGTGTGAATGACGGTTTCCGGCGGATCGGCAATGACGCCGGTGAAAATTGATGTTTCAGCGCCAGCTTCCGCAAGGCTCACGAGGGCCGACTGAACAAGTCCCGCCTTGACGACCCCATCGTCGGAAATCACCAGGACGCGCGGTCCGAGCCGGGACTTGAGTTCTGAAATCCTTGCGATGCAGCCCGGTCCCGCAATTATCTGCGGGACGGTCGCGAACGTGAATGTCGACATTGTGCCGCCTTTTACTGATGCCATTTGACGAGAGGCTGATAGTGATGCGGCTGACGCATGACGACAAGGTCTTTTCGCCGGACGATGTTCGTCGGATATGGCGTGTCGAGATTGGTGGTATCGACAGCCGCAGCGGCAATCCCCTCCTCATCCAGGATCGCCGATTCCTGACGTGGAAAAGCAAAGGAATCCGGCCCGAATACCGCACTCTTGCCCAGATAACCCTTTTCCTGGTCCAGCACATTGGCGAAGGCGAAATAGACGTTGTTCTCGCCGCCGCGAACGCGAAGCGCATGCCAGTGGTAGGGATCGGCGCCCTTTGGGATCGGATAGTTGTGCGGGATTTTCGTACCGCCATGGCTGCCGGTGAAGGTGCCGGCGATCGCCGAAGGGCAGGCGACAAGATCGCATCCCATGAGTGAAAGCGAACGGATGGCTTCCGGATAAAGCGCGTCGTGGCCAATCGCCAGGCCCACCCGGCCAATGGCAAGGTCGTAGATTTTCCATTCGTCGCCGGCCGTTGCCCAACTGTCGGCGACACCCAGATGCGTCTTGCGATAGCTGCCCACCAGCCCCTCGGGCCCTGCAAGGACCACGCTGTTATAGATCCTGTCTTCGTCCGCTTCGGCAAATCCGGCGACGAGATAAAAGCCGAGCTTCATGGCCAGACGAACGAAGGCGGATACGGTTGGACCAGACAGCGGCTCCGCCCGCGTTTGCGGTGCCTCAAGTCCGGTCAGCGACAGTTCCGGGAACACCAGAATGTCCGGCGCCGTTGTCGCCTTAGCCTCGTTTGCGAGCCTTGTTATGTGGGCAATATTGTCTGCAATGACCGAGGTTGGCGCGAACTGGGCAACGGCAGCACGCGATCTGCGTCCACGCGGGATTGGCTGATAGCCATAGAGGCGGAAATAATCGCCAGGGTTCCAGGTGAAACTGTTGGTCATCATGTTCATGTAGAGCTCGGGCCGGCGCGTCTTGAAGACCGGTTCGCTTAAGACCTCGCGGCGACGGGCACGGGCAAGATCGACCTTGCCATAGGCAATTCCGTCGCCTGTGTCGATGGATGCGGCAACCGTTCCGTCGGGCTCGATCAGGCAACTTCCCCCGGAAAACTGCACGGTTCTTTCCAGACCCCACCGATTACTTTCGATGACATAGCAGGCATTTTCGAAGGCGCGGTTGATCCAGTAGGGAGCGGGCGCGCGCTCCTGCAGCCAGTTGGAGATGTGGCATATGATGTCGGCACCGGCCAGAGCCTCCAGCCGCGCCGTCTCGAAGAAGTGCAGATCCATGCACACCAGCATTGAAATACGTCCGATCTCCGTTTCGAAGACCTCGTGCACGATGTCGCCATTTGCGGCCCATTTTGGCTCGGCGATATAGGGATGGGACTTGCGGTGCCGACCAACGATGCCATCCGGACCGATCAGAACTGCCGTATTGTAATAGAGATCGCTCGCCGGATCGACTTCCGGCATGCCGACGACGATATAGCAGCGGTGTTTGCGGGCAATCGCCTGGAAAACATCGGTGGTCGGTCCGGGGATCGCCTCGACGAAGGGCTTCACCTCGGCCCTGTCGAACCAGCAATAGCCTGTCGTCCCCATTTCGGGGGTGACGATCAGGCGGGCGCCGGCCTGCGCCGCTTCCTCGCAAAGGGCGCTCAGCCGGCTGATATTGCGCGCCTTTTCGAACATGGTCGGTTCGAACTGGATAGCGGCGGCGGTGTAGCTCTGTGTCGGTGTCATGATTGTTCCCATTGTCTTATGAAAGGATGCGTCTTTTCAAACAGCCATATGCCTATGAACCAGCGCGTCGGAGAGCGCGTCGATTGCGCCGGCCGCGACCACACCTCCCTTCTCCAGCATGGCGAAGTGGTGAGAGACATGCCGCGCAAATGCAACGTTCTGCTCGACGAGGATGATCGTCATGCCGATCTCGCGATTGAGCCGGATGATGATCTTTTCAATCTCCTCGACGATCGAGGGCTGGATGCCTTCATTGGGTTCATCGAGAAGCAGTACCTTCGGATCCGCGGCCAGTGCGCGGGCGATGGCGAGCTGCTGTTGCTGGCCGCCCGAAAGCACACCGCCGGGCCGATCAAGGTTGGCCATCAGGTATGGAAAAAGCTCCGGCACCAGTGCCGGAATTTCGCGTTTGCGATCGGTGCGCGCAAAGGCGCCCATCAGGATGTTCTCGCGGATGGTGAAATCGGGAATGATCTCCCGGCCCTGGGGGACATAGGCGATCCCGGCCCGTGCCCTCATATGCGTCGAAGATGAGCCTATGTCTTTCCCCTGCAGATGCATCTCGCCCGTCATGCGGTCGGTCAGCGCCATCAGGGTTTTCAACAGGGTTGTCTTGCCGGTACCGTTGCGGCCAAGAATGCTGGTTACCTTTCCCGCCGGGATATCAAGCGTGACGCCGTGCAGGATATGACTGCGGCCGTAATAGCTGTGTACGTTTTTCAATGTCAGCATCAGGATATTCCTTTCGAACCGAGATAGGCCTCGCGGACCTTCGGATTGCTCTCGATATCCCCGACGCTTCCTTCGGCGAGAACTTCTCCCAGATGCAGAACGGTGATGCGTTCGGCGATTTCACGGACGAACCCCATGTCGTGCTCGACGACGAGGATGGTGTGGCGGCCTTTGAGATTTTTGATGATCTGGGCCGTCTTGCGGGTTTCGGCCTGGGTCATGCCCGCCGTCGGCTCGTCCAGCAGAACAACCTTGGGATCCTGGACGATGAGCATGCCCAGTTCCAGCCATTGCGTCTGGCCATGACTGAGATAAGCCGCAGTCACATTCTCCTCCGCTTCGAGGCCGGTGAGGGCGAGTACCTCATCGACGCGTTTGGCTTCGGCGCGCGAAAATCCAAACCGGAGATTGGCAAACACCGATGGATTGCGGCAATTGGCCACCTCAAGATTTTGCCGCACGCTGAGATCGCGAAAAATGCTGGGGATCTGGAATTTTCGACCGATCCCGGCGCGGGCGATCTTGTGTTCCGGCCAGTTGGTGATGTCTGTGTCGTAGACGAAGACCCTGCCTTTTGTGCTGCGGGTCTTGCCGCTGACCAGGTCCATCAAAGTTGTCTTTCCGGCGCCATTTGCGCCGAGCAACACACGCAACTCGCCATCGCGAACGGTAATGCTGACATTGTTGACGGCTCTGAATCCGCCAAAATCGACGCTGAGACCGTCGATGGTCAATGCGATTGCACTCATATTACAATGCCTCGCTTTGTTGCTGTAACGATGAGGATGCCGGGCCTGGTTTGACACGGCGGATAAACTGCCGCAGCACATCGTGCGCGACGCCGCCAAGGCCCCGCGGCATAAACAGGACGACAAGGACGAAGATGAGGCCGATGATCGCTTTCCAAGCCTCGACCAGCGCTTCGGTCTCGCTGACCTCGGCCTCGATCATGTTGATCAGGATCGCGCCGATGCAGGCGCCGAGCAGGGAGGAACGGCCGCCAACGGCCGCCCAGACGACCATCGTCACTGAGAAAGACAGGTCCATGAAGGTTGGCGAGGCGAACTCCGCGACGACCACATAGAGCATGCCGGCAACGCCGGCGATGCCTGCAGAAATGACAAAGAAGAACACCTGGTAAAGCGAGACGTCGAAGCCAAGATAGCGAGCGCGAAGCTGATCGTCACGGATCGCCTGCAGGATCATGCCTGCACGGGTCTCCACGATGAGACGCGCGCCGATGAGCGTCAGGGACAGGCATGCGGCGCACAGATAATAGGTTGCCCGGCTGTAGGGGTCGAATTCGATGCCGCCGATCGTTAGCCAGCCAAGATCGGTCAGGCCGTTGAAGCCGTTCGTCACCGGTTGCGCATCGACCATGACGAGACGCACAAGCAGAACAAGCGCCAGGGTGATGATCGAGACAAAGACACCGGAAATGCGCTTGCGGAAAACCAGCATGCCGAGTGCCCCGGCAATCAAGACGGGAAGCACGATGCCAAGCACGAGACCTACGGACTGGCTCTGAAACGGAAGCCAGAGGAAGGAGCCCTTGTTGATACAGCAAAGTTCCGTCGGCGCGCCGGGCTCGGCATTCCACAGCATGAAATCCGGAACCGGCCTGTCGGAGCCCTGTTGCAGACTGGTCAGGCTCGACAGTTTCAGCGACATGGCGAGCATGTAGGCGCCCAGGCCGAAAAAAAGCCCCTGACCGAGATTGAGAATGCCGGCATATCCCCATGTGAGAGAAATGGCGATGCCGAGCATGCCGTAGACCAGATATTTTGAAATGCGGTTCAGCCAGAATTCGTCGCCGAAAACGGGCGCTGCAAAAATCACCGCGATGAAAAGCACATAGGCGGCGATCTGGAATTTTCGTTCGATGCTCATGTTAGCGCCCCTTGAACGAGAATAGCCCGCTTGGCTTGACGAGAATGACGAGGATGACGACCCCGAAGACGACGGCGCGCGCCAGAATGTCGTTCGTTCCAATCGCCACCAGCGCATTGATTTCGCCCAGAAGCCCTGACGACAGGGCCGTGCCGAAAAGGCTGCCGACCCCGCCTGTCACCACGACCATGAAACCGTCAACGACCATCGTCGTGCCCATGTCGGGGAAAACGGTCTTGAAGCCGGACATCATTACGCCGGCGACGCCGGCAAGGCCGGAACCGAAGGCGAAAGTCAGGGCGTTGATGCGTTTCACATCGATGCCGCAAGCCGCAGCCATTTTTGGATTACGGATGATGGCGCGCACCTGCATGCCCGCTGTCGTCCGGTAGAGAATGAACCATGTCGCCAGCGTCAACGCGGCCGTCACCGCGATTATGAAGGTGCGATACGCGTTGATGTCGGCGCCGGCGAACCTGAAGGTGCCCTGCAGATACGAAGGCACGGCGACGTTTTGCAGCCCGGCTCCCAGGCCCTCGATATGAATACCGAAAAAGCTAAGGCCGAATTCGAGCCTTACGGCCTGCTGCAAAAGGATGGCGATGCCCCAGGTGGCAAGAAGCGTGTCGAGCAGGCGGCCGTAGAGCCTGCGCACCACCACCCGCTCGATCACCAGGCCGAGCAGGGCGGTTACGACAAAAGCCAGGGGAATTGCGAACAGAAGGCCTGTTTTCAGCCAGATGCCCGAGAGGACGGCGACGTAGGCACCGATCATGACCATTTCGCCGTGGGCCATGTTGATGACGCCCATGGCGCCGTAGGTGATGGCAAGACCGAGTGCCACCAGAAGAAGGATTGAGCCGAGACTGAGGCCGATAAAGAGAATGTCGAGCATAACGCCACCGTTCGTGAGAAGGGCGGACCAGACTTTGTCCTGCTCCTTGCCTGTCCCGAAATCGGGTCGGCACCGAGCAGAGGAAAAAACGCAGATCCGCCTTGCCGAGACATGGTCCCGCCAGGCATGGCTGGCGGGACGACGCGAAAAGAGGGGTCAGCCCTTGAGCTTTGCTGCGTCGAGACCGTTGCTGGTGCAGAAAAGATTGCTTTCCGTCTCGCCATAGGCCGAATAGGGCAGCGGCTTGATCGGTGCCGGGTAGGCGTTGACGACCTTGCTTTGTCCATCCGGCTGCCATTGGCCGATGCGCGGCGTCAGCCAGCAATGCAGGTTGTCGGGGTCGGTGGTCACCTTGCCGCCGGGCGCGTCATAGGTCTGGCCACGAATGCCGGCCCGGATCGCATCGGCGGACAGACCGCCGGATTTCTCCACTGCCTGCTTCCACAGGAATACCTGGAAATAGGCGGCCTCGAGCGAATGGTATGTCACTGCCTTCGGATCGTTGACGAAGGTCCTGAAGCGTTCGATGAAGCTCTTGTTAGCCGGCGTTTCGATCGACATAAAATATGGAAATGATGTGTAGCTGCCCGCCGCATATTCGGCGCCCATGGCGGCGATCTCGATTTCGGAGGTCACTGTCGCGCAGATCGGGATAACCTCCTGCGAGAGGCCCTGGTTCTTGAACTCGCGGTAGAAGGCGATGATCGAGTCGCCAACCACGTTGGAAAGAACCACGTCGGCGCCCGATTCCTTGATCTTGCTGACCATGACAGCCCATTCGGAGTGTCCAAGTTCCAGATATTCGTCCGCCACCCATTCTGCGCCCGCCGCCTCGATCAGTTTCTTGGAAACCTTGGCCATCTCGCGCGGGTAGACATAGTTGGAGCCAACGATGAAGAACTTCTTCTTGCCCAGTTTCTCGACAATCCAGGGAATGTAGTTGGAGAGCTGCTGGTTTGGAACGGCGCCGGAATAGACGACGTTGCGCGAGCACTCAAAGCCCTCATAGTGCGTCTGGTAGAACAGCATCGCGCCGCGCCGTTCGAAGATCGGCAGTACGGCCTTGCGGCTGGCAGAGGTGTGGCAGCCGAAGATGGTGGAAATCTTGTCCTTGAGGATCAGTTTCGATGCTTTTTCGCTGAAGGTCTTCGGATCGGAAGCGCCGTCTTCGACGACGACTTCCACCTGGCGGCCAAGAACGCCGCCGGCTGCGTTGATTTCGGCCACGGCCATCATGACACCGTTGGCGAGAAGCTTCTCGGCAACAGAAAGCCCGCCCGTCTGGGAGTAGAGCGCACCGACCTTGATAGCATCGGCTGCAAAGGCCCGGCCGCCCAGCGCCGGCAAGGCGAGTGCGGCTGAAGCGGTGGCTGCGGTTTTCAGAAAGTCACGTCTGTTGAACACCATCTTGGTTCCCCTTTTTTTGATTGGCGCACGCGACGGCACTGCCCGGCTCTACGGCGAGGCTTTCATGCCGAAAAAATACTGGAAGGCCGACGTCACTGTCAGCAGATAACAAAAAACCCGCGAGGCTTTTCACAGCCTGCGGGCACCCTTGCCATCATCGCATCACGGCTGCGCCGCGTGCAACAGCGGCACATGGCTTCGCGAAACGAAGGGATGTGCCGGAGGTGTTCATCTGGAACACATCAAAAACTAATCATGTTTTTGGGAAGGGCGCAAGAGCTGTTCGGCGTTGATAATCGAATTGGCGATTTCATCGATTGGGACGCGCCGAGCCATCGCTTGCTCGCGCATTTCACGATACGCCTCATTCTCGCTCGTGCCGCGATTGGCCATTAGAATGGCCTTTGCCCGGGCGAGCTTCTGGTCTCCCAAGACCTTGCGCTTATATTTACGGGCTTCCTTGACGAGCCTTTGGCGCTCAAGCCAGAGACTGCGCGCTATGGCGAGATTGGTCAGCAGGCCGAACGGTTTGATCGGTCTCTCGACAATGGCAAGCGCGCCGCTTTCCAGAACGATCTGCAATGTGGAGGGATTTTCGTAACCGACGATGGCGAGCATGGTCGGAGCGGGATTGGGGAGGCACTTCAGCAGGCGTTCGATTTCCGGTCGCGCCTCGTCTTCCATGGCAAGAAAGACGACATCCGTGCCGTGTGGCAACTCGGCAGGGACCGGCCAGAGGCAACTGACCGTACAACCGATACGGCGCAGGTGATCGACGAGAAACTCTCCTTCGGATGTCCGGGGATGAATCACCAGAACCTTGAGATCCCGCAAATCTCTGAGAAGGGCGAAAGACATCGTCGCTCCTTCTCAGACCTGAACACGATGTGGGAACGGCTGCGTCAGGTCCGGGCGATATTCTCGCATGAACGGATCTGGCGCCACGCGTAGCGACGGGTCATGGACGATGTCATAGCTGCCTTGCGCATTTACTTTTGCAACCCTTGGCCACAGATGGGTGTGGTTCGTCAGCCGGTCTACCTTCACAGCGCCCTGCGGAGCGTCGTACTCGACCTCGTAAAGGGCTGGAAGAAGCTGCTCCAGCCCGTCGCCACCGGCCCGCTGCAAAGCTCCCGCATAGAGATAGACTTGGAAATAGGCCGCTTCGGCCGGCGCGGTCGGCAGCATCTGCTGGCCGTATCGCTGTTGGTAAGCCAAGACGAAGGCGCGCGCGCGAGGCGTATCCAGGGAGGCGAAAAACGGGGCCGCGGTGATATGCCCCTCAGCCACTTCCGGTCGCATCCGGATCACGTCAGCCTCGCTTGTCGACTGACTGGCGATTGGCATCGTCGCTGCATCAAAACCCGCCTCCCTGAACGCCGTGTAGAAGGGAATGATACCGTCGCCGACGATTGTCGAATAGATGACATCCGGCCGTGCCGCGCGAATATGCCGGATTATTTTGGCGACATCTTCGGGCTTTAGGTTGAGAGGAACATATATTTCGTCCAGTACCTGACCGCCCAGCTGAAGAAAGAGATCGCTGATCGTCCGATTGGATTCGTAAGGGTAGACGTAGTTCGAACCCACAAGGAAAACCCGCTTTCCATAATGCTTGGTGAGGAAGTCGACCAGCTGCACGGAGTTCTGGTTGGGTGCGGCCCCGGTGTAGATACAGTGCCGAGAGTATTCAAACCCCTCATACAGTGTCGGATAGAATAGCAGGGCCTCTCGAGCTTCGATGACGGGCAGTACGGCTTTGCGGGTGCTAGACATATGGCAACCGAAAACGACCCGGACCCGATCCTCGTCGCAAAGCTTGACCGCAAGTTCCTTATAGAGATTGGGCGTCGATTTAGGGTCATAGGCAACAGGCTCGATCATCCGGCCGAGGACGCCACCAGCCGCATTGATTTCGTCAATCGCCAGCAAGGTCGCGAACCTCTGGGTTTTTTCGACGGCTCCGGTCACACCCGTCTCGGAGAACAACACACCGACCCGCCAGCTTTCTGAATGCATCATAGCCCACCAAAAAATAAAAAAGCTCCCGCCCGTTTCCGGTCGAGAGCTACCCTGCTCATGGAATATCAGCGGCCCGTTGAAGCCTGCAAAATGATGATGTCAGTTTCCTTGTCCGGTGGCAACATAGAGGAGAGCCGAAAACACTCGCAAATGTAAAATCATGGAATCAAAATTCTTCCGCGTTTTCGCCTGAGCATCGAGAATACGCACACACCCTCTTTGCTCCAGCGAGCGATGTCTAACTTCCCTTCATCCGCATGGCGCTATTCGATAGCCTGGATGGAACGCGATATGGACATCGGTTCCACCGCCAGGTCGGCTTCGACAGCGGCGGCCAACACCACACTGCTGAGCTGTAACCGGAGGCAATTTATGTCTCAGCTGGATCTTCGATCGCCTTCGCAAGACGTTCAAGTTCGACGGAGTAGCAAAAAAAACTGAACAGTACCAACAGGATCAAAGCCCCCTGCAGAACCGTATGACCAAGCGGGGGCAGCGTGTTGGATTCCGGCAAGTGTCGAAAGAAGATTGTTGAGAACAGGACGCCTCCGAACAGGAAGGCCAGGCGTGCAGCGAACGATAAGAGGTGAGATACGAATATGGAGTGGAACGGTGCGCGGACCTCGACCCAACGCATTCTTGTCCAGTAGCTTGCCTGTAAAAGCAGCGCAACCGCAAGGATTGTGAGCAATGTCGACACGGGCACTTGTTGGCGTTCGCCAAGATGGGTGACGACGGCGTAAAAGATCGGGAAGATAACCCGGAGCAGGAATGCGACCGCCAGGGACTGGAGCACGATGAGTGATCCGTAAGCGAGAGCATTTTTCCTTCGATCAGTCATCATGCGCATTCCCTTCGAGCCGCCTGGAGAGGCTGCGCCCTATGGGTCAATGACCCACCGCCGGCGCAATGATCCCTAGACGCCCCAGCCCGCTGACAATCAGCTGGACTGCGACAGCGGTCAGCAAGATCCCGAACACGACCTCTGAGACGACCATGCTCGCTGGCTTCATGTGTTTGGACAGCTTGTCGGTATTGGTAAAGACGACATAGTCGAAAGCAGCGACAATCAGGATCAGAACAGCGACAACTACCGCGCTGGCGACTGAGACAACTTCGCCAGACGCCAGGATTATGACGGTTATGCCGACGGGGTTGAGCAAATAGGGAACCGCAAGCGGGAACACTGCGAGTTTGTCCGGATCGATCGGATCGGCAAGCTCGTCATGCGGCTTTTCCGTCGGTCCGGAGGCCATCTTGATCGCTATGAGCGCAAGGATGACGCCACCTGCCACAGCGACGGCGCCGCCGGTTATGTGGAGAAGTCGCATCAGAAGCGCGCCGGTCGCAAAGAGGATCAGTGCTGTGACGAGTGCTGTCAGTACCATCTGGCGGCCGATGCGCACTTTGGTCGCGGTGTCGAAACTGTGGGTTTTCTCAAGAAACGGCACGAGGGCAATTTTTGGACCCATGCCGATCAAAAGCAAAAGAAGAAGCTTTCCAACAAGCGTGGCGTCGATGGTGTTGAAGTCCATGGAAGATCCCCTTCGTTGATGATCTGCGCGTGCGCGAGAAGCATGATTGTCCCAGCCAAGCAGTTTCAGTGCGGGCAAACGTCCCAGAAGCCGGTCGTTTTGGCTGGAGACGTGTAATACCAGCACTGGCCGGGCTGCGGCGGTGTACCAGCCAGTGCGACAGCTGCTGCACCGGTAACGACGCCAATGGCTGCGCCTGCAGCTATCGCGGCGCCCGGCCGCCAGTACCGGCGGGGAGCGACAACCACAACGCCGCGCCGCGCTGGTCGGTAGGCCGGGGCCGCAGGCCGATGGGCAGGGCGATATGCGGGTGCATGACGACGTCCGGCAGCAGCGCAACCGCGCGGTCCGCACGCCGCCACACCGCAGCCTCGGGGGCCACAGGCTGCAGCCCCACGGCGGGCTTCAGCGGTCGAGGGTAAAAGAACCGGTATGCTGATCAGCATCAGCACGGCGATCAGGCTCAGCAGGTGTGATACGATTTTTGAGGTTTTCATTTCATATCCTCCTTGTGATCTTTGATGGCGTTTCGCCTGGTTCACTTCGTGATCAAGCTGGCCCGGGCACGGCCACGGCGTTGTGTTTTGCCAGCGCCTGCTGGGCAGCGGCAGCAAGACCCTCTTCCTTTCCGCCTGCGACTTGCACAGTCGGAACGGCGATCTTGATGCCTTGGGCGTTGAATGCTTCCCGCAGCATCGCATAAGCTCTGCGACGGATGGCCGATTGCAGTTGGGTAGGTTTCAACGTCATCCCGAAGCTCAATTTTATTCCAATGTCTGTGATCTCTTCGACGCCTTTCATTTTGAGGTTCTCAATAATGAACGGCTGGAATTCGGGGTCATCGTACAGGGCTTTGCCCACGGCTTTGGTAATTGCCTTGACCTGGGCGACGTCGGATTCGTAGGACACGGACAACAGGAATTTGACCACTGACCAGTCGCGGCTCATGTTCTGAACGGCACCCAGTTCACTGAATGGGACGATGAATATCGGGCCCCTGTGGTGCCTAAGCTTGACCGAGCGGAGACTGAACGCCTCGACGGTTCCTTTGTAACTGCCGCTCTGAATGTATTCACCAATCCGGAATGCATCGTCGAGTAGATAGAACATGCCGCTGATGATGTCCTTGACGACGGTCTGCGCACCAAAGCCAATGGCGACGCCTACAACGCCAGCACCGGCGATCAATGGTCCGATCTCGATTCCGAGTGAAGACAGGGCCATCATGATCGCAATCGCTGCAAAAAGGATCATGACGAAGTTGCGCAAGATCGGGAGAAGGGTTCTCAAACGGGTACGCCGCCGCTCCCGCTCGCTTCCAATCTCAAGCGCGGCTTCCGTGTCTCCCATTTTCCGATCGATCAGCACTTTCACGACATTCCATGCCAGATCGACGACAAGGAGAATGATGCCGGCGCTTAGCACTCCACGTAAGAGCCGTAGCGCGGGTGAATCCTGCATCGTCATCTCGGTCAGTCGAACGTCCATGACATCGGCGAGGAAGAGGATGGCTGCAACGATCAGGGCTGCCCTTATCCCACGCTCGACGACAACCGAAACCACTGTGACACGGTTATGACCGTCCTCTTCAGCGCCGGAGCGGCGCAGAATGTTGTTTATGGATGCTTTGGTAAGAACGATCGCGCCTGGCAATGCGGCGCAGACGACCATAACCCAGAAAAGCGTCGTCGCGCCCGCCACCCAGAGCAACCAGATACCGGTTAAATAGGCAGTCCAAAGCCAGTTGCGACCATTCAATCCAATCCGGCTGCCCTGTAGCGTGGAGGAATGAGGCGGGCGTCGCCATATGGCCTCGATAGCAATGCCGAGAAGAATGAAACCCAGGAAGTAGGCCGCGAGCTGCCGCGCCGGGATCGATAGGCCAAGCGTACCTAGAAGCCGGATGGTCACCCAGCCAAAGGCGTACCAACCCACGAGATAGCTCAGTCGTTTTGCCCAGTGACCTGCCGTCTCGTCAGAGATCGGAACCACGCGGAAATGGCCTTTCTCGTTCGAGCGTGGCGCCAAAAACACATCCAGTACTGCGCTGGCGAGGCGGTAAATGACGACAGCGAACAGGAAGCCTACGACGATTTCCCTGACGATCGGTGGCCAGTCAAAAAGCAGGAAGAAACCGATGCTGCCCAGCCCGAACGACAGCACGTAAAAAGCCGCCCAGAGCAGCCGGGCGGTTATGGCAATAATCCTGTGCCAAACGGTCGTGAACGAGGCTTCTGCCATCCATGACCGCCAGCCAGCACTGATCCACCAAAATACCCATTGAGCGGCAAGTCCTGCGGCAACAAACGCGACCACCAGCACGATGGGCCGGGTCCCGCCAATCGTCTTGATGTCCTGCTCAAGTAAAGCGGCGCCACGCTTTGCTTCGGACGGAAAAGAATGTGCAGCGTCGACCATTGCGGCGGCATGGGCGCGGAAACGCATTGTCGATGCGGCAAACGAGGGACCTACCTCTGCGCTGGTCGAAGGCGGCGCTTCAGGATTCGCTCCGCGAGCGACGTGCTGCAACCATTTCTGAACATCGGGATCCGACATTAGGGTGATGAAGTGCTGGACATTGGGTGGTTGTTCCGCCGGAGCGGGCGCGTCAGGCATTTGCGCTGCTGCGGCTGAGATGCCAACAAACAGGATGAGCATCGCCGCAATAGAGGTGCGAGATATTTTCATCAGCAAAAATTTCAGACGCATTACCATTGTCTGTCCCTGTTGTGGTATCTCGGCGCCCTTCTGAAGGACGCTCGACCAGCTATTGATGACATGCTTCAGTCGAAGTATTCGGTGTGTTGCAGCGCGATGATTTCCGTGTCGTGCCACCTGAACCAAGGAGGGACTGAACCCCTCCGGCATAATTGTCTCTGGTGTCGGCATCGACGACGGCAACCGGAGCGGCAAGGATCAGCCCTGCGGTACTGCCCACTGCCGCTGCCGTGCCGGTTGTTGCTGCAAGGATCGTATCTCCAAGGCCAATCTTGCTGTCCGTCAAAGTCTGTCCATCAGAAATCCGGGCTCCAATCAGCCGGACGATCTCTGGCGACTCCGCGAACTTCCCGTGGTTGAGGCTGTCCCCGGCTTTGATCATGGTGAGGTCGATTACCGAGATCTGGCTTTCGGCCAATTCACTCTTGTAGGGAGGCTGCTCAGGGTCGATAGCGCCAAGCCTCGCGACGTTGCCCCACACTCGGCGGGACACGGCCAATGCCCGGTCATCCCGGGAGACAAATAAAGTGAATTTCGGATGCTTTTTGCCCATGTCGGCGATCTGTTGCCGGAAGACGTCGACGTCGACGTCGGGAGATGCGAGCATCACATTCTTGAACTTGGCCGGAAGGCTTCCATTGCGAATGGCCATTTGACGAAGCGCCTCGAGCGCGAGCCAGTTACCCATGGAATGAGCAAGGATCGAAACTTCCTTCACCTGCTTATCCCTGGCCAGATATTGAAAAAGCAACTCCAGGGCATTGCGCGTATAGTTGGTGCTCTCGCGGTCGTAGCCGTACGCAAGTAGGCTTCCGCGCGACGGCCAGGTGACCAGTACGGGAGCGCTCGCTACGCCGGAATCCTGGACGATTTGGGCAAAGCGATAGACCGAGTCTTCAAATCGATTGTTGAAGCCGTGAATGAAGACCAACACGCTGCCGTCACGGCTCTCTCTGACGGAAGCGCTCAGCCATTTCCGGGCATCGTCGCGGCTGATTTCCTGTGCCTTTAACGTCGCAAAATCTGTGGCTGGATTGGGAGGAATCCTTTTCGGCCAGGCAACATTACCAATCTTGCGGACATTTCCCGGAGGGATGGACACGGTGATCTCCGCGAAGGCCGCATCCCTTGCGCGTTCACCCGTGAACATCTCGCCTTTGTTCGCGGAGCGACTACGCGTTGTTGTGATCAGCATGTCCACCTTGGTGGATGTGGGGGCGCTATCGGCAACAGGGACAAGAACGTTTGTCGCGTGGCCGCCGCAACCAACGAGAGCTGCGAACATCACACAAAAAGGGAGCCTTCCCATTCGATATGGAAAGCGTCCGTTACGGAGGTCCCTTGTATCGTTGCCGTTCACCAGATCGCCCGCCGCCATTTGTCACAGCTTTGTCCTCGCCACGTCGGCGCAAAAAAAACCTATGCGAATGACGGGCTGTTTTCCCGTAACATCGGGTATGTTACGGGCATCCGGCGGGCGATGCCGTCACCTGAATGCGTGAAAGTGTCGAAGTTGCCAGAGACAATCACACGCGGCCCCGTAACCGTCGTCTCTCTCGCCCGCTCGCCAGCGTGGTAAAACATGCGAGGCCTTGACGGTGCTGCAATCCGACCCCGGTAAGCTGACCGCACCAGCGTATATTACGGTAACATACTGCACGAGCCGCGCTTCATCGAAGAATATGCCATCGAGACATTCGGCGTCGCCGTGACGCTGTGACGGTGGGAGAGGACAATGGATGAAGGTGTGGCTGCGGTCAGGCTGCGGTTTCCCACAAGAGTTCAGGCCATCAACGAGCTTGCGTCGCGGGACGTCATATTCTGTGAAATCTGCCAGGATTTTGCCGAAGCCCAGACGGAGTTGGCAAGATGGGAGGCGGCTTCTTCCGATCCGGTCCGAGATGACCGTGTGGCCGAATACAAGGAATTGTTGGCGGCCCTTGGCAGAGAGATTGAAGATGCTCTCGCCCGAGCCACCGTTGTCTCTCTTCATCGCTCACCCGGTCCGCGCCCGGTGTAACTCCGCCTGATGGGCAGTTAACTTCGAAGGAACAAGATCGTGGCTTCCGAGATATCACACGAGCCTGTAACTACCCCGCCACCCCGCAATCCCCTGCGGAGGATCGCTTTCGCTGTCGTTTGTCTGGCGCTGGTCCTGTTCGTGCTGTCAGTCTTCATGGAGCGGCGGACACCATCAACATCTCAAGCGCAGGTCCAGGCGTATGTCGTTGGTATTGCGCCTGAAGTCACAGGTCGCGTCGTGGAAGTGGGCGTTAACGACAATACGCGGGTGGAGGCCGACCAGGTCCTGTTCCGAATTGATCCCCAGCGCTACCAACTCGCCGTGAACGAGGCGGAGGCCGGTCTGGCCAGTGTCGGCCAGTCAATCGGCGCATCGACCGCTGCAGTGGATGCCGCCCAGGCAAAGCTTGTCCAGATCCGTGCCGACAGGGACAACCTTCGCGACCAATATGCCAGGGCCTCCGAACTCCTCAAAAACGGCGTGTTTTCAAAAGCCCGTTTCGACGCCGCCAAATCTGCCTTCGATCAGGCAGAGGCCTCGGTTTCCGGTGCGCAGGCTGATCTCACCAAGGCTCGCGAGCAGCTCGGCCCTTCCGGAAACGACAATCCGCAACTGCGCGCAGCTCTTGCTGGATTGGAGAAGGCCAGGCTGGACCTGATGCATACCACAGTGCGGGCGCCTTCGTCCGGGGTTGTGACAAACCTTCAGCTCACCAGTGGCAAGGTCTTGCCAGCCGGCCAACCGGCCATGACCTTTATCGATGTGGGCACCATCTGGATCAATGCCGCGTTCAAGGAGAACAGCCTCGAAAATGTCGTCGTCGGCAACAGGGCGGAAATCCTTTTTGATGCCCTTCCAGGCCGACTGTTCCCTGCCACGGTAGAAAGCGTCGGCTTCGGTGTCTCGCAAGGGAGCACGGATCCGAGCACCGGGTTGCCAACCATGCGCAGTGACAGCGGCTGGGTCAAGGAAGCGCAGCGGTTTCCGGTCCGTCTCAATATCGATGAAGCTCAAAGACCTAAGGGCGGCGTGCGCTACGGTTCGCAGGCGACCGTCATCATCTATACCGGTAACAATCCGGTCACCAATGCTTGGGGATCACTCTGGGTCCGTATCATGTCGGTGCTCACCTATGTCAACTGACTGCACCGCCGCCGAGCAGAAACGAAAAGGATTGCGGGTCGCTCTTGCGGTTTCGATCGGCTTTGTGCTGGCGGTGTATTGGGGGGCCTTTTTTCCGTTCCTCGGGCCGCTTTTCGCCGCGCAATTTCTGCTGGGAAGCTCTCGACCGATGCCGCTTGCCAAGACACTTGGCGCGGCGCTCGTCATTCTGGTCTCGGGAATGGCGATGATGATCTTGACCAGCAGCCTCGGCAATCGTCCTGTTCCCTTTCTCCTGCTTCTGGGGCTGACCTATTTCCTGTGTTTTGCCTTACAGACGTCGGGAAAGGGCGGGCCTGCGGTGTTTCTGGTGTTGGTGGTCGCGATCATCGTGCCGCTGCTCGGTATTTTGAACGATGAGTTGGCCAATTCCATCCTCTCGATCCTTGTTGGTGGCGTGTTGTCGGGCACGCTTTTGACGTGGCTCGCCCATGCGATCTTTCCCGAACCGGTAGTTCTGGACGGAAGTGCCGCGCCATCCTTCGACCAGCCGCCGGCTCTGCTGAGAGCATTGGCAAATACGCTGATCCTGCTGGCATCTGTCGTGATCTGCCTGACGAGCGACAATCTGACGGCCGCGGCGGTCATTCCGATCACCGTTGCATCCTTGCTCGGCCAGCTCGACGTCGCCGCAAGCACGCGGGCAGCTGTTGGGCTTATAATGGTCAATCTATTCGGCGGCGTCCTCGCATCTTTAGCTTATGCGATCCTCACGCTTCGCCCCAACCTGTTCTCGATCTTTCTGATTGTCCTTGTCGTTGCCCTCTTTCTGGGAGGTCGGGCAGCAGCTCGGACCAAGGAGGCGCCGATGTTTGCCGGTGCCCTGACGATTTTCCTTATCCTGTTCGGGCTCGGTGTGTCGCCCCTGCCTGGCAGCGCTGCGGAAAGCTTCGCCACCCGCATTGTCTATATCGCCGTAGCTTTGACCTACACTCTGTTGCTCGCCACCATTCTGTGGCCCAGAAGGCCACACCTGAGAAGGATAAACCCATGAAAACGCAGCTAGTGTGATTTCTACAGCGGTGCGTGGATCTGGAAGTATCCGCGTAAGACGTGGGCGTTCGAAAAAGGCCTGAAGGAAAGAGATATTGGCGTCACCTTTCCTACCTGCCCGTTTGGTACGTCGCAGCGGGCGGCATTTCGATTTTCAGCGTATTAAGCCTCTGCGCTAGCGCGGCTGCAAATCCGAAGCACTGATGGTTATCGCGGCGGGGTCTTTAACCTTGGGAGGCAGCATTCCGGCTTTGCGAAGTCCCTCTATCAGTCGGTCACGATCACTTGGCTGTACGTTCCGCATCGCCAGTTCTTCAACGACGTTTGGCAGGAAGTCCGGGCGCATTCGAACGAAAATCTCTGCCTCGTGCCGGGCTTGATCCATCATTCCGGCATCTGCGTATATGACCGCCGCAACCGCATGAAACAGCGGAAATTTTTGCATATCAGCCTTGGTGATCTCGCGGACGGCGGTTGAATTGTCGTGGAGCATGTAGGCTGCAAGAGCGCGTGTGCCGTTATAATAGCCGCTGCCGCCTGGGTTGAGTGCGATAGCCTGATCAAGTAGGTTGGCTCCCCGTTGCCACTGGCCGCCAAGGGCTAGTCTGGTGCCGAACTCGCCCATCAACTCGGTGTCGTTGGGGTTGGTAGCGAGGGCCACTTCGCCTACTCGCATCGCCTCGGTAAGCTCCCGGTTGAAAAACAGGGCCATCATCAACGCCTGAAGCCCCCGCGTGTTGCTCGCATCAAGCTGGGTCGACCGTCGCGCCGCGCGAAGCGCCCGCTGCAATGGTGTCTCCGGACCTTGGCCCCTATTGAATTTGAAGCGGTCTTCATCGAGATAGATGATTGATAGCATCGCCCAGGCAGTGGAAAAGGTCGGATACCGCGCAACGGATGTTTCCAGGCATTCGCGAACGTGTGCATGCTCTTCGGGGCTGAGCTCGCTACGATATGCGTAAAAGCGCAGGCTGCATTCGTATGCACCAAGATCCTGCGGTGGAGGATTTGCCGTGTCGGCCTGTGCCATCACACCATATGGCTGCGCAATGGCGGTGGCGACTCTTCTGGCCACGTCCGCCTGTATGGAAAACAGGTCTTTCGATCCGAGATCGTTGTCATAATCCCGCGACCAGACTATTTCGCCATCGTCGGTGTCAAGAAGACGGGCTGTCACGCGCAGGCTGTTTCCAGCAGTTCGCACCCCCCCGGTCAGAAGATACCGGGCCCCAAGCTCCTCCCTAACTTTGGATACATCGACGTCCGACGGCAGCGCTTTGGACGTCTCGCGACCAAAGACCTTGATCTCCTTGAAGCGGGGCAGGGCAGTCAGAAGCTCCTCCGTAAGCCCGAGGCTGTATAGCTGGGCGTTCGGTCCATCGCCCAAATTGGCGAAAGGAGCCACAATTAGGGCGGGTCTGTCGGGAGCCGTGCTTTCGGCTAACTCTTCTGTTGGCGCCAATCTTGAGTGACTTGAGAATTGATAGGCAGACGCAGCCATAAGCAGGACGAGGCAAGCAAGCGAAAGCCGCCTCACGCTCCACCATCGGACCATCGGCGATAGCTGTGATGTCGGAACGGACCCATTATCGACCTTCTTGGAAACCACCGCAGTATTCAATGAGAACACCGGGGCATATCCGCCCTTCGGTATGTCGATCCTGACCGGGTCCTTGTGACCTTCCACCAGATAATACCGTTCCAGCGAACGCCTTAGGCGCGCGGCCTCGATCCGTACGACCGGATCGTCCTGCGTGAAGCTTTCATTGCGGCCGAATACCTCAATTGCGATGGAGTAACCCTTGATGCGGGCGGCCCGCCCGGCGATGGCTTCTTCGACAACATATCGCAGAAATGCGGCACTTCGCCCCAAGCCGGGAAACTCCGCGCTCGCGACGATGCGTTCGAGTTGCGAGCGGATTTCCTCTTCTCCCGGAGGGTCTCGTGCTGCAGTTGAAGCCGTGGACACCGTCGTCTGCATAGCCGCCTCCCGTCCCCCCTCGAGATTCATCGCATGCGTGTAGTGTGTCGTGAGCTTACACCCGAGATATGGGCGCGTCCATTGTTCCGTCGAGCCCTCGCCTATGAAAGCCCGCTGTTTTTGTCTTTATATGCGCATAAGGCTAACGACTTGAGCAAACGTTTCTTTAGTTGCGGTGCCCGACGATTGCACCTGATCGTGCATTTAAGATCGAGAGCGAGCTGGTTGCCATGTTCTTGGCTTCCCAACAGCATGTCTCCTGTGGTGCTATATTTCCATCATCTATGCCGACTGATATGTCCGCTTTCCGTGGACGGCAACGCCGTGGTTTCGACTGTAACAGAGTTGGATCTGGCAACTGGGCAAAGCGCCTGCATTCCAATCGTGAATTGCGAGGCGCTATGGCCGCCTGCTAGCAACAATTGTCGGGCCTCCTGCAAGCTGAGATGCTTTTGGTACTGACTAGGAACGAACCCTGTTATCGCCAGAAAATGGCGATGCAGGCTTGCGCGGCTCATGCCGCTGGCATCGCGATTTTCGACAGGGTAGATGCGGTGTTCGCGCCTCTTTTCCGGTACTTCGGTTTCATCGACCCGCCATAACGCAGATGATATTTCAGGGTCTCCCGCGCGTCACGCGATGGCGCGAGGCTTTGGCTCTACGAGCGAGCGTCGTCGCAGCGGTCAGTCAGGACTACGGTCAGCGGTTCAAGCAACATCTGGCCGCGCACCGGGTGCTTTTGGCGGATTGATGCCCCCCAGGCCAGCCTTTGCTCGCTTGGTGTCTTGACCCGGGGGCGCTCCGAAGAGGCGCTTGTACTCACGGCTGAACTGCGAGGCGCTCTCATAGCCGACGGCGAACGCAACTTCGGCTGCACCTGCCTGGTTCGCGATCATGCGTCGGCGGGCCTCATGGAGCCGGATATATTTCTGATACTGAAGCGGGCTGACGGCGGCGACGGCTTTGAAGCGATCGTAAAAGACGGATACACTCATGCCGGCAAGTGCCGCGACCGCCTTGAAATCGAGACGCTCGGCGTAGTGGTCGCGTATCCAGGCCATTGCCTTTCGAATGTGCATCAGACGCGAGTCTGCGCCGGCAATCTGACGGAGCAGGCCGCCATGCGGCCCCATCAGCAGCCGAAACATCAGCTCATGCTCCAGAGACTGAGCCATGACCGGGATTTCGGTTGGGCGATCGAGCAGTTCTACCAATCTCCCCCAAGCACCGAGAAGCGACGCGCTCGCGGTGCTAACGCCGTATCCCGATTCCATCGGCAACTCTGGCATCGCTGCCATCTCAAGGACGAGGTCGGACAGCAGAGGCGGGTCCAGATATAAACCGATTGCGACAAACGGTCTGTCTGGCGACGCTTCGCAAACTTGGCCCAAGGCAGCAATCTCGGCCGCGACGATCATGCTTTGGCCGGGTCCGTATTCAAACATCTTGTCGCCGATAAACATGCGCTGCGTACCCTGGATCACCAAGGACGCCGCAGGATCGTAGATCAGCGGATCGACCTCGGTCGTATGGTCGAGAGTATACGCGAACAGTCGCGGCAATTTAAGGCTGGGACGGCCAGCATGGCGTATAGCGATGGCGCGTATTCTGTCGAGTTCGGTCATGGAGTCCCCCTAAGTCGATTGCCCAGTTCTATCAAGCATTCCGGAAGATCGGGCAAGAGTGACGGAAGTTTCGGCATCGTGGCATTGGGGTCGAAATCCTACTATCGCGGCAAGACAGAGGCCAACGGGGCTTCTGATGGCCCAGGAGAAACTGCCATGCCCACCCCAATCGAAACCGTTTCGGCTTTTTGCGCCACGTTCGTTGAAGACGGCGGAAGGCCAGCCGTGCGCCGCTGGTTCACACCCGCCACGCGCTGGGTCAATGAAGGCGTGTCGGTCACGACGGGCGTCGACGAGGCCATTGCGATGATCGACGGACTGGAGACATCGCTGGGAATCTCGACAGTCCATATCGATATGCTCGCGATTGCCGCCGATGGATCCCGCGTTCTCACCGAAAGGCTTGACCGGTTCGAGCGTGCCGACGGCAGTGAAATCGGGCGCGTGATGATCATGGGAATTTTCGAGCTCGAAGGCGACAAGATCGTCGAATGGCGGGACTATTTCGACGTAACCGCCGTCCAGAAGTTCTCCAACGGCTAGCACGGCAGCTTGCGAACGATGATGTTGAGTGCAGGGACTGTTGTCTCCGCACTCAACACAAGGCAGTCGACTGGACTTTCGACGACAGGCCGCAATCCTGCCAAAGCAGATGGGCCACGTTCCGAGGGTTTCGCACCGCAAAGACTTCAAATTGTCAGTAGGTCTTTAGCTGGAAGCGGATTGTCATGTCTTTCGAGAAACTCCACCATGGCAGCCTTGAGCGCCACGCCACTGACGCGGGTCCTCATCATATCCCTGGTCAGCGTCGCAATGATCTCGGCAGCTTCGCAGACCGGCAGACCACCATCCCTGATATTGGAGACACAATTTCGGCTGGAATCCAGGTTTCCCGACTTGGGACCGTAAGTGATATAAGCACCGAGGCTGTCGGCAGCTGAAAGTCCCGGACGTTCGCCGACAAGCACGATCGTCAGTTTTGCACCTAATGCCTCACCGGCAGGATCGCCGAGCGCGACGCGCGCCTGGCTCGCCAGCACAATAGGTGCAGCCGTCAGGTTCAGGATAGCGAGCTTCGGAACAAGCGCCTCGATCAACGGCACGGCATTGAGATCGATTGCGTGGGACGACAGGCCATCCGCGACGATAATTGCGACATCATAGCCATTGATCGTCCTCTCATGTTTCAGCCGTTTTTCGGATTCCGCCGCAAGCCGTCGGCCAAGATCCGGCCGCCGCACATAGATGCTGCGGTCACTTGCCATGCTATCGACATTGACAGCCGGAAGGCCGAGACAATCAAGCCTGTCTGCCAGCGAGGGCCGGTCGACGCTCGTCCAGACCGCTTCGCGCGCCCGCGCGTGGTCGAGAAGGAAGGCGAGTTGAGCGCGTGTCGGAAGACCCGCGCCATGACGGCCGAGCGAAACACGCGCATCGGTCATATCCTTGATAGTGAGGTTTTTTCCGGCAGCAGTGGGTTCTCGCACCTTTTCCATGTCAGGCTCCGATCAATGCGCTGTTGCGGACATAATTGGAAAGCGCGACAGGCTCGCCGACCAGCGCGCCATCTGGATCGGTCAGGCCGATTTCGAAAAGCCATTTCTCGAACTCTGGTGCGGGTGGCCGCTTCAGCGTCTCGCGGCAATAGACGGCATCGTGATGCGATAGCGACTGGTAGTTCAGCATGATATCGTCGGCGCCGGGAACGGTGATGACAAAATTGACATTGGCTGCGCAGAGGAGCGTCAACAGCGTATCCATGTCTTCCTGATCAGCATCGGCATGGTTGGTGTAGCAGACGTCGACGCCCATTGGCAGGCCAAGGAGCTTGCCGCAGAAATGATCCTCGATGCCGGCACGGATGATCTGCTTGCCGTTGAACAAATATTCCGGCCCGATGAAACCGACGACCGTGTTGACGAGCATCGGATCGAACTCGCGCGCCACCGCATAGGCCCGTGCCTCCATCGTCTGCTGGTCGACGCCGAAATGCGCATCGGCCGAAAGCGCCGCGCCCTGCCCAGTCTCGAAATACATGACGTTTGCGCCCGGCATGCCCCGACCCAGCGACCGCCCCGCCTCATGTGCCTCCTTCAGAAGCGCCAGATCGACGCCGAAGCCGCGATTGGCCTTTTCCGATCCCGCCACCGACTGGAAGACGAGATCGACCGGCGCACCGCGTTCGATTGCCTGGATGGCCGTCGTTACATGGCCAAGGCAACAGGTCTGTGTCGGGATCGCAAGCTTTTCCCGCAATTCGTCGAGCAAGGAAACGATGCGGATATAGTCATCTGTCGCATCGGTCGCGGGATTGACGCCAATCACGGCATCTCCCGAGCCCATCAGCAGCCCGTCGATGGCAGACGCTATGATACCGCGGCTGTCATCGGTCGGGTGGTTGGGCTGGTTGCGGGTGGAAAGCCGCCCGGCGAGCCCGATCGTGTTGCGGAATCGCGTCACGACACGTCGCTTGGCAGAAACAGCTATCATGTCCTGCAGGCGCATGATCTTCGAAACGGCCGCGACCATTTCCGGCGTCAGTCCGAAGGTCACCGCCTCCAGCCGCTCATGCGTCGTCTCGGGCTTGAGCAGCCATTCGCGGAATTCACCGACAGTAAGCGAGGAAACTGCGGAAAAGGCTGCCGGATCGTGCCGCTGCGCGATCAGTCGGGAAACTTCGTCATCCTCCGACGAAATGAGCTCCTCGCCGAGAAATGCTTTCAAGGGGAGATCGGCCAGCGCCATCTGGGCTGCCAAGCGCTCTACCGGGCCTTGCGCCGCAATGCCGGCCAGCTGGTCGCCGGAGCGCTCGGGGGTTGCTTTCGCCAGCAGCATTTTCAGGTCATCAAAGCGGAAGACAGTCTGCTCGATTGTCGTCGTATAGGGCATTTTTTCACGTCACAGGTTGAGGAGGGCCAGGGCTTCGTCATGAAGTCTCGGGGTGGCCGACGCCAGAACCCGTCCATCGGAATGGATCGAAAGCGCATTGCCCCGCCAGTCGGTAATGCATCCGCCGGCACCCGTCACAACGGGCACGAGAGCCATGTAGTCGTAAGGTTGAAGTCTCGTCTCGAGAGCGATGTCGCAATGGCCGGAAGCGATCAGACCATAGATATAGCAGTCTCCACCGAAACGCCGCAGCCTGGCTTTGCGGGAGAGACGCTCGAAGCTTTCGGCTTCGCTGCCCAGGAACATATCCGGCGAAGTCGTATAAAAACGCGCGCTGGAGATGTTTTCGCAGCCACTCGCGTGGGCCGGCTTGCCAGCAAAGAGTGTCTCTCCCGGCCGGCCCTGCCAGCGTTCGCCGGTGGCTGGAATATCGATCAGACCACAGAATGGCTTTTCCTGAAATGTCAGTGAGACAAGCGTACCAAACAGCGGAAAACCGGTGATGAAGCTCTTGGTGCCGTCGATTGGGTCCAGCACCCATGTAAAGGCGTTACCTTCCTTTACGCCGAACTCCTCACCATGGATGCCGTGATCGGGAAAACTCGCCTCGATCATCTCGCGGAGATGTTTTTCGATCGCCCGGTCGGCGATTGTCACCGGGCTCTCGTCGAGTTTTGAGATCACGTCGAGCGGCGTCCGGAAATAGGAGAGCGCCAGCGGACGCGCGGCGTCGGCAAGTTCCGCGGCGAAGGTGATATAGGTCGCAGCTTCTTGCGGGCTGATATCGGTGACGGGCATCAAAGGGCTTTCAGGAACAGGGGCCAACGGGGATCGTGGATGATCGAGCGGGCGCGCATATGCTTCCAGATTCCGTACTTGTAAAAGTCGAAATCGAGGGTCGATATCCGGTTTTGTACCATCGCCCAGGTGCTCCACTTGATGTCGGCGAGTGCCTTGTGGACGATGAAGCGAGCGTGATGCGCCTTGTCGTAACGACCGAAATACTCCTCGATTATCTCGCAGTCGGTCGCCTCGGAATAGAACATCTCGCCACTCCAGATCGCGAGATCGTAGAGCCTCTCATTGTTCGACGCATATTCGAAATCGATCAGCTTGATCGACTTGTCGTCACCGATCAGGAAATTGCCCGGCATCGGGTCATTGAAACAGGGAACCAGATCGAGCCCGGATGCCTCAAACGCGGCGCGCGCCTGTCTGTAGTTGCGGAAGAGCCAGTTGTGGTCGAGCGGCCAGTGGCCGTCAAGCTGGCGCACTTGGTCGAAATGTTCATCGATCATGTCGAAGACGGTTTTTGTCAGCGGCAGGGCAGGGGCGTCGTGAAACTGCCGGTACACGCGCACCGCTTCGTTGCGGATCGCCGGGTCTGCAAAATCCCTATGTGTCGAGGCGCGGCGACCGTCGATGAACTCGGCGATTTCGATGTCGAGGTGATCGAGATAGTCGAATGTCTTCGGGCCGATGCCGATCACTTCTGCCTGCTTGCTGGCGGCAGCGGCGGCCTTGCGATCGATGAACATCTCGGTGCCGCGGCCGGGAATCTTTAGAAAATACCCACGCTCTTCGCCTTCGACCTCGATGCGGAAATTGGTGTTGCTGATACCGCCGGAAACCGGACTGTAGCGCAGCCGCCGTCCTTCCCAAGGTGGCACCTGGATGATTGCAGCCTCAACTGCCTGTTCGGCATCGGATCGTGCCATTCCCAGTTCATTCATAGGCTTGTTCCCGTTATTGTTTCTAGCCCGTTGTCGTTATCGTATGCCTAAAGCGCTCTCAGCCTGGCCTCGAAATCCGGCTGACCGAGCAGCATCCGGCACCGCAGGAACCGCCAGCCGGCATATTTCAGGAATTCGACACCCCGTGGCGGCGAACGAAGCTCCAGTACGAGGCTGCGCAACGCCCAGTAGAGGTCGTCTGCCGCCGCATAGACACGGCAGCGGTTGAAGGTTCTTTCGCTGAAACCTCCATCATGCATTTCCAGCAAGGGCCTCATCTGGCTTTCGAACTGGTAGAGTTCGTTCATCTGAACGCCGAGCTGGTAATAGGGGTCGATGTCGGCGGCCATGTCGAAGTCCACGAGCTGCATTTTCCCGTCTGGGCCTAGCATGACATTCGAAGCCTGCGGATCACCATGGGCCGGTTTCAGGTCCACGCCGGCCGCTGAAACTGCCTCGCGGATCGGCGTCATCCAGGAGAGCATCCATTCGACATCGCCGGGCAGGCTGGTGTCACCGGCACTCACGATCGCCCAGAGCTGATCGATGCCGTCGAAGACTGACCATGTTCGGCCGGTGGAAACACTCCCTGCGATCGTCGTCTGCATCTCGATCAGGCGGGCAACAGTTTTCGGCTGCATCAGATCGTCGATCCTTGCCGCTCGCCAGCCGTCGCCAAGTCGGGCAAACAGCATGCTGGCCGTCCCGGCATCGTAACCAATCGGCTCAGGCGAAAGACCAAGGCTGTGAAAACGGTTTGCCGCAGCATTTGCTGTCTCGGCATTCACGAGATCGGTTACCTCATCGGCACCGAGACGCAGGAAATAACGTGCCTCCCCGCCTGTCGGCGCGACCACGAAACCGCAGGATTCGACGGCATGATAGGACGGCGATGCGACAGCTGCCGTCCCCGGCGCATAGGAAGGGGTGTCGCCAATCACTGCGGAAAAGACTGAAAGCGCCTTCTCCGCGCGGGCTTCCATCGGTGATTCAGGAGAGCCCGATCTCTTCATTCGGCAGCCTCGCTGAGTTCGACAACTTTCAAACCTTCACAGGCGATCTTGTAGAGCATGTCCGCCACTATCTGCGTGCCAAGGGCCTGGTCTTCAGGCGAGGTATACTCGGTCGGGTGGTGGATGACGCCGTCACGGCTCTGAACCGCCAGCACCACCGCCGGGCAGACATCGGAGACGGCAACGGCATCATGGCCGCCGATCGTATCGAGGTGACGGGCGCTCTGGCCGAGATGCGCCGCAGCACTTTGCGCAAGCGTCACCAGGCCCGGCGCGAACCTTCCCGCCTTGCGGCGGTCGATGGAGCGGACCTCCGAGGTGACGCCGGCTTTCATCGCCGCTTCCTCGATCTTGATCTTCATCTTGCGTTCCGCCTCCGTCAGGACGTCTGGCGATCCCGAGCGCAGCTCGATGAACAGCACGGCTTCGGCCGGCACGACATTGGGTGAATTGGGGAAGACTTCCAGGCGGCCAACCGACGTATGCAGGTCCAGCCCGTGTTCGGTCGATATCTGCTTGAGATCGGCGATCAGATAGGCAGCAGCAAGCAGCGCATCCTTGCGATCTGCCATCGGGGTTGCGCCGGTATGTGCCTGGCGTCCATGGAAGGCGAGGCGATATTTTGTCGCGCCCCAGAACCGCGTGAAGATACCGAACCGCTCCCCGGCGCGGCTGAGCGTCGTGTCACCTTCTATATGCAGCTCGATCAATGCGTCGGGAATTTCCACCTTTTCCTTGCCAGCATAACCGATCTCGTCCAGCGACTGGCGCACCGTAATGCCATCGCCGTCGGCCCGTTCCAGCGCCCATTCCAGGTCAATGGCGCCGGTAAACACGCTGCTGCCGAGCAGGCTCGGCTGGAAACGGGCGCCTTCCTCATTGGTCCAGTTGACGATCTGGAAGTTGCAGGCGGACAACCTGCCTTCCGCCTTGAGACGTTCGCTGACGGACAAAACCGCCTCGCAGGCGGCGATGACGCCAAGCGCTCCGTCGAAACGACCGCCGTTCGGCTGGCTGTCGATATGGGAACCGACCATGACGACGGGCGCATTTGCGCCCGCCAAGGTCATCTTGCCGAACTGGTTGCCGATCGCGTCTACGGCCTGCTCGAAGCCGTTTTCGGCAAACCAGTGCCCCAGCCAGTCGCGCGCCATTCCGTCTTCCCTGGAAAGCGTCAGGCGGGTCATCGAGCCATCGGGGCCGCCGCCAAAAGTGGAGAGGGTCTCCATCAACATCTGGAGCCGCTCGGCATTGATCGGGACAGGGGAGGAGGAGACGTCAGGCATGTATGATTTCCACTTTGGATTGATTGAATTGATCTGAAAATTCCCGCGCGATGACGCCGCTGGTCACCACCGCGTCGATTTCGCTGAGGCCGAATGTGTGGATGGAGCCGAGACGACCAAACTTGGAACTGTCGGCAACAATGATCGAACGTTTTGCCTGGGCCTTGGCGACGCGGCGCAGGATCGCCTCGTCCTCGCCGAAATCCATGAACCCGCGTTCGGCGTGAATGGCGCTGATGGCGATAATCGCGAGATCGAAGAAATGCTCCTTCAGCGCGGCCACGGTCTCATGGCCGTATGTCGCCTGATAATCTGGGCGCATGCGACCGCCAAGAACCCGCACACTTGCCTGCGGCAGATTGAAGAAGTGGGCTGCGACCGCCAGCGAATTACTGACAACGGTCAAGTCCTTGCGCGTCTCGATATGTTTCAGGCAGGCAATCGTTGTGGTGCCGGTATCGATGAACACCTTCATGCCGTCCTCGACCAGCGACGCTGCCGCCTCGCCGATCTTGGCTTTCTCGCGTGAGCTGACGCGCAGTCGGTCGGTAAACGGCTGATCGCTTTCCTGCTGGTCAAGGACCGCGCCGCCATAGACGCGGCGGGCATAACCGCGCATCTCAAGTTCCTTGAGGTCGCGCCGGATCGACTCCTGGCTGACCTGCAGATAATCGGCAAGCTCCCTCACATTGACGCGCTGGGTTTGCTTCAGCATGTCGAGGATAAGCTTGAGGCGATGTTCGGTGAAACTCATGAATGCACCCTGGATTCTAGTGATCGTTGCGGCCCCGTCTGTGGCGCCGCAACCATGGTCAGGCTAAAGCCATTTGACGTGTTGCGTCATCGAGAGCCAATGGCTGGATGAGATGACAGGCGGCGAAATCCTGGCTGCCACGCGCGGTAAGCGCGGGCTGCAGGCTGCCGCATTTCTCCATCGCACGCGGACAGCGCGACTTGAAGCTGCAACCTGGAGGAATATCGATCGGGCTTGGCGGTTCACCTTCCAGAAGGCAGTCTTCCGCCTTGTAGCGGCGTTCTTCAAGTGTCGGCATCGCGCTGAGCAACGCCATTGTGTAAGGATGTCCGGGATCGAAGAACAACCGCTCGTTATCAGCCAGTTCGAAGACCTCGCCGAGATACATTACCGCCACCCGGTTGCAGACCTTGCGGACCATCGCAAGGTCGTGGGAGATAAAGATGTAAGTGAGGCCGTATTCCTTCTGCAGCTTCTGGAAAAGATCGAGAAGCTTGAACTGTTCTGTCTGGTCCAGGGCAGAAAGCGTTTCGTCCATGATCAGTATTTCAGGCTCCAGAACCAGCGCACGGGCAACGTTGATGCGCTGGCGCTGGCCGGCACTCAGGCCGATCGGCAATTCCTCGTAGAGATCGGCGGAGAGGCCGACTTCGCCCATGACCTTGAGCACCCGCTCACGAATTTTGGCACTGTCCTTCCATCCGTGCGTGCGAAGTGGGCCCTCCAGCATCTTCCCGACCGATGTGCGTGGCGGCAGGGAGCCGAACGGATCCTGCAGTACCATTTGCAGCTTCTTGCGGAAGGTCAGAAGGTCTTTGCCACCGAGCATGGCGATATCGTCGGCACCGCACAGAACCTGGCCGGAGCTCGGCAGTTCCAGCCTGCTCAGAAGCCGCATCAGCGTCGACTTGCCACAACCGGATTCACCGACGATCGCGAAACTGTCGCCGCGCCGGACATCGAATGTGACGTTGCGAACCGCACGCACATGGTTGAAGCCACCGAAGCCGGTCTTCTTCTTTACCCTGTAGACCTGTGAGGCGTCGCGCAGGCTCAAGACAACGTCGCGTTTGTCGTTGAGATGCGGCATCTCGGTCTTTTCGATCCAGATCTTCGGCGTCTGTTCGACAAGCTCTTTCGTATAGGCATATGCAGGAGCAGCGATCAGCTTTTCGGTTTCCTGTTCCTCGACGATGCGACCTTTCTCCATCACCAAAATTCGGTTGCAGGCTTCGCGGGCAACGGGAAGTGAGGAGGAGACGAACAGCACAGCGGTATTGAAACCGTCGGTCAGTTCCTTCATCAGACGGATGACCTGGGCTGCGACGGTAACGTCGAGCGGCTGGGTGACGTTATCTGCAATCAGCAGCGCCGGGTTCGTCACCAACGCATCAACGATCAGTGCGCGCTGCATCATGCCGCCGGAAAACTGCGAAGGGTAGTCGCTGAAACGGCTGCGGGCCGAGGGAATGCGGACGGCCTCCAGAAGCTCGATCGTGCGCTTTTCCGCCTCTTTCCGCGAGGTTCCTGGAACGACCGCACGCAGCTTCTCGACGATCTGGACGCCGACCGGCAGCGTCGGATCGAGTGCACCCATCGGATTGGCGCCGACATAGGCGACCCGGCGGCGCAGGGTGCGCATCTCGTTCTCGGAGATGCCGTAAATATCCTTGCCTTCGAAGAGGACGCTGCCGGAACGCACGGAAAGCGGCGGTTCCAGCCAGTTGACGACTGCCTTGGACAGCACCGTCTTGCCGGCTCCGCTGGCCCCGACCACACCGACGATCTCTCGCGGCGCGAGGCTGAAGGAGATATTGTCCAGAATAATCTTCGCCTTGTCCGAGCGACCGGCATTAACGGTGAGGTTTTTCAGCTCAAGAAGCGGCTTGATCATCACTCGGACCCTCCGTGGATGGTGTTGCGGGCCCGTTCCAGCGAAGCGCCTATGAGATTGATGCTGGTTAAAGTGAGGCCGAGGAAAATGCCGGGCATGGTAGCGATCCACCAGGCGTTCAGAAGATACTTTCGGCCATCGGCAATGATATTGCCGAAGGTCGGCGTCGGCGGCTGGACACCCAGGCCGAGGAAGCCGAGTGTCGATTCAAAGATCATCATGCGTGCCACATCAAGCACTGAGGTGAAGATCACCGGCGGCAGGAGCAGCGGCAGAAGCAGGCTGACGATGATGCGGAAATCGGTCGAGCCCCCAAGTTTGGCAGCGCGCACATATTCCCGCTGCCTTTCCGTCATTACAATGCTACGCATGATGCGCGCATAGACCGGCCAGCTTGAGAGACCAAGCACCAGGACGATGGCCGGAATTGTCGGGCGCGACACGCCAAGAACGGCGATCGCCAGAATGATCATCGGGATAGACAGCTGCGCATCGGTCAGACGCATGATCAGCATGTCGATACGACCGCCAAAGTAACCGGCGATCGTGCCGAGGGCGCAGCCGATGATGAGTGTCACTGCAACCGATGCAATCCCGATCAGGAAGGAATAACGCAGGCCGACAAGCGACCTCACCAGCATGTCGCGGCCAATCTGATCGGTGCCAAGCGGGTGGCCCCAGCTCCAGTTGTCGCCGAAGAAAAGTGGCGGCAGAAGGCGGGCCTTCACATCCATCTTGGTCGGGTCGACGCCACTGATTTCCGGATGAAGTGCGGCGGCAATCGCAAGCAGCAGGAAGATCGTAAGGCCAATGCGAAAACCCGGCGTCGATGCGGCGCGATCGAATATGCGGCGCGCAATCGAGCGGCTTGCCATTTTCGATATGATCGGGGTGTCGAGTGCGGATGTGATGGACATCAGTATTCAAGCCTCGGATCGATGGTTGTTGCGACGAGATCGACGACAATGTTGATCAGTACAAAGATGGCGCTCGTGACGATCGCGATACCCTGGATCAACGGAAAGTCGCGCTGCAGCACGGCATTGATGGTCAGAAGGCCGAGCCCGGGATAATCGAAGATATATTCGACGATGATGACCCCGCCGAGCAGGCTGGAGAATTGCACACCGAGCAGGTTGAGAAGCGGCACCGAGGCGTTGCGCAGCGCATGGTTGGAGATGATCCGCGAACGGCTCAGGCCACGTACGCGTCCGACTGCCACATAGGGCTCCATCATCTGGCTGGATACGGAACTGACCAGCGTGCGGATCAGCACCGGAGACAATTCGACCGCCAGCACGATTGCCGGCAGGATTGTGTAGGCAAAGCCCTGATAACCAATGGCAGGAAGCCATCCGAGCTTCACCGAGAAAAGCAATGCCAGAACGATGCCGAGCCAGAAATTCGGCAGCGAGATGAATATCGATGAGATGTAGAAGGCAAGCTTGTCTGGCCATCTGCCGATCGAAAGCCCGCCCGCAATGCCGATGATTGCCGAGAAGACCAGTGCAATCACCAGCGTCACGGCCGCCAGTTGAAGCGTCATTGGAAGTGCATCGAAAATCAGGTCGAAGACCTTCGCTCGTTCGCCGCGAGTTGAGTCGTTGAATGTCGCGCCACCGGTCGAGGCGCCGTTCGCCGGGCGCACGAAGGACTGGCCAAGATCGCCACGAACCACACCGCCCATATAGCGACCGAATTGCACCAGTATGGGATCGCGAAGGCCCATGTCGGTTGCGATCTTTTCGATCAGTGCTTCGGGCGCCATGCCGCCCGCCATAAGGCGTACCGGGTCACCCGGCACCACCCGCAAGAGGGTAAAGATCAGCAAGGACACAAGGAATATGATGATGGCGCCCTGCATGAGGCGTCGCATCAGGAAGTTCACGGCAAACATTCAGTCACTCCGCTCGAAAAGTCACGGGCAAGTCCACACGCCGCCTGATCGCGGCGTGTGGCTGATCACGGTCAGGCAGCAGGTTTGGCGGCGTCGATCGACCCGTCGGGATAGATGTACATGCCCTCAAAGTCCTTCTGCATTGCGTGGATCATCACGGATGTGAACAGCGAGAGTGCCGGCATCTTGGCGGTGATGAGAGGCATGGTCTCTTCCTGAAGGATCTTCTTGCGCTCTTCCAGCGTCGGTGCCGAACGTTCCTTGTCGAGGCTGGCATCGATCTCCTTGTCCTCGATGCCGCAGATGCGGTGCGAGGTGGAATGGAAATGGGTGCGCAGCACCAGATCCGGTTCCGGAGACGCTGTCGACCAGCCGCAATCGACCATATGGCCCGGGCCGCCGCCGGGGCGATGATACAGTTGCTCGTTCCAGGCCGCAGGTTCAAGCACGGTCAGGCTGACGTTAAATCCCTGCTCCTGCAGCATGGCGGTCAGCATCTCGCCATATTCCTTGGTCTTCGGATAGAAGCCGACGGACGTGATGTATTCAAGTGGCGGCAGGCCCTTGCCGTTTGGGAAACCGGCTTCGGCGAGCAAGGCTTGAGCCTTCTCGGGGTCGAATTTCGGGTAGTTCGCCAGATCGACATAGCCGAATTTGACCGGCGAGACGAAGTTCGACGAGGCATGGCCGGCCGAGCCCATCAGTTCCATGATCATGTCGCGATCGATCGAATGGCAGGCGGCAAGACGGATACGCGGATCGTCGAAAGGCGGTTTCGAGCAGCGGAACCACAGATACTTGTTCTCGACCGAAACGACCTTGTTGATGAAAATCGCCGGATTGTCCTTGATCGTGTCAACCTGTTCAGGCTCCAGACGTTCAACGATCGAAGCCTGGCCGTTCATCAGCGACAACATACGGGTGGTGGAGTCGCCTGTGAAAGTGAAGTTGATGCCGGGGATGGCCGGCTTGCCCTTGAAGTAGCCGTCATAGGCCTGCATCACGGTGTCGTTGCCGCGCTGTTCGACGAATTTAAAAGGACCGGTGCCGTTGAGCCGCTGGGAGAGCGGGCCGCCGGGGCCGCCGGCGACGTCCTTGGCCGACATGATCGGCAGGAAGGATGCAAGAAAGATGAAGAGATGGGCCGGATAGCCGCCCTTAGATGTGTCGACGATGACGGTGTAATCGTCAGGTGTTTCGATCGTCAGCGTCTCGGTTGGGCCGGGATACCACTGCGCCGGACGATCTGCCCTGGAGCCGTATTCGAAGGTGGCCTTGACGTCTTCTGCCTTGAACGGCTTGCCGTCATGGAAGACGATGCCTTCTCGCAGCTTGATCTGTAGCCGGTGGGGGTCAAGCAGCTTGATGTCGGTGGCCAGTTCGTAGACGACCGCGCCGGGATCATCGAGTTTCATCGGCGTGCGGGTAAGAAAGCCCATGACGAAACCTTCGATATTCTTCTGAGAAAGTGTCGTATGAGCGGTCGGGTCCCAGTTGCCGGTGATGTTTTCAGCCGACAGGAAGGTCATGGTCTTGCCGGCCTGCGCGAAGGCCGGCGAGATGAAGAAGTCAGGATTGATCTGCATATAGCCAGCGACGGCGGCTGCGCCCGCGGATCCTTGCAGGAAGCGACGACGACTGAATTCTGAACCCATCGAGTTCCCCTTTTCTATTTTGAATAAACCGTCAAATCAGTCAAAACGGTCAAATCAGTCACAAGCAAACAGCGTGCCAATTCAATTTTCAGGCGGATATCGCGCTTTTGGGCCAGTGAAATTTGTGGGATTTGACCATTTATTGGTCGAATGAGAAAGAATTAAGCGGCCAACAAGATCGCTAAAATCACGGGGTTATTTCTGCCGTTGAAGCGGCGGACTGCTGATCGTTGTCAGGATGTGACCGAAAATAATGGCGGCGGTGACTGCAAGCGCCGCCGGATTGAAATTGCTACGAGAGTTCAACTGAATATTTCGGTTGCTCTTCTTTGTGTGCTTTCTGGAGAGCGGCACCTCCGTCCTCGATCCCACAGGCCCGCCCGATCGATGCGGTCATTCAGGATCTGTGGGCGCCTCCGGTAAATGATCAGCTGATCTGATAGTCGCTAGCCGTCTTTTAAGCGACCGGTGCGATATGCACCTCGCAGGATTGCAAAATTTTTGGCTCAGAGGAAAGCGGTGTCTTCCTATCACATTGAATAAGCGCGACAGGCCTTTCCGGTAACTGCCACGGTGAAATTGATGGCTTGAATACACCAACAGCGGGCCGCACATCCGCCGATCCGTTTCGTGCAAGCCCGCCCGCAGTTGTGCTGCGGCCTCATCTCTCTGCCGCCTCAGTTGATCACCTGATCCTTCATAGTGACTAACGCTGTACGATGGGTGATCGCGATTACAGTGACGTCGCTGGCGGCAGATATCAGCCGCTCTCCTGTTCTTTCAATATCCCAATGAACTGCTCGTCCGTGAATGCTTGGTGCTGCCCGTCTCTTCAGAGCAACCGACCCTACCAGGATTTGAAGGAAGTTTTGCGGCTCAGGTCACCGGCCACCCGCCGGAAGCCAGTTAGATTGCAGGCGTCCAGTAGGTCTGCGCGACGTCATTGAAGGTCCGACCTGAGTGGATTAAATCAACCTCAGTCCCGTACCGGGATCAAACACGTGAAGGTCGGACGAGGCCACTTCAACACCAAGCACCTCGCCGATGGCGGGTCTAGTGTCTGCAGGAACAGAAATATTGATCTCGTGGCGGTCGTTTTTCAGGCAGATCAGACGTGTCTCACCGTGGAACTCGTTCCGCTCGACGGTGCCGCGAAAGGCTTGAGCATCCTGGTTTATACGAAATGATCCGGGCCGAATTCCAACGGTGACCTCACCCGAGCGTAGGCCTGCCGGAGCTGCAAACCTGACAAGATTGTCGCCGAGCCACTCCTGTGTCATCTGCAACTGAAGGAAGTTCATGTTCGGTGTGCCGATGAAGCCGGCAGCAAACACTGTCCGAGGTGCCTGATAAATTTCTTCGGGCGTGCCCATCTGCTCAATACGGCCGTCCTTCATTAGGACAATACGGTCGGCGAGGGTCATGGCTTCGAGTTGGTCGTGAGTGACATATATGCTTGTCGTTTTCAGGTCGCGGTGGAGGCGCGCGATCTCGACCCGCAGGCTGCCGCGCAACTTGGCATCAAGGTTTGAAAGCGGTTCGTCGAACAGGAAGACCTCCGGGGTCTTGATCATGGCTCGGGCGATGGCCACACGCTGCTGCTGTCCGCCCGACAGTTCCGTCGGCTTGCGCGCAAGATAGACGCCAAGACCGAGCGCGTCGACCACAGGCGCCAGGCGCTGATCGATCGCGGCTTTGCCTATTCCCGCCCTCTCGAGACCGAAAGTAATATTGTCCCGCACACTCATATGGGGATAAAGCGCGTAGTTCTGGAACACCATGGCGATGCCCCGGTCACCCGGATCGCGATCGTTCATCCGCTCGCCACCGATGAGCAGATCCCCGCCTGAAATCTCTTCAAGCCCGGCAATCATCCGCAGCATAGTGGATTTTCCGCAGCCTGACGGGCCAAGAAAGACGACGAATTCGTGGTTGTCGATCTTCAGGTCAAAATCCCGCATGACCTCAAGCGAACCATAGACTTTCCGGATCCCCCGGCACTCAACAGTGGCCATCACTTCGTCTCCCCGTCCACGACGATCTGCAGCTTTACGTCCTGCGGCCGGCCTTCAGCTGCCCTTTCAAAGGCGTCGATCGATTGATCAAAGGCATATGTGCCGGAAACCAAGGGCTTCAGGTCGACCTTGCCTGCGGCGATCAGCGCCAATGCACGGTCAAACACGTTGGCGTAGCGAAAAACCGTTTCAATACGGCATTCGCGGAAGCAGGCCGCCGCAAGGTCTACCGCGACGGGTTCCGGCGGCAGGCCGACGATAACGACTGTTCCGCCCGGGCGCACGACCTTGAAGAGATCACGGACCGCGGCCGGTGCGCCGGAGCATTCAAAGACGATATCGGCTCCCCACCCTTCTGTCGCCTCGTTGACGGTCTCAATGAGATCGACCTCCTTAAGGTTGATACCAGTGATGCCGCCATAACTTTCGGCCAGTTTAAGCTTTGTTGCGGAAATGTCCGAGATCAGCACTCGCGAGCAGCCGCCGGCAAGGGCAGCCAGTGCCACCATGATGCCGATGGTTCCGCAACCGGTAACAACCGCCGTATCGCCGGGCGTGATCTTCGCCCGGGCAGCCGCCTGCATGCCCACGGCAAATGGTTCAACCATCGCGCCTTCGGCAAAGGAGACATTGTCAGGCAGCTTGTATGTGAAACTTGCCGGATGGACTGTCTCCGGGCACAAGACGCCGTGCACCGGCGGCGTTGCCCAGAATGTCACGGCAGGATCAACATTGTAGAGGCCGAGCCGCGACGCACGCGATTTCGGATCGGGGATGCCCGGCTCCATGCAGACGCGGTCACCGGGCTTCAGATGGGTGACGTTGGCGCCGGTCTCGGTGACGGTTCCTGCTGCCTCGTGGCCGAGAACCATGGGCGCGTTAACGACGAAGTCACCGATGCGACCATGGGTGTAATAGTGCACGTCGCTGCCGCAGACGCCAACAGTGTGGATACGAATGCGAACGTCATCCGGCCCCAACTCTTGGGGAATTTCGATATAGCGCAGGGAAAGTTCGCCGACATGTTCGAGGACAAGTGCTTTCATGGGTCAGTCAACCTTTGTCAGTTTTCTTGGAAAATGCGGCGTTGAGGCCACCGGCAAGCACTCCGAGCAGGATCAGCGGTGGCAGCGACAACAGGACGACGGCGGCGTTCAGAATACCCCAGGGGACGTTCATGCCGAGCTGTGACATCTCGGACGCGATGATCGGCAGGGTCTTTGCCTTCGAGGTCGTGAGCATCATGGCAAGCAGGAACTCGTTCCAGACAAGGACGAAGGAGAAGGCAATGGCGCCGAAGACTTGGAAACGGGCAATCGGCAAGGCGATGCGGAAGAAGGTCGCATAAGGGCCAAGCCCATCCACCCGGGCAGCTTCTTCAACGTGAAGGCTAACACGCTCGAAAGCCGGCACGGAAAGCCAGATGGTGATCGAGGCTGTCACAATGAGATAGGTCACGATCAGCGACAGCCGGGTGTCATAGAGATCAAGGCCGAGCCAGATGACCAGCATGGGAATAGCGATCGCGACGGGCGGCAGAAAGCGCAGCGACAGAACGAAGAACTGCGCCTCCGCGGTGATCCTGTTCTTGAATCGGGCAATCACATAGGCCGCCGGTACACCGAGCACGGCGCCAAGCACGACCGCACTCGAGCAGATGATCAACGAATTGGTAAGTGCGCGCGCCACCGAGCGGCGATTGAGCACATAACTCATATTGTCGAAGACAGGCTGAAAGATAAGCTTCGGCGTTGACACCAGCAGGTCGGCATTGGTCTTGAAGGCGTTTAGCAGGGTCCATAGGAGTGGCAGCACGACAAGTGCAGCGGCAAGAACCAACAAAAGCCTGAGCAGAAAGGTGGATATCTTCATCGGTTCAGCCTCTTCCAGGTAAAGGTAAAGGTGACGATGGTCAGGACCATCATGATGACGGCCATGGAGGACGCATAGGAGATCTTGCCGGCTTCTATGAAGCCTTGGGAATAGGCATACATGTCAAGCGTCTCGGTTGAGATGCCGGGACCGCCGCGCGTCATGACGTAAACGAGGTCGAAGGACCGAAGACTCTCGATCGCCTTGACCAGCAGCAGACTGATCAAGGGTGCTTTCAGCATCGGCAGGGTCACGAAACGATGGATTTCGAAGCGGGTCGCCCGATCTATGCGTGCGGCTTCCAGCGGCTGAGGCGGCAGGGATTCGAGAAGCTTCAAGATGATCACTGAAAAGAACAAGCCCCATTGCCAGACATCGACGAAAGCAACAGCAAGGAGCGCGCCGAGCGGCGTCGACAGAATGTCGGGCGTGATGCCGGTGAGCTCCCTGACCGGCCAGGTCAGCGCGCCGTAGAGCGGATGAAAGGCGAACTTCCACACAAAAGCGGCGCACACGCGTGGCAAGAGAACGGGAATGATGAAGAGCACGCAGAGGACGTTGCGCATACGGGGGCTCGCTGCCTCGAACATGGCAATCCCGAGCGCAACCCCCGTCAACATGGTCAACGAGACGCTGATGACCTCCCACTTGAAAGATACCCAGAGCGCGTTCAGGAAACGGGCATCCGAAAACAGCGCCAGATAATTGGCTAACCAGACATAGTCTGCATCGGGTGCCGAAAGGGTTCGGTTCTGCAGGGATATATTGATAGCGTAGATCGTCGGCACGAGCGCCAGAACGATCAGGATACCCAAAGTGGGCCCAAGAAAGACGTAAGGCAGCGAGCGGCCGCGGCGCATGGCAGATCCTCGGATTGGGAAAAGGGGGCGCGTCATCAGACGCGCCCGTCAGACGGCTTGGGAGGCGTCAGAGTTTGGCTGCGAAGGCTTCAAGGTCGTTCAGCGTCGCCTTGATGTCAGTGCGGCTACCGGTGATCAGCTCTTCCAGCATGATGCCCCACTGGTTGCCCAATTCCTGCCAGCGCGGATCCTGCCAGAAGGTGACTGTGGTCTTCTCACCGGTCGCAGCCATGGCGTCGGCAAGGTTCTGGCCAAAGGTCTTGGCGTATTCCGGGCTCTGATAGGTGCTTGTGCGCGTCAACTCGCCCGGCTGGCCGGCGGCGAGGCGACGGGCCTCCTGTTCCTTGGACGTTGCCCAGGCAACAAAGAGACCAGCACAGGCCTTTTCCTCATCGGTCTTGTTGGCCTTGGACGCGATTGCAAAGCCATGGGCGTAACCGGCCCCAGGCAGCGGCGACGGTGGAACGGAGAAAGCAACCTTGTCTGCCACCTGGCTCTGCGCCTTGTCGACGGACATACCGCCAAGGGGTGCGGATTCGATGATGATCGCCACCTTGCCGGAGCGGAAGGCGCCGGTGGACTCGTCCCAGGAGCCGGTCTGAGTGCCCGGCGCCGAATATTTGAAGAGCTCGAGATAGGTCTCTGTCGCCTTTACCGCGGCATCCGAATTGAAGGCCGGCTTGCCGTCCTTGAACCACTCGCCACCGTTTGCTTTGAAGAACGGCATCCAGCGCCAAACGTTGGCGCCTGAACCGCGCTGTCCGCGAAGCGCAGTGCCGTAGACCCCGTTGGCCGGATCATGCAGCTTCTGCACGGCTGCGAAATATTCGTCCCAGGTCTTCGGCGGCGCGATGCCTGCCTTTTCCAGGAGGTCGGTGCGATAGACCATCAGGTCGCCACCGCCCTGTACCGGTGCAAACCACTGCTTGCCGTCATAGGTCGCAGCTGCGCGCATACCGGCGTCGAAGTCTTTGTAGTCGTATTCGGATGGATAAAAGCCATCAAGCGGGACGATCCAGCCAGACGAGGCAAAAAGCGCCAGATTGGCTTCATCAACATAATACACGTTGAAGCTTCCGACCGTCGAGGCGTCGGCCTGCGACTTCGCGCGGCGATCATTCTCGTTAAGATAGCTGATCTCGAAGCCTGCGCCGGAGAGTTCTTCGAACTCATCGACATATTTTTCGAGAAGGGTCAGTCCGTCGCGCGGCTGCGCAAGGACACGCACGTCGCTGGTGCATTGTGCGGCGGCAAAAGCGCTGGATGCGGCAAATATGGCGATAACCGCGCAACCGGCGCGCAGAGCGTTGAGTGTCATGATGTCCTCCCTGAATGGCAACTCCCTTGCCATCGACGGGCCCACATTTGCGCAAGCGACAGACGCGTACTAGTTTGCCTCCGTCAAAGAACTGGTATTATCTTGACATTTGTGCGCTATAACATGAGCAATTGAATGCCTATTGCATCAGACTTTCCTCAAACGGTCTCTGAGACCTTCACCGCCACGCGCGAGCAGATCGTGTTACCCGGAGGCGCTTCCTATCTGATCCGGAGGGACGACTATCCCAATCCGATCTGCATCTGGAACTATCATCCCGAATGGGAGATTCACTTCATCCCTGACGCTACCGGATTTGCTTATGTGGGGGACTATATCGGCCCATTTCGACCCGGGCATCTGGTGCTCACCGGGACAAATCTGCCCCATAACTGGATCACACCTGGTGCACCGGCTTTACCCGGCCGCGACATGGTCCTGCAATTCGACGCGGATGCCCTGATCGGTGTTCGCGCAGTATGCCCCGAGTTTGAAGTGCTCCACCGGCTGAAGCCTCTGGCCCAACGGGGGATCGAAGTTCTGGGCGCCGACGCACTCGCGATTGGAGCGAAGATACTCGAGCTCCACGCGGTAGGACATCGCGGTGGGCTAGGGCTGTTTTTAGAGATACTGGAGGCAATCGAAGCGGCCACCGAAAAGAGGTTGCTCGCCAGCGAACACTTCCTATCGGTCTATAACCAGGTGTCGGACCGCAGGCACCGACGGATCGACCAGGCAATCCAGATCCTGCAATCGGATCCTGGTGCGCAGATGCATGAAGTGGCTGCGCTGGTTGGTTTCGAGCCGTCCGCCTTCTCCCGTGCCTTTCGGCGTCTGACCGGGATGAACTTCTCTGACTATAGCCGATCAGTCCGCGTCTGGCGAGCAAGAACCCTGCTCGCGGAGACCGAAATATCGATCACCGATATCTGTTTCGAGGCAGGCTTCAACAACCTGTCGAACTTCAATCGCTATTTCCGGATGGAGATGGGACTCACGCCTCGGGCCTACCGAAAGGCCGCTCGCATAAGAGCCAAGTCCGTCATTGGAGGAGCCCCGGTTAAGTCCATTTAAACCGTGGTCGCGCCGCGACATCATCGATCCTGAGACTGCAATTTTTGCCGCATGACCGCAGCATCGATATGTCGGCTTCCTTTTTTGCTAGCAACAGGACGGACATGGACTTCTCGTGGATCGGCCTCATGAGCTCGTTATCCAATCGAACCGATGCTAGACGAGGTAGCCGATATGATGCGACGACACTATTGGCCGTTATGCTAACGTATGCCTGAGACTGTCTGATCTTTCTTCAATTGGAGTTCGAGCCCTGATGTCGATTTCCGATACGATCTATCGACCCTTTGAAACGCTGATCCAACCCCTCGACATCCCCTATCAGCCGTTGCCCGCGAATGGCCCGGTTGCTGTTCTCCTGCACTTCATCCGGATGTTCCGCGGCATCCTGCTCGTGCTCGCCCTTTCGACAATGGCAATCGAGGCCATGAATCTTACTATCATTTGGGGCCTTTCGGTCATTGTTGATGGCGTAACGCAACAGGGCGCAAGCGCCTTCCTGCACAATGAATGGTTGCTTCTGACCTTGCTTGGCCTGATGCTCTTCCCCGCGATCCCGATTGGCTCCTTCTTCGTCAACACGCTGAACTCGCATACGCTTGGCATTGGTATGCCTGCCGCCATTCAGTGGCAGGGCCACAAGGCGGTGGAGCGGCAGGACCTGGCCTTTTTCCATGATCTCTATGCTGGTCAGGTCGCCTCGCGTCTGCAGCAGGTGGCCTCGGCCGTGCAGCAGCAGATCATATCGGCCTTCCAGTCCATCCCACGCTTCGTGATGCAAATGGCTGGGTCGGTCATTCTCTTGAGCGCACTCTCCTGGCAGCTCGCCTTGCCGACCATCGTCTGGATCACGCTCAACGTTCTGCTCGCAGTCAGGCTGGCACCTGTTTTTACCGAGCGCTCGCGTCGTTCTGCCAAGCGGCGCAGCCTGATTTCTGGCGCCATCACTGATCTCTACGGCAATATGCAGATGGTGAAGCAGTTTGCCGCCGAAGACAGCGAGGCGGGCGCTATCCGCGGCATTATTGCCAAGGCCATCAATGCGCAACAAAGTGAACAGCGGATCTACCGCACCTCAGAGGTCATCGTCGTTGTCCTCAACATGATGCACTGGCTGGCGATACTGTCGATCGGCTTTACCGGGCTTGTCGATGGTTTCGTCACGATCGGCGAATTCACGGCTGCCGTTTACGTCCTCAGCCGGCTGTCTGCTCACACCTTCACGTTCCTGCAGATGGGCCAACAGATCTTCCAGGCAGTCGGTACGATCAAGGATGCCATGCCCGTCATGACGACACCGCCCACCATCACCGATCGTCCAGACGCGGCGGAACTTGCCATTCGCCACGGGGAAATCCGCTTCGAGAACGTCCGTTTCGCCTACAAGACTGGCAAGCCGGTTATCGATGATCTCTCGCTGACGATCCGTCCCGGTGAAAAGGTTGGACTCGTCGGGCTTTCGGGGGCTGGCAAGAGCACACTCGCCAATCTCCTGCTGCGCTTCTACGACATCCAGGACGGCGCGATCCTGATCGACGAAAAGGATATTCGTTCGGTTACCCAATCGAGTCTGCGCCGCGCGATTGGCGTTATAGCCCAGGATGTGTCTCTGCTGCATCGTTCGGTCGGTGATAATATCCGCTATGGGCGGCCGCAGGCGAGCGCGCAGGAGGTGGAAGATGTCGCCAGAATGGCTGCTGCCGACACCTTCATAGCCGAACTCTCCGATAGCGATGGCCGCAAGGGCTACGACGCCTACGTCGGTGACCGCGGCATCAAACTGTCCGGCGGCCAACGCCAGCGTGTCGCGATCGCCCGCGTTCTCCTGAAAAACGCTCCGATCCTGATCCTCGATGAAGCAACCTCGGCCCTCGACAGCGAATCCGAAGCCGCCATTCAGGAGAAGCTTGATCTTGTGATGCAAGGCAAAACGGTCATCGCCATTGCCCACCGCCTTTCGACCATCTCCAGCATGGACCGTATCGTAGTGCTCGAAAACGGTCGCATAATCGAGGAAGGCCCACCGGGGGAGCTAATTGAAACCAATGGTCTTTTCGCGCGGCTGTGGCGGCGGCAGACAGGTGGATTTATTCCTGACGACATCAACTGAACTCGCCTTTGCGGTAAAACCCCAGTCATTCGCGACGCATTCCGGATTTGTTTGCTGAACAGATGATCCGCTTCACGGTGAATATTGTTCCTTCTCCAAAGGGCGGCGGACAATGCCAGAGTCGTCCTCGGCTCCCTGTTTAACCTGAAGCGTCGCGCGTTCTTCCTCCGGCCAATCGTGGCCGAAGGAGAACTCAAATCGATATCCCAAATATGATCCAGCTGGATTGGGGCGACCGGCACGCACCTGGCCCATCCAATGGAACTCTTCCAGCGCCCGGCGATCAAATTCTGATCGCCCATAGGAGGTGAAAATTGGATAAAAAAGGGGTCAATGTTCCGTGCTAATTTATCCTTCGCACATGCGCTGACTTGGGCGCTACCGAAGTACGAATTTTATCGAGATAGACCGCTCGCCAGTCATTCAATCGATGCAAGGCTGTTCGATGGTTGGTATCGCATCAAGACAGTGAAAAGAGACACACCCTCACTCAATTCTGGTGAGGGAGAACGCGACAGTTTTTGCAGGTCGGTCACGACAAACAAGCGACGCGGCGCCGAAACGCTTCGCTGCTCACTGGCCCTGCCTGCTCAGTCCTTTGCGCCAGAGAGCGAATGCACAAGATTGGTTTCCTCAAAGTGCCCTCACTTTGGAATTTGCATCTTTGATTATCTATGAAAACTATAGAGATTAAAGATAACAGGAGTGAGGCTAACAATGAACGTACTTGGAATAAGCGGCAGCGTAAAACAACCGTCACGCACGGCGCGCATTGTCTCGGACATTCTGGCCTCGATCGAGAGACGGGCAAGCGTCTCTGTGGATACGATCGATCTGGCTGTAGCGGCGCCGATCCTGTTCAGGGCTCTTCGCGCAGATCAACTGGATGAGGCTGGCCGCAGGATTATTGATGCGGTGGAAGTTGCGGATGTACTTGTCGTCGGCTCACCGGTCTACCGTGCATCCTACACCGGCGCGTTAAAGCATCTCTTCGATCTCGTCGATTTCCGTGCGCTTCAAGGCAAGCGTGTGATCCTTGCGGCAACGGGCGGTACAGCGCTGCATGGCCTCATGCTGGAGCATCAGTTCCGGCCGCTGTTCGGCTTCTTTGGCGCCGTTACAGTGCCAACGACGGTCTACGCCGTTGAGGCGGATTTCACCGGATACACGCTCTCGAACCCCGTGGTTGAGGCGCGCGTCGAGCGTGCCGTCGCCGAATTGATCGATCTACTGCCGGCCAGAAACCTTGTCGCCGACGATCACCAGTCGGCTTTTCGCGTCGTTTCACACGAAGCGGTCGCCAACTGACATCAGGAAAGAGGAGATTTTCATGACTGAACACCACGCTGAGCCCGTGAAATTTGCCTATTGGGTCCCGAATGTGTCCGGCGGCCTCGTCATCTCGAACATCGAGCAACGCACTAGCTGGACAATCGACTACAACCGCAAGCTCGCGCAGATCGCTGAAGCGAGCGGTTTCGATTACGCGCTAAGCCAGATCCGCTTCACTGCCGGCTACGGCGCCGAATTCCAGCATGAATCCGTGTCGTTCAGTCACGCTCTTCTAGAATCGACGAAGACGTTGAAGGTCATCGCCGCCATCCTGCCTGGTCCGTGGAATCCGGCGCTTGCCGCCAAACAGATTGCCACGATCAATCACCTCACCAACGGTCGGGTCGCAGTTAACGTCGTCAGTGGCTGGTTCCGCGGCGAGTTCCACGCCATTGGTGAACCGTGGCTCGATCATGACGAGCGCTACCGCCGTTCGGAAGAGTTCATCCGGGCTCTGCGTGGCATTTGGACAGAAGACAATTTTACCTTTCGCGGCGATTTCTATCGCTTCAACAATTACTCCCTCAAGCCAAAGCCGATCGATCCGCAGCCGGAAATCTTCCAGGGCGGTTCCTCGCGCGCGGCCCGCGATATGGCGGCCCGCGTGTCCGATTGGTACTTTACCAATGGCAACACGCCGGAGGAGATCGCCAAGCAGGTGAACGACATCCGCGCCAAGGCCAAGGAAAACAACCATTCGGTCAAGGTCGGCGTGAATGCCTTCGCCATTGTGCGCGAGACCGAGGAGGAGGCCAGGGCCGTGCTCGCCGAGATCATCGACAAGGCCAATCCGGAAGCGGTCAACGCCTTTGGCCATGAGGTGAAGAATGCCGGTAAGTCTTCTCCCGAAGGCGAAGGTAACTGGGCGAAGTCCAGCTTCGAAGACCTCGTTCAGTACAATGACGGCTTCCGCTCCAACCTGATCGGCACGCCGCGTCAGGTGGCCGAACGCGTCGTCAACCTGAAGCGCGCCGGCGCCGATCTCATTCTGCTCGGCTTCCTGCATTTTCAGGAGGAAGTCGAATACTTCGGCAAGCATGTCATTCCGCTCATACGCGAGCTGGAGCAGGCGGAAGTCAGCGCTGCAATCGCAGCCGAGTAACATTGCAAAGCGCAGATGCAGCGGCCCTAAGCCGCTGCCATCGATGCGGGCGTGATCGCCTCCGCGATTGGAAACCTGTGCCCATCGGGGCAGAGAATGGACTGAACGATGTCGGCATCGAATTTTCTGCTTGCAAGTCTCGGCGCCGAGGTGGCGATCCCCACGGACATCCGCGCGCACGTCACCCTGCGTGATGAGCGCGTCGAGCATGATCGCAGCGCGCCGCGCCCTGATGAAGGGCTTGCGCTTGCCCTTCGCGGTATCGACCTTTCATTTGGAGGTATAGTCGCTCTAAGGGATGTCGACCTTGCCGTGCGGCATGGCGAAATCCGGGCCATCATCGGCCCGAACGGTGCCGGCAAGAGTTCGTTGATCAACGTCATCTCCGGCGTTTATCGCCCGGATCGTGGTCATGTCACGATCGATGGTAGGGCCTATAGACCTGTGCCGACGCAGAAGCTCGCCCGTCTCGGCGTGGCACGGACGTTCCAGAATCTCGCTTTGTTCAAGGGACTGAGTGTTCTCGATAATGTCGCGGCCGGCCGGGCTTACGTCGGGCGCGCAAATTTCATGAGCCAGATCGCCGGCCTGCCGCGCGCACGCCGCGAGCAGGCCGATGCCCGCGAGCGGGCAGGGCGAATCATCGACTTCCTGCACCTGACGCCCTATGTCGACCGACTTGCGGGCGCGCTGCCCTATGGCCTGCAAAAGCGGGTCGAGCTTGCACGCGCGCTTGCCGCCGAACCGCGTATCCTGCTGCTCGATGAGCCGATGGCCGGCATGACGGCGACGGAGAAGAACGAACTTGCCGAATATGTGCGGCTCGCACGGGACGAATATGCCGTCACGGTGGTGCTGATCGAACACGACATCGGCGTCGTGATGGGGCTTTCCGACCGCATCGCGGTGCTCGACTACGGCCGCAAGATCGCCGACGGAACGCCGGCGCAGATTGCCAGCGACCAACGTGTCATCGATGCCTATCTCGGCGTTGCGCCGGAAAATCAAGGCGGGGAGGGTATCTGATGACGTTTGACTGGCTGTTCTTCGCCGAAGTGCTGATCGGCGGGCTGCTCTCCGGGGTCATGTATTCGCTCGTCGCAATCGGCTTCGTGCTGATCTACAAGACATCGGGCGTCCTGAACTTTTCGCAAGGCGCGCTTCTCCTGTTTGCGGCGCTGACTTTCGTCAGCCTTGTGGAGCGTGGCGTGCCTTTTGCGGCGGCCTTGGCAATTACCTTTGCGATCATGGTGGTTCTCGGAATCGTGATCGAGCGCATGGTGCTTCGGCCGCTCACCAACAAGCCGCCGATCACGCTGTTCATGGCGACGCTCGGCCTTTCCTACATCATCGAGGGTGCGGCCCAACTCCTGTGGGGCACGCAGGTTCATGGCCTCGATCTCGGTATCGAGGACATTCCCTTTGATGTCGGCGGCGTGTTCATCAGCCAGTTCGACATCTTTGCCGGCGTCGTTGCGGCCGGCTTGGTGGCGGTTCTTTCCGTCTTCTTCCGCTACAATCGTATCGGCCTCGGTTTCCGCGCTGTCGCCGACGACCAGCTCGCGGCGTTGGCCGTCGGCCTCAAGCTACCCTGGATATGGGCGAGCGTCTGGGCGGCGGCGGGTCTCGTTGCCCTGGTCGCGGGACTGCTTTGGGGCGCGCGTCTCGGCGTGCAGTTCTCGCTGTCGCTGGTGGTGCTGAAGGCGCTGCCGGTGCTGGTTCTCGGCGGCTTCGATTCCATTCTCGGGGCGATCATCGGTGGTCTGATTGTCGGCGCGTCGGAAAAGCTGGCCGAGGTCTATATCGGCGAATATTTCGGCGGCGGCATCGAGGGGTGGTTTGCCTATGTCGTGGCCCTTGCCTTCCTGTTGATCCGTCCCTCCGGGCTCTTCGGTCAAAAGCTCGTGGAAAGGGTCTGAGATGTCCGCCGTTACAGCCCATCTTTCACCGCCGTTTTTCCTGCGGCGTCATGCCGGAACCGTCTGGGTGCTCGCTATCGCGTATCTCGTCGTGCCGTTCGTGGGCACCAGTTACCTCTTCGAGGCAATCCTGCTGCCATTCCTTGCCCTCAGCCTTGCCGGGGTCGGCCTCAACCTTCTCACTGGCTATGCGGGGCAGGTCTCGCTTGGTTCGGCCGCATTCATGGCTGCCGGTGCTTTCGCGGCCTATAATTTCAACCTGCGGGTCGACGGGTTGCCGCTTTTCGTGTCGATCGTGCTGGCCGGCTTTTCGGCGGCCGCCATCGGCATCGTCTTCGGCCTGCCGAGCCTTCGCCTTCGCGGCTTCTACCTTGCCGTCTCGACGCTTGCCGCGCAGTTCTTCGTGCAATGGGCTCTGACGAAATTCAGCTGGTTCTCGAACGAATCCGCATCGGGCGTGATCGATGCACCGGTGCTGTCGCTGGCCGGGGTTTCTTTCGAGGGACCAATCGGGCGCTATCTTTTCGCGCTGACGATCGTCGCCGTCCTCACGTTTCTCGCCTACCGCCTGGTGTCGTCGCAGACCGGCCGCAACTTTATCGCCGTGCGCGATAACGAAACAGCCGCACTCATCATCGGTATTCCGGTGCTGCGCACGAAACTTCTCGCGTTTGCGATCTCGTCTTTCATCATCGGTGTTGCCGGCGTGATCTGGGCTTTTGCCTATCTTCGCACGGTGGAGCCGGCCGGTTTCAATCTCGACCGTTCGTTCCAGATCCTCTTTATCGTCATCATTGGCGGACTTGCCTCGATCCGCGGTGCCTTTTTCGGTGCGGCCTTGATCGTCGTCTTTCCGCTCATCCTCTCCCGGGTCGGCTCATTGTTGCTGGGAAACGTCTTTGATTCCGGCGTGCTCGACATGACGCAGCGCATCGTCATCGGCGCCTTGATCATTCTGTTTCTGATCCTCGAGCCTGACGGCCTCGTGTCGTTGTGGGATCGCTTGAGGTCACGCATTGCGGTCGCCTTCAGGCGGGCGTGAACCCCTCGAAGCCCGGCCCTGAAGGGCAAAGGGCTTCCAACAAGAAAAGTCGCAACAGCCAGTGAATTCCTCAAACCAGCGCGGATGGCAGGGCGCCAGCCGACAGATGGAGTATGTCTAGATATGACCCTTTTCGCCAAGATCAAAGTATCAGCTTTCGCTGCCGGCATCAGCCTTGCGACCATTGCTTTCCCGGCCATGGCTGATGAACAGTACTTCCCCCTGCAGAGCTACCGCGTCGGCCCATACGCAGCCGGTGGCACAGGCTTCTTCGGCGGCTTTATCGACTATCTCAATCTCATCAATATCAGGGACGGTGGCGTCAATGGCGTCAAGCTTACCTGGTCGGAGGCCGAAACCCAGTACGAGGTCGAGCGCGGCGTCGAGGCCTATGAACGGCTTAAGAGCAATCCCGGCATTGCAGCCTGGAACCCGCTCTCGGTTGGCATCGCCTATGCCATGATCGACCGCATCACGCAGGACAAGGTGCCGCTCATTACCATCAACCATGGCCGAACGGATTCGACCGATGGCCGCGTTTTCCCCTATGTTTTCCCGTTGCTGCTCAATCCCTATAGCGAGACCTCCGGTATCGTGAATTATATCGCCTCCAAGGAAGGCGGGCTTGAGGGGCTGAAGGGCAAGAAGATTGTCGTACTCTATCACGGCTCGCCCTATGGCAAGGAAACGATCCCGATCTACGACCTGCTGGCTAAGAAGTATGGCTTTGATTTGCAGCAGATCGAAGTTCCGCATCCGGGCAACGAGCAGCAGTCGCAGTGGCTGACGATCCGCCGTGCGAAGCCTGATTACGTTGTGCTACGCGGTTGGGGCGTCATGAACCCGGTGGCGCTGAAGACAGCGGCAAAGACCGGTTTCCCGGTCGATCACATCATCGGCAATGTCTGGTCCAACTCGGAAGAGGACGTCATTCCCGCCGGCGCCGCGGCAAAGGGCTATACTGCCATAACCACCCAGGCGTCGGGAGCCGAATATCCGGTCGTCAAGGAGATCGTCAGGACGCTTTATGACCAAGGCAAGGGCAACCTCGAAGATAAGAGCCGCATCGGCTCCGTCTACCACAATCTTGGGATCGTCAATGGTATCCTGAACGTCGAGGCGGTGCGGATCGCCCAAGAGAAATTTGGCAAGCGCACCCTGACCGGCGATGAGGTTCGCTGGGGTTTCGAGCATCTGCAACTCGAACCGGCCCGCGTCGAGGCACTGGGCGCCAAAGACCTCTTCCACTCCATCAACGTCACCTGGGATAACCATGAGGGGAACGGCTACGTGACGTTCCAACAGTGGGACGGCAAGAAGTGGAACGTCGTCTCTGATTGGATCGCTCCGGACTGGGCCTTGCTGCGTCCGATCATCGAGAAGTCGTCCGAAGCCTATGCCGCTGAAAAGGGCATCAAGCTTCGGACCTCGCAAGATGCGGGTTCCGTCACGAACTGATGCTCGCGTGCCCGGACACGGGGTTCCCCTCCTGTCCGGCCACGACATCCCAAAAGCGCCAAGGAGATCGTGATGACTGAGGATGACAGGCTGCTCTCTGTGGAGGGCCTTAATGCGACCTACAACCATGTCGTTACCGCATTGCATGGCGTCACACTTTCGCTCGGACGAGGGGAAATTCTTGCCATTCTCGGTGCGAACGGTGCCGGCAAGACCACGACACTGAAGGCCGTTTCGAACCTTCTGCCGGCCGAACGGGGACAGGTGCTTGCCGGCCATATCCTTTTTGACGGCCGTGATGTCACTCGCCAAACCCCGGCCAGCCTTGTTCGTCTCGGTCTTGTGCAGGTGCTTGAGGGACGCCACTGTTTCAAAACGCTGACTGTCGAGGAAAACCTGGTCTGCGGCGGTATCGGTCGATCCGCCACCCGCAGCGAAATCGCAGCCGATCTTGAGAAGATTTACACGCATTTCCCTAGGCTTAAGGAAAAGCGCCGGCTCCTTTCCGGCCTCACCTCGGGCGGCGAGCAGCAGATGACGGCGATCGGCCGCGCACTGATGTCACGGCCGCGGCTTTTGGTGCTCGACGAACCATCGATGGGCTTGGCACCGCTCGTCGTGCAGGACATTTTCCGCACGTTGAAGCGCCTCAATCGTGAGGAGGGCCTGTCGATCCTGGTCGCCGAACAAAACTCGGCGGTGGCGCTGACCTATGCCGACAGGGCCGTCATCCTGGAAAACGGTGTCAGCGTGTTGTCGGGCACGGCCGTTGAACTCAAGGCGCGGAATGACGTCAAGGCCTTTTATCTCGGCCAGAAACCGGCCGCACCCGTCGCGGCGCACATCCACTGAAAATCAAATCGAAGAGGAGACATGCGATGACCATTTCCAACGTCAATACGACAAATGCTGCCGAAGGCGTTCCGGCCGTGCCACGGCCGAGCGAACCGGCACACATCATCAAGAGCGACGCCGAAGCGATCGAGGTGGCAAAGAGGTTGGCCGCCGAAATCGCGCCAGGAGCTGCACTTCGCGACCGCGACCGCATCTGGCCGGTGAAGGAACTCGATGCCTTTTCGCAAAGTGGCCTTTGGTCGATCAACGTGCCGAAAAAATTCGGCGGTCCGGAGGTCTCCTATGCGACACTGGCCAAGGTGATCGAGATCGTCTCCGCGGCCGATTCCTCCATTGGCCAGATCGCACAAAACCATCTCGGCGTCGTTGCGGCGATCCGCACGGTTTCCGATGAGGCACAACAGACGCTGCTGTTTGCAGAGGTGCTGCGCGGTACACGCTTCGGCAATGCCTTCTCCGAATTCGGCTCAAAGCGAGCGGCGGATTTCGAGACGAAGTTCGTCGATGCCGGCGACCACGTGATCGTCAACGGCCAGAAATTCTATTCCTCCGGGGCACTTCTTGCCCATCTTGTGCCGATCGTCGCGCTCGATGATGAAGGCCGTGCCTGGTATGCAATTGCCGAGCGAGACGCGCCTGGATTGACCGTCATTGACGATTGGTCATCCTTTGGCCAACGCACGACGCTGTCCGGCACGGTCATCTTGAACAATGTCAAAGTGCCGAAGACCTATCTGGTTCCCGGCTACAAGGGCTATGCGGAGCCGACTGCGGATGGCGCGATCTTCCAGATCATCCAGGTCGCGGTCGATACGGGGATAGCTCAGGCGGCGATCGATGAAACCGTTTCCTTTGTACGCACCAAGAGCCGTGCCTGGGTGGATAGCGGTGTCGATCATGCCTGGGATGATCCCTACACGATCCAGGCTGTCGGCGATCTGACGCTGCGCCTGCATGCGGCTCAAGCGCTCCTTGAGAAAGCCGGTTACGCGATCGACCGAGCCATCCAGAATCCGAACGCTGAAACGGTGGCAGAGGCGCAGATCGTTACGGCTGAGGCGAAAATCCTCTCGACCGAGATCGCGATTGCGGCGACCAACAAGCTCTTCGAACTTGCAGGTACCCGCTCCACGCTTGCAGAGCATCACCTCGATCGCCATTGGCGCAATGCCCGTACCCACACGCTGCACGATCCGGTCCGGTGGAAATATTCCATCCTCGGTAAGTACTTCCTCAATGGCGAGAAGCCACCGCTTCACGCCTGGAGTTAAGAAAATTTTGGAGGCCGGGGCGCGCAAACGCCCCGGCTGGGCAATTGATCTTGCTACATCCGCCAGCAGTAATGAGATATAGTGAGTGATGAGATGGTGCCCATCACGTCTGTTTCCAATCGAAGCGCCTTGTGACGAAGAGCTTTACCGGGAACTTCGGGAAAACAGAATAGTGGTGACGACGAGCCTTAAGCGCGGGAAGCGGAATTGCCTTCTGGAGCTTTGCTTATTAGCCCGTCGTGCAGGGCGCAGATCTCTTTGGGAGAACGTAGAGGCGATGAATTCTTTTGTTCCCATAGCTTCTGCCCGCTTAACCGTGGCAGTTGTCGGCGGTGGTTTCACCGGCGCGGCGATGGCAATGCATCTGGTAGCGGGCAAAGGATTCCCGACTGATGCATCCGTTGTGGTCATCGAGCCTCGATCGGAGCTGGGCCGTGGCTTGGCCTATAGCGCCACCGATCCTGCGCATCGGGTCAACGTCCCGGCAGCAAGAATGACGTTGTTTCCGGACATGCCCGATGATTTCGAGAATTATCTTAGTGATATGTCTTCCCATGACGATACTGAACTTGTGGGTCACGATGGTTCGCCTTATCCGAAGCGGTCCGTTTTCGGCGATTACGTCTCGGCACGGATCCAACCGTTTTTAGATGACGGCCGTATCAGGCACTGGTGGGCAAAAGCGATTTCGGTGTCGCAAAGAGGAAGCTGTTACGAGATTGCCGGGTCTGACGGGACGGAGCTCATTGCAGATATTGTCGTACTGGCCGTCAGCCATCCACCGCCTTTTCTGCCTCGGGTGCTAGAGCCTTTCAAAGACGATCCAAAACTGATCGCGGATGTCACTGTGACCGATGCAATCAACGCTATCGCGCCTGGAGATCGAGTTCTTATCGTTGGAAATGGCCTGACATCTGCCGATGTGGTTGCCTCTCTCAAGAGGCGTGGCCATGTCGGTCAGATAACGTCTATCTCTCGGAGAGGGTTGCGGTCTCGCGGCCATGGACCAGCGGGGCAGGAACCTTTCGGCGATTTCCTGTCGGAGCCGTCCAACTCCGCAAGCAAGCTGCTTCATAAGGTTCGCCACTTTCTGCGAGAAGCGGAACGACAGGGCATGACATGGCATAGCGTCGTGGATGCGCTGAGGGGGCAGGGTTACGAAATATGGAAAAACCTGCCCGTCGTTGAGAGACGGCGCGTTGCCCGACACTTGCGGCCAATCTGGGATGTGCATCGCTTTCGCATCGCGCCGCAAGTCGAGGCTGCTGTGGAGCAGGCGATCGCGAGCGGCCAAATGGATGTCCGGGCTGCCTCGCTCCTTTCCGTATCGCGGATGGATGCCGGCTACAGGGTGATGTTGCGACCCAAGCGCGCCAGGTTTATCGAAGCGCTTGATGTCGATGCGATCGTCGTCACAACGGGCCCGGCTCATGGCGGTATTCTTCAAAGCCAAGCATTGCTTCGAGAACTCGAGGAGGCAGGCCTGTTGCAACCCTGTCCAACCGGACTTGGCATTTTGGTCGATGCCAAGTCTAATCCCGTATCGGCTTCAGGCGAAAGCACGACTTCACTCTTTATTGCCGGGCCACTTGCGCGCGGGACCTTTGGAGAGCTGATGGGGCTGCCGCAGGTTACCGAGCATGCAATCTTCGTCGCGGCGCGTATTCGCGACTTAATCGATGAGCGTAGGATTTCGCATCCCGCGGCTCAGGCGGTGGCAGGCTGACGGTCTGCTGTTTTTGAAGACATTTCCTACGCTCTTTGAGAACGCGTTGGGACGGCAATTCTCGAATAGCATCCGGACATGCGAAAATTTCCAAAGTGAAGCCATTGGTATCATTCGCAAGTCGCACTTCAAGCTTGAACCCACCCCCTTACACGTTTATATCGCATAATACATATTATGGAACTTAATTTGTCGAAAAGGCGACACTCTTTCAATCCGGACTTGACCATAGCGATACGCGCAGGTGCAAACGGTGAGTGGTTCTATAGGTCGTCAACAAATATTGCTCGCCTTTACCTTGGGCATCCTTCCGATCCTGATCACAAGACCACTGAAGCGTTTTTATAAGACGAGCAGCTAGGAAAGGTTCTCTCCGTAAAAAAGCAGGATTGCAGTGAAGACGAGAACACCAAAGCCTGCCAGGCCGAAAGCGCGAAAAGAGGAAGCTCGGCCTTTCTGAAGCAGCGCTGCCACAAAAGCGCAGACCGACCAGAGTGCTGTGAAAATTACCAACAACCAGGAATACACAAACGGACCAAGATCGTAGCCTCCCCCGCCAATTGATGGTGCAGAACCTGTATCGACTTGAGCTGCTATCAGAACCGACACAGGGACAGCTAGCATCAGCAGCCAAATATAGAGCGACTTGTTTTCCATAGGGTCTGAAATCGTCTTATTTTGGAGGTCGATCCGCCCGTTCTGGCGTATGTGTTGACCCGGTTTGGCTCGTCAATATCGTGATAGTTGCTCTACTAGACTGCGCGACAAACGCCAAGAGAGCTTTCGATCCCCGGCAGGCAACAACCGAATGTCACATCTTAACAAGGGTCTCAACGTTGGATTACCCGGCCCATGATTCATTTGGACTGGGTTTTCCAATGACTAGATTTGAAGCCGTTGCAATGGACCAGCGGCATGGCATGAGAGGCCGGACGGAGCGAATGTGATGACTGGTGCTGCGCCAAATACGGAAGTCAGGGCAGAGAGAACATATTTCGTTCCGTATCCCTGCCGCTTCGGTTCAACGACCGCCGGTCCACCTGTTTCTATCCAATCCAGGGAAAGGACCGGCGATGCTTCCTCCGACATGGACCAGATAACATCGACACTGCCATCCTTTTGAGACAGCGCACCATATTTGATGGCATTGGTCGTCAACTCGTGAAGGCAAAGTGCAATCGTCGTGGCGGAGGTGCGGTTGACGCAGACATCAGGACCGCTAGCCTTGATCCGGCTCAACCCGTCGCCGTTATACGGTGCGACGACCATGGCAATCACTGAGGACAGGGAAACCTCTTCTCCGCCCGCCTCAAACACTGCCGTATGGACGTTGGACAAAGCCTGAAGGCGTCCGGTGAAGTCGGCTGCAAGCTCTTCGACAGTTGACGCGCCACGCCGGGTCATCTTGAAAATCGAGGTGACGCTCGCAAGAATGTTTTTGATGCGATGGTTGAGTTCCAGCCGGAGCTCGACCTCTCGCTCAATGGCATCACGCACCTGTTTCTGGCGCAACCGCACGAGAAGATTTGTCTGGATGCTGTTGACCAGCTCCAATCGCGCGATCGGGCGCGTGTGGAGCATAAGGCGAGCGCTTGGCCAAGACCGTTCAAGCTGGCTGTAGATTCGCGCCAGAGGGGCAGCCTTCTCAAGCAGGACAAGGATCGGGACTTCTGACCAATCCGGCTGGGATGCAAGATAATCGCCGATCGTTGCGATAACGGGCGGGTTCAATGCTTCATGGGTGATGATGACGACGCCGGGGGAAAGCGACAAACTATCGGCCAGCTCATTGTCGGCCCTGCTATGCCTGACAGCCACGTTCTGCTCCTGCAAAAACGCCGCGATGTAGTCGGCGTCCTTGCGAAACGGGGCCAGGATGAGCACCCAATCAAGCTCACTTTCGCTTTCGCTCGGTATTTCGTTCATTTCGGATCAGGAAGAGGGTTGTAGGAGACGACGCTGACGCTGCCACTTTCGATCAGCAATTCCTGGATATTGAGGTCATGCGGCCCGTGGCGCTTCTTAACAACGGTGATGTTGCGGCGCAGCCTGCCCTCGTGCTCCATGATACGCAGCAAAAGGACGGTGTCTCCGAGAAAGCTTACGTCGACGTCAATGCCGACATTTTGACCGATCAGGCCATGTTGGGCGACGATCAGCATCGTCAGTACACCGGAGCGGGCAAGAAATTTCAGCAGCGACTGAATATCCCGAACCGCCTTTTCCCGGTGCGGCAGCGAGTTCAGATATCCGGTGAGACTATCGATCACAACAACGCGGGCCTTGTTTTGCGTGACGGCACCCTGAACAATTTGGCCAAATTCGCCGGGCGAGATTTCGTTCGGATTGAAATCCCGCAGGATAAGCTTGCCATCCTTGTGGAACTGCCTGAGCTGCATGCCCAAGCCTTCGGAGCGGCGGAAGAATGTCTCAAGCCGCTCCTCGAAGAGGAATAGCGCAACGGTCTCCCCACGTTCGAGTGCTGCGGTGGCATAAAGCGATGACATGGTTGATTTGCCGGTGCCCGATTGTCCGATGACCAGCGTCGTGGTTCCTGCCTCTTGCCCACCACCAAACATATCGTCAAGCGCTGCAACACCCGATTTGATCAATTCCGGTTTGGTCGCCTCAGATGCTGTACTGGGCATGATGCGGGGAAAGACAACGACGCCCTCGCCTTCCCGGATCGCCATATCATGGTAGCCATCTGCTACTGGAACACCACGCATCTTCGAGATTTCGACACGGCGGCGCACACCCCCGTATTCCTCCAGCGCCTTGTCGAGACGTATGACCCCGTGGGCCAATCCCTCCACTTCTTCTCCGCTTCGGTCGTAGCCGGGCGTCTGGGTATCGAGAAGAAGAGCGACCACATTTCGCTTGGCCAGGAAGGATTTAAAACCGATCAGCTCCCGACGAAACCTTGGGGAGTCGCCGGTAATCAGTCGAATTTCCAGGAGCGAATCGTAAACCAGTCGTCGTGGCCTATGCTCTTCGATGGCGGCCTCGATCGCCTTTCGCGTCTCGTCGAGCCGAAGGTCGGCGGTCAGGAATATGCTCTGGTCATCGGCTTCGCTGACCAAGCCGGAGGTGGAGAGCTCCTCAACACGGATGCCATCTAGTGTCCAACCGTGTGAAACAGCGATCGCTTCGAGTTCTGCCGCCGTCTGCGAAAGCGTGACGTAGATACAACTTTCTCCCGCCTCCACCCCGGCGCGAAGAAATTGCAGCGCTGCCGTCGTTTTGCCGGATCCGGGTGCGCCTTGCAGCATGTAAAGATTGGATGCTGGCAGGCCGCCACGCAGGATTTCGTTCAGTCCCGTAATGCCAGTGCTGACAACTGCTGGGGCTTTTCGTTTCGGCATATCTCATCTTCCAAAGTTGTTAGCGTGTTCCGCGGCGGAATGCGCGCATCATCATCGGCGAAAGATGCCTCCCTGTTATATTTGGGATTTTCGAAACATCAATAACGGGCTGTGGGTAGCGCCGCGTGAATTACCACTGGAAACACCTTAACCCGGTGTCCATGAAACCGGCAGCAGGCCATTCTACGCCTGCCGCTCTAATACTCGAACCTTCCGCCAGGCGTTGACTAGGCCACATCATTTTGTCAGTTGAGACCTTACCGCGAGTTTATTTCCATCCGGATCGCGAAGATATGCGACGACCGCCCCATCCTGACGCTCTGCAGGTGGGGTCTGGATGCTATGCAAGATACTGGCGGCATACCACGCCAGAACATGTTCGGGATTCGCGGCGGCGTACCGATCGTCCCACCGTTGGCCGCTGTTGCCGGCTCGCCATCGATCGGCTTTGTGATCATCAAGCGGTTGCCCTCATCGGCGTAGATTAGCCGGCCTCTCGCATCCATCTCACCGGACTTGCCTCCCAATGCAGCAAGGTGGTGCCGTAGAAGCTTCTGGCCCGCTACAGGTCGTTGCTTCCGATCATGACGTGGGTGAACAGCCATCATCTCCTGCGGGGCGTTCTTTAAAGGTATTTCCTGAGGTTCAACGCTCGAAGCTCCTTAACGTGACGCCAGTACCAAGACGATGTCTGCTTTGAGGCAGGCGCGATGGCGCCTCCCACATAACGGCGATTCCTGCAGCAAGATTCGCCGTTTCATCGCCAAAACACCCGGCCTCCATTCACGCCATCTCAGGTTGGGCGGGTTCCACTCCCGGTGCGATAAGCGGCGCAGACGACTTCGAATGCGGGTGGGAAGCGTTAAGTCGCCGAGCCACGATATCGTGGTTGAGCCACAGAACTGGACCGGAGGGTTCGGACGATTCACCAAAGATTAGCTGCCCTGTTGCCGTCACGACGAGACTGCTCAGCAGATCGCTGATCATCACCTTGCTATCCCGATGCATCTGGCTGATCTCGTTGGACGTGCCGATGGTCAGATCGGCCTGCGCCTGGCTGTTTGCCATGGGCCATGCCGAAAAGTCATAGAACGGACGCATGACCTCGCTGGCCTGCATGGCGGCGATCTTGCCGAAGACGTCTTCCATCGTTAAGCCATCTACCAGCAGCTGCTGGCAGGCCTGCCACTGTTCATCTGCCCATTGGCCGCCGTTTTCTTTCTTCAACGCAAGCAACAGCGGTATCAGGGGCAGCTCGATACCGGTGAACACGTCGGACGAATTGGTCCGGATTTCGGGGCAATTATAAACAGTTGCCTTGATCCCTTTAGCCCAGGCTTCCTCAGCAATGCCTTCGAGCCGCATCTTCGCGTAACCCTGGGTGTAGTTGGTGTAGGTCTGCCAACGATAGCTTCCGTCAATGAGGACCGCCGATCCGTGATAACCATAGGCCGTATATCGCACTTGACCGCCCGAAGCTTCAACGCGCTCGCGGATCGCCGCACTGAAATCAATGAGATGGCGAAAGGTGTTTGCGGAGACGTCGTCAAAATTCTGCAGGATGAGTTTTCCCATGTCACTGTCGAGCAGGGTCTGCGACGACATGTGGCGAGGTCCGGTTCCCTTGTAGATCCGATTGGCGACGACCAGGAATACCTTCGCCTTCGGGATGCCGCCTGCCATTGTGTGGGCAAAGAAAACATTACGGCCATCGGCGATCATACCATCGAGAACGGTCATGACTTTTGAAAGCGATTCCGTAAAACGCGCATTGGCAATGTCGCGGCATTGCCTGACATAGTCCCAGTCGAGCTTGTCGTGCTCCCAGCTCTCAAGCGTCATCTTTGCCAGGAGATCGGTGGCAGTAGGTCCGTCTGCGGGCGCATCGCGATCGAAACCCGCCATAAGAGGTATGTTGATGATCCTGCCGCCCAGCTGGGCCTCCGCCGAAGACAGTTCATCGGCGTCGAGCGGCCGCAGCGCGTTGTTCTCGTCGCGCCGCCCGACAGTGATCCCCACAATCTCCATTCCAGCCTTTCTTGCTTCGTCGAGCAAGCCGGTGGCGTATCCGCGGCCGAACAGTTCGCCGAAGAGTACGAAAACGTCGCCCTTACGGAAGACCGTGTTTTCGGAAAGACGATTCAATGCAACCGGATTTTCCATGCTGTCAGCTCTTTGATAAGTGTGTCGTCGAACAATGGCTCGTACGAGTTTTGCAAAGACATGACCGCATTGGCACCGAATGGGAACTCATTTTCGGTGACCGTTCATTTCAAAACGTGAAGTCGGCCCCTGTTCGTCGCAAGCTTGCGAGAACACCGGTATCGACAAAATATGAACCAACGACCAGATTCACGACAAAGACAGGCATCCTCGTTATCAATTGTCGCTGGTCGAACGCTCTCGGATCAGCTCGATGAAGGCACGCAGTTTGGCTGGCATGTGTCGCCGTTGCGAAAAATAAAGACTAAGTCCCGGGTACTCGGGAGACCAGTCTTCCAAAACAGGAATGAGATCGCCTGAGGCAATATGGGGCGCAAGTGCATGTTCACCCAGATAGGCGAGCCCGAATCCGGCAAGAGCGGCCTCCAGGATCAGGTCAGACCCATCAAATGTGAGATGACCGCTGACATCGATCAAGTGTGTTTCCCCGTGCTTCTCAAACTCCCAGCGATAAAGTCTCCCGCTCGTCATGCGCATCTGGATACAGACGTGCCGGGCGAGATCGGCTGGGACGACGGGCTTTGAACGGCCGTCGAAATAGCGCGGCGAGCCGACGACGAAAGACCGCATTTTCGGAATGATCGCTACGGCCACCATGTCGGGCGAGATAGCCTCGGTGAGACGAATGCCCGCATCGAAACCTTTGCCAATCACATCCACGAGCGCATTTTCGGTCACGATCTCGATGTCGACCTCCGGGTATCGGCGGCTATACTCGAGGATGAGCGGCTGCAGCAGAATGCGCGCCGCGCCCGGCGCCATGTTCAGCCGCAGTCTCCCGGAGGGCCGATCTGAATGTTCACCGACATTTTCGATCGCTTTCTCGAGCGTCTGAAGGGCAGGTGCGATTTCAGATAGGAATTGCTCACCGGCTGCAGACAAGGACACGCTACGCGTGGTGCGGTTAAAAAGCCTGACGGCAAGGCGCTCCTCAAGCGCGGCGATCGCATGGCTCAAAGCCGATGACGACATACCGAGCTCGCGCGCGGCAGCCCGGAATCCACCGTGACGCGCGACGCCGGCAACCGCTTCAAGCTCGATCAGGCTTGCTCTCATTGCGCAATCCAGTTCATCAGGCTGTCCGATTTTGTCCTACTACACGCAACACTTACCGCATGCCATTTTTGCTGTGAAGCCATCACAGGAGAAGAAACATGCACATCATCGATCGGATCTATATCAACGGGGCGTTTGTCGAGCCCCACGGCGATCAATGGGCGCCGCTTTTCAATCCGGCAACCGAGGAACAGATCGGCAGCGTGCGGCTCGCAGATGAGCAGGACGCCGACCGCGCAGTTGCTGCCGCCAAACGCGCTTTCCCAGCCTTTTCGAATACCACCAAAAAAGAGCGGATCGACATGCTGAACGGGCTGCATGCCGCGGTGTCCGCCCGAACCGACGATCTCGCGTCCGCCATGCGTGCAGAATACGGTGCGCCATCGGGCTTCATCGGCTTTTCAGCGTCACGCGCAGGTCGCGTCTTTCTCGACATGGCAAGAACGCTGAAGGACTACGAGTTCCAACGCCGCATGGGCAGCACCGATGTCGAGATGCGACCCTCGGGTGTTGCGGTGGCGATCACGCCCTGGAACAGCAATTACAGTTTTATATGCGGCAAGCTCTCTGCCGCCATTGCAGCCGGAGCAACCATGGTGATCAAACCTTCAGAGATGAGCGCCCTGCAGACGCAGGTGATCACTGAATGCCTGCACGCGGCCGGTCTTCCCGATGGCATTTTCAATATCGTCACCGGGTATGGAGGCGTCGTTGGTGCGGCACTCACGGCTCACCGCGACGTGTCCAAGATCACCTTCACCGGTTCCACTGCCACAGGTCGCGGCATTGTTCAGGCGGCAGCGGCCACTATGAAGCGCGTCACAATGGAACTTGGCGGCAAAAGCCCCAGCATCATTCTGGACGATGCCGATCTCGAGGTCGCCATCCCGCAGGTGCTGGCGGCAGGGTTCCGCAACAGCGGGCAGGCCTGCATCGCCGGAACCCGCATTCTTGCTCCAGAAAGCAGGTTCGGTGAAATCGAGGAACGGCTCAGCCACACGATCAAAGGCTTCAGGTCGGGAGATTCGGCCGACGAACAGGTTCAGGTTGGTCCGATGGTCAGCCAGAAGCAGTGGGATCGCGTGCAGAGCTATATTCGCCTGGGACAGGAGGAAGGCGCCAGACTGCTGGCAGGCGGCGAAGGTCGTCCGGAAGGGCTGCAGCACGGCTGGTTCGTCAAGCCCACCATCTTTACCGGCGTTCGCAACGACATGCGCATCGCGCGCGAGGAGATATTCGGCCCCGTGCTATCGCTGATCTCCTACCGCGACGAGGAAGACGCCATCACGATCGCGAACGACACCGATTACGGCCTGCAGGCGCACGTCTTTTCCTCCGATGTCGCGCGGGCAAAACGCGTCGCAAACCAGATTGAGGCAGGCCGCGTGTTCATCAACGATGCGCCGCATGACCCAATGGCACCATTCGGCGGGTTCAAGCAATCCGGCTTCGGGCGGGAATTCGGCGTCTTCGGGCTCGAGGCCTTTCTCGAACCCCGTGCCGTACTGTCGTGACATTTAAAGGCCACGCAACTTTTTGGCTGCGTGGCCTGATGCCACGATACCGTCGATCGAACCCTGTTGGGCGGCCATTGTTGCACCTGGTGTAATGATGAAGTGTGAAGCGCGATCGTTCTCATCACCACGTAATAATAGCAATCTGCAGGTGCGGATCGGGAATTGACCCGAACGATACTCGCAGGAGCGCACAATGAAACTCTATCATCATCCTTTGTCGGGCCACTCGCATCGGGCCCGTCTGTTCCTGTCACTTATCAACCTGCCGCATGAGCTGGTTGAGGTGGACCTCATGTCCGGCGCGCACAAGAAGCCCGATTTCCTCAAGATGAACCCGTTTGGCCAGGTTCCGGTCCTCGACGACGACGGCGAATACGTATCCGATTCCAACGCGATCCTGGTCTACCTTGCCAAGAAAGCCGGACGGACGGACTGGCTGCCCGATGACCTGAAGAGCGCAGCAGCGGTCCAACGCTGGCTGTCGGTAGCTGCCGGCGAGATCGCTTATGGTCCGGCAGCCGCCCGCCTGGTCACCGTCTTTGGTGCCAAGTTCAATCCGGAAGAAGTCATTGGTCGCGCCCATGCGGTCCTTGGAAAGCTCGAAACTCAGCTTTCCGACCGCGAATGGCTGGTAGGCGAACGCCCGACGATCGCCGACGTCGCAATCTACAGCTACGTGGCCCGCGCCCCTGAAGGCAACGTGGATCTCTCCGCTTATCCCGCGGTCAACAGGCTGCTTCGTCGGATCGAAGCGCTTCCGGGCTTCGTGGACTTTATCGGGACTCCGGTTGGCCTCGCCGCCTGACCCGCATTCGGGTGCGCGCCGAAGCGTGCCCGATCCCTTCTTAGGAGAGCTGACATGACCGACACTTTGACAAAACTGCCGACATGGCACGAAGGCGAGAAGTTAATTCAGGAAAAAGTCGGTGTCGCCGAGCGTATGGAGGTCGTCGGCCAGCGGGTCGTTCGCGATTTCATGCCGGATCAGCATCGGGACTTCTATGCCCAGCTCCCGTTCATCGTCCTTGGCAGTGTGGATGGCCACGATGACGCCTGGGCCACCTTTGTCGAGGGCCGACCCGGCTTCATGTCCTCTCCTACGCCAACCACGCTCGATATCCGCTCTACCTTGGAGCCAAGCGACCCCGCCGGCGAAGGAATGGCAGACGGCAAACCGATCGGCCTGCTCGGCATCGAGATGCACACGCGTCGCCGCAATCGCATGAACGGCTTTGTTTCCACCGCAGCGAACGGTTATCGGATCGATGTGGATCAGAGCTTCGGCAACTGCCCGCGCTACATACAGTTGCGGGATTTCCAATTCGAGAGAGCACCCGGCCAACCAAGCCAGAACCAGCGTGAAGACCTGTCCGAGCTTGACGACCTTGCTCGCTCCACGATCACGACTGCGGACGCGTTCTTCGTTGCCTCCTATGTCGACCGCGAAGACAGACGACAGGTTGACGTTTCGCATCGCGGCGGGAATGCCGGCTTCGTCCGCGTTGGCGATGATGACGTTCTCACAATTCCCGATTTCGACGGAAACCTTTTCTTTTCGACACTGGGAAATATTCTGCTGAACAAGAAAGCAGGTCTGCTCTTCGTAGACTTCGCGACGGGCGATGTGTTGCAGATGACAGGCGAAGCCGACGTCATCCTGGAATCACCTGAGATTGCGGCCTTCCAGGGCGCGGAACGGCTCTGGACGTTCAGGCCAACCCGGATCGTCCGGAGGCCGAATGCACTCGCACTTCGCTGGGCATTCCAGAAGGATGGATGGTCGCCGAATTCTCTGATGACCGGGAACTGGGCGCAAGCAGCAGACCGGCTGCGTGCCACCGGACTTTCAGACACATGGCGGCCGATGACGGTCACCAGGATCGTCGAGGAAAGCACGACGATCCGCTCGATCCACCTGCAGCCAAGCGACGGCGCAGGGTTGCTGCCGCATGCTGCCGGGCAGCACCTCCCGATCCGGCTGACGCTACCGGGAAGCGAGCGGCCTGTTGTCAGGACCTACACCCTGTCTGTCGCACCGTCCGATGGCATCTACCGCATCAGTGTCAAACGCGGTGGGCTCGTGTCGCAGTTTCTGCACGACAGCATCTCCGTTGGCGACGTGATTGAGGCGCGGCCCCCCGCAGGGGGGTTCGGCGTTGACGCCCGTGCCACGCGCCCAGCCGTGCTCCTTGCCGGTGGTGTCGGCATCACGCCGCTGCTCGCCATGCTCCGTCATGCCGTCTACGAGGGCATTCGCAAACAGCGTATCCGGCCGATGACTTTGTTCCACGCCGCCCGCACGAAAGCCGAGCGACCTTTCGACAAGGAGATCGCCGAACTCGTGGCCGCGGCCAAGGGCGCGGTCCGGTTAGTGCGGGTTCTCAGCGACATCGGCGATGCCACAGAGGGCTCCGACTACGATACTGCCGGCCGTATCGACATGGCTATGCTCACCAAGCATCTGCCGTTCAACGACTACGACTTCTATCTGTGTGGTCCGCCGCAGTTTACGCAGGCGCTCTATGACGGCTTACGCGGCTACAACATTGCAGACGATCGTATCCACGCGGAAGCGTTCGGACCCTCGTCGCTGGTTCGGTCTGTAGACGCCAAAGATGCCAGGGCCGCCCCTTTGCGGGCGTTGCCGTCCGACAAGCCGGTGCCTGTCATATTCACGAACTCGCTGAAGGAGGCCCGCTGGGCACCCGGCTCCGGAACGCTGCTGGAACTCGCAGAAGCACGCGGTCTTCAGCCCGAGTTCAGTTGCCGCGAAGGCAATTGCGGTACGTGCAAAACAAAACTCGTCAAAGGCGCCGTGACGTACCTGAAGGAGCCGGTAGCGAAGGTTGACGATGACGAGGTCCTCCTTTGCTGTGCCATTCCAGCGAACCAGGAAGGCGGCATCCAGATCGCCGTCTAAACCAACATTACTACGCCTGACGCAACAGTCACTTCCTGCTTTTCGACGTTCAACAACAACGGGTTACCAATCATCTTGAGCATCAGAGAGCGACGTCTCTCAAAACCGTCAAAGGAGAATACCATGTCACGCATTCCTACCCCCACCACGATTGAGGAGGCGCCCGAAGCCTCACGGCCGATCCTGGAGACCATCCAGAAGCAGATCGGCTCCGTGCCGAATATCTTCCGCCTCGTCTCCACCAGCCCAGCGGCCCTCAACGGCCTCGCCTCGTTGCAGGGTGCGCTCGGCAAGGGCAAGCTTGCACCCGCCACCCGGGAAAGGATCGCCCTGGCTATGGCCGAAGCCAACGGTTGTGACTACTGCCTTTCGGCGCACACCTTCACCGGAACGAAGTTCGCCAAGCTCGATGAAGCGGAGATCGCTTCGAACCGCCGCGGAACATCGAACGACGCCAAGGCTGCGGCAGCCGTCGAATTCGCCCGCGCCCTGACGACCGCGCGTGGCTTGGTGGCACCTGGGGAAATCGTAAAAGTTAGGGACGCTGGCTACAGCGACGCGGAAATCGTCGAGATCATTGCGCATGTCGCGCTCAACACCTTCACAAACTACGTCAACGAAGCCCTCGATACCGAGATCGATTTTCCGCGTATCGATCGTCTTGCGGCATGACATTCAGGACGGGGTGACACGAGAGCCGTCACCCTTCCCTCCCCCCTTACGAAACCTGGAGCCATCACAATGTCCCGTCCCCCGCTTCCCCCTTTCACTGAACAGAGCGCCATCGAAAAGGTCCGCCTTGCGGAAGATGGCTGGAACAGCCGCGATTCTGCTAGGGTAGCGCTCGCCTACACGGTGGATACTCGCTGGCGCAACCGTGCCGAATTCGTAACCAGCCGCGCTGAAGCCGAGGCCTTTCTGGGCCGCAAGTGGAACAGGGAACTCGACTACCGCCTGATCAAGGAACTCTGGGCATTCACGGGCAACAGGATCGCGGTGCGCTACGCCTACGAATATCATGATGACAGCGGCCAGTGGTTCCGGGCCTACGGGAACGAGAATTGGGAGTTTGCCGAAGACGGCCTGATGCGGGCGCGTCACGCCAGCATCAACGAACACCCAATCGCTGAAGCCGATCGCAGGTTTCACTGGCCGCTCGGCCGAAGGCCTGACGACCATCCCGGTCTCAGCGACTTCGGCTTTTGAGCCGGACGTCGGTCCGTTGGCCTCGTCAATGCCGCCGTTCAAACTCAACGAGCGAGTTCGAGTGGCCGTTGAACTCGCTCTTACCGCATCGAGCGGCGACCTGTCGTGGAAGCGCAAGCAGGAAGAGGATAGCCGTGCGCTTGGGCTGACGGGTGCGGAAATCGATCTGGCACGCTGTGGCCTGAGCTTCGATGTGAAAATAGCGAGGGCCATAGCATTTGCGCTCGCGGTCAATGAGCACACACGTGCACGTGCAAGCGCCGCTGGCCTTTGTGAGCGAAGCTGCGTCGAAATCGAGCACCTTGCGGCTGCCAACCGACAGGTCGCTGGCGGCTAGTCCATGTCCCGGACGGCTTGCGGTCTTGTCGTCCAGGATTCTACTATGGTCACCGTATCGAGGGCATGGGGGACCGGATGGATCGTTGGCAGGCAATGCGGATTTTCGTGAAAGTAGCGGAGACCGAAAGTTTCGCAGATACCGCCCGCCAGATGCACATGAGTGCTCCTGCCGTCACACGGTCTGTTGCAGCCCTGGAAGATATCATCGGAGCACGCCTGTTCGTGCGAACGACCCGTTCGGTAAAAATGACCGAGGCGGGTGCCCGGTATTTCGAGGACTGCCGCAAGATTTTGTCAGACATTGCTGAAGCAGAGGCGGCAGCGGGAGGCTCCTACGCTACACCGACGGGCACGCTGTCCGTAACTGCTTCGGTCATGTTCGGGCAGATGTATGTGCTGCCCGTCGTGACGGGCTTTCTGGACGCATTTCCGACCATGAAGGCGCGAACCCTGTTTATCGACCGGCCTGTCAATATTGTCGATGAAGGCATCGATGTCGCTGTCCGCATAGGTCACCTCCCCGACTCCGGCCTCTCCGCCATAAAGGTCGGGAGCGTCAGGCGTGTCGTGTGTGGTTCACCGGCATACTTTGACCGACATGGCATTCCGACAACGCCATCCGACCTCAGGGATCATCGCATCGCGGCGTCAACCAGCGCCTGGGCCTCCCCTGAATGGCGCTTTTCCGACGATTTCCGCGTGACGATAGACGCTGCTCTTCAGTGCAACACCAACGAAGCGGCCATAACCTCCGCACGCGAGGGCTGGGGACTGACACGCGTGCTGAACTACCAGATAGGCCCTGACCTTATGGCGGGCGACCTTCAGATCGTGCTCAGCGAGTTTGAAGAGCCGCCCCTGCCTATCCATATCATGCATCCCGAGGGTCGGAATGCTCCCGCAAAAGTGAGGGCTTTCGTTGACATGGCAGTTGCCCGCCTACGTGAGAACCGCCTCCTGAACTGATCCAGGCGCAGCGGCGAGGGAGGCCTTCGACAGCATGGATGGAGGCAACAAGTCTGCCAGCAGGCCACTCATCCGCTTACAGGCATGACGTTGCGATAGCCCGGATCGAGCTCAAACCCCTGCTCCTGATATATTCCGCCCTGCCAGCGCTACTTTGAACACCAGATTGACGCTAGGTTTAAAAAGGATACCCATATCTTCGTCAACAATACTTTGCAGGTCGCATGATTCCGCGTGATGAGAACGCGGCGCTCATTTGGGAAAAGCTAATGGCACAAGAAAAGGCAGTGAGCCGCCCGCAAGGCGCGCGGGACACAATCGTTGCTGCCATTGCTCGATCCAATAGCTGTATTGTCGTCACCGACAATGAGCGAGATTGTTACGGGATCGAAATCATCAATCCCCTTCGAGGAAAGGCACGCTGAAAGAATTGGGAGATCTGGTGACTCGAGTTCGCTTCCTCAGAACAGCTCAGCTCATTGAATAGCCTTCCTTTGGATCGACCACGACGCGGGCTACCAAATGCTTCTCGTCACCGAGCGTACGGTTGCGCTACCCGTAACCGCCACCGTCCGGTCTCTCACCCCAGACTATTCTCATTCCGAAATGAAATACCCGGTCTCGGATATAATCGGGATATCCGTTTCGCGCGCGCGGAGCCTGGCAAAATATTGCCGCTTGCTTCCTCCCCATTTGATAACTTATGTTGGCAATGTTCTCAGGGCGGGGTGCAATTCCCCACCGGCGGTATCGGGATTTTCCCGGAGCCCGCGAGCGCTTCCGGTCTCCAAAGCCGGAAGGTCAGCAGATCCGGTGAGAGGCCGGAGCCGACGGTATAGTCCGGATGGAAGAGGACAAGGCAAAAGACGCCCGCACGCAGCGGGCTTCACATTGCATTGTTCGCCCAAGGGATATTTGGCGCTTCTTGAAGCGCGAAAATGCCGCAAAACGGCATAACCCTTGAAAGGCTTGAAAGAAAATGACCATTGCTAAAATTGAAGACGCGATCGAAGCCATATCCCGTGGCGAGATGGTAATTGTCGTTGACGACGAAGACCGTGAAAACGAAGGCGATATCATCGCCGCGTCCGATAGCATAACTCCGCAGCAGATCGCATTCATGATGAACCATGCGCGCGGGCTGATCTGCGTCGCCATGCCGGGAGAGCGCCTCGACGCGCTCGACATTCCGCTGATGGTGTCGCGCAATACCGAATCCCTCAAGACAGCCTTCACCGTCTCCGTGGACTATATTCCCGGCACCACGACAGGCATTTCCGCTGCCGACCGGGCAAAAACCGTGCGTGCGCTGGTGTCGGAAGGCTCGCGTCCCGAAGACTTCGCCCGCCCCGGCCATATCTTCCCGCTACGCGCCAACCCTCAAGGCGTGCTCGGCCGCACCGGCCACACCGAAGCTGCCGTCGATCTGTGCCGCCTGGCCGGCAAATACCCCTGCGGCACCATCTGCGAAGTCGCCAATGACGACGGCACCATGGCCCGCCTGCCACAGCTCGAAATTTTCGCCGAACGCCACGGTCTGCTCGTCATCACGATCAAGGATCTCGTCTCTTATCTGAAGGGCGAGCTTGTGGAAGAAGTGGTGCAGAAGCAGGTTGCCTAGTCTTCACGCGCCTGTGCGGTGAATAGAAAAACGCCCGGCGAAAGCCGGGCGTAAAATCAAAAGGCAGACCACCTTGCCTCTTGCACGTGGTCATCAATTCGAGCGGCGCTGCCGCGCAAACCCTACCAGCAGCAGAACCCGCCATCTACCAAAAGGTCCACGCCCGTCACGAAGCTCGCCGCATCTGACAGCAGGAAGATCGCCGGGCCGACCATTTCATCGACGCCCGCCATGCGCTGCATCGGGGTCTGCTCTTCGAACAGTTTCGTCTGGTGCACCATTTCCGGCCGCGTGTTCATCGGCGTCGCGGTGTAACCAGGCGAGATAGTGTTGACGCGGATGCCGCGCCCCACCCATTCCATCGCCATGGATTTCGACATGTGGATGACGCCCGCCTTCGATGCATTGTAGTGGCACTGCATCAGGCCGCGATTGACGATGACGCCGGACATGGAAGCAATGTTGACGATTGCTCCGCGACCGTTCTTCAGCATGGCATTGGCTTGCGCCTGGCAGGAGAGGAACACACCCTTCAGATTGATGTCCATCATCGTCTGGAACTGGCTTTCCTCCATTTCCTCAGCCGGATTGGCGTTGGCGATGCCGGCGGCATTGACGGCAAGCGAAAGCGCACCGAGTTCGGCCTGCGTGCGTGCTACCGCGTCGCTCAGCGCCTGCCTGCTGGTGACATCGGCGGCGATCTGGATCGACTTGCGGCCAGTTCTGGCAATGAAATCGGCCGTCTGCGCCAGGCCGTCATCGGTGCGGCGGTCAAGCAGCGCGACATCGGCACCGGACTGGGCAAGCCCCATGGCGATCCGCTGGCCAATGCCGGAACCGGCACCGGTGACGAACGCCACCTGGCCGGAAAGATCGAAGAGTTTCGGCGCGTTGAGCGTGATGGTGGACATCTCTATTTCCTTCTTCAAATGGTTGCCAGTTCCATGACCGAGACGTCGTTGGCCTCGTCGCGGTTGAGGATTCCGGCCTGTTTTCCCTGCGCAAGAACGAGGATGCGGTTTGAAACGCCCAGCACCTCTTCGAGATCGGAACTGACGACGATGACGGCAACGCCGCTTTTGGCCAGACCGACGATAATATCGTAAATGCCAGCCCGCGCGCCGACATCGATGCCGCGCGTCGGCTCGTCCAGCACAACCACGCGCGGGTTGCGGGCAAGCCATTTGGCGATGACGACCTTCTGCTGGTTGCCGCCCGAGAGATCCGAGGCAGGCTGTTCGCTGCGGCCCTTCACCCCGAATTTGGCAATTGCCTCCTTCGTAAAAGCACGCTTGATGCTAGGCGTTATCCAGCCGGTGCCGACACGGTCAAGATTGGCGTAGATCAGGTTTTCACCGATCTCATGCTCGACAACCAGCCCCTGAAGCTTGCGGTCTTCCGGCACCATGACGATGCCCTTCGCAATCGCATCCGCCGGGCTTTTCAGCGTCAGTACCTGTCCATCGAGCAAAACCTCGCCCGCACTGGTCGGATCGGCACCGGAAATGGCACGCACCAGTTCGGTACGCCCCGCGCCGATCAGCCCGGCAATTCCAAGAATTTCGCCGGCACGGACGCCGAAACTGATGTCGCGGAAAGAATTGTCCGTGCCAGTCAGCCCCTTGACCTCCAGCACCGTTTTTTCCTGCGGTTCGGGCAGCGCCGGGAACAGGCGTTCCAGCGACCGGCCGACCATGCTTTCGACGATGGTGCGTACCGGTGTCGCGCTGTCTTCAAATTCATGCACCCGCTCACCGTCGCGCAGCACGACGATGCGGTCGGTGATCTGCTTGATCTCTTCCATGCGGTGGGAAATATAGATGATGCCCACGCCCTCGGCGCGCAGCTTGCGAACCTGCTCGAACAGGGCCTGGGTTTCCGCACCGCCAAGGGCCGCCGTTGGCTCGTCGAGGATTAGGAGCTTGGCATCGAGCGCCAGCGCCTTGGCGATTTCGATCAGCTGCTGGTTTGCGGTCGAAAGGCCCGCCACCTTGCGGGTTGCGGGAATATGCAGATTGAGCCGCGCCAGCTGCTGCTGCGCCCTCCGGACCATTTCGGCGCGGTCGACGATGCCGTTCTTCATCGGCCAGCGGCCGATAAAGACGTTTTCAGCGATGGAAAGCTCCGGCAGAAGCTTCAGCTCCTGATGGATGAGTACAATGCCCTTGTCTATCGCCTCACGCGGCGAAGCGGGCGTATAAGGCTGGCCAAGCCAGGTCATCTTTCCTTCGGACGGCTCGCGGGAACCGGCGATGATGCCTGAGAGGGTGGACTTGCCCGCCCCGTTTTCACCCAGCAACGCCACGACTTCACCCGGATAGACGTCGAGATCGACGCTTTTCAGAACCTCGAGCGGGCCGTAACGTTTGCTGATGCCACGGAGCGAAAGAACCGGCTCGCGCATGACGGGACCTCCTGGGAAATACGCGTGGCAGCGATGCGCCACGGCTTTGCGTCCGAATTGCCTGAAAACGAACAGATGACGCCCCCGCGCATCCGGCTGGAGTGCGCGGGGGCGGATGCATCAGGGGTGGTTGGCAATGAAGCCGTCGACGTTTTCCTTCGTCGTCAGCGTCGCCTCGGAGAGCTGCACGGCCGGAACCTTCTCGCCGCCGACGATCTTGACGGCCATCTCCACAGCCGTGCGGCCCATCTTCTGGGTCTGCTGCGTCGCTGTCACGTCAAAGACGCCGTTCTTCAGCGCCTCAAGCGCTGCCGTGTCGCCATCGAAGCCGCCAACGACGATCTTCTGCGAGGGGTTGGCGACCTTGATCGCCTGTGCCGCGCCGAGCGCCAGACCGTCTGCCTGGGCAAAGACGATGGAAACGTCCGGATTGGCCTGCAGCATGTTCTGCATGATCTGGAAGCCTTCATCCTGGCTCCACATGTTGGACCATTGTTCGGCAACGATCTTCACGCCGGAATTGGCCTTGACCGATTCCATGCAGCCCTTGGTGCGGTCGACTTCCGGTGTCGTGCCCTTCTGGCCATGAATGATGACCATCTTGCCCGAGCCGCCTGCCTGCTTGATGATGTAGTCGCAGACCGACTTGGCGGAAGCGACGGAATCGGTGGCGAGGAAGGTATCGCCCGGTGCGCCGTCGGCATTGCGGTCGATGTTGATGACGGGCACACCGGCCGCCTTGGCAAGCTTGACCGGAACGGTCGCCGCAGCCGCACCAGCCGGAATATAGATCAGCGCGTCGATGTTCTGCGTCAGGAGATCCTGGATTTGGTTAACCTGCGTCGGACCGTCGCCCTTGGCATCGACGGTGACGACGGTGATGCCGCGCGTCTTGGCTTCGGCTTCGACGGCCTGCTTGATCTGGTTGAAGAAGTTCGCCTGAAGATTGGCAACGGCAAGGCCGATCTTCTTGACTTCGGCGGCGTTGGCCGAACCGAGCGACAGGGCGAGAAGGGCGGCGGATGTCAGCAGAATGCGTGAAAATTTCATGATTATTCCTCCATTTGTTGATTTTGACCTTCGGGCAGATCAAACCTCCTCCCCTTCGGCCGCTTTTCACGCCTCCCATACCGGGAGGGTCGTCTATTGCGCGGACGGCTCATCGCCCTCCGCAGGCAAATTCAGCTTCTGCGCCGGCGCAATGTTTCAGCGCCCACAGCCAGCACGATAACCACACCGATGATGACCTGTTGCAGAAAGGGAGAAACATTGAGCAGGTTGAGGCCGTTGCGCAGCACACCGATGATGAGCACGCCGATCAGCGTTCCGCCGATGCCGCCGGCACCGCCCGAAAGGGAGGTCCCGCCGATGACGACAGCCGCAATCGTATCCAGCTCGTAGCCAAAACCGCTGGAGGGCTGCACCGAGTCGAGACGGGCTGCAAGAACGATACCCGCCAGACCGGCAAGAACCGCACAGGCAACATAGACGCAGATCGTCACCAGGGCGACGTTGATGCCGGCAAGTCGCGCCACTTCCGGGTTGCCGCCAACCGCATAGACGGTGCGGCCTTCGGAGCGGAAGCGCAGGAAAAGAAACGACACCAGAACAACGACCAGCATCAGCAGCACGGTCGCCGTCAGCACGCCGAAATGGCGGTCGATGGCCAGCATCATGAACCAGTCAGGGAAACCGACGATCTGCTGACCGTCCGTGATCATATTGGCAAGGCCGCGCGCCACCGACATCATGGCAAGCGTCGCGATGAAGGCCGGAACCCGGAAGGCAGTTACGAGAACGCCGACGACAAGGCCGCACGCTGCGGATGCGATGAGCGCCAGCATGATGGCCATTCCCATGGGCATGCCCGCGACATTTGCGGTCCAGCCCATAATCATCATCGAAAGCGCCAGCACCGAACCGACGGACAGATCGATGCCGCCGAGCAGAATGACGAAGGTCATGCCAACGGCCATGATGCCGAGCACGGTGATCTGGTCGAGGATGTTGAGACCGTTTCGAAGCGACAGAAAATTTTCGCTGGTGAAGGTCAGGAAGACACACAGCAGCAGCAGGCCCAAAAGAGGTCCGGTCGCACCGCTTAGCCAGGCAAGCGGGCTTCTGGTGTGCGTAACCCCCTCATTGCGTTCAAGCACGGACATGGCTCCTCCCAGTGGCTATCTTGCATTTTTTAAACCGATTAGAATAATTATTCATGCTCGGTGAAACATGCATAAGCCAGTTGAGAGAAACTTGTCAATAGGCTTGGAGGGCGGGACGGGCCTTGCGGGGTGATGGGATGGCGGCAGACCTGCGCCTCCCATCTCGTTCCGGTGCACATCGCAGAAATCCAGCGCAAGCGCGTCTGCGTGGCAAGGAGAGCCCTTTCACCCCAAGGGCTTGGGCTGAGCAGATTCCTGTTACGAGCCCAGGAATGAGGCGGGAGGTGCGCTTCATCATCAGCGCAAATGGAGCGACAGAAATAATTGGCACGGATTGAAACAGGACAATTCACAATTCCGGCTTGACAGAAACGCCACGTCTGCAATTATATAAACAGCTGTATAAATATTCACACGCATGTTTTGAAGAGGATCCCATGCAGCCCACAGAGCTAGAGCGCATTGCGCGCCAGATTCGCCTTCGCGACGTCCAGGCTGTTTTCGAAGCGGGTGCCGGCCATATCGGCGGCGAAATGTCGGCGATCGACATCATGACCGCCCTTTATTTCCGCGTATTGCGCATCTGGCCGGACGAACCGAAGAACCCTGCCCGCGACCGTTTCGTGCTGTCGAAAGGCCACACCGCCTGCGCGCTTTATGTGACGCTCGCCAAACGTGGCTTTATCCCGGAGGAGGAAATCTCGACCTTCCTTCAACCCAATTCCCGCCTCAATGGCCACCCCAACTGTAACAAGGTGCCGGGGGTCGAGACCAATACCGGCCCGCTTGGCCACGGGCTTCCAGTTGCCGTCGGAATGGCCAAGGCGGCCAAGCTTTCGGGAGCGGATTACCATACCTATGTCATGACCGGTGACGGCGAGATGCAGGAGGGCTCCAACTGGGAAGCCATCATGTCCGCCGCGCAGTTCGAGCTTAACAATCTGACGCTGATCATCGACCATAACCGTTTCCAGCAGGGTGCTGCGATCTCGGAAACAAACGACGTCGCGCCGCTTCGCCCCAAGCTGGAAGCATTCGGCTGGGAGGTGAGCGAAATCAACGGCAACGCGATGGAAGAGATCGTCCCGGCGCTCGAACATCGCGGCGACCGCCCGCATTGCATCGTCGCGCACACCAACAAGGGTCACGGCATTTCGTTCATGCAGGACCGCGTCGACTGGCACCACAAGGTTCCAAGCAAGGAACAATACGAAATTGCCGTCAAAGAACTTTCGGAGGCATTGTAATGAACGCGCCCGTAACTGCCGCCAAACTCTATGATTGCCGCGACGCCTTCGCCGAAACGCTGGAAGCGCTGGCCGCCGCAAACGACAGGGTCGTGGCCGTCTGCAACGATTCGGTCGGCTCCTCGAAGCTCGGCGGCTTCAAGTCGAAATTCCCCGAGCGCCTCGTCAATGTCGGCATCGCCGAACAGAACATGGTGGGCGTCGGTGCCGGCCTTGCCAATGGCGGCCAGCTTCCCTTCGTCTGCGGCGCATCCTGTTTCCTAACCGGTCGCGCGCTGGAACAGATCAAGGCAGACCTCGCCTATTCCAACGCGAATGTTAAGCTCATCGGCATCTCCTCGGGCATGGCCTATGGGGAACTGGGTCCGACGCATCACTCGATCGAGGATTTCGCCTGGACCCGCGTTCTGCCGAACCTGCCGGTCATTGCCCCCTGCGACCGCATCGAAACGGCCGCCGCCGTCAAATGGGCTGCGGACTATGCCGGCCCCTGCTTCCTTCGCCTGTCACGCGTCGGCGTGCCGGACCTTCTGCCTGATGGCCACGTCTTTGAACTCGGCCGCGCCAACCTGCTGCGCGAAGGTTCCGACATAACGCTGATCGCCAATGGCACGCTGACACACCGCATCGTCAAGGCCGCCGATATTCTGGCCAGTCGTGGCATCAAGGCGCGTGTGCTTAACATGGCAACCGTGCGCCCGATCGACGAGGCGGCCATCATTGCCGCAGCGAAGGAAACCGGCGCAATCCTGACGGCCGAAGAACATTCGATCTTCGGCGGTCTCGGCTCTGCCATCGCCGAAGTCGTGGTGGATCATGCCCCCGTGCCGATGAAGCGCCTCGGCGTTCCCGGCGTCTTTGCCCATACCGGCTCGGCAGAATGGCTGCTCGATGAGTTCGGCATGGCACCCGCGGCCATCGCGGAGGCTGCGGCAGCGCTGCTCAAGAGAAAGTAAGTTTCCTCCCAGGGTCGTCGCGTGTCTTCGGATGCGCGGCGACGCCCTTTTGCAATATCGTCGTTTAACCACCGCAAGGCTGAAACGAAAAAACTGCCGACGAAAGAACTCAAGTGATGCGCGCCATTCTGTCCATCGATCAGGGCACCACCAATTCCAAGGCCATTCTCGTTTCTGAAACAGGAGAATTGCTGGCGCGCGGTTCATCGCCGGTCGGCATCACCTATCCGCAGCCCGGCTGGGTGGAACAGGATCCGAACCGTATCTGGGCCTCGGTGCGCGAAGCGATTTCCGCCTGCCTGTCATCGGCACCCTCTGCGGTCAGCGTTGAAGCCATCGCCATTTCCAACCAGCGCGAATCTGTGACGATCTGGGACGGTGAAACCGGCAAGCCGCTCGGCCCGGTCTTGAGCTGGCAATGCCGCCGCACGGCGCAGGAATGCACCGATCTCATCGGCAAGGGACATTCCGAACGTGTCATGGCGCTGACCGGCCTGCCCATCGACCCGATGTTTCCCGGCGCGAAGATGCGCTGGCTGTTGGAGCGTGCGCCGAAGGGCCGCAGCCTTCGCCTCGGCACCATCGATAGTTGGCTGATCCACTGCCTGACCGGCGGCAAGGTGCATGCCTGCGACGCCTCCAACGCGGCCCGAAGCCAGGTGCTCGATCTCAACCGGCAGGTCTGGAGCGAAGAGCTTTGTGACCTTTTTGGCATCGACATCAACGCCCTGCCCGACCTGCGCGACAGCAGCGGCGACTTCGGCGTGACATCAGGTGTTCCCGGCATCAAGGACGGAACGCCTATTCTGGCTGCCGTCGGCGACAGCCACGCCGCCCTCTTCGGCCACGGCGCCTTCAATCCCGGTGACGGCAAGGTGACGTTCGGCACCGGCTCATCGGTGATGACGACGCTGCCGCATTTCATCGCGCCAGAGCGCGGCATCACCACGACAGTTGCCTGGAGGCTTCACGGCAAGCCGACTTTCGCGTTCGAGGGCAATATTCTTGTGTCTGCCGCCTCCCTGCCGTGGATGACGGACATTCTCGGCCTGCCCGATGTCGCCTCTCTTGTGGAGCTTGCCGCTACCGCTGAACCAGATGGCCCCGGTTTTGTCCCGGCCTTTGTCGGCCTCGGCGCGCCCTATTGGGATTCCAATTGCCGCGCGCTATTTTCGCAGATCAATTTCAGCACAAGCCGCGCGCAGATGGCCCGCGCCGTTACCGATTCCATCGCCTTTCAGGTTTATGACGTCTTCTCGACCATGCGCGCGCAGTCGCCCTCCGGCTTCGGACAGCTGTTCGTGGATGGCGGGCCGAGCCAGAACCGTTTCCTGATGCAATGCGTTGCCGACATGCTGGACCACCCCGTCATCCAGCGTGACGCGCCGGAAGCCTCCGCGCTTGGCGCGGCCTATCTTGCCGGCCTCGCCCTCGGTCTGTGGAGCGATCTCGACGCCATCGCCGCGCTCAACAGTCACGGCAACGCCATCGCGCCTTCGCCCAGTGACGGCAGGCAACGGCTTGCCGTCTGGCGCGACGCGATTGCGCGCTCGACGTTACCTGTGACGTCGGGTAAGGGTGAATAAAAATTCACCCTGGAGGGCTTATGGGCAGGATCAACGAACTTCGGATGATATCCCGCGTGGCGCAGATGTATTTCAGCGAGCACAGGCGGCAGGCGGAGATTGCCGAACATCTCAATCTTTCGCAGGCCACTGTCTCGCGCATGCTGAAGCGTGCCGAAACGGAAGGTATCGTGCGCACCAGCATCATTCCGCCGCCCGGTACCTATAGCGATCTTGAAGCACAGCTTCGCGAACGCTTCGACCTGCCGGAAGCCATTGTCGTCGATTGCAGCGAAGACCGCGACGGCGCGATCATGGCCCGCATCGGCGAGGCGGCCGCGCATTTTCTCGAAGTGACGCTGTCGCAAAACGAGATCATCGGCGTTTCCAGCTGGAGCCAGACGATCTTCAAGATGGTGGAAAACATCCATCCGCTGAAAGGCGCCAAAGCGCGTTATATCGTCCAGACGCTGGGCGGCATGGGCGATCCTTCCGTGCAGACGCACGCGACCCAGATCACCACACGGCTGGCGCGACTGACGGAGGCCGAACCGAAATTGCTGCCGGTCCCCGGCGTCGCCACCTCTCGCGAGGCGAAGCTTTTGATGCTGGCCGATCCCTTCGTGCGCGAAACCATCGATCTTTTCGGTTCGATCACGCTCGCCATCGTCGGTGTCGGTGCCGTCGAGCCATCGGAGCTTCTTGCCCGTTCCGGCAATATCTTTTCCGCCAAGGAGCTTGCCGATCTCGCACAGGCGGGCGCCGTGGGCGATATTTCGCTCAGGTTCTTCGACAAGGACGGCAAGCCCGTCAAGACACCGCTCGATGACCGGGTCATAGGCCTTCCGCTGGAAAACCTCTCCAATGTCGACCGCGTCATTGCACTCGCCGGCGGCTCGAAAAAGACCGAGGCGATCGCCGGTGCGCTCAGAACCGGCGTGATCGATGTCCTCGTCACCGACAAATTCACCGCCGAACGACTGGTCGGCACATAAACATAGCCGTTATCCCATAAGGAGGAGACATGAGGCGCTTTGAAGGTCAATCCGTATTCGTGACTGGAGGCAACAAGGGCATCGGTTACGGCATCGCCCGCCGTTTTGCCGAGGAAGGCGCGAAAGTCGCCATCGCCTCTATCGACAGGGACACCAATGACGCCGCCAAAAAGCTGGCGGACGAAACCGGCTCAGTCACCCATGGCGTGATCCTCGATGTGCGGGATGCGGCGGCGGTGCGCGAGGCCTATGGCGCAGCCGAAGAGGCAATCGGTCCGCTTTCCATCTCGGTCCAGAACGCCGGCGTCATTACCATTTCCAGGATCGAGGAACTGACGCAGGAACAGTGGGATTTCAACCTCGACGTCAACACGAAGGGCGCGTTCCTGTGCTGCCAGGAGGCGATTCGCCGCTTCCGCGCAAGTGGCACCAAGGGCCGCCTGGTCAACACCGCCTCCGGCCAGGCCCGTCAGGGTTTCATCTATACCCCCCACTACGCCGCTTCAAAATTCGGCGTCGTCGGCCTGACGCAAAGTCTTGCCAAGGAACTTGCGCCCGAAGGCATCACCGTCAACGCCATTTGCCCCGGCATCATCCACACCGAAATGTGGGATTATAACGACCGCGTCTGGGGCCAGATGCTAGGTGACTACAAGCCCGGCGAACTCATGGCCGAATGGGTGCGCAACATTCCAATGCGCCGCGCCGGAACGCCCGCCGAAGTGGCGGCCCTGGTGGCGTTTCTCGCCTCCGACGATGCGGCCTACATCACCGGCCAGACAATTAATGTCGATGGCGGGTTGATCATGTCGTAGGACGTCTATGTCCTCTTGATCCGCCCATTCTTGAGCCATCGAAAACAGGTGTTATTGCGAAAATGGTGGTGAGATCGACCTTTAATCCACCACCTTCTCGCCTGTTATTGCTTCCCTCACCCTAACTGAAACCCCAAGGATAATCGTGGAAAAACCCGCCGGGAAGAAACTTTGTGTGGCGTTATGCAAATAGCGGCAGCGTCGTCATGTTGCGTTCGAAATACAAGAGAGGAGAGCGACCCTTGTTGCCCTTCGCGAAATGAACGTTACACACAAAAATCGTGTGCGTTCCGGATTGATGCGCCTCGTGAACTGAACAGCTGAAATGCGCGCATGCCCCTTCGAGCAAGGGCTGCCCCAATTCGTCCGATGTCCATTCTCCCAGTTCGAAGCGCTTCTCTGGCGGCACTTTCCCACCAAATGCCGCGGCGATTTCACTGTGCTCGTTGGAAAGGATGTTAAGGCTTAGCCGCCCGTTGTCTAGAATGGCCGCGTGCGCCGATGCCTTGGTATTCACGCAAACCAGCAGCCTTGGCGGCTCCTGGCAGACTGAGCATGCTGCGGTGACGGTCAGGCCTGCACGTCCTGCGCTGCCGTCCGTTGCCACGACCTGCACCGCAGCCGCCATCATCGCCATCGCATCTTTGAAACTCAGTGCATCCGCGCACTCTAGAGTATTTACCAACATTTTTTCCATCCATCGATCAGGGACAAATGAGGACCCGGACAAAGCCGGGTCCGTGGCGCCTTACTCGGCAGCGTCGAGGGACTGCCCGCTAAATGCGCTCCGATAGGAAGCGCCAGGATGATTTTCAGGGAGAAGCGATCCCCGCCCGAAAAGCTTGTCGCGGAGCGTTCCTTCCGCATATTCGCCTTGTGCAAGCCCGCGTTGTTGAAGAACCGGCGTGACGTGATCGATAAAATCAACGAACGTATCAGGGTGAAGTTGGCATATCATGTTAATGCCATCGACACCTGCATCCTGCCACTGCTCCAGTTCATCCGCGATTGATTCGGGAGTTCCCACGATACGGCAATTGTAGGAGAGTGCATTTGCCAGATCCTTGACAGTTGCCTTCTCGCCCTCGGGCTTGCCCATCTCGATCATGCGGGCATAACCCTGCAATCCATCCAGGCCCGACTCGTCGATCGGCTTGTCAGGATCCATGTTTGAAAGATCGACTCCCATGTCGCGGCTGACATGCGCGGCCAGCCCCTCATAGCTGACCCATTCGTCGATTTCCTTCGCCTTGCGTTCTGCTTCATCCATCGTGCTGCCGACGACGAAGGACAGTCCCTGGATGAACTTTAGATCGTCAGGGCCCCGCCCTGCCTGGCTGGCCACTTGCTTGGTGCCCGCGATGCCGATACGGGCTCCGTTCACATTTGGATAGAGGACGAATGTTCCTTCGGCATGCTGCGCCGCAAACTGGCTTCCGCGCTTCGACGCGCCGGCCTGATATAACATCGGCGTGCGCTGTGGCGAGGGGCTGACGAGATGCGGCCCCTGAACCCTGTAGCGCTCGCCCTGATGGTTGATGCGGTGCACCTTGGTATGGTCGCTGAAGACGCCGCTTTCCCGGTCCGCAATCATTGCACCTGCATCCCAGGACCCCTCCCAGAGCTTATAAAGCACATCCATGTATTCATCCGCCCAGTCATAGCGCTGATCGTGGGGGACGATCTTGTCGAAGCCGAAATTCCGTGCAGCGTTGTCGGTCACGCTCGTGACGATGTTCCAGCCGATGCGGCCGCCGCTGATGTGATCGAGGGTCGATGCCTTCTTGGCAAACGCGAATGGGTGTTCGGAAAGAAGCGAACTCGTAAAGACAAGCCCCAGATCCTTCGTCACGCCTGCCAGAGCAGCGCAGAGCGTGAAGGTGTCGTTGCAAGGCATGTGAAGGCCTTGCTGGAAGTATGTATCCCATTTCCCGTCATAGGCGGGATCGACACCCAGGATATCGGCAAAGAAGATCGCGTCGAATTTGCCCTGCTCCAGCTTCTTGACGAGGTTGGCCCATGTTGCGAAATCGTTGAAATTGGCCAGTTCATTTTTCGGATGCCGCCACGTTCCATGATAGATGTGCGAAGGGACGTTCATGGTAAAACAATTGAATATCAGACGCTTGCGCATAGCTTCTCCTGTTTGTTGTCTTTGTTCCCGGAAACAAGCTTATGCCGCAACGCAACATGCGTCTTGGCTCACAGTGAACAGTTTCTGTGCGCAAAGTGACACTGGCCATAAAGGTGTTCATCATCTTCATGCCCGAAGACTGCGGAATGGCCCAGGTTCGGGTCGATCGTCCCAGCAGACGATGATTGCTTGGCATGTTTTTTGCCTCACCATTGCGACAATCGTCGCTGACGGAGGCGCTGGAAATGACTGTCTGGAACGCAACCGAATTGCCGCAGAAGGACCGTTTCCCTTTCTGGAAAGAGGTGCTCTGCCAGGAATACGTCGCTTTGAACTCGACAACAGAAGGGCATGCCCCGTTTTTCGGCCACGTTCGTGCCAAGCTGCTAAACTCGATCAACGTCACGACAATTTCGTCGAGCAGGCAAAAAATTCATCGCCGCAGGCAGGAAATCAGCCGAATGCCCGAACAGGTGTACTTCCTCAATCTACAAGTGGAAGGTCACTGCCGGATGATGCAGAACGGCAGGGAAGCGCTTTTGCAGCACGGTGATTTCTCGATCGTCGATTCGACCGAGCCATATATCAACGACTACTGCAGCGACAGTTGGACCCAGCATTCGTTCCGCATTCCCAAGGCAATTCTGCAGCCTCTTCTGAAGCAACCCGACAGACTGATGGCCACTAAAATAAGCAGCAGTGCTCCACTTGCGCGTCTTGCGACAGACTATCTGTCATCGATTGCGATGAATGCCGAGCATCTAGACGCCGCCGCGTCCTTTTCCATCACCAACCATTTGGTGGAACTGGTTGCGTTGGTTCTCGGCGTATCCGATCGCGAGGGAGACCGAGCCAGGGGGACATTGCGCAATCAGCTCGCTTTTTCCCTGATCAATTACATCACTTCGCATGCGGCAGATCCGGCGCTGACACCGGCGAAGGCAGCCGAACATTTCCGCATTTCGGTTCGCTATGTTCACCGACTGCTGGAAGACAACGGCGAGACATTTAGCCAGTTTCTGCTTCGGCAAAGGTTGCAAAAATGCGCGAACGATCTCCGTGCCAAAGGTGGCGGCTCTATTGGAGAGATCGCTTTCCGATGGGGGTTCAATGACCTCTCGCATTTCAGCCGGTCGTTTCGGAACCAGTTCGGTGTCGCGCCACGCGAATATCGAGTGCAGTAGTGCAAAGCAAGCAGCACCCATTTGACGTATACGGGTTCGTGGACGGTGGATAGCGACGGAATTACCATGGCAAGCGACTTGTCTTACGCCTTGAAAGGATGAAAACCGTCACATCCTCAGTTGATGGGGAATGAATGTGTAAATTTTCTAATCTGGCAACGTCCTGCTCTTCGGAATGGCCGGCTTGAGCAGGCGGTCTTGGCAGCTTCGCGCCAAGACGCGGACATCCTTCGAAGCCTTAAGGATGATCCGCGCCATGACCTTATAGCCCATTCGTAAGTGTCGCGATGGGCGCGGTGGCGGCGAACGGCTGCCATCCGCAGGTTCAGACTATCAAAAAATTAAACAGTGAGCTCTCTCCGGACGATCTCAGCTCCTGCGCTCAAGGAATTCAGCTTGCCTCTTGCCACACGACGAGACAGGGGGGCCATGCCGCAATTGGTGCAGGGGCAAAGTTTATCTGCGTCGACAAACTTAAGCGCCTTGCGCAGCGTTGCAGCGACTTCCTCCGGGGTTTCGATGGTATCGCTTGCCACATCGATGGCCCCGACCATCACTTTCTTACCTCGAACAAGTTCCAGAAGATCCATTGGAACATGAGAATTGTGGCATTCGAGTGAGATCATACCGATGCCGGATTTCTGCAGCTTGGGGAGAGTTTCCTCATACTGCCGCCATTCTGACCCGAGTGTCTTTTTCCAATCCGTATTGGCCTTTATGCCGTAACCGTAGCAGATATGGACGGCGGTCTCGCACTTCAGCCCTTCAATTGCCCTGTCCAAAGTGGCGACACCCCAGTCATTCACATCGTCAAAGAAAACGTTGAAGGCAGGTTCGTCGAACTGGATAATATCGACGCCGGCAGCCTCCAATTCCTTTGCTTCCTCGTTAAGTATCCCGGCAAATTCCCAGGCAAGCTTTTCACGGCTCTTATAATGGCCGTCAAAGAGAGTATCGATCATCGTCATCGGACCCGGCAAAGCCCATTTGATGGGTTGTTTGGTCTGTTGACGCAAAAACTTGGCGTCTTCGACGAACACGGACTTCTGGCGAGACACGGCGCCGACGACTGTCGGGACACTCGCATCGTAGCGATCGCGAATTCTGACGGTTTCGCGTTTTGCAAAATCGACCCCGTCGAGGTGCTCGATGAAAGTCGTGACGAAATGTTGGCGTGTTTGCTCGCCATCACTGACGATGTCGATGCCGGCCTGTTGCTGATCGTCCAGTGAAAGGCGCAGGGCGTCTCTTTTACCTTCCAGCAATTCCTCGCCCTCCAGTTTCCAGGGCGACCACAGTTTTTCGGGCTGCGCAAGCCAGGAGGGTTTCGGCAGGCTGCCGGCGGTCGATGTGGGGAGAAGTTTCTTCACGATGGGGACCTCTTCTAAGTGATGATCAGGCGGGGCAGTGAGCAAACAATTGCTCAAGGACGGCGCGGTATGGGTTGATGAAGTGTTTTTCGGTGAACTTGCCCTGATCCACCGCCAAGCGATTTCGTTCGTCGCGGTCGTAGATGATCCGGGTCAGCGAATAGTCCTGGTGCTTTAGGTTGGGCTGGTAAAATGTCCCGGCTGCTGCGTTCGCATTGTAGATTTCGGGGCGATAAATTCTCTGAAACGTTTCCATCGTGCTGATGACGCCGATTAGCTCAATATTGGAGTAGTCGCCCAGCAAGTCCCCAACAAAATAGAACGCCAGCGGCGCAACGCTGCCCGCAGGCATAAAGTAGCGAACCTGCAATCCCATTTTCCCGAAATACTGGTCGGTGGACGAGAACCCATTCTGCCGGTATTCGACGCCCATCACGGGGTGATGATTTTCGGTCCGGTAATAGGTCTTGCTGGTCGAGGCGCTGATGCAAATGACCGGCGGCTTGCGAAAGTGCGAACGGTAGGCATCCGACCGCAGAAAAGACTTGAACAGGTTTCCATGCAGGTCGCCGAAGTCGGCCGGAATGCTGAAGGCAGGAACGCCCTTGTTATGCTCCGGCAGCACAATGCTGAAGTCGTAGTCCCGCACATAGGAGGAGAAGTTATTCCCCACAATGCCGTCGATACGTTCACTGGTTTTGTGATCGATGATCGTCGTCTTCAGTATCTCGATGAGGGGAAATTTTTCACCTGCAACATCGAAGCTCATGTCGACCGAAATGATCTCCAACGCTACCGAGTATCGGTCCGATTTGGGATTATCCCAGTGCGCGAGGGCGTTGAAGCGGCTATCGATCATGCGCAGGACATTGCGCAGGTTCTCCTGCCGCTTTTCGCCCCTGGCCAGATTGGCGAAATTGGTGGTGATGCGCGTATGTTCTGAAGGACGATAGTCCTCATCGAAGGGTACGCTCGTGATCGTAAAAATGCAGGTCTGAGACATGTTGTGCCCCTATAAAGTTGGGGGCATGGGTCTGCGGACGCATAGCAAGACAGGCCGCAACAATGCAGCCTTTGCTACGGCACACTGGGACACCCCGCCCGTGGACGTTATTTCACCAAAGGCAGGTCTCCTGGCTCACGGATCATCACTTCCGTCCGTCTTCCCGGGGTAAACCAGTGACATATTGGACTTCAGCTCGCCGCTTACAGTTGCGGGGGCAGCGTCGGCTTTTCCGCATAACACGGAGCACCGACTTCCCTCTTAGCCCCGGCACGTTGCGTGCAACGACTGGGGAACCTTAGGCGTGATGACCATATTGTAAGCCACGTCATCGGTCAACATCATATAACGATATCTTTATGTCCTTAAGTCTGCGCTGCATCGTAGGTTCTGACCGAATAGATTGCATTCGGCGGTATCAGACGATTCTCACATACGCGGACCTGGCCGTGGCAAACTAAAGATGAATCGTCGACTGTCGGTTCGATTCCGACAAGCGCAGGTAAGCGTGCGTGATGACAGCTTCCGGGCAATAGTAGACGTCTCACGCCACGCAGTTGAAAGGATCAGAACCGGCGACGCCGTTATTAAAGCAGATGCGTGGAGACAACAGCGCCTGCATTTATTGCCCTTTCGCTCCATTCGATGTCAGTAGGCTTTAGCTCCTTCCGGTTTCCTGAAGAAGGCAGAGAAGTCCGCCGCCATATACCAACTCGACAGGCTTGTCGGATGGGAATGAGCAGATTTCCGTTTTCCAACGATAGGTCGACCCTTCGACATGATGGACATGCGGCGAAACAGCCACCATAGTGCCGAAAAAGAGCGGCGCGCCAGACAGACGCTCAATAGCGGGGCGAGCCAACGGACGGGGCTGAAATACCGGTGAAGGCCGAAGCTTTGCAGCAGTGAAGGAAGAGTTCTAAAAGTGGCCGTGCCGTGGTCGATAAAGGTTCGGCCTACCTGCTGGCTCAGTTGAATGCCCTACTACATTAACGAGTTGTACGTCGCTGGAGGATTTGGCTGATGAAAATGAGATTTCTCAGTGAGGGATTTTTCGCCCTGATGCTTTCCACCGCGGTCGCCTCCGCGCAGCAGGCGTCCGACACGGTGGCGCCCGAAAAAGCGACCGATATTGCGACTGCCAAACGCATCGAGTCAAAGAGCTTCATGGTAGCGGCGGCCAATCCGCTGGCGACTGAGGCAGGGCGTGATGTGATCGCCAGGGGCGGCAACGCCATCGATGCAATGGTGGCGGTGCAGGCCATGCTCGGCCTCGTTGAACCGCAGAGTTCCGGACTCGGTGGGGGTGCCTTCCTGGTCTATTACGACGCAAAAAGCAGCAAGCTGACGACATTTGACGGCCGCGAGACCGCGCCGATGGAAGCCACGCCAAAGCTCTTCCTGGATGACAAAGGTCAACCGTTAAAATTCATGAACGCAGTGGTCGGCGGCCGCTCTGTTGGCACGCCGGGAACGGTGCGACTTCTGGAGGAAGCCCATAAACGCTATGGAAAGGCGGAATGGGCAAGCCTCCTGAAGCCGGCCGAAACGCTGGCTACCGAGGGCTTTAAGGTGTCGCCGCGTCTTGCCTCCCTGATCGCGTCCGAGGGGGACCGGTTGAAGAAATATACAGAACCCCGGTCCTATTTCTTTGACACCTCCGGGGCCGCCCTGCAGGCCGGTGCTCCTTTGAAGAACCCGGCCTATGCCGAGACGCTTGCGGCGCTCGCCAAAGGCGGCGCCGATGCCTTTTACAAGGGGCGAATTGCCGAGGCGATCGTCAAGACGGTGCGCGAGGCGGCCGACAATCCCGGCGTGCTGTCGCTGGCCGATCTTTCCAACTATCGGGTCGTCGAGCGCGAGCCGGTCTGCTTTGTCTATCGTGCTCTTGACGTTTGCGGCATGGGCCCGCCGTCGTCGGGCGGAATCGCGATCGGCCAGATGCTCGGCCTAGTGGAGAATTTTGATCTCAAGACGCTTGGGCCAAAAAATGTCGACAGTTGGCGCATTATCGGCGACGCCCAGCGTCTCGCCTTCGCCGACCGCGAGCGTTACGTCGCTGATACCGATTTCGTGCCGCTGCCGATCAAGGGCCTGTTGGACAAGACCTATTTGGGCGAGAGGGCAAAGCTGCTCGACGGCGATAAGGCGTTGACCAACGATGCCGTCAAGGCCGGCGAGCCGGAATGGAACCACGCGCTGCTTTTCGGCCGGGATGCGGCGATCGAGTTGCCCTCCACAAGCCATTTTGTCATCGTCGACAAGGACGGAAACGTGGTCTCGATGACGACAACGATCGAAAGCGGCTTCGGCTCGCGTCTGATGACGAACGGCTTCCTGCTCAATAATGAGTTGACGGACTTTTCCTTCAAGACCCATGAAGGCGGTCTGCCGATCGCCAACCGCGTTGAGCCAGGCAAACGACCGCGCTCCTCCATGGCCCCGACGATCGTGATGAAGGATGGCAAGCCGCTGCTCGCCATCGGTTCGCCGGGCGGCAGCCAGATCATCGGCTATGTAGCGCAGGCGCTGATCGCCTATATCGACTGGGGCATGCCTGTAGAGGCGATCGTCTCCCAGCCGCATCTCATCAACCGCTTCGGCACCTACGACATCGAGGCCGGTACAAGCGCGGAAGGTCTGGCAAGGCCACTGAAGGCGCTGGGTTACGAGGTGAAACCGGGCGAGATGAATTCCGGTTTGCATGCCATCGAGATAACCGCCGAAGGTTTGATCGGCAGCGCGGATCCACGACGCGAGGGAGTGGCGGCAGGGGAATGAAACGCCCCGCCTGCGGAAAGGGCATGAGAGTAGGTCAACACAAAGGGTGTGTGTTTCGCCAAGGGGCGCCAACACCTTGACAAGAACCTGCGGCCTCCTGACGCAATTGTGGATGAGGGTGCACGATCTCTTCCAGATTGCGCGGGGAGGCTGACCGGTTTATCGGCAGCAATTACGTTCTTCCGGCTAACCACTACACGTGGGTTGCGACCACCGCTGTGTTTGACATACAGCCTGCAAACAGAAACTGACAGGCTGCGCTGTTCGAGCGCACGACACAAGAGGATACAACACCATGGCAACATCCCGACGACCGTCCAATCCCAAAGACGCAGCCGAGGCGCTATTCAAAGCGGCAAAGAAGGTCGCAGCGCCGGCCGTTGAACGGCCTGCAATTCCCAACACCAAGGAGCTTGTATCATTGAAGATCGACAGCGATGTGCTCGCACATTTTCAGGCCGACGGTCCGGGCTGGCAAGAGCGCATCAACGATACCTTGCGAGCCGCAATCAATGCGTCCAATTAACCTCTTGAAAGATCCCGAACCCGTGCCCCGCCAATAGCCGCCGCTGCGTTTAGCCTGTTGCTGTGATGAGTTTTCGGTCAACAGGGATTGCAGCTCCACCGCGGCGGCGTCCCGATGTGGTCGTTGAGCGCCTCCGTAAACGCCCTGACTTTTGCAGACGGCACCTGCAGCGAACGGAGGAGGTAGATACCGGAAGGCCTTTCATTCCACCTTTCCCCCGCCAGCGAAAGGCGGACAAGATCACCGGCTTTTACGGAAGGACCAGAGACCCAGCTTGGTAGGAGCGCCACACCCATCCCTGCGATCGCAGCGCTGTTCAACGCTTCAAAATCATCGGAGCGGAAAGAGACCTGGCTGCATGCCTCACCGGCCGGGCATCCGAGAATGTCGAACCAGCCGAGTAGATCATTGCCATGAAGCTTGTCGAGGAGACGACAATGACGGAGAGCCCCTTCGTCTTTCGGCTCTCCGCACTGCTCTACATATTTACGGCTCGCCACAAGAATACGGTCAAGCGGGGCGAGCTTCGTGGCGATCAAGGAGCTGTCCGCCAGATCCCCCATCCTGACCACCAAGTCGAGCCGTTCGGCGACGGGGTCGGCCAGTCGTTCGGTGAGATCTAAGTCGACATGCAAACTCGGGTGCTGCTGCGCAAGAGATGCAAGAACAGGGATGACGTAGCGTTTTCCGAAGGTCGGGAAGCAAGCGATGCGAAGGGTGCCGCTGACCGCATTGTCGAAGGCTGCGACTTCCGCATGGGTGTCGGCCAGGTCATCCAGCAGGCGCTGAGCCCTATCGAAGAGATGGCGACCCGCGTCCGTCAACGACAAGGCACGTGTCGAGCGGACCAAAAGTGGAACGCCAAGGTCCTGCTCGAGCGCATCGATCTGCCGGACGACGGCGGAGGGGGTTACGGCACGACGCCGTGACGCTGCGGAAAAGCTTCCCGCGCGGACGACATCGACGTAGACGGCGAGATGTTCGGCGAACCTTGGGTCCTTCATCTTTGCCTACGACGCAAAACCGTTTCGACAAATCAGTTCGTTATCATCAGCATGCATCCGGCGCACATTCCTTCTCGTCAACGGGCGGTCGCCCAACAAACAGAAGGAATACTATGATGGTTAAGGTCCTCGATACAATTCTCTCGCAGTCCGCCTATTCCGCAGAGATCGACGTCCCGTTCGAAAAAATCGATATCGCCGACTGGCTCTTCAACCTGGCGGAAGCCGAATACCTGCGCTGCTGCCCACCGGATCATATCGCTGCCGGCGTGACATGGACCGATGATGGTCGTCGGATGTCAATCAATGTCGAGCAAATCGGTTCTGGCCTCGTCGTGCAGCACTATGTGGCCGAAGTTGACGAGGCTGCCTATTGCCGCATGAACTCGATCTCCGACGTATTCACGGCCAGCGGCCACACCAAGGTCAACGTCGTCTGGGAGTTGATCGCCGAAAAGATCGATGAAAACAGGACCCGTTACACGAACCGGGTTACTGCGCATCCGACGGATGTCTTCATGGCATTTCTCGAAGAGCATGGCATCAGGTTCGAGGATGCCGCCGCTGCCCGGCAGGCCGCAGGTGGCGATCACAACAGCCGCGAGACACCGCTCTTTGCGGCAAGCATCGCTCGCCGGGCCCTCTCCAAGTAAGGGTAGCTCCGATGAAAGCAATCACATTCGCCAATTTCGGCAGCCCAGACGTGCTACACCTCGCAGAATATCCACTTCCCGAGATCCGGCCAGACGATATTCTCGTCAAGGTCATGGCGGCAGGCGTCAATCGCGCTGATCTTCTTCAGCGTGAGGGCGTCTATGGTTCGCAAGCTTATGGGGACAGCCCGATCCTTGGCCTCGAAATCGCCGGTGAAGTCGTGGCATCTGGATCTGAGGTTGTTGATTTTGCGGTTGGGGACCGTGTCATGGGCATCGTTGGCGGCGGTGCCTATGCCGAGTACGCACGCCTAGACAGCGGAATGGCAGCGATCATTCCGGACGGCATGTCTTTCATCGAGGCGGCGGCGGTCATGGAAAGTTTTGTCACCGGATGGGAGGCGCTCGCCAACCTCGGAAAAATTGCCAAAGGAGAAACCGTTCTTGTCCATGCTGCCGCCGGTGGCATTGGATCTGCTGCCGTTCAACTCGCAAAGGCGGTCGGAGCACAGGTGCTGGCAACCGCTTCGGCAGGTAACATTGAGAATGTGCTTTCGCTGGGCGCTGAGGCCGTTTTCGATTATCGACGTTCGGACTTTGAGGCGGAGGTCATCGATGCGACAGCCTCACGGGGTGTCGAGCTGATCATCGACTTCGTCGGCGGATCCTACCTTTCCCGCAACATTCGCAGTCTTGCGCCCGGCGGGCGGCTTGTCCAGGTCGGTCTCCTGGGACGCGACGACAACGCCATCATCCCGCTCGATCTCGTTCTTCACAACCATCTGCGGCTGATAGGGACTGTCATGAAGTCACGGTCGAGATTGGAAAAGAGAGCGATGGTTCGCCGATTTGCCGAGCAGCTTCTGCCGATGATGGGAGGAGAACTTCGACCGATTATTGGCGCCGTATACCCGCTCAAGGAAGCAGCGGAAGCCCATCGCCGAATGGAAGCCGGCGGGCTGTTTGGAAAGATCGTTCTGACTGGATTTCATCAATGAGGCAGGCATACTATGTGCATACCAACCGTCTTGAGAGGGTAGAACCTACGACCCTGTCGTTCAGTGGTTGCCCTTGCAGCAATCTTCCATCAGATCTACGTTTTGAACGATCACATGGTTGATCTTATCGAAGGCGGCTTCATGTAGCGATCCGCATCAGTGACCTGTCAGATTCGCGCCGCCTTCTGCCGCATCGGCTATGCTGCTATGCCTCGCCCGAATATCTGGCCGGGCGCAGCCCGCCGACCAATCCGGACCAATTGGAAGAGCACGAGACTGTCTGCTTGCTATACCAAAGTAGCGGCCAGTTGTTCCGCTGGCCTTTCCGCGTCGGGGTCAGGGAGGTGGAGATCGTGCCGTCCTCCGGCGTTATCGCCGACGCGAGCGAAGCCGTGCCTGCGACGATCGCAGCGGGTGCCGGCATCGGAATGGCAACCAGTTTAATGGCCAGCGGCTGGGTGAGGCGTGGAGCGCTTATGCCGGTACTGGCCGATTATGCGGTGGAACGGCACAATATCACGGCGCGGTGGCCCGAGCGCTGGCGGTCAAACCCGGCCGTCCGCGCCTCCTGGCGCGTCGCTGCCTAGGCAGCAATTGCCAAAAGCGGCCTTGAGGACAGATGACAACCTTTCGACTGATTCCTTAGCATTCTACAAGCGGCATTAGGCAGCAACCTTCTCCAGCTCCAACAGTGCCTCCGAGGGGAGCTCAATCGTGGCCACTGCGAGGTTCTCTCGCAGATGGCCGCGTGACGACGTGCCAGGGATCAGGAGAATGTTCGGCGATCGCTGGAGAAGCCAGGCAAGCGCCACCTGAATCGGCGTGGCGTTGAGCCGGATGGCCACGTCAGACAGGGTAGAGGATTGCAGCGGCGAGAAGCCGCCAAGAGGAAAGAACGGCACATAGGCGACCCCGCGGGAGGCGAGCGTGTCGATTAAGGCTTCGTCCTGCCGATGCGCAAGATTGTACTGGTTTTGCACGCAAACGATGTCGGTGATCTTTCCGGCGTCCTCGATCTGCTTCGCCGTAACACTAGACAGTCCGATATGCCGGATCAGGCCCTGTTGCTTCAAACCCGCCAGAACTTCAAGCGGCTCGTCCAATGAGCCTTCCGCGGGGCCGTGCACGTCGAACATAGCGCGCAGATTGACCACATCGAGCACATCGAGTCCGAGATTGCGGAGGTTGTCATGAACGGCCTGTGTCAGCTCCGCGCGCGAAAATGCCGGATACCACGAAGCGTCGGCGCCCCTGCCTGCGCCGACCTTGGTGACGATCACAAGGTCGTTGTCATAGGGATGCAAAGCTTCGCGGATTATCTCGTTTGTGACATGCGGGCCATAGAAATCGCTGGTGTCGATGTGGTTGACGCCGCTTTCCACCGCCTCGCGCAGGACGGCTATGGCCTCCGGACGATCGCTCGGAGGCCCGAAAACGCCCTTGCCTGCAAGCTGCATCGCGCCATAGCCCAGCCGGCGCACCGTATGATCGCCAAGCGTGAAGGTTCCTGAAGTTGCAATAGTGCTCATGGTCTATCTCCTTGTGTTTCTCGAAAATAGACAGGTGGCATATACGCTACAAGAAGCTATAATCCGGACAGATTGTCCGGAAAGATGGACAATCGGTTTGAACGTTTGGAGAGCAGGGTGTCGGATTTAACGGATCTGAATGCGTTTTTATTGGTGGCTAGATCCAAAGGTTTTCGGCAGGCCGCGCGCGAAAGTGGCGTCAGTTCCTCGGCGTTGAGCGATGCGGTGAAACGCCTGGAAGAAGACCTTGGGGTACGACTATTCAATCGCACCACCCGGAGCGTGCTCCTGACGGATGCAGGACGTCTTTTGCTGGAGCGCACCGGACCCGCATTCGCAGAGGTGGCATCGGCGCTCGACGAGGTAAAAAGCAGCCGCGGCCGCACCTCGGGGGAGCTCAGACTCAATGTTCCGATGAGTGCGGCAAGGCTGGTTCTGCCCCCGATCGTGCCGCCGTTCCTAAAGGCCTATCCGGAAATAAGGCTGGAAATCGTGACCGATGAGAATTTCGTCGACATCATAAAGAGCGGTTGCGATGCTGGCATCCGTTATGACGAACGGCTCGAGCAGGATATGGTGGCTTTGCCGATCGGACCACGCCAGCAGCGCTACGCCCTTGCCGCGTCGTCGCACTACCTTGCAAGAAGGGGCAAACCGCAACATCCACAAGACCTGCTTTCGCATGATTGTATTTTAGGCCGGTTTTCGGGGCGCGCCCTTCCATCTTGGGAGTTCGAACGCGAAGGGGAAGAAGTCGCCATAAATCCTAAAGGTAGCCTCGTTGTTCAGTTCGGGGGCGGCACCGATCTTGGCATCGACGCAGCCATTGCCGGTTCTGGCATGATTTATATTTTCGAGGACTGGCTAAGGCCACACTTCGACAGAGGAGATCTGGTACCGGTGATGGAAGAATGGTGGCTGCGGTTTTCCGGCCCTTTCCTCTACTATTCTGGACGGCGGCTTGTGCCCGCGCCTCTACGCGCATTTATCGATTTCGTGAGACAATCGCAAAAATCGCGTCTGCCGCCATCATGGCGCCCCTCGTGGAAGTAAGTCGCGGCTATGCGGGCGGCGAGGAATGGTCCGGCCTGCCCGGCCCCGATGAAGATTGCCTCCAACTCTCTCATGACCGCATCATCGACCGGGCAGCGAGACGGTCGCGACCGAAATGTTCAACAGGGCGCCGGTGTAGAGGCACGATCCAGAGATCGTCTTTTCGGGTTGTTTCGGATGCTGCAAATTTGACGGCGTAACACGCTGCCTGCCTCCGGGGGCAAGACCTCAATTATTTCCCGGAATACAAGTCCTTGCCGGGCATGCCGCAATGGCTGCAATCGCCAGATAGACCGACAGCTCATCAGCCAGTTCCGGTTGCCGGTCGGCTTCTGTCAGCAGCCATTTGTAGAGGTCGGGATGGAAATTGGTGCCCCCCCCCGTGAAACCACGCGATCCCGCTTTCATGACGTCAAACGCAATCGCCGCATTATCGGCGCTGTTGTTCGAATGACGACCTATCCAGACGATCACTGCAAAAATTGCTGGGCTAACGACTGCGTTTGGGACATTTTGCGTTTTCGGTATCCGCCCACTCAATAACCCCCGGTAAGAAAAATCGTTTCGCCCGTCATGAAACTACATGCCTCCGAGGCCAGGAAGACAGCTGCCCCCACCATCTCGTCGGGTTGTCCGGCCCGCCCCATCCAGTTCAGTGCGCTTACATATTCATTCCAGCCCTCCGGATCCTCAACGCGGCGGTGAGCGTTGCGGTCCGTATCGATGAGGCCGGGAGCGAGAGTATTGAGCAACACGTTATCGCGGGCATAATCTCTAGCCTGGCTTTGAATTAAATTGTGCTGTGCGGCCTTCGTCGCTGCATAAGCGGTAACGATGCTTTTGGGCCTCAGCTGATTGACTGATCCTATGGAGACGATCCTGCCCCATTTCCGAGCCGCCATCCGCGGCAGTGCCGTCTGCAGCATGTCGACCGTGGAGCCCAGATTGACTGCCAGTTGAAACGCCAGATCACCTGGTGTCAGCGCCGAGAGCGTGGCATTGATCTGGGCACTGGCGTTGATAACAAGGATATCAAGTGGTGCGATCGCCTCTGCTCGCTCGATAAGATCCCGACCGGCCCCGACTTCGGAGAGATCGCCAGCCAGATGATCCGCCGTTCCGCCGTGCGTAACTATCCGCTCGTGTACAGCCGCTGTGGCACCCGGCTTGACACCATGCAGGATGACATGGGCACCTGCCCCAGCCAACCCTTCGGCAATCGCGGCTCCTATCCCCCGACTTGAACCGGTAACGAGCGCCGCGCGGCCCTTCAGGCCAAAGATGTTTTCGAGGTTCATCCTTTATCCTTCGAACAATGAAACGCGCGCACCGGCAATCCCCGGGCGGCACAAAAACAGCCCGCCTGACAGAGGCGCGTCGGCGAGTGTGGAGGCCGGCAGGCGGGTACGGGCGCTGGTGATAAACAGCGTCGACAGATCCGGGCCACCAAAGGCGATGCTGGTGGGGCGCGGCACCGGCATCTCAATCACCTGGTCGAGCTTCCCGTTTGGAAGATAACGGCGCACGGACCAGCCATCCCAGATCGCACACCAAACCCCTCCTTCCGCATCCACCGCAAGACCATCCGGCCGGCCGTCAGCGACGGGAATGCGTGCGAATTCTCGGCACCCCGACAGCGTTCCGGTCGCGGGATCGCAATCATAGGCGTGGATGAGGCCGGGCACCGTATCAACGAAGTAGAAGGTTTTCCCATCCGGGCTCCAGCCGAGCCCATTGGAGACAACGATACCGCCTTCCTTGCGTTCGAACGCGCCATCGGTGTTGATACGATAAAGCGCACCAGTGGGCTTAGAGGCGTCAATCCTCATCGATCCCACCCAGATCGCGCCGTCCGGCCCGCATTTGGCATCATTCAAGCGGTTGTCGACGATGCCCGCCTCCGGGCTGACGAAGGGTGTGAGACGACCTGATGCAAAATCCAGCCATTCGATCCCATCCTGAGACGCCACAAGCAGACGCCCACCGCGAACCGGAATGACCGCGCTGACCAACTTCCCGGTCTCGCAGGTTTCGTTCCGGCCGCTCGCTGGGTCAAACCGGTGGACAGCGGGATGAAGAATATCGACCCAGTAAAGCGTATTTTCGCCATCGTGCCACACTGGACTCTCGCCAAGCTGTGCACCCCATGGCAAGACGCAACTCAGCTCGGCACTCGGGCGGCCCGTGACAGACCGGGGCCTTGGCCTGGAACTAATGGCGACGGCCCCGGCCGCACCCGTGATACGACGGGCGGCAGCAATCAATTCGCGCCCGGCGGGATGAATATTGGAGGAACTGAGCCGCGATGATGGGCCAAGCGCAACAAGCACGCCCATCGGCGTATTGTCGCGACCCATGACAGGGGCGGCCACCGAATTTACACCTGGCAGATGTTCCTCATAAGAAATCGAATAACCGCGTGCCCGGGTCAGCGTCAGGTCGGCCTGCAGCGCATCGAGCGTGGTGATGGTTTTCGGGGTCTGCACATCCAGCTTCAGACGGTCCAAGAGGGCACGGCCGACGGCGGGGTCCTGAAAGGCGAGCAGCGCCTTGCCGGGTGCCGTGCAGTGCAGGGGGACGCGGCGCCCTACCTCGACGCGCACAGAAAGACCATTCGGCGAACGCTCGGCCAGATATTGCGTCATCGTACCGTCAAGCCGGCACAGCGCAACCGTCTCCCCCAGTTCGGCCGCCAGCCGCTCGAGTTCCGGGGTCGCCGCCGAGACGAGATCGAAACTCTCCCAGACCTTATGGGACATTTCCAGAAAACGCTGGCCTAGAACATAAGTGCCACGGGCCGCATCCTGACGGACGAGGCCATAGGCGATAAGGGTGCGCAGGATGCGTGCAAAGGTCGGCTTCGGCAGGCCGGAGGCGCGCAACAACTCGGCAAAACGCAGCGGCTCCGGCGCATCGGCAACCATGTCGAGCAGGGTTAGCCCCTTGGCCAGCGCCGCCGTGCCGCCCGGCGTCTCGGGCTTCATCGCCTCTGCTCCTTCGCGAGCCGCCCCCGCCTTGCGGCCGCCGCGTCGTCCAGCATCCGGTCCATCGTCCATTCTGCTTCAAACCCCAAAGTGTTTCTGATCCGCTCGTTGGACGTATGGTAATAAACGCCGTCGCCGGGAAAATCGACTGTCACGATGGGAAGGCCGGTCAGCGCCGCGATCTTCGGCAGAAGCGCGGCGAAATCTGCCGGTTCATCGGCACCGAGATTGAAGGTTCCACCCGCCGCCTCGGGGTGATCGAGAGCGAGCAGAATGCCTGCCACCATGTCGCGCGTATCGGTGATGTGCATACGGAACGGTCGGCCGTTTTCATTGCGCGCCAGAATGTGCGACGGCTCACCAATATCCCGGGACTGCAGGAGTTTGGCGATGGCAACGTTCCCGAAATTCTGCTGCTGGCGAATGCGTGGCCGCAGGAAAAACCGGGGACCGGAAAAGAAACTCTCCTCGTCCAGCAGTTCCGCCGCATCCTGCGTATGCGAAAACCGCAGGATCACTGTTTCCATGGTGCCGCTTCGCTGGTGAAAGCGCACCAGCTCTTCGCCCAAAAGCTTTGTCAGACCGTAAGGAGAATTGGGGCAAAGCGGATGATCCTCGGTGACCGGCAGGAATTCCGGGCGGTTTTCCGGATAGACCTCGCCTGAGGAAGCGAAAACGAACCGTCGCACGCCAGCCGCTGAAGCCGCATCCAGAAGCCGGCGCGTGCCCTCGACATTGACAGCGAACATGCGATCGCGATCCGCCGGAGCCCAGGACATGAAGGCTCCCAGATGCAGGACGGCGCTCACGCCCTTTATGGCTTCGTACAGTGCCTGCACATCCTCAAGCGACCCGACGACGTCCTCGCCGACGGCTCCCGATGGCGTGAGATCAAAACCGCGAACGGTGCGGCCCTGTGCGCGCAAGGCGGCGACAACGGCACGGCCGACACGGCCGGCCGATCCGGTGACGAGAATCATAGCCGTGCTCCGGTCTTTGCATCGAAGAGATAAAGCTTGGCCGGATCGAAACCAAGCCGGAGCGCCTCGTTGCCAGGAAGGTTGCCGGTATGCGAGACGCGAGCGATCAGTCCCTTGGACTTGCCCTCCTCGCCATCGGCCACCCTTGCTCCTTCCGCGTCGAAATAGACGTATTTTTCCGATCCGAGGCTTTCCACCAGCGTCGGGTGAACATCGAAGGTGACCGGCGCATCGCCGAGAATGAGATGTTCCGGCCGCAGACCGACGATCACGCTGCCTTGGCGGCCAGCCGCGCCCGGCACGGAAACATGTTGCCCAAACAGAGTAACAGTGCCGTCACTCAGTTGCGCATTGAGGAAGTTCATGCCCGGCGAGCCGATGAAACCGGCAACGAAAAGATTGGCCGGGTTGTTGAACAGCTCGTCCGGTGCGGCAATCTGCTGGATGATGCCGCCCTGCATGATGACCACCCGGTCCGCCATGGTCATTGCTTCGACCTGGTCATGCGTCACGTAGACGGTGGTGACCCCTATGCGCTTGTGCAAAGCGCCGATTTCGGCACGCATATGGACGCGCAGCTTGGCATCGAGGTTGGACAGCGGCTCGTCCATGAGGAAGGCCTGCGGCTGGCGCACGATGGCGCGACCAAGCGCGACGCGCTGCCGCTGGCCGCCCGACAGATCCTTGGGCTTGCGATCAAGATAGGGCGTCACTTCCAGAATGCGCGCCGCATCGTCGACCCGACGGTCAATCTCATGCCTGTCCGTGCCGCGCATCTTAAGCCCGAAGCCGATGTTCTGGCGAACCGTGAGATGCGGATAAAGCGCATAGTTCTGGAACACCATGGCAATGTCGCGGTCCCCGGGAGCCAGATCCGTGACTTCATTGTCGCCGATGAAGATCTGCCCTTCGCTTGCCGGCTCGAGACCAGCAAGGATTTTCAACATCGTCGACTTGCCGCAGCCGGAAGGCCCGACCAGCACCACGAACTCGCCGTTCTCGATCTCAAGCGAAAAGGGCCTGAGCACGTTGAGCGCGCCATAGGACTTGCTGACGTTGCGAATGGAAATATTGGCCATGCTTATTTCTCCGCGCCAGCGGTCAAACCGCCGACCAAATAACGTTCCAGGAACAGATAGATTGCGATGATCGGCAGCGCGATGAACACCGATGCGGCGGAAATGTCATTCCAGTAGGTGACATATTCGCCCTGCATCGTGGTGATGCCGAGATTGGCCGTCCAGTTGTCCGGCGAGTTGACCAGAAAGGTGCGCGCATAGGCATAGTCCGCCCAGCTGAGCACAAAGGCGTAAAGCGCGGTGGCGGCAAGCCCGGGTGTTGCGATTGGAAGCACAACACGAACCATCGCGCCGATCGGCGAGCAGCCATCGACCATGGCTGCATGCTCCAGTTCCTTCGGGATCGTGTCGAAATAGCCCTTCAGCATCCAGGTGGCGAAGGGAATGATCATCGTCGAATGCGCAAGCACCAGCGTCCATAGACTGCCGATCAGACCGAAGCCCGAAAAGATCGAAAACAGCGGGATGACGAGAAGTGTGGCGGGCAACATCTTGGCTGTGAGAACGAACATTCCCATGGTAGCGCCGCCTCGCATCGAATAGCGAGACAGCGCGTAACCGGCACTGACCGAAACCAGCATCGACAGCGCCACCGAACCGACAGCGGCAAGCATCGAATTCCACAGCCACAGAAGGATCGGCTTTGCCGCCCAGACACGGGCAAAAATGTCCCATTGCGGATCCTGCGGCCAGAAAGTCGGCGGCAGGCGGTAGAGTTCGTCGGTGGTGGAAAGGGCGGTAACCAGCAGCCAGTAGACCGGGAACAGGATCATCACCAGCGTGAAGATGACCGTCGCGTAGAGGGCAATGCTCTGTGCAAAGCTCCGTTTCATGAAAGCCTCCTCAGTAGATCGATTTCGAGCGCCGGCCGAGCATCAGCAGGCTGGCAACGATGCAGATCACCAGCGTCAGCACGCCGACGGCGGCGGCGCGACCGAAGTTGTGATACTGGAAGGCCTGGTCATAGGTCATGATCGACAGCGTCTGGGTTGAACGCAGCGGCCCGCCGCCGGTCAGAACCTTGATGATGGAAAAGTCGCGGAACACCCAAAGCAGGGTCAGCACCAGCGTGACCCCGAGAACCGGCATCAGTAAAGGCATGGTGATCCAGCGGAAACGCTGCCAGACACTGGCGCCATCCACCTTGGCAGCGGCGTAATAATCGGTGGGAATGGACTGCAGACCGGCCAGACACATGATCGACACGAAAGGAAAGCCCTTCCACACCATGGTGATGGCAACGGCCCAGAAGGCGGCCGTGGAACTGCTGACCCACGGGATCATCTGGTCGGTGAAACCGAGCTTTATCGCCAGCCAACCGAACAGGCCGAAGGACGTGTCGAACATCCATGCAAAGATGACGACCGCGATGATTTCCGGCACCGCCCAGGGCAGCGCCATTCCCAGCCGCGCGACGGTGCGGCCCTTGAAACGGTTGTTGGCGAGAAGCGCCGTGCTGAGACCAACGCCGACGCTGCCGGCCGTGACAACTATAACCAGCTTTAGCGTCACCCAGCAGGCCAGCCAGAATTCCGGCGAGGAGAACAACCACGTGTAATTGCTCAGCGAAAACGGCCGGCTGGCACCGCCAAGCCTCGGTATCTTGACCTGCTGGAACGACAGGTCGATGGCCAGAACGAGCGGCCAGACGATGATGGCGGCAACCATCAGGACTGCGGGCGCAATCAGGATATAGCCGAGGAGATGTTGCCGGCTGGGGCGCGCAAGATCGAAGAACTTGCGACGCCCAGCCCGAACGGGTTCGGTCATGGATGGTCCTCCTGCCGGATGCGGATGATGGCCATGGCCCTTTCGGGGCCATGGCAAGACAACGGGATCAACCCTTGATGGCTTCGGCCTTTGTCTGCATGGTTTTCGCCACCTCCGCCGGATCGAGATCCTGAATGATCATCCGCTGGCTTTCTTCCATCACCATCTTGCTGAACTCGTTGTAGAAGAGCTCAAGTCCGGTCGGAATGCGGTCGATCCCCGCCTCGGACGCGGCCTTCATCGTCTCGATCAGCACCGGAAAATGCGGGATGGTCTTTTCGACACCCGACACGTCGGCGGTCAGGCTCGGTGGCGTGTTTCCGCCAAGGGTGGCATAGCTGCGCTGGAATTCCGGCGACATCGTCAGCTTGATGAAATCCCAGACCAATGCCTTCTGGTCGTCGGGAATATCGGCCGGCATGGCCAGCACGTTGGACGACCCGCCAAGCGGCGGATGAAGCGGCGGTGCGGCGTAAACGATGTCAGTCTTGGCCGAACCTTTTTCGGTGGTGCCGTAAAGCCAGGGGCCGTCCAGCCGCATGGCCATCTTGCCATCGGCAAACAGCTTGCGCACGTCGCTGGCGCTCATGTCGACCGGGCTGATGCCGCTTTTCATGACGGTTTTCCAGCGCGTCAGACCCTCAACCATTTGCGGCGTATCGATGGTGATATTGCCGTCCTTGTCGGTCCAGTAAGCACCGGCATCGATGATATAGTTCAGCATTTCCGTCAGATATTGCCCCGGACCGCCCTTGGTCTCATGGCCGGTGCCGAACTGGTCGATGATGCCGTCGCCGTTCAGATCCTTCGTGGTCGCTTTTGCCGCGGCCAGAAACTCGTCATAGGTCTTCGGAACCGTGACGCCCGCTTCTTCGAGAAGCTTCTTGTTGTAGGCCATGACGAAACCGAAATAGTTGGTCATGATGCAGACGGTTTCGCCGTTCCATTCGCATTTCTGCTGACCTGCCCAGCCGGTCATGTCGATCCCGTCCTTCTTCAGCCACGGGTCGAGCGGCTCCAGCCATCCGCTATCGGCGAACATCTGGAACTCGAAGGATGCGAGATGGACGATCTGCGGCGGCTGGTTGGCCGCGAAAAGCGTGGTCATCGTATCCGCATAGGAACTGCGTTCCGCCTTGGTGAATTCGATCTTCACGCCCGGATGCTGTTTTTCGAAAGCGGCAATGGCCGAATGCCACCATTCGCCGGTGCCGGCATCGTCCGTCTGCCAGGAAATGAATTTCAGAACGGTATTGGCCCTGGCCGGGGCAAGGCTGCCCATTGTCATCAAAACGGCGGTCGCGGTGCCGAGCGCCAATCGGCTTATTGTCTTGTTCATGGCTTCCTCCTCCAAAAAACCAGTTCAGATACGTTCAATCAGACCGAGTGCCGCCTCCGACGGCCTTACCCCAAGTCCGGGTCCGGACGGCAGGTGATACCTGCCCTGCCGGCAATCCATGTCGCCTTCCAGCAGGTGACGGTTCGGCTCGAAGATCGAATGCTGGAATTCGTGACCTTTAAGCGTTGGCAATGTCGACGACGCCTGCAGGCTGGCGGCAAGAAATATGCCGGCGCCAACGGTGGCGTGCGGGATGACATCGATGCCGTGCTCGGAAGCAAGAGCACCGATACGGATGAAATTGGTGATACCCTTATGGCCCATTTCCGGCTGCACGATCGCGATGCGGCAGCGCTCGACGCGGGCGCGCATATCCCAATGGGTGCGCCATTCCTCACCAACGGCAATCGGCACTTCGGTGTTCTTCGAAACCTTCTCCAGACCGGCAATGTCTTCCGTCCAGACCGGAGCCTCGGCGAACCACGGGTCGAAGGGCTGCATTTCGGCAATCAGTTCCAGCGCCCGTTCCGGCGTCTGGTTCCAGTGCATGTCGGCGGCGATCTTCGCATCGGGTCCAAGCACCTTCCGGAGATTCGCCATTTCGGCCGCCGGGCCATCGTCTGCCACCGGCGTTGCGAACTTGAAGGCGTTGAAACCGCGGTACTGCCAGTATTTCGCCAATTCCCCGCGCGCCTTGAGCGTCTTTTCAGGCAGGCCTGAAACATAGGCCGGAAACGTATCCACGCCGCCGCCGAGGAGGTCGCGAACGGACTTGCCGGCTTCCTGTCCAGCAATATCCCATAGCGCAATATCGAGCGCGGCGAGCGCATCCACGTAGAAGCCGCCGGTATAACCGCGCACCCGCATCATGTCGTAAAGGTCGTCATAGATCGCCGAAGGGTCCGAAGCATCGCGGCCGATCACGAAACCGGCGAGAAGATCGTTGATGAGAGCGGCGACCGCGCCGGGGGCGACGATACCATAGGTCTCACCCCAACCAACAACACCGGCCTCGGTCGTCATGCGCACCAGCACGCTGCGGTCGAAGGTCGGATAGACCGTGCGATTTCCCTTGCGCACGATATAGCCGTTGGGATTGACCACCTCACCTTCACGCAAGGCGCCGAGATAAGGCACCTTGCGCGGCTGGGTCAGCGTGAAGACTTCGACGGTTGCGATGGGGTTGTTCATGCGGCCTCCACGGCAACAAGGCCAAGTTCGACCAGATTGGCGTCGATATCGGCAATGGCCGCCGCATCAAGCTCGGGTGTCGGCGCACGCACACCGACGCCTTCGATCACGCCGCGACGGGCCAGCACATATTTGGTCAGCCGCATGCGATAGACCGCCTGCAGGACCAGAAGAGGCAGGGTGCGGACATAGATTCGGCGAGCCTCCTCCTGCCGCCCGGCAACAAGCGCCCGGTCGATGGCAACATGTTCCTCGGCGATCTCCAGCGCCGGCATTGCGGCCGTAGCACCTCGGGCATATTCGTCGAGAATGTAACGCGCGCCGCCCCCGCCGATGACGCCCTTCAGTGTCGAAGGCGCATGGGCAACGATGTGGCTGATGGCCGGGCCGGCAGGAAGCGTCTCTTCCTTGACATAGGTCACCTGCGGCAACGCCCGCACGATCTCCACGATCGCCTGCGGCGAAAGGTCGGAGCCGCGCGGCGCGGGCGCGTTCTGCAGAATGATTTCAACTTCGGGCAGCGCCTCGACGATCCTGCCGAGGAATTCGATCAGCGCCGGCGCATCCGTGCCGACCGACTTGGGCACCTGCACCATCAGGTGGCGGATGCCAAGCGCCGATGCCGCCCGCCCGTGCTCAACCACGTCACGCCAGTCAGCCGCACTTGCCCCGGCCACGACCGGCACCTGGCCGGCCACCGCATCCATGACAATCTTCAGCAACGACGCACGCTCGGCGGCATTCAAAGTCTCCACCTCGCTGGCGAAACCGGGAAACACGACACCATCGACGCCCTTGTCGAGCGCAAAGACCACCAGTCGCTTCATACCCGCTTCGTCAATGCCGCCATCAGCCAGAAACGGCGTAGGCAGAACAGGCAAAATCCCCTTAAGGCCAGCCACCATCATTTTCCTCCCGATTAAGTATCATATTTTGACACCTTGAATTCACTAATTGACACTATATAGACTTGCGACCTATGACAAGCCCCAAGATGAAATGAACGAGGAGGTTCAAGACATGGCAGCAGCGGCGAACTCGATAATCGTCGATTGGGGAACGACATCACTGAGGGCAGCGCTCGTTGGTCAAGGCGGCGAAGAACTCGATCATCTGGAAACCGCCGACGGCATTTCGAGCCTTGGCGAGGGTGAACACGAAGCGGCGCTGATGGCTGCACTCGCACCCTGGTTCTCGCGCCACGGTGCCTTGCCCGTCGCCTCACTCGGCATGATCACCAGCCGCAATGGCTGGGTCGAAGTTGCTTATGTGCCGTGCCCGGCAGGCCCGGCAGAACTTGCCGCCGGCACGGTGCGCAGGTCGCTGCCGAACGGCTCCGATCTCGTCTTCCTGCCCGGCCTGAGCGATACCGCCCGCCAGCCCTTTCCGGACGTGATGCGCGGTGAAGAAACCCAGATCGTCGGCCACGGCCTTGGCGAAGATGCCACGCTCATCATCCCCGGAACCCACAGCAAATGGGCGCGGGTGAAGGCGGAACGGATCGATGGCTTCCAGACATTCGTGACTGGTGAAATCTTCAACCTGCTCATCAATCATTCCTTCATCGCGCGCGGTTCCACGCAGCCGCCGGTCAACGATCCGGAGGCCTATCGCTGGGGCCTGAAAGAGGCAAAACGATCCGCCGCCATGCTGTCGCTGCTGTTTTCGGCGCGAACCGGCGGGCTTGCGGGCCGGCTTTCGCCGGCTCAGTTGCGATCCTATGTGCGAGGACTGGTCATCGGGCAGGAGTTTCGGCAAGCCCGCGAGGCCGGATGGTATGCGGAAGGAGATGAGGCAGCTATCGTCGGCAATGACGGGCTGAACGATCTCTATCTGGTTGCCGCCGATGTCTTCGGGCTCAAGACATCCATGGGTGCGGATGACGCCCTCACAAAAGGCGCTCTGACTGTCCTGCAGCAAGCGCTTTTATAACCCTTGCCGATCGCCGGTTGCCGAAATGGCGGCATCCGGCTTTCAAGACAATTTTTTAGGACCAATCATGTACGACTTCCCAGCCAATATCGGCACCAGCCGTCACGAAAACGATATCATTGCCATTCTGGCCCGCATTCAGCGCATCGGCCTTCCAGACAATCCGATCGCCTTTTATGGCTCATCCTCGTTTCGAATCTGGAGCTCCGTCACCGAGGATCTCGGCTCGCTGGATATCGTCAATCTGGGATTTGGCGGTGGTACTTACCTCTCTGCCTGCCACTACCTGCACCAGCTCCTGGTTCCCTTGAAGCCAGGTAGAGTGGTGCTTTATTTCGGCGAAAACGATATTGCCAGCGACGGCCTCAAGGCTGAGACGACGCTTGCGCACCTGCAGGATTTGCGGGATCGCATATCTCGAGCGCTACCGCAGGCGGACGTGTTTGTTCTGGCGATCAAGCCCAGTCCGGCACGCTGGATATACCGCCATGAATTCGATCTCTTCAACCAGACGGCGCACTGCTGGTGCGACGGCCGCGAACGCACGACATGGCTTGATCCGAACACCGGCCTCATTGGTGAAAATGGCCTGCCTATGTTCCGTTATTATTTACCCGATCTGGTTCACCTGAATGCAGCAGGCTACGCGGTCTGGTCGGAAGCGCTTAGAAAAAAGTTGGGTCTGTTGAACTGAGACAAGGGGAATCTTGATCTTTTGTTGGCTCTTTGAACCGGCGATAATGAATTGGTCCTGAAGGCTTTATTTGCCAGGATATTAGCCGATCACCCGAAGTTAAAAAGGGAGGCCGGTGGGGCGGCAAAGGTAGGCGCGTCACCGCAAAAAATGGAATTCCGTCAATATATGCTTTAAGATACTGACGCTGCTGCATACACAAATTGTGGGTATGTTTGTGTCGGTAGCCACGGCTAGAACATGGGTTGTATCGAGTTGCCGCCATTCGCCAGATAAACTTTCTGTCGGAAGAGTGGCAGTGAAAATTTCCGAGCCTTCCGTATCGATGACAACATCGGTGAGTGGAATGGCAAGACCTGCACCATTGGCCTTCACAGCTGCCTCCTTCGCCGTCCACAATTTTAAGAACTCGACATTATTCGCTTCCTTCGGCGCGAGGAACGCTGAGGCGATCTGCTGCCAGAAGTCGTCCTCTCTTTCGGATTCGACATCGACACCGATGGAGCCCGACCGTGAAAGCGCTACGGCGACCCAATCACCGCCATGCGACAGATTAAAAGCCAACGGGCCACAGTCTAAGACAATCGGCTTACCGCCTGCTGCGCGTGAAAAATGCAGATCTACAGCATCCTTTCCAACGGCGGCACCGATCAGTAAACGCTTGAGGGCATGTGCAGCTTGATAACGAAGACTGTCCTCGATTTTATGGAAGCGTTCCGCCTTGGCCCGCTCGACTTCATTGAGGAACATAGCCGGTTCGCAAACAACAAGAAGTTCGGAGAAAGGAATTGCGACAACAATATCTGCTACGGTCAGACTCCTATCAACCATTCGCTCTTACGATCCAATTTTGCGCAAAACTCTTTTCAGAAATACGAAGCGTCTGATGGGTATGGTGCGGGTCGCCATCATTCTTACATCTTCCGCAACACTATCTGCTCCAATAGCAGTCATCGCGTGCGTTGACAGCACCGCTATTTATTCAGCGCCAGACACTCGACGACGATTTTCATCACAAATTTTTTCATGGCGAAGTCCGAAAGAGCACATCTCGCTCGTCTAATCTACAAGACGAGATTTGCACGTTCCGTCTCTCGATGTGAGGAGAATCATCTGATGTATCTGACTAGGGAATCTGAAATCGCGATCGGTATTCTAACGAATTTCGTACATGAAACAGAAGAAGCCCACACGACAAGAAAACTGGCTCATCGGCTTGGAGTGACGAAAGATCATGCTGCAAGGGTTGTTGCGGTTCTCGTCAGAAGCGGATTGTTGCGGAGCCGGCGTGGGCGGAGCGGCGGCGTCGTTCTCAATGTCGATCCGGAAAGTGTTTCCGTAGGCATGATCCTGCGGGCGACACAGCCGGTTATAGTCAGGCGGCCGCGCACGCGCAATGCCAATCCTTCCGGTACAGCAGGCATTTTCCACATGCTGGCAGAAGCGACCTCCGAATATTTCATCGAGCTTGCGGATACCTGCAAGATTGCCGACGTCACCCCGACGAAGATCGGCAATTCCAAGTGTCGCAGCCGACGATTGGTGCCGCCGGTACCATTTGCGGGAGAGACTGATTCTCTCAGCCAATTGAATGCGACAATTTGATCATATTGAGGAGAGTTGCATTTGATACGCATCGTCAGAGCCAAGCTACACGGCATCACCGTAACGGGAGCCGATCTTGATTATCATGGGTCCATCACTCTGGATCCAGAGCATTGTGACCTCGCTGGTATCAGACCTCTGGAATTCGTCGATATCTGGAACAAGCAGAGCGGCGCCAGAATTTCGACATATGTGATTTTCGGCGAGGCGGGGTCAAAATGCTGCATCCTGAACGGTGCTGCGGCGCGCACCTGCCAGCGGGGAGATCAGGTCATCATATGCTCGTCATCTTACGTTCAGGAGCGCGCGCTTTATGACACCGCGCCCATGGTCCTCACGTTCACGCCGAAAAACGACGTGAAGGATGTTCTGCGCTATAGCGTCAAGGAAACGGCACGTCGTCCCTTCGACTTCTTTATCGAAACCCTGCCCAATGGGCAAAGCACCGATATGGAAGACGAGGACGTGGCAGATCGAGCCATAGCCTGAAAAAATGCGCCGGTCTTAACCGGCTGGCGCGTCTAGCTTCGATAGCCGGACTGTCTGGCGACCAGAGGCTGAGGCTGATCATCATCTGCCATGGAGATCGTTGCCTGGTGGCGGGACGCCATCAGGCCGCAATCCAGACAACTGACACGGAGATTACTGTCAGGAGCAATCAGGTCTGCAACCGTGAAGCGATCGAGAAGGCGGGCAAAAAAAGACGATGTTGTGGAAACGATGCGGCCAAGCAATGCTTCTGCGTCCGACTGGGGCGATGAGAGGTTATCTGCGCCTTCCCCGAGCAATTCGGGCTGTACCAGCCGCAGCACCTCGGTCAGCTTCACTGCCTCCGGCTCCCTTGCCAGTTTAAGGCCGCCACCGGGGCCTCGTTCGCTTAGCAGAAGACCGTTTCGCGCCAGCAGGGCGACAACCTGATAGGTGTGGTCTTTCGTAGAACCAATTTCCTGCGAAACCTTTTGAACCGATACGATTTCGTTCCCCTGTCGCGCGCATACTGCGAGTATGCCAAAGGCGATTTCAGTCTGCCGTTTCAGATGCATCGTTTATGAACGTCCTCATGACGAGTGGGGGATCGTCGATCCGGTTCTCACACTACCGTGTTATATCGCTCCGTTCAATTGTTCCAGGGATATAAGCCGGCTCCGGCATGCCGCATGGCTGAGCCTGCCCTTATTGCCTAACCTCGCGCGCAAGCCAGCGCTGCAGGAACAGGCCGCCCTTCATGGTTTCCTCGATAATCAGCGCCCACCATACGCCCGCCACTCCGAGATCGAGGAACGAGCAGAAAAACCAGGCCATGGGAAGACCGAGCCCCCATGTCACGGTCAGGCTGACCAAGACCGGCCAGCGGACATCTCCGACGGCCCGCAGCGATTGAAAGAGGATCGTGTTGAACGCAAATCCGGGCTGCATGAATATCGTCAGAAACAGCAGGCTGCCGCACAATTCGATGATAGCCGGATTGTCGGTAAACAACCGGGCATAGGGAACCGAGGCGAGCCAGATCAGAGTGGCAAGCCCGGTAGTCGCGGCTGCCGCGATGCTTGCTGATCGGAGAGCCTGACTGGTCGCCGCTTCAAGCTTGCGTTCGCCGAACCGGTAACCAATCAGAACCTCGTTCCCCTGACTGATTGCCATGACAACAACGATCAGAAAAGCCATGGCGAGCATCGTATAAGTCCGTCCCAGCACGGCCTCGACGCCGAACCTGGCAACCAGCCCCAGGAGAATGATCTGGTAAAAACTGTAGGCGATGTAATCGGTCACGCTCGGCAGGGCGATTGCGATCATCCGCCGGGCAGTCGTCAGACGCGCAATCGTATCGGCAAGCGAAAAACGTAGCCCCAACTTGCGCACCAGCACCGGCATCAGAACGGCAGCGGTCAGCAGGCGAACGCTCAAGGTGCCGATTGCAGCCCCTGTCACGCCCATGCCCGGCAAAGGCCCGGCCCCCAGAATGAGAACCCATTCAGCAAGGAGATAAAAGGCCGACACCCCCACCCCGAATGCCAGGATCAGTCTGCTGTGGCCGAATGCGCGCAGGCAGGCCAGACCGGCAGCAACGAAGCCGTTAAAGATCATCCCAACCGCGACGATGTTCAGGTAGAGGCCGGCTTCATCATTAAGGGCGGTCGATCCCGCCAGCTGTTCAAGCACGAAGGGACCCGCAACGAGCAATGACAAGCCAAGCGCCAACCCGACAAGCGTGTTGGTCAAGAGCGCCACCGCAACCACCTGCCGCGCCGCCTCCACCTCTTCCCGGCCAAGATGCCGGGAAATGACGATGACTGCGCCGATGCCGATAAGCCCGGATAATTCAAACGCGATCAAAAGAACCTGTTTGGCGACAGCGACGGCGGCGGCGGCTTCGGCCGAATAGGCGCTTAATATCGCCGTATCGGCCAGATTGACAAAGAAGCTCAGCAGCGAATGAAGCAGGAGCGGAAAGCTCAGCTGGAATAGTGTGGGCTTACCCTGCGCATTGAAGTCTTCTTTATCGGCGGTTGCGGCGCCCTGTTCCATGGCTGTAATCCTGACAGACTTTATAGACAGGTCAGGCGAAATTGCCTGACCTGATGCGCCGCTGCAATTGCCGTTCACGCCCCTGCACCCTGGTGTCGCTTCGCCCACGCGCACTCTCCGACGGTCCGGATTTGCCGTGCTGCAAATCCATGATGTGGCCTGCCAGCGTTTCCAGTGTCGGAAAACGGAAGAAATCTGTGACTTCCAGTTCGATGCCAAGGGCATCACGCACTCTGGCAGGCATGGCGACGATCAGGAGGGAATCTCCTCCCAGCTCGAAAAAATTGTCGTTGACGCCAATATCCTCGCGTTTGAGCATTTTCTGCCAGAGGGCGTGAAGGGCCTGTTCCACACTGTTTGCCGGAGAAGCAATTTCGGAAGCCGCCCGTTCCGAGCGATCCGGCAGCGGCAGACGTTTGCGATCCACTTTGCCATTCGCATTCATCGGAAACTCTTCCAGAAGGATGAAATGCGAAGGCACCATGTAACGTGGCAACCGGGCCGAAAGCGCCCTGCTGAGCCGGATACCCATGGCACCCTTGTCGACCTTGCCGGAGCGATCCTCAAGGAGAACATAGGCCAGAAGCTGCTCCCTGTTTGCATCGAGCAGAACCAGAACCTGATCGACCCCCTCTTCTTCCTGAAGCAGGCTCTCGATTTCTCCAACCTCGATGCGATAGCCGCGCAATTTGATCTGGAAGTCGGTTCGTCCAACGAATTCCAGATTGCCGTCCAGCCTGCGCACGACAAGGTCACCCGTCTTGTAGAGGCGGGAGCCCGGCTTGGATGACCGGTCATAGGGATCGGGAACGAATTTTTCAGCCGCAAGCGCCGGACGGTTCCAATAGCCGCGGCTCAGGCTAATGCCGCCAATGTGCAGCTCTCCCGGCACGCCTTCGGGAACGGGATCCATATAGGCATCGAGCACGAGGAATGAGGTGTTATCCAGACGGCCACCGATCGGCACCTTGCCGCTTCTGGAATGAGCCTCCTCCACCAGCAATGCGCCGGCCCAGATCGTCGTTTCGGTCGGACCGTAGACATTCCACAGAGAACCGATCCTATGAATGAGCCGCCCGGCAAGCTGCGCATCGAGAGCCTCGCCGCCGCAGAGACCGGTGAGGGATTTTCTCCCTTGCCAGCCGCTGTCCAGCAGCATTCGCCACGTGGCTGGGGTCGCCTGGAAATGCGAAATATCATGTTCGTCCAGCGTCCTTCCCAGCTTCTCGGGTTGAAGCAGAAGGTCCGGTTCACGCATGACGGCCGTTGCGCCGACGCTCAGTGGCCAGAGCATTTCCAGAACGGAAATGTCGAATGCCGGCGTCGTTACTGAAAGCACTCGGTCTCCAGCCCTTATGCCGGGCTGACGCGCCATTGACTGGAATTGATTGAGCAGGCCCCGGTGCGTAATCGGCACCCCCTTTGGTCGCCCGGTGCTGCCGCTGGTGTAGAGGATATAGATGTCACTGTTATCAGGCATCGCCGGAAGCGCGGCATCCGGCTGGTTCTCAAGATGATGAACAGGATCGATGCAGGTAACGCCGGGGAAAAGACCCGCATCATCAGTCAGCACCAGAACCGCTGCGGCATCCTCCAGCACGTAACCGATCCTGTCTGCCGGGTGGCGCGGATCGATCGGAACATAAACCGCACCGGCCTTTATGATCGCAAGGAAAGATATGATGCCGCTCGCCTGCCCCGGCAGCGAAACCGCGACCCGCATTCCCGGTTTCACCGGCTTCTCCAGCGTCAGAAGCGCCCGTGCGAGATTATTCGACGCCTCTTCGAGCTGGCTATACGTCCAGCTCCGGTCGATGCATTCGATGGCAATCTTTTCAGGATGGAGACGTGCCGCGCCGCTTATCAGGTCGTGCACGCCCTTGACCGGGAGAGGCCGCGCCACGAGCGCGCCCGATGAGAGAAGGACTTCGCGCTCACCGGCGGAGATATAGTCGAAGGTCGGCAGAAGCGCGTCGGAGGAAGCAACGACCGAGCGCAGCAGGTTCTCGAAATGCTCCAGCTGCCGCTCCATGCGCACCGCCTCGAACCGGCCAGACCGGTACTCGACTGTGACAAGTGCGCCCGATGCGCGCTCCATGATCATCCAGCTCATGTCGAGCTTTGCTTCCGCGACCGGTATCGCTTCCTGCCTTACCCGCAGACTGGCGTTGCCCAGATCGAAGGCCTGCGCATTTTGCTGCCTGTAGCCCTGCGTCTGGACCTGAAAGGAAATCTGGAACGGTGAATTTTCCACTCCTTCGCGGTTGCTGCCCAGCACATCCATCAACTCCGCAAAGGGATAGTCCTGATGTTCCAAAGCATTGGCGAAGTCTTCCTGCACGCGTCTCGTCCAGTCCCGAAACGACATGGCGGGGCTGAGATCGTTGCGCAACACGATCGTGTTTGTGAACAGGCCAATCAATCCTGCCATATCGGGGTCGACCCGACCGGCAACGGGCACGCACACAGCAAGGTCCCGGCGACCCGTATAACGGTGGTGCAAAAGTTGGAAAACAGCGGCAAACACCACAAAGGTCGTCGTGCCAAGTTTGACGGCTAGACCCGACACTTCCGCCATCAAATCCTGCGAAATCTCCTTCACCAGCGTCTCGCTGGCCATATCCGCTGTTTCATGGCGGGGATAGTCGGCAGGAAACTCCTGTGGCTCGAGATTTTGCAGCCGGTTGATCCAGTACTGCTTCTGGCGCTCGTAGTCCTTCGTGCCGGACCAATTTTGTCTGGCACGGACAAAGTCGCCATAGGATCGAGGTAATGTATCGAGGACAGGTTCCCGATTGTTCGCCACCGCATCGTAACACAACGAAAATTCGCGCATCAGAATGCCGCGGGACCATCCGTCGGCAACCGTGTGATGAAAGACGAATACGAGAATATGCTCGTTTTCTCCAAGCTGCAGAAGATGCGTCCGCATCAGCGGCGCTTTGGACAGGTCGAAAGCTGTGCGGGCGATCCGGCCTATGGCCTCGTCGCAATCGGCAGCAGACATGTTCCGGCAATCCGAAACCGCAAGTTCGGGCTCCATATCACCGAGAACCTGCTGCCAGGGCCTTCCCTCTTCAAGCGGGAAAGCCGTTCGGAGCGGCTCGTGCCTAGCGACGAGAATCCGAAGCGTGCGGAGGATCGTGTCGTGGTCCAGAGGGCCGTCGATATGCCACCTGAAGGGAATGACATAGGCCGAGCTCTCAGGGAAAATCTTCTGCTGCAGCCAGAAATGCATCTGCGATGATGTCAGCGGCAATCGCCCGGCCCCGCCGCCGGCATCGTCGCCCTCAGGTGCGACATCGTGCCAGGACATGCCGCGCGCCTCTATCTGCGAGCGCAGCAGTGCCCGCTGCTCCGGGTCAAGATTTGCGATGCGGTTACGCAATAGAGCAATCGTCTCGGCATTCGATATCATCGCAAATCCTTCAGACCACTCTGGCAACACGCATTGGCGGCCGGTTTGCTTCCACGAGTTTCAACAGGAACGGCAGGCTGCCCATGACGAGGTCGTAATCCTGGACGAAATCGATCAGGCAAGCGATTTCATCGACACCCATCTCCGCCAGTGTGTCCACCGTCGGCTGGCAGCTTTCGGGCGTACCGATGAGGGACCTGCCTTTCATGAAACCCTCGATGCCGAATTCGATCAGACTGTCGAGGTCGTCATCGCTGAAATTATCAAGCGTTATGTCGACACCCATGCTCCGTCCAAGACCTTCAAGCAGGTGATAATGGGTACGGAGATAATCCCCGAACGGTTTGGAGACATTGGATTTGACCTTGCCGGTGTCGTCGCCCAGGAAGGTGTGGACCATCATGCTGACGGTTCCCGCAGCCGGATCGTGACCATGTTTTTCCCGCGACTTGCGGTAGGCTTCAATCTTCGGCGCAAGCGACTCTGTCGTCTCGCCAAGCAAGGCCGTCAGAACGTTGAGACCCCGGCGGCCTGCTTCAATGAAAGTCTCCGTGGACTGGCATGCAACCCAAAAGGGGATACGCGGCTGCACGGGTCGTGGCAGGGTTTTCGCATCGACGACATTACCCTCCGCATCCTCGAACGAGGCCGCCTCGCCGGCGAGAAGCCGGGCGATCTGTTCATATGAGCGCCACATGGTGCTTCGGCGGTTTCCGTGTGGCTCCTTCGAAAAGACGAATTCATCTTTCGTCCAGCCGGCCGCGATTGCAATGCCTGCCCTGCCTCCGGAAAGATTGTCAACGACCGCCCATTCCTCCGCCACGCGGGCAGGATGGTGCAGGGCGGCAACAACGCTGCCGGCTCTTAGCTGAACCTTGCGCGTTACCATCGCCAGTGCAGCACTGACGATAGAAGGATTGGGGTAAAGACCTCCAAATGCGTGGAAATGCCGTTCCGGTACCCACAAGGCTTCGAGGTCGTTCGCATCGGCAAATTGCGCACTGTCCATCAGCAGGCGGTAATTTTCCTGACCCGGACGCGACCCGTCACCGTCAAAATAAAAAAGGCTGAATTTCATCAGAATGATCCCGATTGTGTGTGAGCGTTATCGGCGTCTTCAACGGCCGGCCTCTACGTCATCAAGCATCGAGGCAAGGATATCCGCCTGACGATTGCGGGCGTCGAGCCCCTTCTGTATGACTTTGGCGAGACCGGCGGCTGTTGGTGCGTCGAAAAGCAGGGCCCGCATTGGAATTTCAACGTCGAAGCGCTTTCGGAGCCGGGCGACCACCTGGATGGCGAGCAGCGAATGACCACCGAGTTCGAAGAAATTATCGGCGATACCAATGCCGTTTATCCCGAGAAGCTCCGCCATGATGGCGACGACCTCTTCCTCAAGCGGCCCCCGTGGCGCAGCATAGGTCGCTGATATCCCGGTGCGGGCGGATTTCTGGATGCTGGTTGTAGCCTCGTCGGTACCGTGAGCATCCGCTGCGGGGCGGTTTTTGAGATCATAGGGCGTTGCCACGATTGAAGCCGGCGAAGCCTCCGAAAGGACCATCGCCGTGACCTGCCAAACTTCCTCCGGTGTTATTTCCCTGTGGGCTGAATGACCAGTCTCCGTCGCATGGACCGATGCGCAGGCATCCCAATTGACGGATTTCCAGACTGGGCCTGATCGCCGTTGTTTTGTAGAGACGAAAGCATCCAGATAAGAATTTTCCGCGGCGTAACGACCGAGGCCCCTACCGCCAACGATCGATGAGAGCGACGACTGGACGAGTACAAACATGTCGCTACGCTGTCCAATAACACGATCAAGAGCATCGATGGCGCCGGACTTTACGGTTCGAAGGCTTCTCGTGTCGAAGTTTTCACTGCTAAGCAGGCCGAAGTATTGATAGCCCATGGCGGCTGTGTGGAAAGCACCCTTTACCCGACCAAGGCTTTTCTCACCTTCTTCCAGCGCGGACCGAAGCCATGACGCATCGCTGACATCACCAGAAAAGAGAAGATAGTCTTTCCCTGGCGTTCCCAGCGACCTGAGCGTCTGGATGAAAAGGCTGACCGGATGGCGGGGGCTATGGGATGCAAGCCATCGCTCCCAGTCCGGCACCAGCGGAATTCCCGCACGACCCGCCAGAATGACTTTCGCTCCAGCTTTGATGAGGGCGCGGGAATAGACAAGCCCCAGCCCTTCCAGAAGTTCGCCTATGACAAGATAGGTTTCACCGGGCTTTGCAACAGGGCGATCTGCTGCCCCGCTGAGTTCAACCCGCTCATGGGAGAGCGAGAGCAAAATACCGTCACGAAGGGCATAAATCTGCTCTCCTTCGACAAACGGCGAGGAGATAACGTCCCGCAGGTACTTTGTGGCATTTGCGTCCGGCGGACCCTGAAGATCGATACTGCGGCACAACAATCCCGGTAGTTCCTGACCCAACATGCGCGCCAGCCCGTTGATCCGGGCTCTCGCGGGCGCGACGCTGTCGGCGGCGAAAATCCCGTGCATGGACCAGCCGACGAATGTCACATCCGGGCGCTGGTTGCCGCTGGCAAGCGTTCGGGCAAGGTCAATCGCGAAATTCCACGCGGCATCCGGCAGGTCCGTCTCCGCAAATCCAAAACCGCTGACGATCTGATCCGGCGTCCAGTTCCTTTTGGCAAGATCATCGAACAGGGCAATGAGATGCTCAGCTTTCGCCGGATCGATCGTATAGGCTTTCTCCGAAATGCCGAATATAGCACCCTCGCGAACAACAACCGCATCAATCCCGTCCGGAATGTCGAAAAGAGCCTCCGTACCGAAAACGAGCCAGCAGCCTCGAGCGCTTGATGCTGCCCCGTTTTTCAACGGCCGCGTCTTCCACACCGGCTGATGGAACCATTCGGCTATCGGTCTGTGGGTTGCGGGAGCAGTCACGTCCTGTCCACTTACGGGCGGCGCAATCCAGTATGACTGACGCTCGAAATGATATCCCGGCAACCCAACGCGGCGACGCGGCGGCCCGTCTTGAAGCGCTTCCCAGCGGACATCAATGCCTGTCAACCACAGCTGTCCGAGGGCCAGCAGCGCATGGTCGGCAGCATCAGCCGTTCCGGCCGCATCCGGCAATGACGTGACGATGCGGCAGTCATCATTCGCCTGCTGGCGCGCCAGCCGTGAAAGCGTTGAGCCGGGCCCGACCTCAAGCAGGACGGGAGCGGAAAGATCGAGAATATGTTTCATGCCGTCGCTGAAATTTACCGCCCTGCGTAGATGTTCGGCCCAATATGCCGGGTTGCAGGCCTCTTCAGCCCGCAGCCAGTTTCCGGAAAGATTGGACATCACATCGATTGCCGGCGCGGAGAGAGCGATGCCGTCGAACAAGCTTGCAAACTCCGCAAGGATCGGCTCCATCGCCGCGCTGTGAAACGCATGGGATGTCCTGAGCAGCCGGCACCCTGCCCCGTCCCTCTCCAGACGTTCGGCAAAATGATGCAGAGCCTCCGTGTCGCCAGCGACGACGCAGCTGCCCGGCCCGTTCACCGCAGCTATTTCCAGCCCCTTATCCAACCTGGCACGGAGATCAGCCTCGGGCAGCATCACCGACAGCATCGCGCCGGGCACGCAACCCTGCATCAACCGCCCCCGTGCCAGCACCAGGAACATGGCATCCTTGAGGGAGAAAACTCCTGCCAGGCAGGCCGCCACATATTCGCCGACGCTATGGCCGATCATTGCCCGCGGCTGCAACCCTTTCTGCATCCACATTCTGGCCACCGCATATTCAACGGCGAAGAGGGCGGGCTGGGTGCGGTCAGTGCGGTCCAGCCCGGTATCTGAGGCATCCGCCCCTGCAAGAAGCAGTGCCCGGATTCCAAGAGCGTCGGGTATCAGTAACAGGCATTCATCCAGCGCGGTCCGAAAGTGCTCCTCACGCTCATAAAGCGACCGGGCCATTCCCACATATTGGCTGCCCTGGCCCGGGAACATGAACACCAGGCTTGGATCATGCTGCGGGATCTGGCCCGTGGCGAAACCGGGTCCGAAGGCAGTTTTCAGTCTCTCGGAGGCGTCGGATAGTGTCGTCGCGAGCGTGATAGAACGGTGGCTGAAAGCTTCCCGTCCCTTCTGCAGCGTATGGGCCACATCGGCGAGGGATACCCCCTCATTTTCTCCGATTTTCGCAAGCGCGTCAGAAAGGGAAGATTGCATCGCGGCGAGCGATGCGGCCGAGCGCGCCGAGAGCGGCAGCAGCAGCGCGCCCGTCTCGCCTTCCGGCGATTCTTGTGGTGCAGGTGCTTCCTCGATGATCACATGGGCATTGCTGCCCCCCATTCCGAAAGCGCTGATCGCGGCGCGTCGCGGCCTGTCGGCTTCCGCTTTCCAGTCTGACTTGCCTGCGGCCACCCGGAAGGGACCGCTTTCAAAATCACAGGCGCTGCTGGGCGTCGTGAAGTTACCACTTGCGGGCAGGCATTCATGCCGCAGCGCAAGGACAGTCTTGATGAGCCCACCAATGCCGGCCGCGGCATCCATATGCCCGACATTTCCCTTGAGCGAACCGATGCGGCAAGTACGGCCTTCGGCACGAAGCGACGGCCCGTAGATGCGGTTCAGCGCGGTCAGCTCGATCGGGTCGCCAATCGCTGTCGCGGTTGCGTGCGCCTCCACATAATCCACCGCCGAAGGAGCGATCCCCGCATTGGCCAGCGCTTTCTTGAGAACCGAAGCCTGACCTTTGACGCTCGGAGCGGTCAATCCGACCTTGGAGCTGCCGTCGTTACCGATCGCCGAACCGGCAATGACGGCATAGACCGTATCGCCGGCCGCCCTCGCATCGCCGAGGCGTTTCAGGATCACGGTACCGACGCCGTTGGTGAATATAGTGCCGTTCGCAGCCGCATCGAATGGCCGGCATTGGCCATCGGGAGCACCGATGCCACCCGCTTCATAGAGATAACCGGCAGGTTTGGGCTGGCCGACGGAAACTGCACCGGCCACTGCCATCTCGCATTCACCCGCCAGCAATGCCTGAACGGCGAGATGCACCGACACGAGCCCGGTGGCGCAGGTTGCCTGGACGCCAACACTCGGACCGTCAAGATCGAGGTGGTAAGCGACACGAGATGCGATCATGCCGGAAACATTGCCGAGCCCCGCCTGCAGCGGCGCTACGCTGTCGCGCAGGGAAGGGTCGGAATGGATATGGGTGAAGTGATAATTCAGCGAACCGCCGACATAAACGCCCGTGCAGCCCCGGCTTTTCGCGCTTCCGTAACCGGCATGTTCCAGCGCGTTCCAGGCGCATTCCAGAAACACCCGTTGCTGCGGGTCGAGCAGCTGCGCCTCCCTTGGCGCATATCCGAAAAACCCGGCATCGAAAGCGGTCGGGTCGCTGAATCCGCCCCAGACCCTGACATAGTCGGGCTGACCCGCCAGTTGACTGTCGACTCCGGCGCTTTCGAGATCGGCATCCGTTACCGCCGTCAATCCAGAACCGCCATCGGCAAGCAACTGCCAGAAACCATCAATGTCATCAGCACCGGGAAAACGGCCTGCAAGGCCGACGATGGCTACACGCTCATCCTGACGTTTCTGGAAAGTCTCCAGACGCTCCCGCGCGTCGCGCAAAATTCCGAGCAATGTCGCCTGATTGGGCTGACTGTCGGCCCCGGTCTGTTGTTTTACGTTCATCGGCGATGGCTCCGATCATCGATTGTATGAAAAGCGTGAGATTATTTTCGGCCTGCTCCAGCCTGCAGAAGTGATGACAGGGCAGCCAGTTCGGACGACAAGTCGCTTTCTTCCCGTGCTTCATCCGACTGGGAATTCTTCGCCGGCTTATCCTGCACCTGCGCCGACATCTTGGGGGCGAGGAGATCGCTGCACAGATGCTCCACCAGCGCGTCGATCGTCGCGTACTCGAAAAAGAGCGTCGGCTGCGTTCTGATACCCAACTCACGCTCCAGCGTTCCAGCAAGGCCGACAAGCGCCACGGAATCCAGCCCGAGATCAAAAAACCCGGCACTTGCAGCAGGCAGGGTTCCGGCAGGAAGACGGGAAAGCCATGACACTTCCTCCCTGATCCACTGCCGAAGCAAAGCGCGATATCGGGACCGGTCAACCTGCGCCAATTGTTGCGCCCAGTCTGGAACCGCACCCGGGTCGGCAACGGGCCTGAAACTCGCCTGCGGGGCGGCCTCCCAACGCTCGACCACCTTGAGATTGCCGTTCAGCAGATCCTGACGGCAAGCAAAACGCCGGACCTTGCCGCTCGGCGTGCGCGGCAGGCTGCTGGGACGGATGAGGACGATGATGGCGAGTTTGAGCTTGTGAACACGGGAGATGGCCCCGCGAATGGCTTGCAGAACGGCTTCGGCATCCAGATTGCGCAGCCCCTCACGGGTAAGCTCGCAGACGAGACCGATCTGTTCCTCACCGTCCACATCAAGCGCAAAAGCACCCGCCCGCCCCTGTGCGAGCGCGGCATGCGAAGAGAAGGCGGTCTGCTCTATGTCCTCAGGGTGATGGTTTTGCCCCCTGATGATGATGAGATCCTTGAGGCGACCGGTAATGAAATATTGCCCTTCATGGCGAAAGCCAAGATCGCCCGTTCGGCGCCAGCCACCCTCACCGGCAATTTTCTGGTCGAAACTTTCCGCGCTTGCTTTTGCCCTCGCCCAGTAACCGGGCGTGACATTAGGACCACGGATCCACAATTCGCCGACATGCCCATCATCAAGCAGGCGGTGCTCCTGAGGCTCCACGACAAAGATCTCGATATCCGCTCCGGGACGTCCACAGGCCGCCAGTTCGATTGCATCATGCTCATCCGCCCCAGCGGGGAGCGGTAGTGCCGTTCCCTGCTTTGCCAGCGTTTCACGCTTGAAGCTTCGCAATTGCGGCGGATCGGATGGGGCATTTCCGGTCAGGAAAAGCGTGGCTTCGGCCTGGCCATAGCAGCAATAGAAGGCGTCGTGCCGGAAGCCATGGTCGGCAAACAGGGCGCTGAAGCGTCTCAGCGTGTCCGGGCGCACAGGCTCCGCCCCATTATAGGCGATCCGAACCGCGGAGAGATCAAGCCGCGCGGCCCCTTCCGCACTGTAGCGGTCGGCGCAATGCTCGTAAGCGAAATTCGGTCCGCCGATAATGGTCGCCCTGTTTTGTGTCGCCAGTTCAAGGAACCGCAGCGGCCGCCGCAGAAAACTCGCAGGCGCCATGATCGACACCGGAAATCCGTTGAAGATCGGCGACAGGATGCCGTCGATCAGCCCCATATCGTGATAATGGGGCAACCACGTCGCGGACCGGTCCTCAGAGCCATAGTGAAATGCAAGGCTGATCTGCCGCAGGTTGGCCATCAGGTTGGCATGGGTGACCATGACGCCCTTCGGATCGCTGGTCGAACCGGACGTATATTGCAGAAATGCAATCCGGCTTCCGTCGAGAACGGCGGGCGCGCTTGCGGAAGGCGTAAGATCGCGTAGAGGAATATCGGGATCACCTCCTGAAGGCGCAAGGCAGAATCCGTGACCGACGGCCCTTTGGAGCGGCTCGAGCAGCTCCTTCAATTCGTCAGCGCAAACAATTCCCGAGATGCCGGCGTCTTTCGCAACATGCAACCAACGGTGTATTCCTTCATTTCGCCGCGGCGCCGGGACAGGCACCGGAACGGCACCGGCATGCAGGCATCCGAGGAAGGCTGCGATGAATGCGAGACCAGGCGGGTAAACGATGAGAACCCTGCCGCCCTGCCCGACGAGACCCGTTCTGGAGACCTCATCAGAAACAATCTTAACGCGAGCGTTCAATTCACCCCATGTCCATCCGTCACTACGGCTTTCACCGATCGCTCCTGGGTCGTCGGGGTAAAAACGGAACGCCTCATCTAATGGCCGGTCTGCGGCAATATCCTCAAGCCTATGTATTATCGTTATAAAATCACGTTCTCCAGATGGCTTTCGAGCGAACATCGGTATGATCTGCATCTGAAAAAACTCCTGACGTCGGACAACCATTATCCGCTACGACCAACCATAGGATGTTCATCGTACTGATTGCACACACTCACCCGCCAGCAGCGGACGTCGCTGCCCGCTGCTTCTCGATGACAACAATTACCTCTTGCATATAATTCTTGAATCGCCTAGTCAAGAATAAGAAATTGAAATTGATGACCGGTTTTAGGCAGCTGAACATGCAATTGATGGTTGTTTTACCGATGAGTACCCTGCTGCGCAACGCCGGCCTGAAAAGGCAAGCCGTTCGTTCTCCGGATCGCGTGAAACCGACACAGCCAAGGGGCGGCTTATGAATTACATCGAGCCAGTCGAGACCCTCATAACCCGGCTTCATCAGAACAATATCCGTGTCTGGATCGATGCCGGAAGCCTGAAATGTTCAGACCCTGATGGTCGCTTGAACGATGCCGTGATGAGCGAAATCCGGACCAGAAAAAACGACATTCTGGCGTTCCTCAACATGGTGCATGCGGACTTCGACGCAACCGGCCAGAATGATATCCCTATCCGTCACGAGACTTGCCCGCCGCTGTCATTCGCCCAGGAAAGACTGTGGCTGATCGACCAGATCTATCCGGGCTCGGCATTACACCACATCTGCATTGCACTCGAAGTCCGCGGCACTCTCGACCTCGATGCGCTGAGGGCGGCGCTCGCCGCTGTCATGAACCGCCACGCGGTGCTTCGCGCCCGCATATACAGCGACAATGGCGCGCCGAGACAAACCATATCCGCACATTGTGACACGCCTTTTTCCGTCCTCCAGATTTCACCCGCCGATGCGGCGATGGAAGGTGTCATTCATGCTGAAACGAGCAGACCCTTCGATCTTGCCGCCGAACCGCCCATCCGCCTGCTCATTGTCAAGTGCGGCGATGGCCGCCATGTCCTCGTTTTTACGCTGCACCACATATGCGCCGACGGCTGGTCTACTGAAATTCTGCTGAGAGACCTCGGCGCGTTTTACAGCGCGCAAGTGTCAGGCAGTGCGACGCCGGAAGCTGCGTTGCCGATACAATATGGCGACTTCGCCGCATGGCAGCGCGAGCGTCTGGCGGCGGAAACGGCAGGAGCGCTCGAGGAATTCTGGAAGCAGCACCTTTCGCAGCCTTTGCAGACCACGCAGCTGGTAACGGACATGGCGCGCACCGCAGGCCATGGCCACGCGGGTGAACTGCACGACTTTTCGATCGATAAAGCGACAGCCGATGCGCTGCGAAAGATTGCCGCCGCGCATGGCACGACACTGTTCACGGCGCTGTTCACTGCCTTTAACCTGCTGATCCACCGCTATACCGGGCAGACCGATCTGGTGATCGGCACGCCCGTCGCCAGCCGCCCACATGTGGAGACGGAAGAACTGGTCGGGCTGTTCGTCAATCCTCTCCCCGTCAGATCGCGCGTCGATCCCTTCGGCAATTTTGAAAAGGCCCTGCGGCAAACACATGAGACCCTGCAGCAGGTTATCAGCCATCAGGACATGCCGTTCGAGCGCATTGTCGATATGGTCGGCGTGCAACGCGATCCCGACAGCCACCCGCTGTTTCAGATAAAATTTCAGCTCGACGCAGCACCACGCGAGCGCATCCGGCTTCCCGGACTGGAAATGCGCCGGTTGGCGCGCCAGGACAAGGTCTCGAGACTGGACCTATGCCTCGATCTCCGCGAGACGGAAACCGGGCTTTCCGGCACAATCGAATACAAGACCGCGCTGTTTCGCGCCGAGACGATGGGCCTGTTTGCCAGCCATTTCCAGCAACTGCTGAAATCCATCGTCGCCACCCCCTCCCTGCAGATCGCCACTCTTGCGCTTTTGACACAAGAGGAGCAGCAGCAGCGGATTTGCGACTTTAACAGCACGGCGCAGGAACACGCTGGCCCGCAATATTTTCATGAACTGTTCGAAGCACATGCGGCTCGGGCGCCGCAGGCCGTGGCGCTCATCATGCCGCAGGCGGATGCCGATGATATCATGACATATGGCGGGCTTAACGCGCGCGCAAACAGGCTGGCGCGCCTGCTGCGCCGTAAAGGCGTTACCGCAGAAACGGTCGTCGCAATCTCACTGCCGCGCAGCTTTGACATGATCGTGGCCTGGCTTGCAGTCTGGAAAGCAGGCGGTGCCTATCTGCCTCTCGATCCGGATTACCCCGCGGAGCGGATTGGCGCGATGCTGTCGGATGCAGGTGCCCGGCTTGTCGTCAGCCACAGCTTGATCGATCTTCCGCCGACAGCCGATCGACTCAATCTGGATGAGGACTTCCCCCACGACGAACCCGCCGACAACCTTGAAACGGTCACGCATCCGTCGCAGCTGGCTTATGTGATCTACACGTCAGGCTCGACAGGCAAGGCAAAGGGCGTCCTTGTCGACCATAGCGGATTGATCAATCTGACGCGGGACAAGATACGCGCCTGCGACGTCACGGCCGACGATTGTGTGCTGCAGTTCTTCAGCTTCAGTTTTGATGCCTCCATTCCTGAACTCGTCATGAGCCTCGGCGCCGGTGCCAGGCTTCTTCTTCTACCCGGATATGCGACCCTTCCCGGCGCCGAACTGGCCGACATCCTGCACACGCGGCATGTGACACACCTGACAATGACGCCATCGGCCCTGCTCTCCCTGCCGGTCGATGACCTGCCGTCGCTGCGCACCGTTCTGGTCGGGGGAGAAGTTCCCATGCCTGAACTCATCGAAAGATGGGGAAAGAACCGTCGTTTCATCAATGCCTATGGCCCGACCGAAACCACCGTCAATGCCAGCATGGTCGATATGGGCGGGGGGCGTGCCGGCCTGCCGGTGCTGAGGCCCGCGGCAAACAAGCAGCTCTATGTGCTTGATGAAAATCTCGAGCTGTTGCCCTTTGGCGTGCCGGGAGAACTTCATATCGGCGGCTGCGGCGTTGCCCGCGGTTATCACGATCGGGCGGCGCTGACGGCCGAACGTTTCGTTCCCGATCCATTCGCCACAGACGGGCGCGCGGGCGTGCTCTACCGCACGGGCGATCGCGCCGTCTTGCTGGCCGATGGGCGGGTCCACGTGTCAGGACGGCTGGACAGCCAGGTCAAGATCCGTGGATACCGGATCGAGCCCGGGGAAATAGAGGCGGGCCTACTTGCCCACCCGGCCATCGTTTCGGCGACGGTGGCGGTGCGTGACGACGGACGCGGCGGCAAAAGGCTCGCCGCCTATGCGGTTCCTCAAACCGATCAGGACGCGGCAACCAGACCCACGCCATCGGAAATCCGCGCATGGTTGGCGAACCGCCTGCCGAAATTCCTTGTGCCCGACACGTTCGACTGGCTCGAGGCGCTGCCGCTTACCGTCAACGGCAAGATCGATCCCTTAAAGCTTCCCGCGCCGCGCGCCGAAACAGATCCCGATGGCCGGGCGCCCGAAGGCGAGATGGAAACCCGGATAGCCAGCGCGTTCGGACATATTCTGAACATCGATCAGGTTGCCGCAACCGACGATTTCTTCACGCTTGGTGGCCACTCGCTGCTGGCCACCCGTTTCTGCGCCGTCGCAAAGGAGACGTTCAGCCTTGATATCGGCGTTCTCGATCTTTTCAACGCCTCCACGGTGGAAGCGCTGGCAAACCGCCTGCGGACAAGAGACGCCGGTAATAGCGGCAGCGACGATGAAACCACGCTGCTGAAGCGCGATATAAAACTGGACGATGCAATCCGCCCAAGCGCAACGGCAAAAGCCACAAGCGACACCGCCCACGTTTTCCTGACGGGTGCGACCGGCTTTCTCGGACCCTATCTTCTCCACGAGCTGCTTCGCGACCCCGCGAGAAAAGTCACTTGTCTGATCCGTGGCAACGATGGAATGAGCCGCCTGCGGCAGGCCTTCCGGCAATATGACCTGCCCCAGTCCGTGTTGACGGAACGCGTGACGATATTGGCGGGCGAGCTTTCCAAACCGGGCCTCGGGCTTGCCACCGGGGACTACGACAATATTGTCCGGAATGCCGATTGCATTTTTCACAATGGCGCGGAAGTCCACCACCTTCATCGGTACGAGCGGCTGCGCCAGACCAATGTGCTTGGAACCCACGAAATTCTCAAACTCGCCTGTGCGGGAGCGGGCCGGCACGTTCATTACGTCTCGACGCTCAGCGCCCTGACGCCGCGCCGCGGTTCCGGCAGTGATGTTCGGCCTGTCTGCGAACTGGAAAGCGTGGAAGGGTTTGCCCCGCCCGCCGGCGGTTACAACCGGAGCAAATGGGTCGCGGAGCATCTCGTCAACGAAGCCGGCAGGCGAGGATTGCCGGTGACGATTTACCGGCCGGGAGCCATATCGGGCGACAGCGTTACAGGCGCCTTCAACGGCTCGGACATATTGTGCCGTCTGGTGCAGGCCTATCTTTACACCGGGACAGCGCCGGAAGGAGAAAGACTGCTCGATATGCTGCCGGTCGACCATGTGGCCCGGGCGATTGTGCATCTCTCCAGCAAACAGGCTTCGGCAGGACAGGTTTTCCACCTCATTCATTCCTCCCCCGTTTCAAGCGCCCGCCTCTTTGAGGCCTGCGAACTGGAGGGGATCGAACTGAAACGGGTTTCGCAGCGGGAATGGCAGGACATGCTGAGCGATGTGGCGCGCGGAACGCCAGACCACCCCCTCTATCCATTGCTGGGATTGCTGCGCTCGCCTTCCGCCGCCGGCAAGAGCGATGAAAAACAGATGCGCAACTTCGATTGCCACCTCACACAGGCGGCGATGTCCGACGCACCATTCCGCGAACCGGCCCTGACATTCGAGCTTTTGCGGACATATCTGCGCGCATTTGCCAAGGCCAACTTTCTGAACGCGGCGTCCGATGACGCGCGAAAGCAGGGTGAACGATGAGCAAAGTTATATCAAGCGAAGCCAGCAATTACGACCATTGGGCCTGGCTCTACAACCACACGCTTGGCCCGCGCTATAGCGAGCAGAAGATCGCTCCCCTGGCACGGGCGGTTCTTTCGCAACTGCCGGACAGCGCTTCGGTTCTCGATCTCTGCTGCGGAACGGGACATCTTGCAAAGCTGATGGCTGAGCGCGGATATGCCGTCACCGGGCTGGATGGTTCGCAGGACATGATAAACCATGCCCGCGGCAACGCACCGGATATTGAATTCGTTCTGGGTGACGCAAGGGATTTCAACTTTGAGCAGCCCTTTGACGGCGTGGTCTGCACCAGCGCATCGCTGAACCACATCCAGAATACCGAAGACCTGCGGAAGGTTTTTTCAAGCGTCCGCCGCTGCCTGAAAGATGATGGAATTTTTGCTTTCGACATCAACCATCCCGGCCAGATGACGCGCTACTGGCGCGATCTGCCGGCCGAAGGCGAACTCACCGATGATTACGCCTGGCTGATCACGCCCCGCTATAATTCGCAATCGAACGAGGGTTCGTTCACGGTTGAAATCCATACGAGGTCGAAAGCGGCACGCTTCTCGTTGGCGGAGGCGGCATACAGGCTGGCGGTCCGGCGGCTTTCCAATCGCCGACGGCTTGCTCTCATCGCCCGCTTCGGCATTCCCGGAAACAACTGGCAGCGCCACTCGGTCACCAACCCTGTATGGGGGCACAATCTGGATACCGTGACCGAGCTTCTCCGGGCATCGGGCTTTTCGGTCAAAATGCGAAGCACCGATGGCGGTCCGGTGACCGATGAGAGAGCAGTCTACTTCCTCTGCACGAAGATTGCCGGAGAACGCGCGGGGCAGGAAGTCACACAGGAGGCCGTCGAATGAATATTCACAATAATCCCGGCACCGCGACTGACCCAATCGCCGCCATCGTTACCGACTTCAATCTCAAGACGCCGGGTTCGAAGCGCGCCGCCGCCTATAACCGGGATTTCCTTTCGGACAAAAGCTCGATCGGCCTTCCCTTCACGATGCAGACCAAAGAGGCCCTGTATCCCATCGTCGCCAGCCATGCCGAAGGCGCCTATTTGCAGGACGTCGACAACAACAGATATGTCGATATTCTCATGGGCCTTGGCACCAATCTCTTTGGCCATAATCCATCCTTCATCCGCACGGCAATCGAAGCGCAGTTGGCCAAGGGCTTTGCGCTCGGGCCGCAATCCGATCTGGCGGGCGAGACCGCGGAACTGTTTTGCCGTATCACAGGAAAAGACCGCGTCACATTCAGCAACACCGGAACCGAAGCCGTGCAGACGGCCATGCGGATAGCCCGTGCCGCAACGGGGCGCGACAAGATCGTGCTGTTTACAGGCTCGTATCATGGCCATTCCGACCCTGCCCTGCATAAGGCGACCAAACTTGAATATATCCGCAGGGGCGCTTTGCTGCGGTCTCATCCGGCATGGCTGGTGGCGCTAAAACCGCTCCTGAGACGCATGGTGCTGACGAAAGCAGTTCCCGGCTTTTCAGGCGTGGCACCCTCCTCCGCCCGCGATATCGTGCTGCTGGAATACGGCAATCCCCGCTCCATCGATTATATCAGACGTCACGGCGCCAGCCTTGCCGGCGTGCTCGTCGAGCCCGTTCAGAGCCGGAACCCGGAGCTGCAGCCGCGCGAATTTCTGCATGAATTGCGAAGCGTGACCGAAAAGACCGGAAGCGCGCTGATATTCGACGAGATGATTACCGGCTTCCGCGTCGCGCCCGGCGGCGCGCAGTCCCATTTCGGCATAGATGCGGATATTGCCACCTATGGCAAAATCGCCGGCGGCGGGTTGCCGCTGTCGCTCATCGCCGGCAAGGGGCGGTTCATGGATTTCGTCGACGGCGGAGCCTGGGCTTACGGCGACAGATCCTTCCCGAAGGTGGCCCCGACATTTTTTGCAGGAACCTATTGCCGCCATCCGCTGGCGCTCGCAGCCGCAAAGGCGGTCGCGACGCGATTGCTGGAAGACGGACCGGCCCTGCAAGAGGGCCTGAACGCCAGGACGCTGGCATTCGTGGAACGGCTGAACGGCGCACTCAAGGATGCGGGGTTGCCCGTGTCGTTCATGAGCTTCGGTTCGTTCTTCGCCATATCCGCTGCCCGTAGCCGCATCTCGCCGCAGGCTGTCACCATGCTTTCCTTCCTTCTTCTGACCTCCGGCGTTCACCTTCGTGCCGGGGACCGTGGCGGTTTTCTTTCTACCGCCCATAGCGATGACGACATCGCCTTTATTCACAACGCTGTTCTGCAAAGCCTGACGGCTCTGGCGGACCACCGTCTTCTCGACAGACATTGATCGGAGTGACCACCATGAGTTCCCAGACACCGGCTGAAGACCTGCACTACAACGTCGTGATCAGCGACGAGGAACGATACTCGATATGGCCGGTCTACAAGGCGGTCCCCGCAGGGTGGCGATTGAGCGGCTTTTCCGGATCGAAGCAGGCGTGCCTCGATCACATCGAGGTGGAGTGGACCGACATGCGCCCCTTGAGTTTGCGGCGGTTGATGGACGGCGAAGCAGTAAACACCACCAGCGTGCAAGAATAGGACGTGACCCCATGGACGACCAACCATGGCCAAGCCCGGTGCCCCGCGCGGACGCCGGACCGGACAGGGACTGGCTGGCGCAGGATGCAGTTCTCGATCTGCTCGTGCCGGAGGCGCTTGCACCGGTAATGGCGCCGGAAGAACACGACAAGGCCCACCTGCAGCACATTATCTGCGAGGCACTTGAGGCGTTCACGCTGCATTATCCCGAATGCCGCGCGCGTATCGCCGCACTTCTGGGCAACATGGAAAAGCCGATGTCCGATCCCGGCATCGTGGATGTCAGCGGCCTTCCGCTGACGTCCTTTCACGCGAATGACTACGACCGGTATTTCCGCGTGAACCGCATTACCACTGCCCAGCCCGCCCATGTTCTGCTGCGCAGCTTCCTGCAGGTCGCGCTGTCAGTCACCGATCTTTTCTGCCGGGCGCCCCACCTGTCGGAGAAGGCGGCAAAAGCCCAGTTTGACGGTTTCGAGGTTCATGCAAGGCTTCTAGCAAGGTGCTTCGGCGTGGAGTGTGCAAGATGACTATTGCTTCCCCGTCGCCATCCCGGATCTGGCGCGAATTCCACTGGGCGTTTTTCATGAACGTGCAGGGCCTGGTCCTGTGCCTTCGTCGTTTCAACATGCAGGTGCTTGAGGGCAATCATGCCGAAGCGGACAGGGAATTGCGGGCAGCCGCGGTGCTTCTGCGCACATCTGCCAGCTCCATGGACCTTGCCGCCAGCTTCAGCAAGGCGGATTACGAAAATACCATCCGCGTCTCCATGACGCCGCCTTCAGTGGAATCCGATGACTTCAGCGGGCTGATGTCGTTCGATCATGCCGTCCTCATTCAGGTCTGGCGTGAAATGAAGGACGTGTTTGCCACGCTGCCGGTCGAACTCCATAACGCCCATGCTGAATTCGTCACAGCCTACAAATATCTGGCGGAAGGGCATGTCGGGGTCTGCTCACGTTTCGTCGGCTCCGACGCCGGCAGCCTGCGATACGGCGACCGGAAGGCGATCGATACGCTCCAGCGTTTTGAACGCGGCCGCCTCGGCATGATCGATCCCCCCAAAAAAGGCTGCCCGTTCCACAAGTAACGTGCGTGTTCAATTTCTAATCCAGCGAGAACTGCATATGTCCGACTATACCAGCGCTTCAAACCAGGATCGGAACGCCTTTCGGGTCGCCGTCATCGGTATGGCAGGCCGCTTTCCGGGAGCCTCCGACATCGAGAGCTTCTGGGATAATCTGGTTCATGGCCGGGAGTCGGTCAAAGAATGGACCGACGAGGAACTCATTGCGTTGGGTGTGCCGCCCGAGCAGCTTGCGGATGCGGATTTCGTGCGGGCTTCAGCACCACTGGAGGGGGCTGACCAGTTCGACGCCGAATTTTTCGGCTACAGCCCCAGCGAGGCGGAAATTCTCGACCCACAGCAGCGCCTGTTTCTCGAATGCGCATGGGCGGCGCTGGAGCGCGCCGGGTATCAGGGCGACACCTTCCACGGTTCCATCGGCGTCTATGCCTCGAGCGGCTTCAATACCTATCTCCTGAACCTGCACGCTAATGCCGCGGTGCGCCAATCGATCAGCCCCTTTGAACTGTTCGTCGCCAACGACAAGGATTTTCTAGCGACGCGCACGGCTTACAAGCTCAATCTGCGCGGACCGGCCATGACGGTGCAGACGGCCTGCTCCTCATCGCTTGTTTCCATCCATGTTGCGGCACAGAGCCTCATCGCGGGCGAATGCGATATTGCGCTCGCGGGCGGCGTAACGGTTTCCCGTTCGCATGGATATGTGGCGCGGGAAGGCGGAATATTGTCTCCTGACGGGCATTGCCGGGCGTTCGATGCGGATGCCGCCGGGACCGTTCCCGGCAGCGGCGTCGGCGTTGTCGTGCTCAAGCGTCTTGAAGATGCGCTTGCAGACGGCGATACGATCGACGCCGTCATCATCGGTTCGGCCATCAACAATGACGGCGCGCTGAAGGCAAGCTTCACCGCGCCGCAGGTGGACAGCCAGGCCATGGTCATCCGCGAGGCCCATGCGGCTGCGGGAATATCGGCCGATTCCATCGGTTATATCGAGGCGCATGGCACGGGAACATCGCTGGGGGACCCCATCGAAATTGCGGCGCTGACGCAGGCCTTTCGCAAGACGACGATGCGCACCGGCTATTGCGCCATCGGCTCCGTAAAAACCAATATTGGCCACCTCGATACTGCCGCAGGCATTGCAGGCTTCATCAAGACCGTGCTTTGCCTGAAGCACGGCAAGATTCCCGCGAGCCTTCATTTCAGACAGGCAAACGCGAAGATCGACTTCCCGGCGAGCCCCTTTGCGGTCAATACGGCCCTGCGGGACTGGGCTGCTTCGGAAAGCCCCCGGAGAGCTGGCATCAGTTCTCTCGGTATCGGCGGAACGAATGCGCATGTGGTGCTGGAGGAGGCGGACGCGGGCAGCCGCGCCAGGACGCAACCGACATCCCCGCAGCTTCTGGTATTTTCGGCGCGCAATGATGCAGCGCTCTCGTCATTGCTTTCAGCACAGGCAAAAGTGTTCGAGGCGGACTCGAAACTTGCCATCAACGACGTTGCTTTCACGCTGCGACATGGCCGGAAGGCTTTCAGCCATCGCCAGTCGGTGGTTGCCGATGATCTGGCGTCAGCCGCGGCGGAACTGCGCCGTCTCGCGGCGGAAAAACCAGCCATTGCCGGCAGCACGCCGTCACCGGTTTTTCTGTTTCCCGGACAGGGAAGCCAATATGCCGGAATGGGCAAGGATCTCTACGAGCGGGTGGAGCTTTTCCGCGCGCCGTTCGATGCCTGCGCGGATCGTCTTTCCAAGATCATGCACCGCGATTTCCGCGCCGATCTCTTTGCCGGACATGACGACATCCAGACTACGGAATTTACCCAGCCGGCGCTCTTTGCCGTGGAATATGCCCTTGCAAAGGCATGGATCGCGCAGGGTGTGATACCGCAGGCGCTACATGGCCACAGCATAGGCGAATATGTGGCCGCCTGCCTGGCGGGTGTCTTCGATCTCGATACGGCACTTTCGCTTGTCGTGGCGCGCGGCCGGTTGATGCAACAGGCCGCCCCCGGCGCAATGCTTGCAGTCGTTCATCCCGATGCGCCGGTCGACCGCTGGCTTGGCGCAGACATTGCCCTGGCGGCCAGCAATGCGCCGGGCCTCAGCGTCGTTTCAGGCAGCCTGGATGCCATCGCAAGGCTCGAAACGGAACTCAAACAGGCGCGTTACGTGACGCGGAGGCTGAAGACCGGACATGCATTCCATTCGCCGATGATGGCGCAGGCCGCAGCGCGCTATCTGGAAGAGCTGCGAAATGTCAGGCTTTTCCCGCCGGCCATTGCGATGATCTCCAATGTGACGGGAACCTGGCTGAGCGCCTCGCAGGCGACGGATCCGAATTACTGGGCCAGACATCTGGAACAGACCGTGCGTTTCGATGAGGGGATACGAACCCTTCTCGGCATTGACAATACAGTCTTCATCGAGGCCGGACCCGGCTCGGCACTGTCTGGTCTCATAAGCGAACATGCTATCGCGGAAGACCGGATCATACCATGCCTTGGCCGTGCCAGACCGGAAAACGAGACAGACCAGTACCTTGCCGCACTGGGACAATACTGGAGGACGGGCGGACATCTCGACTGGCAGGCCGTATCGGCTGAAGGCAGCCGCGTGCCGCTCGCCACCTATCCGTTTCAGGGGCAGCGTTACTGGATTTCCGCCCAGACGGCAGGAAATCAGGCGCCTATCTCCACCCCCGTCGACAGCGCTAGAATCTATCGTCCGACATGGCAGCGCCTGTCGCCGGCAACCCCCGCAGATGGCAGAAATCGCCGTGTACTGATCCTTGATGAAGGACGCATCGGCAAATCCCTCGCCGCACGGCTGGAAGGCGCCGGCGCTCAGGTCTATCGCGCCATTGAAGGCGACAGGTTCGACGAGTGCGATTTCCGCTGCTTCAGCCTTGCCGGACATTCCGCGGCGGATTTTGCCCAGCTGCTCGACACCCTGGGCGAACGCGGGGCTCTGCCACAGGACATCCTTTATCTGTGGCCGCTGAAATTCGGCAGGCGCAACGAAGTTGCGGCCCTGCTCAATCTCGTGCGGGCTCTCACCGCACAGGGGCATAAAAGCAAGCTGACGCTGGTGACCAATGGAGCAGCGGATGTCACCGGGCTGGAGAGCCTCGACGACCTGCAGTCTCAGCTGCCGGGCATCCTGAGGGTCGCCGGTCAGGAGTATGAAGATCTGACCTGCAGGCACATCGATATCATGGTCACGCCGGACACGGCGGATCAGGCGATCGCTGATCACCTCCTGGCAGAATTCAACGGAACCGGCCCGATGCTCGCCATAAGGGGCCCGCATCGGTGGTCGCATGGCTTTGCGCCGCTCGACCTGCCTGAACCGCAGGTGTCGGCTCGCCTGAAGAAAAACGGCGTTTATGTCGTGATCGGCAATATCGCCGAAGGTGTCGGCACCGTCTGGCTGGATCATCTTGCGAAAATATCAGGCACACGCCTGTCCGTGTTGCAACCCATCAACGATGCGGAAAACGCCATTCATCAGGTCGCAAATCTCGATACGCGCCGGATCGACTGCAATGATCCGGCTGCGATCGGTGCGGCGCTCGATGAGGTGGTGGCGATACATGGGCGGATCGACGGGATTTTTCTGAGCATGCCGCAGGCGAACCGGCGGGCGGCAGCGCCGCTTTCGATGATGAACGACACGCATCTCAGCTACAATGAAGCGGTTCGCATCGCGCCGCTGCGTGCGCTCATAAAAGCCATGGAGCAACGGCGGGCAGGTTTCTGCTGCATTCAGTCATCACTTGCAACCGTTATCGGCGGCGTCGGGCTCGCCGCCTACACATCGGTATATCAGGCGGTGGAGCTACTTGTGGCTGCCCAGTCGCGCAGCACAAGAATGCCCTGGTTCGCCATTGGTTACCCGCTCATCGATGTTCTGGCCGCCGGCAAACGTTCCTCGCTCGATACCAACGCCTATGCGGTTGCCTCTGATGATGCCTGGGACCTGACGAGAAGGATCATCGAGAACGGCATTACCGGCACAACGATGCTTTCGCGCAGCGACATCACCGTGGCACCAACCGCGGGCAAGAAGGAACAACTATCGAAAGCACCGGTTTCAGGTCGTGCAAGGCCGGCGATGTCCACACCCTTCATTGCCCCGCGCACCCGCATCGAAACCACGGTCGCAGGCATTTTCGAAGAGCTGATCGGCGTGAGCGGGATCGGCGTCGATGACGGGTTTTATGAGCTGGGCGGCCACTCGCTTCTGGCCATCCGCGTTGTCGCCAAGCTCAGGGAAACATTCCCGGTCAAGATCGAAATGCGTGAACTCCTCTTCGAAAACCCGACGGTCGCCCGCGTGGCGAGCATGATTACCGCCCATATGCCTGATGAAGGCGACCTGGACGAGATGGCAGCGTTGTTGATGGAAATCGAAGGCCTTTCCGACAGTGAAGTCCAAAGCGCGCTTGGAGGAGCAGAAGCACGATGAACGAATTCTACGCCAAACTCGCGAACCTTTCGCCCGAGCGCCGTCGCCTCATAGAGCAGCGTCTTGCCGAGCGGGGATATCAGTCGGCTCTCGACTCCGTCATTCCGGGACGCGAGGAAGGCGATGTTGATCGGCCCCTGTCCTTTGCACAGCAGCGCCTGTGGTTCATGCAACAGCTTGAACCTGACAACACGGCTTACAACATGCGCAGCATCCTGCGGTTTCGCGGGAAACTCGACAGGACGGCATTGGAAGAGGCGCTGGCGAATGTCGTAAAACGGCATGAGCCGCTGCGAACCCGCTTCGTTCCCGGCGCAGACGGCTTTCCGGAACAGGATATTCTGGCGGCCAGCGACACAGAAATCGAATTCCTCGACCTTGGACAGGACATCGATGCGGAAACCACGGCCCGCCAGCACATCCTGCAGCGGCTTTCCGAGCCCTATGACCTCAGCCATCCGCAATTGCGCGCAATGCTGGTTCGCCTTTCCGCCGAAGATCATCTGCTGGCGGTCGGGCTGCACCACATCGCCGGCGACCGGTGGTCCATGACCGTGCTCGCCCGCGATCTCGCGGGCTTCTACAAGGAGATGACCGGCCAGTCGCACCATCTGCCTGACATTCGCGTTCAATATGCCGACTGGGCGATCTGGCAGGGAAAGATGCTGCGCGGCCCGGTGCTTGAAAACCAGCTCGCATACTGGAAAAAGGCGCTCGGAACCGACCTGCCGGTACTGGACCTGCCATTCGACCGCCCGCGCCCGGCCATTGCAAGTTTCCTCGGCGCGCAATTTGCCGTCTCCATCGACCCGGCACTTTCAGGACAGCTGAGGGCGCTCGCACGGGCCCACAATGTCAGCCTTTACGTCCTGCTTCTCTCCGCTTTCAAACTGGTGCTGCATCTCTATTGCGACAGCGACGATATCGTGGTGGGCAGTGAAGTCGCAAACCGCGACAGGCCGGAAACCCAGGCGATGATCGGCCCCTTGGTCAACACGCTGGTCCTGCGTACCGATCTTGCGGGAAATCTGGATTTCTTAGGCCTGCTGCAGCGCATCAGTGAGACCGTCCGCACCGGCCTGGCAAACCAGGACGTACCTTATGAGCGGATCGTCGAGGCTCTCAATCCGAAACGCTCCCTTTCCGAGATGACGCCACTGTTTCAGGCCAAATTCGATCTTCAGCACAATCTGGCTAGGTTGCCCGAACTCGACGGTCTTGCCATCGAAACCCTGCGTCTGCCCGACGGTGCCGCAAAGAACGAAATCCGTTTCAATCTCGAGGACAATGACCCTGACATCGGCGGCAAGATCGAATATGCAACCGATCTCTTCAATGAGGAGACGGTCTCCACCCTATGGCGGCGTTTCGAACATGTATTGCGCACGATCGCCGAGGATCCCGCCCGTAGGCTGTCGGAATTTTCTCTTCTTTGCGACGACGAGCAGCAGGAGCAGATCCGCCGGTCTGCCGGCCAGGCGCTGACACCCAACGGACTTTGCCTACACGAGATGCTGACGGCGCAGGCGACACGCACGCCGGAAAAATCCGCAGTGGCAAGCGAACATCGCAAGCTCACCTATCGGGACCTCGATCAACGAAGTGACGCGATTGCCGCCGCGCTCGCCGCCGGCGGGTTTGGCCGCGGCTCCATCGTCGGCGTCTGCATGCAGCGCACGCCGGATCTCATCGCGGCCCTGTTCGGCGTATTAAAAGCAGGCGCGGCCTATGTGCCGCTCGATCCGGACTACCCTTCCGAGAGGCTCGCCTTCATCGCACGGGATGCGGCCATAAGGGTCGTGCTGACGGATAGTGACCGGCTGGCATTCGATGCCACGGACGATCTGACGCTCCTTGAGGTCGGTAAACTGCCCGATGCGGTCTTTTCCGCCGCTTACGCCTGCGATCCGGCCGATCTTGCCTACATAATCTATACGTCCGGCTCGACAGGGCGACCGAAGGGCGTGGCGATCACGCATGGCAATGCCGCCGCCCGCATGCAATGGGCGGCCAACAACTTCACCGCAGACGAGCTAACAGGCGTCCTGGCATCGACCTCGGTCTGCTTCGATCTTTCCATATTCGAGATTTTCGGCACGCTTTCCTGCGGCGGCCAGGTGGTTCTGGCCAACACACTCTTCGATCTGCCGCGTTTGCGGGATGTCGCCGAAGTTAGCCTGATCAACACCGTTCCAAGTTTGCTGCGCGAATATCTGCGCCACGACACGCTTCCGGCATCCGTTCGTGCCGTCAATCTTGCCGGAGAGCCCCTGCCGCCGGTCCTGCTCGAAGAACTGGCGAAGAAGGCACCGCAGGCACGCATACACAATCTCTACGGACCTTCGGAAGATACGACCTACTCGACGGGCGCGATGGTTCGCGCCGGCGGGGAAAAAACGGTTTCCATCGGCGCACCCCTGCCGGGAACGGAATCTTATGTCCTCGACCGGGCCGGACGCCTCCGGCCCGACGGCCTGGCGGGCGAACTTTATCTCGGCGGAGCCGGTGTGACCCGCGGGTATCTGCGGCGACCGGGCCAGACGGCTGAGCGTTTCGTTCCGGACGCTTTCTCAGGCCGGTCATCCGCCTATCTCTACCGCACCGGCGACCGGGTCAGGCGCCGCGCCGATGGCACGCTGGAATTTCATGGACGTCTCGACAATCAGGTCAAGATCAGGGGCCTGCGGATCGAGATCGGCGAGATCGAACACCAGCTTGAGGATGTCGACGGCGTCAACGAGGCGGTCATCGCAGTCATCGGCGATGAAGCAAGCCCGGAACGCCAGCTGGCCGCCTATATTTCGCTCGATGCCGGACGACAGCTGACAGTGGACGACATCCGCGCTACGCTGGCAAGGAAGCTGCCCTCCCACCTCGTCCCGGCATTATGGACCATCCTGCCGGCCATGCCGCATCTACCGAACGGCAAGATCGATCGCAGCGCCCTGCGCGCACTCGAAGTAAAGACGCCTGACGGCAGCGGCACCGCACCGCGAAACGATATCGAGGAACGGCTTGCAGCCATTTGGCAGGACGTCCTTCAGACGAGCATGATCGATGTCGAGCGCAGCTTCTTCGAGGTGGGCGGACATTCGCTCCTCGCCATCAGGATCATCGCCCGCGTAAAAGCCGATTTCGGGGTTTCACTGCCGCTGAAGGCAATTTTCGAGACACCGACAATCGCTGGGCTGGCAAACCGACTTGAGAACGAGACGGAGGAAGTCCTCAACGCCGACGGTTACGCGATTATCCATAATCCTGAAGACCGCCATGAGCCGTTTCCGCTGACGGATATCCAGCATGCCTACTGGATTGGTCGCAACCAGGGCTTCGAACTCGGCAGCGTCGGCTCCCATGGCTATCGGGAATTCGATATCGACAATCTCGATACCCATGCGCTGGAAAACGCCATAAACGCACTTGTCGCGCGCCACGACATGCTGCGCGCCATCGTCGATGCCGACGGGCGGCAGCGCGTGCTGGCGGACGTTCGCCACTACAGGTTGCCGGTGGCGGATCTGCGGGATGAGACTGATCGCGCTACCTGCCTGATGGACATCAGAAACAGGCTGTCGCACAATATTTTCAAGGCGGATCGCTGGCCGCTGTTTCACATCGAGGCCGCCCGGCTCGACGGGAAGACAACGAGGCTGTTCGTCAGTTTCGATGTTCTCATCGGCGACGCCTGGTCGCTGAAATTGATGGGCACCGAGCTCGCGGCGCTCATGCAGAAACGCGCGCTTCCCGAAATCGGACTGACATTCCGGGATTATGTTCTGTTTGAGAAATCCGCGCATAACAATGCTGCCTATGAACGGGCGCGGGAGTACTGGTCTGCCCGCATAGCCAATTTGCCAGCCTCGCCGGATCTGCCGCTGGCATGCAACCCATCGCAGATCGATCATCCGCGCTTCACGCGTCGCCGGGGCCGGCTTGCCGCGAAAGACTGGTCGCGTTTCAAGGAACTGGCCCAGAGCGCTGGTCTGACCCCGACAGCCGCAATCATGACGATCTTCGCGGAAGTTCTGGCGCGCTGGAGCAGACGTCAGGATTTCACCCTCAATCTAACCGTCTTCAGTCGCGAACCGGTTCATCAGGACGTGGAAAAGATTGTCGGTGACTTCACGGCGTCACTCCTGCTGGGGCTTGATTTTTCGGCACGTGCCGACTTCACCACGCGTGCCCGTCAGGTTCAGTTGCGTCTGATGGAAGATCTGGAACACAGGCTCTTCAGTGGCGTTTCCGTGCTTCGCGAATTGGCGAAACAGAACGGGCGTTCCGGCGGCGCCCTGATGCCCGTGGTTTTCACCAGCGTACTGGGCCAGGCATCGAGAGACGACAGCATTCCGCGTCTCGATACGCGACTGGTGGACAGCGTCAGCCAGACGCCGCAGGTCTATCTCGACCATCAGGTCTCCGAAGATCAGGGCGAGCTCGTCTATAATTGGGATGCGGTCGAGGAACTCTTCCCGCCATTGATGCTGGACATGATGTTTGCCGCCTATCAGACATTGCTGCGGGCGCTGGCGAGCGACGATGCAGCATGGCAGACCGAGCCCGATATCGTTGATTGCCAGGCGTTCGAAACGCTCAATAGCAGGGCGAAAATCGCGCTTCCTGACAATACGCAGCTTTTGCATGAAGCGTTTTTCGAGAGAGCTGCGGAAAGCCCTGACAAGATCGCCGTCTGCGCAGAGGGTATCGAACTGACTTACGGACAGGTGGCTGAACGCGCGCTGGCGCTGGCAGCTATCCTGCAGAAAGCCGGCGCGGGTCCGAACGACCGGGTTGCCGTTTCTCTGCCGAAGGGCGCAGATCAGGTGATCGCCTGCCTCGGCATTCTGGCAAGCGGCGCGGCCTATGTGCCTGTTGACCCCGATCTGCCTGCGGAGCGGCGTTTCGAGCTGGTGGAAGATACGGCGGCCGATCTCGTCATCGCCGAGGGGGGCGACTGGCCGCAGCGGGTAACGGTGATTGCGGTTCCCGAAGAAGGAGGGGCAAGACCTTCATCCTCGGCAACCGAACCATCGGACCTCGCCTACATCATCTTCACCTCTGGTTCGACCGGAAAACCAAAAGGCGTGATGACCGACCATCGCGGTGCGCTGAATACGATCCTCGACATCAATCGCCGCTTGGCTATCTCCGCCGAAGACCGGGTTTTCGCGCTCTCCTCTCTGAGCTTCGACCTTTCGGTCTACGATATATTCGGTCCGCTTGCCGTTGGCGGCGCCATCGTCATTCCCGTTGGCGAGGAAGTGTCGGACAATGCCCGCTGGATGAAACTTCTGCTGCAACATCGGGTGACGGTGTGGAACTCCGTGCCAGCCCTTGCGCAATTGCTGCTGGCCGAGCTGCCGACGCTCAAGGAAAAGCCTCCACTGCGCCTGATAATGATGAGCGGTGACTGGATTCCCGTCAGCCTGCCTTCCGCCTTGAAATCACAATTGCCAAATGCCGATCTCATCAGCCTCGGCGGAGCCACCGAAGCGTCCATCTGGTCGATTTTCCACCCGATCGGAGAAGCGCTGCGAGACTGGACGAGCATCCCCTATGGTCAGCCACTGGCGAACCAGCGCTGGTATGTCCTCGACGATCAGGGGCGGCCCTGCCCGCCATGGGTCACGGGCCGACTGTTTATCGGCGGCATAGGTGTTGCGCGTGGTTATTGGGGGCGGCCGCAACTGACCGCCGAACGCTTCATTCCCGATAGTTTTGCAAACGAAGAAGATGCTGGAAATGGCGCACGTCTGCTTTACGAAACAGGCGATCTCGGGCGGCTGCGGCCGGAGGGATTGCTGGAGTTTCTGGGGCGCGAAGATTTCCAGGTGAAGGTCAACGGCTTCAGGATCGAGCTCGGGGAAATCGAGACCGCGCTGCTGCAAAATGAAAATGTCGCCGAGGCCGTGGTGACGACGACGGGACAGCCACCTGCCCTCGTCGCCTATATCGTTCCGAATACCAAAGGCAGCCTTATCGGCAAACTGGAAGCAAAGGCCAGCCGCTTAGGCAATGGCGGGTTGGGCGAAGCCGGAAACACCGTCGATTTGCCCACGCCGGACGGCCTGTTGCACGAAGCGATCGCCCGGCAAAGTCATCGCCGCTTTTTGAACGCTCCGGCGGAGCTTCAGAAAATCGGCCATCTCTTGGCCAGCATACGGGCCTTCGATGTTCCCGGCACACCGCTGAAAAAGGCGCTTTACCCGTCAGCGGGCGGACTTTATCCGGTTCAGACCTATATTCTGGTCCAGGATGGCCGGATCGAGGGGCTGTCCGCCGGCTGGTATCGTCATCATCCCGCCGAACACCGGCTTGAATTTCTGGCAGCCGTTTCGCAGGAACAGATCGCGGCAATCGCCGGCAAGAGCGACGATGTCGTCGGGCAATGCGCTTTCCTCGTGCTTTTCACCGGCCTCACGGCACCCATGGCGCGCAGCTACAGGGAAAAGGCCAGAGACTTTTGCCTGCTGGAAGCCGGTCATATGGCACAGACGATGATGCTGTATGCGCCGCGTCTCGATATCGGCCTCTGCGCTGTGGGCGGCGTCGATCTGACCGCCATCACATCGGCACTGGCAACAGAAGAAGACGAGGAGCCGCTTTACGTGCTGGCCGGCGGATCCATCAATCCAGCATGGAACACACAGTGGCAGGCATCCACTCAAATGCGGGGTGAAACCCTCTCGGAGCGGCTCCGCGTCTTTCTTGCCGGAAAACTTCCCGCCTATATGGTGCCCCGCGAATTCGTGATCATGGAGCGGTTGCCTCTCAGCGCCAATGGCAAGGTTGACCGAAAGGCACTGCCCGCGCCGGGCGCGAGGGCACGCCGCACCGTTGCCCCGGCGACCGAAAACGAGGCAACACTTCTGGCGATCTGGCACGAACTCCTGTCCAGCGACAACGCCGGCGTAGAGGACAACTTCTTCGAAGCCGGCGGCGATTCACTGACGATTATGCAGCTGCTGTCGCGCATCAGGCAGGAATTTTCGGTTCACCTGACGCTTGCCCAGCTCTTTGGCTCCACCACCGTCAAAGCCCAGTCGGAATTGCTCGGCTCACTTTCACCGACCCCGCCGGGCGAAGTGGAAGCGGGAATTTCCCCGATCGTTGCGCAGACATTCGTAAGCAACCTTTCCGAGAGTGACGTCGATAAAATGCTGGAGCAGCTGCTCTCCGGCCAAAAGGACCAGTAGACGTGAACACAATGGATATTTCCCGACTGACACCGGATGAAAAGCGCCAGCTTCTGCAGCGCCTGATGGCTGGACAGCAGGCATCCGAAAAAAAGAACTTCCGCCTGAGCCATGCCCAGGAACGTGTCTGGTTCGTCGAGCAGATGCAGCCCGGCACAGGCGTATATTCGATACCCGTCGCCATCAGGCTGGAAGGGCCCGCTCGACCGCGACAGGTTGAAGACCTGCTTCGATATGGTGGTGCAGCGCCACGAAAGCCTGCGGACGGTTTTCGAAGTTCGGGACGGAGAGCCGTTCCAGGTCATCGCTTCGCAACCAACGACAGACTTCAGTTTTCACGAACTGGGCAATGACGAGCACGCACGCGACGCCGCCATAAGCCGCTTTGCGCGGGAACCGTTCGATCTCTCGCAAGGTCCGCTGTTTCGCGTCGGCCTGTTCTCCGTCTCACCTGGCGAGCATATTCTCGTCATGGTGATCCATCACATCATTTCCGACTACGCCTCGTTGCAGATCCTGACCGATGAGGTCTACAGGCTCTATAGCGCAGCCGGCTCTCCATCCACCGGCCAGCTGCCGGCACTCGATATCCAATATCGCGACTATGCCGAATGGCAGCGTAACGGCACTGTGGAGCTTTCAGGCCAGGTCGATTACTGGCGCGAACAGCTGCGTAACGCACCGCTGCTGCTTCAACTTCCGTTCGATTTCGCCCGGCCGGTGACGCAGGCGTTTCGTGGAGCCCGGCACAAATTCCACCTCGGGCCGGACCTCTCCGCTACCATCAAGGATCTAGCGAAAAGCCGGAAACTGACAACATTCATGGTGCTGCTGGCGGCCTATCAGATTCTGCTCGCCCGCCTTTCGAGATCGGACGACATCTGCATCGGCACGACGGCATCGAACCGGAACAGGGCGCAGACCCGCAACCTCATCGGGCTGTTCGTCAACAATCTCGTCATGCGGACGCGCCTGCAATCGAATGACACTTTCGATACGCTGCTCGAACGGGTTCGGGATACGACGCTCGCGGCGCTGTCCAATCAGGATGTGCCCTTTGAGCAGGTGGTGGATGCGCTGAATGTCGAGCGCGACATCGGCCATAACGCCCTGTTCCAGTCAACTTTCGTGCTTCACAATGCGTCTGGTGCAACATTCGACCTCGGCGATATCAAGGTCACGCCGATAGCACTCGATTCAGGCGCCTCGCGTTTCGATCTCAGCCTCGACATGCACCAGGGACGGGGAAATGAAGGTTTCAGTGGCGTTTTCGAGTTTAACACGGACCTCTTCCTGCTTGAAACGGTGGCACGCTTCTCCGGCTATTTCCTAAGACTGCTTGGCGGGCTCGTATCGAACCCCGGCGGCCGCATCGCCGAAATCGACCTGCTGGGCGAGACTGAGCATGCGGCCATAGCGGCTGCGAACCGGACAAACGTCGCCGTTCCTTCGACAGATGTCGCGTCGCTGCTGGAAGAGACGGCAAAGGCGCGCGGCTCGTTTGCGGCTGTGCGTTGCGGCGACCGTCAATATTCGCACGGAGATCTGAACGATGCCGCCAACCGCGTCGCATCCGGTTTGAGTGATCGCACCGGCAAAGGCAAATCTCATCCCCGCATCGCCATCTGCCTGCCGCGTTCCCAAAACCTCGTCATCGCCATCCTCGCAGTGCTGAAGCTCGGTGGCCATTATGTGCCTCTAGACCCCGGGCACCCGGCGGAACGACGCGCACTCATTCTCGAGGACTGCAAGCCTGACATCATTCTCGTCAGCGAGGCTGACGATGATGCTATGAAAGCAGCATATCCATGCGATTGCATGGCGATTGAACCTCTGCTGCGTGCAACTGGCTCCTTCGGCAATCCGCATCGCGAGACGCTGCCTGACGATCTGGCCTACATCATCTACACGTCAGGTTCGACAGGCAGGCCGAAAGGCGTGCCGATCCGGCAGAAAAGCCTGGTCAATCTTCTGGGCAGCATGGCGAGCCGGCCGGGCATGTCCGCTGGAGACCGGTTCCTCGCCGTCACCACACCGGCCTTTGATATCGCCACCCTGGAGCTGCTGATGCCGCTTATGGTCGGCGGCCTGCTGATTATCGCCGAAGCCGATGATGTCTATGACGACATGGCGCTTTCGGAGCTTATCCGGAACCACGGCGCGACGATGATGCAGGCGACCCCCGCGACATGGCGGCTGATTGCCGATGCCGACTGGAAGGCTCCGGCGGGTTTCAGGATGCTTTGCGGCGGCGAGGCGCTGGAGCCGGGCCTTGCCCGCCGGCTGCTGGCGACCGGCGGCGAATTGTGGAACCTCTACGGCCCGACCGAAACGACGATCTGGTCCACCTGCACACGCATATGCGCCGAACATCTGGAGCTTCCTGCCCTGCCGATCGGTGAGCCAATCGCCAATACGCAGCTTCATTTGCTCGATGACGCGCTGATGCCGGTGCCGGCAGGCGTTATAGGAGAACTGTATATCGGCGGCGAAGGTCTCAGTCCTGGCTATTTCAACCGCGAAGATCTGACTTCGCGCGCATTCGTCGAGGGACCAGCCGCAGGTTTGCACGGTGGACCTGAAACATCGAGACTCTATCGGACAGGTGACCTGATGCGGCGTTCCGCCGCCGGGCATTTTCTTTATGTCGGCCGCGCCGATTTTCAGGTCAAGCTCCGCGGTTTCCGCATCGAACTCAGCGAGATCGAGGCGATCCTCGCCTCGCAGCTATCCATCGAACAGGCCGTGGTTACCCTTTGGCAGGATGAAGAAGGCTCGGGCACCCTCGTTGCCTATTGCCGCCCCGGGACAGGCCGGGTGGACGAGGAAGTGATCCGCGCAGCGCTCGCTTCACAGCTTCCCTCCTACATGCTTCCTGCCGCCTATGTCTGGATCGATAGTTTTCCATTAAACGCGAATGGCAAGATCGATCGCAAGCGGCTTGAGCGACCGAAACAGATAGTCTCGTCAGCCGCCTATGCCGCCCCACGCGAAGGCACCGAGCAGATGGTAGCGGCCATATGGTGTGAATTGCTCAGCGCCGAAAAGATCGGCCGTGACGACAATTTCTTCACGGTTGGCGGCCATTCCCTGCTGGCGACGCGGATGCTCGCGCGTTTACGGACATCATTTACCGTCGACCTGCCGCTGCGCACCATTTTTGAGAAACCGAGGCTTGCAGAATTTGCCGGTACTGTCGATGCGCTGATGGCCATGACAGGACGCCGGCCGGAGGCGGCTTCTTCCGGACTGGCAAAACGGAACCATACCGGCCGAACGCCACTGTCGTATGCACAGAACAGACAATGGGCGCTTGCGCAGCTGGAACCGGACAGCCCGCTCTATAACATCCCGTTTGCCTTGAAGATCAGGGGAGCGCTCGATTTCGAAATCCTCTCGCATGCGCTGGAACTGATGGCGCAAAGACAGGATATGCTGCGCAGCCGGTTCGTTTCGGTCGATGGCAAGCCCTTTGTCGAGACCGACCCGGAGATGACGTTCCGCATCGTGCCGGAAGAGATCGGCGACCGGGAACTCGAGGCTGCTCTACTCGATTGCGCGCGCCGGCCATTCGATCTTGCCGTTGCGCCACTCCTGCGCATTCACGCCTTCCGCAACGGCCCGCAGGACCATGTCCTACTTTTCATATTGCACCACATCATCGGTGACGCCCTTTCAGCGGAAATTCTGCTGAACGACGTTGCAACGTTTTACGCATCCCTCTTGAAGAACGCGGCGCCGCCAAACGGGGCGCTGCCCCTGCAATATGCGGATTTTGCAGTCTGGCAGCGGGAGCAGGACACGACGAATGAGGTCGATTACTGGCGAAGGACGCTTGCCGGCGCTCCGCCACTGCTGGAATTGCCTACCGATTTTGTACGGCCCGCCATACAGGGCTTCTCCGGCGATAGCATCCGGTTCTCGCTTGACGCGGTTTTACTCGCAAAATTGCGGAAACTCTGCGACCAGCAAGGCGCTACCCTTTTCATGGGAATGCTGACGGCGTTCTCGACGCTGCTCCAGCGCGCCAGCGGCATGCGTGATATCGTCATCGGAACGCCTGTCTCCGAGCGTTTCCACCCCGATCTGGAAAACGTCATCGGGATGTTTGCCAATACGCTGGCGATCCGATTGCAGACGCAGGGAGGTGAGAGCTTCAACGAAGCACTGAAGGCAACCCGCAACACGGCATTAAGCGCTTTCGCCAACCAGGCCGCGCCGTTTGAGAAAGTGGTCGATGCGCTCTCGCTCCCCCGGACATGGAGCCATAACCCGCTGTTCCAGGCCATGCTCGTCTCGACCGTCGAAACCCGGCGCGAAGCCATTTCGCTTGCCGGCATGGAGTGGGAACGACTGGCACTTCCCGATACGTCGTCGCGTGTGGACCTGACATTGTTCATCCATGAAACGGCGGAAGAACTTTCGTGCCGTCTGGAATATCGCAGCGATCTTTTCCGCCGCACAACCATGGAATCGCTGAGTGAGGCGCTGGTCGTCCTGCTTGAAAAGATTATCGAACATCCTGATGTGCCACTCGAAAGGCTGTCCCTGCTATCGGGTAGCCAGCAGAAAAGGCTCCGGCAATGGAACGAGACAGGAGCAGTATTTCAGCCGCAGTGGCGCTGCCTGCACGACTTCGTGAAAGCGAGTGCCGAAGCCAATCCGCAGGCGATAGCCGTTACCGATCAGGACAAGAACCTGTCCTATGCCGAACTTGACCGGAGAGCCGACCGGCTCGCAAGCGGGCTCGCCGCAGCCGGCATAAGCAGGGGAAAACGGGTCGGCATCCGCCTTGAAAGAAGCGTAGAGCTGGTGGTCGCCATATTGGCCGTTCTTCGCACCGGTGCGGCCTATGTGCCGCTGGATCCGCGTTACCCTGCCGACCGAATAGAATTCATCGCCGTGGACGCCGATCTGGCGCTCATTCTGGTCTCGACAGAGGATGATATTTCGACTGTTGCACAGAATTTCCGATGCATGACGCCGGGCATGTTGGAAAACCTGGCAGGCGGGGCCGTGCCAACGCGGGCGACGTCGGAATCCGATCTTGCCTATATCATCTACACATCAGGTTCGACCGGCAGGCCGAAGGGCGTGGCCATCGAGCATCGAAGCGCCGTTGCTTTCGTGCAATGGTGCCTGCACAGCTTCACCGGCGATCAGCTGTCCGGCGTGCTCGCCTCCACCTCGATCTGCTTTGATCTTTCGATCTTCGAAATATTTGCGACGCTTGCGGCTGGCGGACGCATCTTCATGGTGGACGATCTCTTCGCCTTCCCGAGCGCACCGTTTCAGGCGACGTGACGCTGGTGAACACCGTTCCGACACCGATGTCCGAATTGCTCAAACTTGGCCCCCTGCCCGAGAGCGTGAAAACCGTTTGCCTGGCGGGAGAACCGCTTCCGCGCGAACTTGTCGCGCGGATTTACGCCAACGACCATGTCGAAAGCCTCTATAACCTGTACGGCCCCTCGGAAGACACGACCTACTCGACGGTGCGCCAGTGCCTAAATCGGGAGAATGGTTCGGGATTGGAGTTCCGATTGCCAATACCCGCGCCTACGTGCTCGACGGCGAGATGAACGAGGTGCCGGTTGGAATTCCCGGCGAATTGTTCCTGTCCGGCAGCGGGGCTGGCGCGTGGCTACTGGAACCGGCCCGGCCAGACGGCCGAGCGCTTTCTGCCAATCCTTTTGCGGATTGCAACGAACACCGCGTCCTGTATCAGACCGGCGATATCGTGCGTAGACGTGATGACGGTGGCCTCGATTACATGGGGCGCGGCGACCGACAGCTGAAGCTCAACGGTTTTCGTATCGAAACCGGGTGAAATTGAGGCCGTATTGCTGCAGCAGGAAGGGGTGCACGAGGCCGTTGCCGGGCTCTGGCGCGACGCCTCCAATCATCCGCGCCTGGCAATGTGGGTCGCCGGTGACCCTGCAACTCGAAATCGCCAAACTTGTCGCAATTCTCCGGCAACGTCTGCCCGAGCATTTCATTCCCGTGCTTGCGACCAGGCTCGATGCACTTCCACGCCTGCCGAACGGTAAGCTGGACCGATCTGCGCTGCCGGATTCCCGCAGCCTTTGGCGAACGCGCCACTGAAACCGCAAGTCCGCTCAATGACCAGGAAGACGTGCTGGCGCAGATATGGCAAGGTTTGCTCGGTTGCGGAGACATCCGGCGAAACGACAATTTCTTCTCGCTCGCGGCGATTCCATTCTTGCATCCAACTGGTTTCGCAGGCCCGCCAGAAGGGCTTGAAGATGACCCCGCGCGACGTTTTCCTGCATCCCAAGCTCGCATCGCTCGCGGAAGCGACGCGCGTGGAAAGCACTGCGCGGCCGGAAACGGTGATGGCGATGATCAAGCTACGCTTGGGGCGATACAAACGCTGGCTGCTGGATCAGGAACTGCCGATCTTGCCCATTGGAACCAGGGATTGATCCTGAAACCCACTCGACCTCTCGATCCCGACAGGCTTGAAAAGGCGATTTTCAGGGTCCTCGACCAGCATCGTTCCACTGCGCGCCAGATTTTTGCGCCAAAATGGGCAATGGCAACAGAAATTCGCCCCTCTTTCGGCGATGCCGCCGATGCAGCGACTGGCCGCCGCGGATGAGAACGACGTCACCGATTTTGCCAGCAAGCTTCATGCCGGTTTCGATCTTGGAGCCGGGCCTCTTTTCGGCACGATTTTCGCAACATTACCCGATGGTTCCGGACGCCTCATCCTTGCGGCCCACCACCTTATCGTCGATGGAGTGTCCTGGCGAATGATCGTCGCGGATATTGAGCGGCATTATCTGGAAACTGGCACCATTCGCTCCGGCGCGTCGCGGGCGGGCAGCTGGAAACAGCCGGCTTTCGCGGTCGGTGCTTTTCGACGGAGAGGAGGCATATTGGCGCGGCATATGCGAGGAAGACGTGCAGGCCGCTGCCACTCGAACAACGAGAGTGGGAGCAATACTCAATCGGGTGCGGTGACGTACCGGCAGACGATTGACGCCGAAACAACAAGCAACTGCTTAGGGATGTGCCGGAATGCTTCAGCATCGCCTCGAACGAAGTTCTGGTCGCAGCCCTTTATCTGGCGCTGCGGCAATGGAGCGGAAAGCCACGTCTGCGCCTTGAAATGGAAACCACGGCAGACCCGCACCTGTTCGAGGATATCGACGTTTCCCGAAACGGTGGGCTGGCTGACCGGCTTTATCCCCGTGTTGTTCGATACGCCCGACGAGGCAACACCGGACCGCCTGCTTCTCGACGTCAAGGACACGTTGCGGCGAATTCCCAACAACGGCGTCGGTTTCGGCGTTCTGAAATATCTTCGCAACAAAGGTGAGCGTTTGGACTACGGCAAACCACAGGTCCGCTTCAACTATCTCGGCCAGATGGATGCCATGTTCGCAGCAGATAGCCTGTTGCGCCGTCAGGCATCACATCCGTCCGATGTACGCCCAGACAATCCGCGCGATGCGATCCTCGAGATCAATGCCATGGTGGTGCGCGGCGAATTGCAATTGCAATGGGTATATGGCGCGCAATTGCATTCCGAAGACACCATCAGGACGCTGGCCGGCCATTTTCGGGACAATCTTGAAACGCTGATCCAGCACTGCCTGAACGGTTCAGGTGCGGGTTTCAGCCCTTCTGATTTCCCGCTGATGGATCTCGGCCAGGACGAACTCGACAATCTGCTAAAGAGCTTGTGACACAATGGACAATCGCCCCCTTGAAAGCAGCCGCCGTCGGCTATCGAAAACATCTATCCGCTGTCACCCATGCAGGAAGGATTGCTGTTCCACTCCATCGCCACGCCCGACGAAGGCGTCTACGTGCCGCAGATCGTCCTGCAACTGAGGGGGCCGTCGATCCGCAGATCATGCATGATTGCTGGAGCGAGATGGTGTCGCGCCATGCGGTTCTGCGCACTACCTTTCACTGGGAAGAAAGGGACGAACCCTTTCAGGTCGTCCACCAGCGATGCCGGCCTTGCCTGTCGCAACTGGATTGGTCAGGAATCGACGCAGAAGAGCGGCAAAGACGCCTCGGTGCGCTTTGTCCCGCCAACCGGAGGCAGGCTTTCGATCTGAAGATTGCGCCGCTGATCCGCCTGCAATGGATCGACTATGGTGGGGAAAATTCGCGTCTCGTGCTTCAGTACCACCATATCATTCTTGACGGATGGTCGGCGGGCCGCATCGTCGAAGACGCCTTCCGGGCCTATCAGAGACGGTGCGGTTCATTACGTCTGCCACTGCCCGCACCACGGCCCTATGTGGAGTATATTGCCTGGCTGAAAAGCAGGAAACGTGAGGCGACGCGTGCGTTCTGGACGGACTACACGGCGAAGATCGAGGTCCCGGGCAGGATGACCCGCGACGCACCGGAGGGCGAGGCCGATTTCTCAAGTCATCACTTCACCTGCGATCCCGCAGTTTCCACGCAGGCGGCAAAACTGTGCAGGGACATGGGGATTACCCCCAATACCCTGCTGCAGGCCGCGCTTGCCATCGCCATCGCCCGCAAGACCGGCAGCAGACACGTCGTCTTCGGCGCGACGACAGCCGGGCGACCTCCCGAACTCCAGGGTGTGGAAAACATGGTCGGCCTGTTCATCAACACGCTGCCGGTCTGCATCGACGTTGAAAACGGCCCTCTTGCCCCGTGGTTGCAGACATTGCAGAAACGCCAGTCCGCCTGTGCGGAACACGACTATCTTCCGCTACGCGAGATACAGGCCGGGCGGGGCGATCTTTTCGACTGCCTGCTGGTCTTTGAAAATTATCCCGTGCGCGCGAGATATATCGACAGAGGCGACATTCGCCGTGACCGGCGTCGAGGTCGATGAATGGACCCACTACCCCTTCACCCTGTTTGCCGCTGCCGACGCCACGAAGATTGCGATTTCCGCCCGATACGACAGGCGCTGCATTTCCGCGCAGGAGGTAGAGGCATTCCTGAATGAGCTGGGCGCGACAATCGGCGAGATGGCCGGCGGCACTCCAACGGTTCCGCACGTATCCGATACGGACGCAAAGCCGGTCGATATCGACAAGCCTGCGCTGCCTTCGGCGGAAACAAACAATGATCAGCCCCTTTCCGCTACCGTCTGGACAGAAACGGAAGAAAGGATTGCCCGGATATGGGCAGAGGTTCTGAAAGTTGAGGCCGAGTGCAATAGCGATAATTTCTTCAACCTCGGTGGCCATTCGCTTCTGGCTGCCCGGGTCGTCAACCGGGTGCGGCGAGAATTTGCGATCAATTTTCCCGTAAAAGTCCTGTTCGACCGTCCGGTCCTTGCGGCATTTGCAGCATTCATCGACGCGCTGAAAGCAGCCGCCGCACCCGTGGGCGAACACAATGCGATTGAAATATGATACAAGGACACACAATGACAGTTCGTCCCAGGTTGATCTGCCTCCCGCCAGCCGGCGCCGGCCCAAGCCTGTTCCGGTCTTGGGTTCATTCTGAGAGCGTCTTTGACGTCACCCCAGTCGCCCTGCCGGGTCGCGAAGCGCATTTCACCAAGCCGCTGCCGCGTGATATCCAGAGCCTTGCCCAACATGTGGGACACGAAGTCTCCGGGCTGCTTCAAGCTCCCTATGCCCTGTTCGGTTATTCCATGGGCGCTGTGGTGGCCTATGAGCTGCTGCGGCACATCTCCATTCGGGGCCTGCCGCTCCCGGACGCGCTCTATATTCTTGGCTCGAACGCACCCGACCGTGTTCTTGAAGGACGTAAGCCCATTCACGTCATGTCGAGCGAGGATTTTCATCAGTCGCTGGTCGAAATCGGCGGTACGCCGGATGAGATATTACGCGACAAGGAGGCGATGGCGCTGTTCGAACCCGTTCTGCGCAACGATTTTCGTATTTGCGAGACTTATGAATTTACGCCTCCGCATGTCCCTGTTACGCTTCCGGTACATGTATTCGTGGCCGACGCCGACCATCTGGTCAGCTGGAATGCGGCGCGTGCGTGGGAAAGCTGTATCGGTCAGGATGTCATCATGCATCGGATCGAAGGTCGCACATGCTTGCTCCGCAAGCTTTTGCGCACTTCATCGGCAAACTGGGCCAGCTGTGGAAAACCGATACGATGCAGGCAGGGCTGTTTCAGCGAAAGAGGCATGAGCCTGATTTGAGATGCGAATCTGACGGATGCGACGGACAATGAGACATCACGAAACCGCCGGAATCCCCGAAGCCAGCGATATTCTGACGGAAGCAACCGCTCTCCAGCAATCAATGTGGCCGAAGTGCCGTGCAGCACCGGTGCAATGCTTCCCGGCTGGACAACTGCTGCCGAGCTGTTTTCCAGCCCCTCGGAACTGCAGGAATTTCTGGATTATGAGGGGTCGTTCGATCCCGGCGTCGACCTCAAAAGTCGCGCCGCATTTCTGATGAGCGACTATTGCTACATCTTCTTCATGGCCACCGTTCCGTTGTTGGTTGCCGTGGCGTTGTGCCTGATATGTCGCCTGATACCTTTTCGCTGCAGTTCTATACCCACCATGGCGAGCATGACGGAGAACCAATGACGGTGCGGCGGGCCCGCGTCAGGCTGTTGTCACCGCAGATCTTTGCGGATCGGGATGACGGGCCGCATTCGACGGTCACGACCACGCAGGCCTGTGCGAGCATTTCAGGATGGGCGTCGAGCAACATTTCCGTCCGCTGGTGGAAGCATTGGCAAAAAGGACCGGTTTTTTCGAAAAATGCGCAATGGCGGCTGGTGGGAGACGCCATCGCCGGCAGATTTCTCGACGTCGGAAGACGGTTCGGCTGTCTCGCCGATGCGATGTCGACGGCAATGGCGATAATCAAGGTACAGGGATCGCCTCTGAACAACCGCCAGCTGGGGTATTTTGACCTGACCCTGCACGACAGCGCATTGAAGGAACCATTCACCTACACGTTTCGCGCGCGTGGCGGATGCTGCCGGTACTATACCGTCAAGGGTGCGGAAAAGTGCCCGACCTGCGTGTTGAAGTCGAGCGATGAACGGGACGCCTGCCTGCTACAGGAAATGCGCACCCATTTCTGCCTGACGTAGAATTATTATTTTTCATAAATTTATTTCGACTTGAGAGTCCCATACTCCCTCCCCTGTTCGTCTTCAGCATGAGTGGGCGGATATTGCCCCTTTTTGTCTGAATAGCTTATCGAGCGCGCGGGAGCGGGGGCTTCAATGGAATGCAAGGGAATTAACGCCAGAACGGCTCCAACCGGTCTGGCTGGATGGGTGGCGAT
>NZ_OCNC01000001.1:0-290133 GCF_900215635.1 Rhizobium sp. AN6A
ACGTAACTTTTCAAACCCGACACAGTAACGCTGCAGAAAATCGACGTCGTGCAGTTCTTCCATGAGAAGAGTATGGGCGATCGCTAACATCATCGCGGTGTCGGTATTCGGCCTGAGTGGCACCCACTCAGACTCGACACCCTCTGGACCGTCGTCACGAACCGGTGAGATATTGACAAACCGGACGCCGCTCGCCCGGGCGTTTTTCATGGCTGACAGCACTTCGTGCCGGCCAAGTCCGCCGGCCTGAACCTGTGCGTTACGCTTTGGGATGCCGCCGAAGCAAACGACCAACCGTCCCTCGTTGGCGATGCCGTCCCAGGTCGAATGACTGCCTGTGAGGCCGTTCATGCTGCCGATGATATGCGGGAGCAAAACTTCGCCGGCAGCATACGAGTAGGAATTGACGGAACCGGTATAGCCCCCGATCGTATTCAGGAACCGATGTAGCTGGCCCTGTGCGTGATGAAAGCGCCCAGCACTCGCCCAGCCGTAAGAACCCCCGTAGATGGCGCCGTTGCCGTGCTCGTCGCACACACGCTGCAGCTCGCCCGCCACCAGATCGAGCGCTTCATCCCATTCGAGTTCCACGAACGGGTCCGCGCCGCGGCGGCCTGCCGCACGTGATCCCTTTCGCTCCAGCCATTCCCGGCGAAATGAAGGTTTGCTAACCCGAAGCGGTCCATCTACCGCGCCAACAAAGGATTGCCCGATCGGCGACGGGTCTGGATCCCCAGCCCAGGGCTCTACAGCCTTCAGACAACCGTTCTCGGTCTCAACCAAATAGGTTCCCCAATGGGTCGCCGTCAGTTGACTGTTCGACGTGGGAGTGGTCACCGAACGCTCCCTTGCAACTGTTCGGCGATGCCGATGCCTGCCTGCCGAGCCTTCGTGCGTGCTGTTTCGTATCCGGCGCTTGCGTGACGAAGCACGCCATGCCGGTATCATTGTCCATCACCCGTGCCAGGCGGCTGGCGGCGTCCTGCGTGCCTGTTGCGATAGTGGTCACGCCCGCCGACTGTGCCCAGTTGCCCATTCCGTGCAGGGCCACGAGATCGGCGCCAGATGCGCAATTGAGCAATGCGTTCAAGATCGGCCAGTCCGATATGGCGTCCGAGCCATCGGCCATGTTTTCCGTCTCGCGATGCGGCAAGGTTGCTGAGCCTGAATCAAGATGGTCACGCGTAAACGCAATCGGACCCTTCAAAGCACCCTTTGCGACCAGATCATTGACGGCGAGTGCCAGCTGTTTGCGTTCCCCAAGACCAAGCCAGCCTATGCGAGCCGGTAGCCCGGTGAACTGGACGTGATCGCGGGCGGTGCGGATCCAGCTCGATATGCGATGGTCTGACGGGAACATCTGCAGGATCAGATCGTCGATCGCGTGGATGTCCCCCGGCTCGCCGGATGCGGCGATCCAGCGAAATGGCCCAATCCCCTCGCAAAACAGCGGGCGGATGAAAAGTTCGATGAAGGACCCAAAGCCGAATGCCTCTTCCAGTCCGCCCTGTTTCGCATATTTTCGCAGATTGTTGCCGTATTCGAAGACCAGAGATCCGCGCTCCTTCAGCCTCAGCATCGCTTTGACGTGCATGGCAAGGGTCGCGCTGGACTGCTGCTTCAGGGAGTCGGGATTGGATTGGCGTAGGTCCGCGGCCTGATTGGTGCTCATGCCGGATGGCACATAGCCGGCGACGGGATCAGCGATGGTCTGGTCGGTGACGATATCCGGCGTGATCTCCCTCGTGACCAATTCCGACAGGACGTCGGCAATGTTTCCCACGAGGCCCACGGACAGGCCCTCGCCGGCACTGCGCGCCTCGTCACACCATGCGAGTGCCTCGTCGAGGCTGTAGGTCAGTCGCTGGCAATATCCGGTGTCGACGCGACGTTGAATGCGCCTCGCATCGACCTCGACGACGAGCGTGGCCGCGCCTGCGAGTTGCCCCGCGAGCGGCTGCGCGCCGCTCATCCCTCCGCATCCTCCCGTGACGATCAGCCGGCCTTTGAGCGAACCGTCGAAATGAAGGCGGGCAGCGGTCATGAATGTTTCATAGGTCCCTGAAGGATGCCCTGGCTGCCGATATACTGCCATGCTGCAGCGGTCATGCCTGGCATGATCGTCAAACCCTTGCGCTCAAGGGCGCGGAAGTCGTCGTCTCCTGCCCAGCCGCCCACCACGTTTCCGTTGGCCATCAAGACGAGCGGTGTCGTTCCTTGCGAGGGGAACAGGCCGACAGGGCGACCCGATTGCATGATCAGTGTCTGGTCCTCCTCCAGACGTTTCAGCGCCGCAACCGCTTGGTCGAAGCTCTCCCAGTCGCGCGCGGCTTTTGCCCAGGACATGTAGATCACGAGGTCGGCCGGGTTCTCGGCGTTCTCCAGATTGTTCTCCAACAGGCGCAGGATGGTTTCCTGCCGCCAGCCCTTGCACCGCAGGTCTGGACCGCGCATCGCTTGAAAGCTGCGTTCACTTTTCATTGGAGTTCCTTGCATTGTGTCTGCTGCTGACGCGATTGATTGAAAGCTTGGTCGGCGTCGACGCGCAGCAGTGTTTCCAGAAGGATTGCCGCACCGTTGGCGCATTGCTGGGCCGGGGTCCACTCCTCGGGGCAGTGGCTGCGACCTTCCCGGCTGGGAACGAAGACCATTGCTATAGGCGCCACCTGCGCGACGAAGGAAGAATCGTGCCCTGCCCCGCTTGCCATCGACAGCGTCGACAATCCCAGATCAGATGCGGCCATACGCATATGATCGCGCAGGCGCTGGTCACAGTGGGCCGGCAACGAATCCGACAATTGACGAAACACCGCTCGTTCGACCTTTGCTGTGGTCGCCGCATGCAGGCTCGCTTTGTCGATCGTCGCGACAAATTCGGAAAGTTGCGCTGCGTCCTCAGCCCGGGCCTCGACAATCAGGCGAGCGAGCCGTGGTACGACATTGGCTGCGTTAGGCTCTACTTGGATTGCTCCTGTCGTTGCTATGAAATAGCCCCTCCCCGCTGCTGCGAACTGCTCACCGGATGAGCGAACCGAACTGATGGTCGATGCCGCTGCCACCAGCGCGTCGCGCCTCAGGTCGAACGGCGTTGCTCCGGCATGATCCGCGGCCCCGAGAAACTCGATCTCCAGACGAACGATACCGACAATACTGGAAACGATGCCCAGGTCGGTGCCACTGCTTTCGAGAACGCGTCCCTGTTCGATGTGAAGTTCGAGAAAGGCTGCGAGATCCGAGCGTCGAGCCAGGAACAATTTGTCAGGCTGTCCGCCGATCCGAGCTATTGCCTGCCCCAGCGTCTCACCCTGCGAATTCTCAAACGGAAGGAAATGCTCCGGCAGGTGTCCCGACAGCGCCCTGCTGCCGACGCACGAGAGGGCCGTATTCACTCGGCTCCTCGGCCAGAAAGTCGATTATTTCGATCGGGTGACGCGTATGGATATTACGTTCGCGCAGGGTGCGGATGACCTCCAGTCCAGCGAGCACGCCGAGAATGCCCGTCAAATCGACCTCCGGATGGCACTGTATCCGAATGCGAGCCAATCGCGATCGGGCGGAAGATCCGGCTCGCTCCCCTCCAGACGGCCGATCAGATTCGCGGCGGTGTCGTAAGACACGCTCATCCCAGCTTCGCGGAAGCGATTTTCGATCCAAGACCGTCCCTCCAGAAAGCAGGAGCTGAACGAACGGCGCGTATAGGGGCGACCCGGCTCCGTTATATCGGCAAGGGTCATCAGGTCCTGCCAGAGCCGATCCGCATTGACAGCCGAATTGGAAGTTGGATCACGGACAGTCATTGTTGGCCTCCGGCGACCAGCGCTTCGTAAGCAGGCAGCGCCTCGAAGCGAGCAATCCACGCTTGGACATTCGGCCAGGTCGACAGGTCAAACCCACCTTCGGGCGACAGACGGATGTAAGGGTAGAGAGCAAAATCCGCAGCACTCAGACCATGATCATGAAGCCATTGATGTTCGCCGAGTGCCCTTTCGACCGGCGCCAGGGCCGCTGCGACGATGCCGTGATAGTGCGAGATCACTCGGCTTGCGCATCCGTCTGGCCGGTCATCGCATAGAACCGTGGATACGCCAGAAAACGGCCTAGATCGGCCTGCTCGTAGAACAGCCATGCGGTGACGGCGGCGCGCCCCTTCGGGTCCTGCGGAAGGAGATCCGTTCCTTCTGAGAAATGCAGCAGGATCGCGCCGGATTCGCTCAGATGCGTTCCGTCCGGCAGCCCGACGACGGGGACGCGTTGAAAACGACTGAGCTTCTCAAAATCGGCACTCTTATGCGTGCCCTCCGCGAGATTCATCGTCACCCGTTTGAACGGGAGACCCAGGTGACGTAGGAGCAGGCGAACCTTCCAGGCGTTGCCGGAAAGCTTGCTATCGTAAAGCGTGATCATTATTCGGAGACTTCACTATTCGTTTCAAGGTAGGAAAACAGATCGACACCGAGGGCTTCCTCGACCTCCGCAAAAACGCTTGGATCGAGGGCGCCCTTGCCCAACGGGAAACCTGAGCGATTGGCGACGACGATGGAAACCTCAGCACCTTCCGGAAGCTGGGCAATGGCGATCGGATCACCCGTAACCGGGTCGAGCGATCCGATCATGTCGGGAAACGTCGCGACCCGCTGGCCATCGCGATCCGCGGTCATGAATTCATTGTAGATCCCAAGAACAATTTCGCGTGCGCCATCCGATATCACCAGCCGCCCGACGTCGAAGCCATTGCGGTAAACCACGCTGTTCTCGAGCACGGTACCGGTAACCAGAACGTCGCCCTTCATGAAATCGGCGGCGGCGCGGATCCGAGCGCTGCCAGGCGCTGCTTCCAGCATAGCTTTGCCAAGGTCGACCTGGAAACTGATTGCGCCCAGGGCAGCATTCGCAGCCACGAATGAGGTTTCGTATGGCCCTCGGGCAGAGGCGACCAGCCCGCCGCTGATGATGGCGGCGTGGCGCATCACTTGCGAGGTCTTGACCAAATTGCCTTGCGCGATCACCGAGATTTTCGAGCCGGTTTCCGTGTAGCCGGCCTGGGCGACCTGATACAGAAACGCATCCGACTTGGATGCCAATCCCATGCCACCCATCTGGACAGTCGGGTGACCGCGTCCGTTGGCTGCTGCATCGATATATGGAATATCGAGAGCGGCTGCGACGAGCCAGCCATTGAAGCCCGGGACATGGCCGCAAATGACCCCGTCCGGCTTTTTCCCGAGCCTTTCGATGAGAGACCGGGCGGCATCGACATGATCGCGCAAAACAAGTTCCGGCTTGGCAAATCCAGGAGCACCGACCGAAGTGGAGATAAGGACGTAGCCATCTGGATCCAGCGCATCGACGGAGACCAGGGAGATGTCGCCATAGCCAAGCGCGACTTCCGCCGCAAGGTCATGCCGCTCCAGCGAGCGGGCCACACCGCTGCCGCCTGCGGAAAGCAGGAGACCCCCAATCATTGCAGGCTCAACGTCTTGCCGCGTCAGCTTCCGTTTCATTTCAAACCTCTTTGGCGGGTTTCAGGCGGGTTTTTCCCGGCCCATGCGGGTGCCCCGAGATGGGACGACAGGTCCTGTGCTTCCGCGACCAGCCGATCGCCTGTGCGCGCAATGAAGGTCTCATCGACGCGGTAGCTGGGGCTGGTGACACTTAGGGCGGCAATGATCTGGGCGTCCGCGCCATAAACGGGTACAGCCACAGCGGTTACGTCCGGTTCGAGCGTCGTGGTCCGGAGGGAAAAACCGTCCGCGTTCACCCTGCCGGCAATCGCATCGCCTATCGCCGTTCCATCAAGCGGGACAGATCGGCCGATCCAGTTGTCGTGACGCACGGAGTGGCGGCTTGCCACCTGGCGAAGATACAGAACCTGCCCGTCATTGGTGGGAATTGCCAGATTGGCCGATTCCCCAGTCACACTGGCCAGACGCTCCAGATATTCCTCGGCGACATCGTAAAGCTCCACCCCATGCAGTGCGACGACACCGATCCGCAGCAACCGTCCGCCTGGCATGTAGCGGCCATCGGCAAGCCGACGTATAAACCGGGAGGCTTCGAGTGTTCCGAGCAACCGCGAAACGGTGCTTAGCGGAAGATCGACGGCACGCGCGGCTTCCGTAAGCGTAATGGTCTTCTGTTCAGCGCTGAAGCATCCGAGAAGATCGAATGCACGCTCGACGGACCTGACCGTCGCACGGTCCTGACTCCCGCCATCCCGCTTGGTCGTTTCCGTTTTTTTTTCATCGTCCATGGGGGTCTCCTACTACGCCCTGGGGACTGAACTGCCGCTTGCTTCGGCGGTGTCGAGCCCGAGATAGGTTCCAAAGAAATTTTCCGTCCCGCGAATCTCCGCCGGCGTACCAGCACCGACGACTCGCCCTGAGGAGAGGACAACGACCTGGTCGGCGATATCAAGTGCGCGATCCGTGTTTTGCTCGACCAGAACGATCGCCAGCCCTTCGGACTTCAAACGGGAAATGGTCTCCAGGCAAAGGTCGATCATCTTAGGCATCAGGCCGAGCGACAATTCGTCGACCAAGAGCACTTTCGGCGATGTCATCAGGGCGCGCCCGATGGCCAGCATCTGTTGCTCGCCCCCGGACATCAGGCCTGCTGTCTGGCTCCGTCTTTCCGCAAGACGTGGAAAGAGACTGTAAACCCGCTCACGGAGCTTGCGCGCCTGCGCGCGACTCTGCGAATATCCGCCGACGGTCAAATTGTCCTCGACGCTGAGGTCATTGAAGAGCCGGCGGCCTTCCGGAACGACGGACATGCCGAGAAAGGGACGGTGTTGCGCGGGCCTTCCGGTTATGTCCTCGTCATCAAGCCTGATCGTGCCGGCGCTCACCCGCACATGGCCCATGGCGGCCATGATGGTCGATGTTTTCCCCGCTCCATTGGAACCGAGAATGGCGAGAATTTCTCCCTTGCCGACGGTAAAGCTGACCTCGGCAGCAGCGATGACCGCGCCGTAACCACATGTGAGATTGTCGATCGTCAACATTGTCAGTGCCCTCCGAGATAGGCGGAGCGAACGTCTGGCCGTGCCATCACGTCGGCGGGCTCGCCAACCGCCATGAGGCGTCCCTGATCGAGGACGGCCAGCCGCCCGACGATCCGCATCACCTCGGCAAGCCGATGCTCCACGAGCACGATTGTCAGGCCGTCACGGTTCAGGCCGATGATCAAATCTCCAAGCGTCGTGGCCTCGCTTTGATTGAGCCCTGCCAGAGGCTCGTCGAGCAGGAGGATATCCGGATCGAGAGCCAGTGCACGGGCCACTTCGAGACGCTTCAACTGCCCCAAAGGCAAGAGACCTGCGGCTTTGTGAGCGACATCCGCAAGACCGACGCTGCCAAGGAGGTGCATGGCCCGCTGGGACGACGACGCCCGGTCGCGGTGAAGCAGGCTGCTGACGGGCGATCGAGTCATCCTGTGGCCGGCAGCCAGCATGACGTTCTCGACGGTCGTCATCGACCGAAACGGTCTGACGATTTGGTGCGTCATTGCGAGGCCCGCGCGTGCGCGCCTGTCGACCTGCGCGCGCGTCACATCCTTGCCGTTCAGTACAATCGTGCCGGACATCGGCTGCACGATGCCGGTCAGCAACCGCAGGAATGTTGTCTTGCCTGCGCCGTTCGGTCCGATCAGTCCAAGGAGCTCACCCTTTTCGACCGCTAGCCCGACGGCCTGCACGGCCTTTATTCCGCCGAACGAAATGCTGACGCCCTTGGCTTCCAGTATCGCCGTCATGCTGCGGCCCTCCTGTGCAGGGACCGACCGGCTTTTGCCAGGCTTGCCGTGACAAGACCAGCAAGTCCAGCCGGGCTGAACCGCATGACGAGCACCAGCATGACGCCGAAAATCAGTTGCCTGTAATCTCCGGCGAAACGGAAAGCTTCAGGAAAAAGCGTCAGCAGCACCGCACCGGCAAGGACGCCCCAGACCGACCCGATGCCGCCGATGACGACCATGGCGAGGATCGAGACCGACACAAGAAAACTGAAGGCATCAGGCGTAATGAATCGTGCGTAGTAGCAATACAAACCACCGGCCAATCCCGAGAGCGCGCTGGCGATAAAGAACGCGGCCAGCTTGAAAGCGGGAACCGGTATGGCGATGGCGCGCGCCGCGTGTTCGTCCTCGGCAATCGAGATGAAGGCGAATCCCAGCCAACTCGATTTGATGTAGATGCAAAGCGCAACCGTCGCGAGAACGAGTGCGACGATCAAAGCCACGAAACCGTATTGGCCGAGACCGTGGGCCGGAATGCCCGCGAGGCCCACCTCTCCCCCCAGGAACGCGTTCTTGCGCACGATCCCGAGAAAGAGAAAATTGACAGCAATCGTCGTCACGGCGAGGAAGTCGTGTCTGACGCGCAACGACACCAGCCCGATCACCACGCCGCAAATACCAACAAACAGCGTCACCACGGGAAGAACCGCCCAGAGGGGCCAGCCGGCAAGTGCCAGAAGCGCCGTTGAATAGGCCCCGATACCGTAGAAGGCCGCTTGACCGAGGCTGATCTGACCGCAGAATCCCGCGATGACATTCAGTCCCATCGCAAGGATGACATTGATCCCGATCAGAGGAACCAAACTGACGAGATAACCGCTCATGCCGCTGCCCTCCGGACAAGACCTTCGGGGCGAAGCATCAATGCGGCGATGAGGCAAATGGCAGCAATGGCGTCCCGATCAAGGACATGCGTTAGGAAAACCGTTCCGAACGATTCAGCGACGCCCAGCAGCAGACCGCCGACCAGAGCTCCCGGCATGCTGCCAAGTCCTCCGAGAACGATGATGGCGAGCGCCTTGTAGCTGACGACCATGCCCATATCGGGCTCGACATAATTGTTGAGAAGAGCGATCAGCGCCCCTGCGATACCGGCGAAAGCCGAACCGATGGCGAAGTTGAGATAATGAACCCGGGGAATGTCGATGCCGAACGTCGCCGCCATCTGAGGATTTGCAAGCGTCGCGCGCCATGCAACGCCGGTTCGGGTCAGGCCAACGAACAGTCCGAAGCCGATGAGGATCACCGCCGCACTCACGAGCATCACCAGTTGCAGGATGCCGATCGTGAGATTGCCAATGCCGACTGTCATATACAGATAGGGGTTGTCGTTGAACGAAAGTCCGAGATTTCCGAACACGATCCTGAAAGCATCCTCGCACAGGATCAGCAGTCCCACCGAGGCGACCAGTGGTACGAGCGGAGGGCGCGAGAGCAACGGTGCGTAAATCACCTTGTAGATCAGCATGCCCGTCAAAGAGCACACCAGGATCGCTGTCGGAACGCCGAACCAAAGCGATCCGGTAAGGTTGGTGATGACGACACTGACATAAGCGCCGAGGGTGAAAACAGCGGCATGCGCGATATGTAGAATCCGCATCAGCCCGTAAATCAGGGTGAGGCCGAGGGCCATGAGCGCGTACATGCTGCCATAGACCAGGCCCTGGGTGGCCAGCTCGATATAATACATGGCTTGCTCCCGAGGGGCGTTGAGAGAGGGTTGAAGCGTCCTGCGGCGATGCAATCAGTTCGCGATGTCGGTCACGAAGACGAATTTTCCTTTCTTAACTTCGATCACAGGCGTCGGAAGCTGCGCCTCGCGCTCGGGGCTAAAGGCGGCCAGTGCCCCGTAGAAATGCGGAAAATCCTTCGTCGATTGCAGAGCGTTCCGAACTTTCGAGGGATCGGTCGAATTTGCGCGCTTGGAGGCATCGTTCAAAAGCATGAAGGCTGAATAGACAGCAGCAGCCACAGACGGTGATTCAGCACCTTTCGCTTTCAGCGCTTCCATCAGATGCTGAAAGCTCGCATCCTGATTGTCACGGTTGAGCCCATTGATCACATAGACGCCTTCGGCTGCCTGACCGGCGATGGAGATCAGACTGTCGGAATCGAATCCCTGCGTGCCGATAATTGGCGCGGTTATACCGGCGGCACGGAGCTGGATCGCTAGCGGCCCTCCGTGGAAGAAATAACCGGCCACGAAGATGGCGTCGGGGTTGTCGCGCTTGACGCTTGCAACGATGGAGCCGAACTGACGGTCCTTCATTCCGAATGTATAGGTGTTGATCAGATCGAGATCGAGGTCCTGCACCGCCTGCTGAAACCCGCCGATCGCCGTCTGCCCGTAGTCGTTGTCGACGATGATGGCCGTGACTTTTTTCAGCTTGAGATTTTCGGCGATGAAATGTGCAGCCGACGTTGCCTGTTGCGGACCGAGTTTGAACGGACGAAAAACCTGATCGCCTGCCTGGGTGATTGCAGGATGCGTCGCATAAGCCGCGATGTAAGGTATGCCGCCCTCCTGGAAAATCGTTGCGGCTGCACGGGTCGGCTCGGAATAGCTCCCCGAAATCGCGAACGAGACTCCGTCCTGATTAATAAGCTTGTTGGCAATAGCAATTGATTGTTGCGGCTGAGCCTGGTCGTCGTAGCTGATGAGCTCGACTTTCTCTCCAGCGATACCGCCGGCTTTGTTGAGATCTTCGACAGCCAGTTCTGCGGCGATCTGCGCCGAAGCACCATCTGCAGCCGCAAAGCCCGTGGTGGGTGCATGAAATCCGATTCTGACGTCGGCGTGAACTGGCCAACTGCCAGCAATGAATGCTGCACTGCTCATAAAAGCAACACTTAGGAACCGATGCATGGATGCCCCCTTCAATAAGATCGCAAAACAAAACTTCCGCCTAGTGGATGTTACTACCATCTAGCGAGAACCGAGTCAATAATTGACCACACTCTTGCTATGCTTGTTTTTTGGGCGAAGAATTGGGCCGTTCGTTACAGAAGGCCAATCTCAGGGGTACAGATAACGCGGCTGCCAACATGCTGACCGGCAAAAGCGGACAACAGGCTCTCTGGATTGGGTGGCAGCGACACGCTCAATGGCGGCACCGGCTTTTCTTGCCGCTGTCAGACAAACAATAGTGCCCACCTCTTGATCCAATACAGAATTTCCCAGACCTGCGTGAGCAGTCCCAGGATAGGCTTGGCGTCACAATGTTCGGGCAGCGCCCAAGAGTGCTGCTGTTCCCATGGTGGCAGTGCATGACTTTTTGCTCGTACTAACGAAATCATCTCAGCAGGTGAAAGTTTCTCTGGCGACGATCGATCCACCCTTACTTCCGCTATAGGACGTGTTGGCCGCTTCTGATGCGGGAAATACGACGAGCCTCGCAATGACCAACGCCGCGCGGAACCATCTTTGTTGGACGGGAGGTTTAATTTCGGCGCTCGCAAGAATGTAGCCTTCGTCCCTTGAGGAAACCTTTTGCAGCAGCAATCGCTTCATCCAGGCTCGGACTACTTCGAGCCAGGCATTCAAGGCATGGAAATGGGGTGCGCTAGCCCCTGGCTTGACCAGCCGGCTGCCGGACTGCCTTGGGCCTGGGTGATGTGCGCCTGCACGGATCGCAAATAGGCCAGTTCGTCGTCTGGATCCCTGGCGGCCAGCGCGTCCGAATTGGAGCGTCTGTGGGGAACGATCGCGGCACCGATCGGGCAAGTAAATTCCACCTTGATGGGTTTGATCGAATCGAGCCGACGCTTGACTCCAAGCCATTCTAAAGTCGCCCCGGATTGTATCTTGTGGCCGTCAGCCGCTCAGACACAGCACAGGACTTGGAGTCGCGATACCCTGCGTCGCGCAACGTGGCCCTTATAGGCCCATCCCTGAGAGCCCAGCTCCTGCCCGCAGCGCGACCGATGCTGCTTGTGTGTTCGTCAACACGACGCACGTCCTGTGCTCAGGCAGAAGACTTTGAAGCCAGGGCCAGAACGGTCGGAGTTCGCGCCACAGTGCTGCCGGTCGCCAAGAGCCATTCCGCCATTAACGAAGATCTCGGCAAACCAGGAAGCTACACTGTGGCGGTCGATCGGTTTGTCCAGGGGGTGGTCCAATAGGCTCAGCGCGACGGTTTCAGATGGATGGCTCAGCATGGGCTGCCTTCGGACGCACCCGTCGCGTGCCTGGCGGGCGCCCTTGCCACGACAATCAGAAACACCCGGTAACAGTCGGGGTTCACATTTGTGATTAACCGTTGATCAGCGGGAAACCAACACGGAGCCCTCTACCATCGTCGTGCGCACACAGAACTCCTGATCGTGCAATCGGAACGCGATGATCTCCAGCATCGCGGCCGTGCCGGATCGCGGCCGTGCAGTGGGCCGCTCATCAAAAGTCCTCCCACGTTTCCTTGACGGCGGCATTGCCAGAAAATGCCTTGGCCACCTTGCCGGCCAGTTTCCTGACGGGTGACTGCACCGGGCGATGGGCAGGGCTCGCGGCCATCACGGATGCGGTGTGACGAAGCGCGCCACCAAGCTGGAACTGCGAGATCAGTTCGCGCAGCTTTCCGCTCTCGTTGGCAAGCGTCGCGCCGGCTGCACTCGTCTCCTCGACCATTGCCGCGTTCTGCTGGGTCACCTGGTCCATCTGATTGACGGCCGTGTTGACCTCGGCCAGACCAACGGACTGCTCCCTGGCCGATGTGGCAATCGATTCCATGTGCTGGTTGACAGTGACAATGTAGCCCTCGATGGTTTTCAGCGCCTCGCCTGTGTCGCTGACCAGTTTGACACCGCTCTGCACTTCGATCGAGGAGTTTCGGATCAGATCCTTGATCTCCTTGGCCGCACGGGCCGAGCGCTGGGCAAGCTCGCGGACCTCCTGAGCGACGACGGCAAAACCTTTGCCTGCCTCGCCCGCCCTTGCAGCCTCGACGCCTGCGTTGAGCGCCAGAAGGTTGGTCTGGAAGGCGATCTCGTCAATGACACCGATGATGTTGGAGACCTGGTTGGAGGAGGCCTCGATCTTCTGCATGGCATCGACGGCATTGGCGACGACCCGGCCCGATTGGGTCGCACTCTCATTGGCCTGCACCGCGACCTTGCGGGCTTCTTCGGCACGCTTGGACGAGTTGGTCACATTGACGGTGATCTGGTCGAGTGCGGCCGCTGTTTCTTCCAGCGCTGCGGCCTGCTGTTCCGTCCGCTTGGACAGATCGTCAGCGCTGGCGCTGACCTCACGGCTGCCTGTATCGATCCCACCTGTCGCCTCGGCTACGGCCCGCAGGGTTTCCGACAACTGCGAAACGGCGGCGTTGAAGTCGGCGCGCAGCGTCTCGAAGTCCGCTGCGAACGGCTCGGCCAATTGGAACGTCAGGTCGCCACCCGCCAGATGCTTCAAGCCTTCGCCCAGACCGGCTGTGGCCTGCGCCATCTCCTCGGCTCGGGCACGGTCAGCTTTAGCCTGGCGTAGGCGCTCTTCTTCTGAAAGGCTCCGGTTGGCTGCGGCGTCCTGCTCGAGCTTAATGTTGGCGACTGCGTTGTCCCGGAACACGGCAACCGCCTTCGCCATCTGCCCGACCTCGTCCTTGCGGTCTTGGGCATCCACCGGTGATTCGGTATCGCCCGAAGCGAGTGATGTCATCCGTTCGCGCAAACTGGCGATCGGTGCAGTGATACCGCGCGACGAAACGAACAGCGCTGCCGCAATGCCAAAAGCGAAAGCAATCGCGATCGTCAGAAGGCAGTAAAAAATTGTCTGCGCTGTTGTGTCGCCGAGCAGAATTCTGCCGGATTCGACGTCTTTTCTGAGCCCTCCCAGCCAATCCCTCAAATCGTCCGCGAGGGGAAGAATAAGCATATCCGCCTTGGCGAGCACTTTCATGGCTTCGTCGTCATGATCCGCGCTTCCAAGCTGAACGGCTTGATCGGTAAGTGCAATAATGCTGCTTGCGCGGGCTGCGAGAGGGTCAATCTCGCTCACCCTATTGGGAAGCTCAGCCTTTACGTCAGCAAATCGACCTTGAAGTTGGGATACGCTCGCCTTGTAGAACTCGCGAGCTCGCTCAAGCTCAGGGGTTCCTTGCGAGTAGGCGAGGGTCTGATAGGCGCCGTATGCGACCGCGGCGAGGTTCCTGTTGGCCCTTGCCATATCCACCGCTGCGCTGGCTTCCTTGGTAATAAAGTTTGAATAGGCTATATCGGCCTTTTGGAAACGGTCTGATAGAATCAGGGATGCGGCGATGCCAACGGCGCATATAGGTAAGATTAGCGACAATATTTTAGTACGTATTTTGGCGTTCTCTAAAAACGACATATTCCCTCGCGATGATTGAAATCACGAGCGGCACGACGAGGTCTGCCTACACTGAAACCGCTATCGGAAACGGCCCGGTCTCCTCCCGTGCCAATCGGCGTCGCCAACAATTTTGGATGGCGATCCTTGCAACACATCCGATCAGCTAAACATCATACGGCGATGCGCTCGGTATGGATGGACGAAAATGACAGAGGACGTCGCCCGTCATGGCGACCCTGATACCTGTTCTGACCCAAACAGGGTGCAGCGGTTTAGTTTATTTAGCGTAAATTAAAGCATATGTTTTGCGCCCTGCCTCGGCACGACTCCCATGGAGGCGATGACTGCAAAGAACGTTCGACGCTCGGCGTAGGAAGAACTGCCAGATTGGCGTTTTTGTCACTCATGCCAGCCGCTTCGGTTAGGCGCTGATCGACGGCAGGCTTTATTTGCCTGATCCGTGGGCGAGAAATGAGAAGCGCTGCAAGGTCGCATCGGTTTCGGACGAAGCCGCTTTTGCGCAAACGCTACTCAATGCGCCTTTAAGCGCAGAACTGATCAGGCGATCGACATCGCGGATCTTATCGTGGCCAATGGTCAACGACCGCGCTGACAGGCCGGACATATGACAGCGCCGTCCGACGGTGATCTGCGCTGAAAAACCTTTCTAACCGGGCCGTTCCACATATGCGTCAAAACAAATTTTGCACGCCGAAACACAAACTTATGTGCTTGGTATTCGTGCAGTTCGTTCCGCCAACGTCGTCCTAGAGTTTCATTTGGCGTCGGGACATATGAGCCGCACCACGGACCATCTATCGTCGCCTCAGGTGGCTTGGATATGCTCGCCTCTGGGCTCCGCCGCATGGCCGCGCCGCATGCCAAAGCCAACGAAGTCGCCGCCCGTCCGTTGCGCGGCCGTTGTAAACGTAACCATGAAGCGCACGGAACGCGATACCGCGATGCTTCAGTCAACTTCCCGTCAGGCAGAGTGTGGACAGTGACATCGCGGGTTCGGCAAGGCCTAAAAGTCCCATTCCCGAGAGCGCTAGACCGAGCGCCTTGCGTATTTTCGGCTGGGCTTGATACGAAGTGCTCCGGGACTTGAGGAAACTCACGCCCAAGGCGACGGACCCGACCGCGGGCACGGTGGCTAGGCCGAACCCGGCCATGAACATTGCTCCGCCCTGAGGCGACCCCGCGAGCATGCCCGTTAAAAGCGCATTGTACACCATGGCACAGGGCGCAAATCCCCAGCCCATCCCGGCAAGCAGCGGCGATGCCTGCTGCCAGGCTGGCGACATGGGGCGTGTCGAGGCGATGAAAAAACGCCGAAAGAGTCCATCGAGCTTGCCAAAGGCTGGTAGGACGCCTGCAATGGATAGGCCGCTGGAGACCACGGAGAGTGCTGCAAGAAGGCGAAGGACTGGTTGCGCTGGCGACAATTGTAGCATGAAATCCAGAGCACCGCCAATCGTCCCGACGAAGGCCCCGGCTAGCATGTAAGTCAACACGCGACCCAGTTGCAGGGCGGAAACTGCCCGGACCCGCGCAACGCCGCCGTTTTCTCCGGCATTTGTGGCGAGAAGAAGGGAGGACGCGATGCCGCCGCAGAGGCCGGCGCAATGAAGGCTGCCGGCCAATCCCATCAGGAATCCGCTGGCAAGCAATGTCGCCAGGGTCATGGTCGCCGCCCCCGCGTCGGGGGAGGCGTCCGGTTCCTACCTGTAATCATCGCACCGTCAGGCATTGACCTCGGCCGGCATGCTGGCGCGATTGATCTCCGGCGCGAGATTGATCGCGGGATTGCCGTTGAAGAAGCCCGACGGCATCAGCTTGAAGCCGGTGGTTACGCAGGGCTGCACCGGAAAATCCTCGAGCCGTACCGGATGATGCAAGCCGAAGACATGCCACATGACGACTTCGGTGTTCTCCAGCGGGCGATCCGCCTTGATGAAATCTGAAAGTCCGCCACGACCGCTGGAATGGTTCATGAATTCGCCAGCAGGGTAGCGCTCCTGCGGGTCGTAGCGGGTGAACCAGACATGGTTCTCGACGAAGGAGGCCCGCTTGCCGGAAGGGGAACCGGGATGAACGAAGGGCGTGACGCAATGGGTGGCTTCGAGCTTGTAGCCGACCGGGCGGCCAACGCGGTTCAGGCTGTTCGGATTGACCACCTTCCAATAGCGATGCGAGGCCGGGTTTGCGCGCCGCGCCGCCTCGCTTTCCCGGGCAAGGATCGTCTCCTCCTCGAAAAAAGCATTGCCATAGGGATTTTTCGGACCCGGCGGCTCGCTATAGGTGTTGCATTCGACCACGCTATTTTCATCGCCGTCCACCGCCATTTCGACCCGGGCACACAGGATATGCTGGTGGATATGACCGAGCACGCCCGGTGCGACTTCGCGGCCGTATTTGGTGGGCTCGCCGGGAAGGCAGGCTGCGGTATTGATGATGCCGGTCGCCTTCACCTCGAACTCGATCATGCCGTCGAGGAAGAGATACCAGTAGAGCGCATACTCATAGTTACCGACGGTGCAGATGGTTGAAATCACCAGCTTGGCGCCGCGCCGGATCTCGGTGCGCTCGGTGCGAAAGTCGATGTGCTTCCACAGCAGACCGGAATCCTCCTCGTGAACGCAGATCGCCTTCTCGATCGTCCACGGTTCGCCGTCCATCGTGTTCAGGTGCACGTCGAGATACTGGATGACGCCCAGGCAGTCGCATCCCAGTTTCAGCGAATTGGCCAGCTTGCCGATGCCATATTCGCCGATGTCGAACACGTTCTTTCTGAAATGACCGTTGTCGGGGCTGCCGTAGGGAACGGTCATTTCGACGATCGAGGCGCGATGGGCGATAGGTCGGCCGTCAAAGCGGATGTCATGTAGCGTCAGGGCCTCGCGAGCATTGAAGCCGACCACGAGCGACCAGTTGCGCCAGTTTAGGCGCCTGCCGTCGAACGAGAAGTTGACGCCCTCGGGCTGCTCGACATTGATCGGCCGTGCTTTCGGTTGAAAGGTTTCGATGAACTGGTTCTCATAGTTCACCTCCATCATCGGAACCGGTACCACGCCGTAGTCATCGACGCGGATCACGCGGTTCTCGATCAGATCGACGACGGCATTAAGGCCCTCGATCGGGTGCGCGTAGAAATTCTCGTTCTCGCGCAGGCGCAGCCAGACGAAGACATGCGCCAGATGCCTCCCCTCCTCGCCGGGGATATCGAAATTGCCGGCCGACCACGGGTCGACGCAAACCATCGACATGTCGGCGATGCCGCGCTTGGCGCAGGCGGCGATGAAGGCCGGATCGGCGCGCACGATGTCCTCGATCCCGACGAACTGCTCCAACTGGATCATCGGACGTTGGCCGGGGCAAGCCTCCGCCGAAAGGATCGTCTCGCTATCCAGGCAGACCGTCATTTTCGTGACGCTCACGGTCTTGCTGCTGAAGACGTTGACGGAGGCCTTGCGGGCGATCCCTGCGCCCGGTCGGAAGGCGCTGACATCCGAGCGTGACGGTTCTTGCAACTGGATCGTCTCGAACCGGGTGTCAGCGCCATATGGCGGATTCGTGCGGACGATGGCCGCAGCGCGGCGGATTTCGTCGGATGTGAGAGACTGGAGCGGATGGGTGACGTCAGGCGAGGCTGGGCGCCGTGACGCCGTGCAGCAGGTATCCATGTCAAATTCCTTTTCATGCTCGATAGGGCGGATCGCGGGACGACGTGCCGCCAATATTTGAGGTTCACAGTGCCAAAGCGCCCGGTTCAGGCGAAAGCGCGACCGAGATTGGCGTAGACGTCGGGCTTGCGGGACTTCATCCAGATGGCCAAAGCCGCTCCCGACGCACCTGTCAGGCCAACCAGCAAGGGGAAGCTTTCAACGACCAGTGATTCCGAGCCGCTGACGAGAGGCAGGTTGATGATCATCAGGATCAGGCACCCGATAAGCCCTGCCATGCTGAGAAACGGCGCAACGACGCGGTGCCATAGGCTCACACCACTGGCAGCCTTGTGGAAAAAGCCCATGACGGCCAGCGAAACGAGGGATTGCAGAACAAGAACGCCGACGCTGGAGAAAGCGCCCATCCATGCGAAAACAACGGCGTAGGGATCCTGTCCGCCAAGCGCGAAGGCAAGAACGAAAACCGCAATGAGGATCGTCTGGACAAGGCCCGCCACATGCGGCGACTGGTGCTTGCTGTGCGTGCGGGCCAATCCCTTCCAGGCGATGCCTTCCCGACCGAGCGCGAAGAAATAGCGATTGATGGTATTGTGAAATGAGAGCGCGCAGGCAAACAGACTGGTGACAAGCAGGGCGTCCATCACCATCCCCGCAGTATGCCCGAGCGTGGCCTGAACGGCAGTAAGGTAAAGCGTTGCGGTGTTGGCACTGGCTTCAGCGGCGATATTTTCCGGTCCGTAGTGCAGTGCTACCGCCCAGGTGACGATGGCGTAGAAGACAGCAATGATGACGATGGCGAGATAGGTTGCGATCGGAATGGTGCGTTTGGGGTCCTTCGCTTCCTCGCCGAAAATCACCGTTGCCTCGAAGCCGATGAAGGAGGCAACCACGAAAACCAGCGCCACGCCCATACCGGGCGCGAGGATGGCCGATGGTCCGAAGCCTGCCAGCGTCACGCCGTCCGGCCCGCCGCCCATGAGGAACACCTTCAGCGAGAAAAGCGCCAGGATGGCGATCTCGCCGATCATGCAATAGCCGAGAAGCCGACCTGAGAACTCGATATTGCGCTGTCCGCAAACATGGACGATCAACGCAAGGGCCACAGCGAAGACCCACCAGGCGATATTCGGACCGCCGGGCCGTCTTGACGATGTCATTGACGAAGAAGCCGAACAGACCGAACACGGCGATTTCGATGGCGAAATAGGTGACCAGCGCGATGAAGGCGCCCGCGACACCGGCGGGCCGGCCGAGACCCGCTGCGATATAAGGATAAAACCCACCGGCATTGCCGACGAAGCGGCTCATGGTGGTGAAGCCGACGCTGAACAACAGGTAGAGCATGCCGACCAGGAGGTACATGGCCGGTACGCCGGGGCCGTTTCCAAAGGCAAACGCAGCGGGTGACGCCCCCACGACGGCCGTCAGAGGAGCTGCGGCGGCGACAACGAAGAAGACGATGTGCGAGATTCCGACCGCATTCTTCCGAAGTTTGAAATCTTCCTCAACTAACGTCATCATATTCCCCTTTTTTATTGTTTATTATTCGATTGAAATATCTTCAAAAGACAGCAATATACAGTGACCGTTACGCAAGGCGAACGGATAAGTACTCAGGCCGGGGCCTTCTATTGATGCTTCTGCTCACGCTATGACGTCGTGGCGACGAAGTAATTGACAATTTGCGCCAGATTGCAGTGGAAGTGATTTGCTTCACGCGCTGAAATCGTGATCCTAACTGGCACGCCGTTTGCTTCGTGCACTGCTTGAAGGAGCGCGACAATGGAAGCTTCGGGCGTAATAGACGCGACGGTAATCGAAACAGCGCTGGCGACGATGGATGGGATAGACCGGTCCGTCATCGCAGCACGGATCGGGTTGGCAGGCGGCGCGCTGTTCGGCAATCAGCGCTTTCTGCCGCTCGCTACATTCACGGCTCTGCTTGATGTAGCGGCAGAGGAAACACGCGATCCCTTGCTTGGACTTCATGTCGGAAAGCTGTTTGAAGTCGATGGCTTGGGGGACCTATCAAAGCTCTTCCGCTCGGCCGGCACGGTGGGTGAGGCGATCGAAAAATTCACCCGCTATTTTCCTGTGCTGCAGAGCAATACCCGCACTGCTCTGACTATAGATAACGGTATTGCGCGCTTCTCGTATACGATCACCGACATGACGGTGCGCAATCGCACGCAGGATTCCGACTTTACGGAAACCGTGTTCTGCAAGATGCTACGTGCTGCGATCGGCCATGATTGGCGACCAAGCAGCATAGACTTCGAGCATGCAGCCGAAGGGCATTTGCCGACTTATCAGTCACATTTCGGCTGCAAACTTCGTTTCGGCCGCCGCGAGAACGCCATTTATTTTCCCGCGCACGAACTTCACGCTCCTATTCTGCGCGCGGACGATCGGCTTCATGCCAGGATCGAAGCGGATATCAGCGACGTTATCACGAACGGCCAAGCACGGCTTGATATCATCGCCAGTATCAAGGCGTGGATTGTAGCGGCGCTGGTGCGGGGAGCGCCTGTGGATGCTGAGGATGCAGCTAACGCTTTTGGTATGAGTCTGCGAAGCCTGCAACGCAAGCTGCTCGAACTGGGCGTAAACTTCATCGACCTGCGACATCAAGTGCGGATAGAAATTGCCAAGACGCTTCTCTCGAACACATCTCTCCCGATTCCCGTTATTGCTGAGCAGATGCGCTTCAGTGAGACGAGCGCTTTTTGTCGCAGCTTCAAGAAATTGAGCGGCAGCACCCCCGCGCGTTATCGCGACGATGCTCGACTGTCGCCAGTGTAGCATCTGCGTCGCCTTTCATGTGTGATCGAATTTTCCGTGCCATGGGATCTGATACCATTCCTGATGCAACTTCATGGTTAGCCTGTGCCTAGGATGGGGACCTGATCAAAGAATTGTCTTTATTGCATGATTCTTGCTTGTTCGAGGTTCAAAGCAAGGATGCTCATGATGAGCGATCTTTTCTGGCTTTCGGACCCGGCATCCGGCCGATGCATATGACCTGCAACCCTTCCTACAATCGGCAAGGATGTTGTCTTGGGTGTTGCCGGTTCTTGAATGGAAACAGGCGGGGCGCGCACCTTGCGATGCGCGGCCCGCCTTATCTGGCTGCTGTCCGGTCAGGCCGGGAGCTGGAAGTAGGCGTTTGCGGCGAGAACGACGGCAAGGCCGGCGGCGAGCGCTGCATAGGGCAGGATCCCGGCTTTCTTAACACCCAGATCCTGGCCGACGAGGCCCAGGTCTTCCATGGCGCCCTCCGGGAATTTTCCTCCATCGCGCACGTAATGACGATAAGCGAAGACCGGCAGGATCAGGGCGGCGAAGATGAAGCCGACCCAGAGTGCGTTGGAATACCCCCAGACCTTGGCGCCAGCACCGAGGAACAGCGCGTTGACGAAGGCGAGAACGGTGTTGAGACCGATCAGCCAGGTGGGTGCTTTCCACGGGCGCGGGATATGGCCGGCATCCATGCGGTGAATCCAGCCAGCGTTGAGGTTGAGGAAGTTAAATATAATGTAGCCGACATTGGAGACGGCAAGCACGAAGAAGTAACCAGCGACGTCAGAAGCAATGGCCAGCAGAATGAGATTGAAGGCGAAGTCAGTCCACATGGCGCGAGTAGGTGCGCCGTGTTCATTGACGTGATCGAGATACTTTGGCAGCCAGCCGTCTTTCGAACCCTGATAGAGGGTGCGCGACGAGCCCGCCATTGCCGTCATGATAGCGAGAAACAGCGCCATGATCATCAGGATCACGAGGATCTGCGTGACGATGCGGCCGCCATGGACAAGGCTTGCCAGAGCCTCTGCGACACCCGTGCCATTGACAATGCCGGGCGCGAGCATGCCTGCATGGCCGAGAACGCCCTGAAAGGTGAAGGGAATGAGGAAGAAGAACAGGCAGCACAGAAGGCCCGAATAGAAGATTGCCTTGAACGTGTCGGTATTCGGGTTCTTCAGTTCACGGGTGTAGCAAACGGCGGTTTCAAACCCGTAAGTTGACCATGCCGCGATGTAGAGGCCACCGAGGAAAAGCGTCCAGCCGCCGTTGCTCCACACGCCATCGACGCCAGAATAACCGGCTGTCGGCGGAACGAGATTGGTCACATTGGCGATGTCGATCTGGCCGGAGAAGATTGGGTAGAGGCCGATGATCAAGAGCGGTAGAAGAACGATAATAGCAAGCCACTTCTGGACGCTTGCCGTTCCCTGGATGCCGCGGTGCTGGATCGCGAAGATGATCAGCATCAGGATGGCACCGATAACAAAGGTGGCGTTAAGGTTGGCGTTGGCGAGGAACGGGATGTCGAAGCTGGCAAGCGACCAGTTGCGGATCGGAGGCGTCAGCGCTGCAACGCCGTCGGCCGAGAGCAGGGCCGAAATGGCTTCGGACTGGCTCTTTCCGGCATGTGCCGCAATCCATTCGGAGACGCGCGGGCTGTCCGCTGCTAACGTTGCCATATTGGCATTGATCCACTCCATGACGGCCGGACTATCGGCGCCAGGAATCGGGAACAGAGCATTGAGGATGTAGCCGGCTGCGATAGCGCAGCCGAGAGACAGAACCGGCGACCAGGCGAACCAGTTGCACCATACCGAGAGCGGTGCGATGAATTTCGAATAACGCAGCCAGGCAGTGGCGCCGTAGATTGATGCCCCGCCCGATTTATTGCCGAACATGCCCGCGATTTCGGCATACGTGAAGGACTGCAGGAAGCCCATTACCATGGAAATAATCCAGACAACGAAGGCGAGCTTGCCCGTCGTGCCTGCAATTCCGCCGATGGAAAACAGCACGAGTGGCGGTACGCCGGCGGCGACCCAAAACGCCCCTTTCCAGTCCAGCGCACGAATCAACCCCGTGCCCGGGGCAGCCGATTCTTCGGTCTCAACGATAGAAGCCATAATAGTCTCCTCGACCAGTTTTTTGCCGTGAAGCGCGTGTGCGCGCGTCCCCAATAGGATGGTTCTTGCTGCGGTTTCTCGCTGGATGGCGCCTGCGTTTTGCAGTGTCGCCATCTGTTCCCAATTGCAATTTCGAGTCCGCAACTTTTTCTCATAGTGAATTTTTTTTCTTTTAGGTCAAGTATCTCTTTACATTCCGCTGCGTCTCATAGGATAGTTTTGCCATAATACCGGTTCAAAGAAGGACGCGTTCGGGGCAGCGAAGCGCGTCCGCCACCGGGCGGGAGCTGAGATGGACAATTCCGGACGATCTGCAGGCGCACTGATGCCGCCAAGACCAAGCACGATTTTGCGGCCGGGTATTCCGACGCTGATGCCCGGTGTTGAGCGATACCGCGTCAGGGGGCGTGGCACGACGGTGGTCAAGGTTGCCGCCGGCGACCGGGTTGTTATCAAGGACGTCGAAGGCGGACAGCTTTGTGAAGCGAGTTTCGTCGACGCCGGCGGCCGGTTCAACGCTGCCGGCCTCGGTGTCTCCTTCGCGCGGCCCGCCGACGGACTTCTGGAAATTCTCGGGCGGGACGAAGACAGCGCACGACGGACGCTCGCCGCCTTGAAACGGCGCAATGTCGATCCCTCAGGCGCACAAGCGCTGGTGCTGTTCGGTGAAAACTCTTCGCCGGGCGCCTCCGCGGAATTGACGATAACGCTCGACGGCCTGCTGATCGTCGCGGCTCCGGCGCCGCCAATGGACCTGGAAGAACAGAACACCGCGACAGCGCTCGAACTACTGATCACCCGGTCCACAATCGAACGGACTTACGTGGACATGCTGCCGGAACCGATGGCCGACCCGATACAGGATCTGCGCATTCGGGCGGCACGGGCTTCGGCCTATTTCGTGCGGGCCGGCGAGTTCATTCAGGTGATCGATGTCTCGGGCAGGCAATGTACGGATTTTCAGGCTTTTTCGGCCCGCAAGGTCGACAAGGGACTGGATCTCGCTCTCGATGCGACGGTGACCCGCACGCTTCTCGGGCGCAGCTACCCGATGCCCGGACTGCCATCCAAGGCGTTCGACCGGGATTTCGAGCCCCTGGTGGAGATCGTGCAGGACACGGTCGGACGCCACGATGCCTTTGCTACTGCCTGCAACTCGCGCTACTACGACGACATGGGGTATCCTGGGCATGTCAACTGCACCGAAAACTTCAACGATGCGCTGGCGCCCTTCGGCATTGCCCCGCGCAAGGGTTGGGAGGCGCTCAATTATTTCTACAACACCAATGTTGATCATCACAATCAGCTCTATCTGGACGAGCCCTGGTCGCGGCCGGGCGACTACGTGCTGATGCGGGCGCTGACCGATCTCGTCTGTGTCTCGTCGTCTTGCCCGGACGATATCGACGCGGCAAACGGTTGGGATCCGACAGATATCCATGTCCGCACCTATTCGGACAAGGAGACATTCTCGCGCGCCGTCGCCATCCGAATGACCCCTGATGCAGAGCCCGAAATGACCAAAGAAACCGCTTTCCATCCCCGTTTCTCGGGCCTTACCCGCAACCATGTCGAATATCGCGGCTACTGGCTGCCCAACCGCTTCAACAATGAAGGGCCGATCGAGGAATACTGGGCGTGCCGTGAAAACGCCGTAGTCATGGACCTCTCGCCGCTCAGGAAATTCGAGGTGACGGGGCCTGACGCGGAGGCGCTGCTGCAATATTGCTTCACTCGAGACATCCGCAAGCTTTCGCCCGGACAGGTCGTCTACACGGCCATGTGCTACGAGAATGGCGGCATGATCGACGACGGCACAGTGTTCCGGCTCGGCCAGAACAATTTCCGCTGGATCGGCGGCGATGACGTCAGCGGTATCTGGTTGCGCGAGCAGGCAGAGAAGAAGGGATATAAAGCCTGGGTGCGCTCCTCAACGGACCAGATGCACAACCTCGCCGTCCAAGGACCGAAAAGCCGGGACATTATCAAGCAGATCGTCTGGACAGCCCCGATGCAGCCGTCGATCGGTGAACTCGAATGGTTCCGCTTCGCCGTCGGCCGCATCGGTCATTTCGAAGGCGCGCCGGTCGTCGTTTCGCGCACTGGCTATACGGGCGAACTCGGCTATGAAATTTTCTGTCATCCCAAGGATGCGCTCACCGTATTCGACGCTGTCTGGGAGGCTGGCCAGGAGCACGGGCTGAAGCCGATGGGACTGGAAGCGCTCGATATGGTGCGTATCGAGGCGGGGCTGGTGTTCGCCCATTATGACTTCTCCGACCAGACCGATCCCTTCGAAGCCGGCATCGGCTTTACCGTGCCGCTGAAGTCGAAAACCGAGGATTTCATCGGCCGCGAGGCGCTGATCAAGCGCAAAGAGAACCCGCGCTACAAGTTGGTCGGCCTTGATATTGACGCCAACGACGACGTTGGCCACGGCGATACGGTGCATATAGGGAGGGCACAGGTCGGTGTCGTGACCAGTTCGACGCGTTCACCGATTCTGAAGAAGACAATCGCGCTGGCGCGGATGGATGCCTTGCATTCGGAAATCGGCACCGACGTAGAGATCGGCAAGCTGGATGGCCAGCAGAAGCGGCTTCCAGCAAGGATCGTGCCGTTTGCGCACTACGATCCGCAGAAGCTCAAGCCAAGGTCGTGAGGGAGCAGCTCTCGCCGTGGCGAGCGGTCAGTCCGATTTGTGCTGCGCCATCGAAAACTGCCGCGCGACGGCATCGGAATGTTTCGCGCGCGTGTGCATTCCGAGGAAAGAACGCCAGGCAAGCACCAGGCGTGTCGTTCTGCGCCGATCGGCGCCAGCGAGGAGTTTCAGGGAGCACAAGAAATGCAGGATTTCGGCGGTGCGCGTCGCGGTCGCGCGCATGTCGTCGGTCTGTTGTTCGATACGCCCTAGTAGAGGGATTCGATGTTGATGATGCTGCGTTCGAGATAGAGAAGCTCGCCGTTTACGCCCCAGACGTCACCGGTGGTTTCCGTACCCAAATATAGCGACCCTTGTTGTGGCGGATGCGTTATTTCAGCGCCTCGCGACTACTTCACCCATGACGCGGGTGGTCTCCTCGAAATTGATGTAGGTTTAAGCGCGTATCGACTGCCGATAACCTCAAGAGGAAACCTTTTATCCGTCCGAGAGCGCTGCTTAGAAAATCCATGGGGACCTGGTAAATGCTGGAGGGCGGACAAGAATACTATGGATGGTTCTGGATGATACTCCGTTACTCGAAATTTGTGGCCGAAGGTCATTGAGATGGCCTTCGGCTTTGTCGTCACGAGCGATCAGTTCTTTAGATAAACCTCGAGCGTATCGTCCATAGCCTCCAACCATGGCGTATGATGCTTGGGTGCGAGGGTGCCGGTCATCAGCGACTTGTAGGCGTTGTCGCGGAAGCCCATGATGTTCGCAGCCTTGTGGTGCTCCCATTCCATGAAGGTCTTGTTGGTGCCCTCGACGTCGAACTTCGGATAGTCGGTGTCCTCCAGAAGTTCGATGATGTAGTCGCCTTGGAACCAGATCATCTGCTCGGCATCTTCCAGCGTTTCCTCGCGGGCACGCCACTTGTCGAAATGCGCCTTCATCTCTGCTTTCGAGGGCAGGCCGACGCGGCCCATGATGACGTCGCGTGCATACCAGGCCTGGGCGTCGAACATGTTGAAGGTGTAAAACTGGTCCTGCATGCCGATATACATCAACTGCGGATTGTCCTCGTAGACCACACCCTTGTAGAGACTGTCGCTCCAGAGGCGGTTGGCTGTCTTCAGGCGCAGGTCATCCGGCAAGAACGGGAAATGGTGGAGGTAGCCGGTGCACAGGATCAGCGCATCGACCTCCTTGGTCGATCCGTCGGCGAAATGGGCTGTTTTATTGACAAGCTTCTGCAATAGCGGCCGCTCTTCGAAGCGCTCCGGCCATTTGAAGCCCATTGGCTTGGAACGGTAGCTGGTCGTCACCGACTTGGCACCGTATTTCCAGCATTGCGATCCGATATCCTCGGCAGAATAGCTGCGGCCGACGATCAGCACGTCCTTGTCCTTGAACTCCAGGGCATCGCGGAAATCGTGGGCATGCAGCACGCGGCCGCCGAAGGTCTTCACGCCTTCGAAATACGGGACGTTTGGGGTCGAGAAATGGCCGGAGGCGACGACGACATAGTCGAACTCCTCGTCATACATCCGGTCCTCGACGCGGTTGTGCGCGGTCACCGTGAATTTCTTCGTCGCCTCGTCGAACCGCACCATGCGCACGGGGGTCGAGAAGCGCACCCATTTACGCACGTCGGCCTTTTCGACGCGGCCCTTGATGTAGTCCCACAGCACGGCGCGAGGCGGATAGGAGCCGATCGGCTTGCCGAAATGTTCCTCAAAGGAATAGTCGGCAAACTCCAGGCATTCCTTGGGGCCGTTCGACCAGAGATAACGGTACATGCTGCCATGGACCGGCTCACCATACTCATCGAGGCCGGTGCGCCACGTGTAATTCCACAATCCGCCCCACTCGGCCTGTTTCTCGAAGCAAACCACTTCGGGGATTTCCGCGCCCTTTTGGGCCGCGGACTGGAATGCTCTCAATTGAGCAAGACCCGATGGTCCTGCGCCGATTACCGCTACTCTAGTCATATATGTATGTTCCCTTTTATATCGTTGTAAGCTTTTTGAAGACCTTCAATCCGGATGGATGCCCGCGCTGGTCGGCGCACCGTCGTCATATTTCGCCAACCAGTCGATCATGATCTGACGATTGCGGGTCAGCCCCTTGTAGTCGACGATCTCGGCAGGCAGGCTTTTCAACACGCGCGGCAGGCGGCGGCCCCATTTCGGTACGGTGACCAGCTCATTGAGGTTGATCAGATAGCAGCGGATGACGAAGAGGATGGCGTTGGAGCGCGGCAGGCGCCAGAGACTCTGCAGCTCGACGCGCAGATGCATTTTGTCGCCGACATTATCGGGCGTAACCGTTGCCCGGTCCGGTCCCCATTTGGGGAAGTTTTCTGGAGATGTATCGAGCCGCGGATTGACCGTCATCGTCCAGTTGAGGCGCCGCGTCGGCTTGCCCTGCTGCAGGTTGAGCAGGAACTTCAGCGCCCGTTCGAACACGCCGATCTGGTGAGCAAGTGGTACCGGACCGTGCCATTCCATAAAGTTCATGCCGATGTCGAAATCCAGCGACCAATCAGCCTGGGTGGTGACCATGCCGGCATCCATCCAGAGATTGTTGTCACGCTGGTCGACGATGCAAAAATCGCCCTGTGCTTGCCTTGTGATGTATTCCATTGGCGGATAGGGAAGCGTCGACGGGTCGCCGAAGGTGAAGGTCTCGTCGATGCCAAGCGGCCTGTTGATCCAGCGCCAGCGGTCCCCGTTCTTTTCAAGAGTGAAGTGTTCGGGGTAATCCTGCGCCTTATGCTCCATCAGCAGTTCAAGGACATCCCATTGCGCCGTCATCATGTGTGGCAACGCCTGGCAGCGGAGCGGGTCTTCCTTCAGCACCATCGCCCGGTCCTGCATCTCCGCGACGTAATGTTCGTCGACATCGACCAGGTTTTCAAAGACGCTGTCCTTCTTGCCCCGGACATGCGGCTCCATATTGACCGAGTACATGTATTCGTCGCGGTCGAAGGGAAAGGGAAAACGCCTGATATTGTGGAGGCTGTTGCGGAAGCTGAAGTCGTCGCGGAACGTTTCGTTCCTGAACGTGATGGTCATCTGTCCGGTCCCCTTAAGCTAGAGTTGAAGAACGAGTTGCTGGCCCTTGAACCGCGATACGCAGATCATGACCTTTTTGCCGGATGCCTTTTCCTCGTCCGACAAATAGATATCGTTATGTTCAAGGGTACCATCGCAGGAGGAAACCGCAGTTTCGCACTGGCCGCAGGCTCCTCCGCGACACATGTAGGGGGCATCGCAGCCATGGGCTTCGGCTGCCTCCAGAATGCTCTGGTGCTCGCCGACGGTCATGTGGATGTTGGATTTTTCGAGAAACACCTGGAACGGCAAGCCGGCGGGCGGTGCCAGGAACCGTTCCGAATGTAGGTTCTCCTTCGGCCAGCCCGCCTCCAGCGCCGTCATCAGCACGCCGTCGATCATGCCAGCGGGACCACAGACATAGAGATGCGTGCCAAGCGGCTGGTTGTCGGCGATCTTGGCCACGGGAAGGTAATTCTTTTCCTCGTCGACATAAATCTTGATGCGGCGCGGACCGTAGCGATCGAGCAACTGCTTCCAGTAAGCCCCGTGCGAGCGGGAACGGATCGCATAGTGCAGTTCGAAGGCGATGTTGTCGCGGCTGAACTGCTCCATCATGGCGATGAAAGGGGTGATGCCGATGCCGCCGGCAAACAGCAGGTGCTTGCGGCCGCGATGGTCCGGCGCGAAGAGATTGACAGGCTGGCTGATGGTCAGCTGATCGCCCGGCTTCACCTGCTCATGCAGGAAGATCGAGCCGCCGCGGGAATTGGGAACCCTGAGCACGCTGATCTCGTAGGCACTATTATCATCAGGATTTGACATGAGCGAATATGGGTTGCGGCGCAGAAGGCCACTATCGTTCATTGAAACGACGACATGGGCGCCGCCTGAGAAGAACGGCATGGGATGTCCGTCTGTTCGCTCGAAGCGGAAACGTTTGACCAGATCGGTGACCTGGGTCACATCAGCGACCCTCACAGGCATATCGGTATTGAGGCTCATGGGAACATTTCCTCAGGGTCAGGCGCAGTACCCGGTTCTTCCGCATCGATATTGACACCCTGGAACGCGCCGATACGTCTCGAATAGTGATCGCGCACCAGCAGAGGCAGACCGCAATGGGTGCAGGCAAAGGGGCTGGTGGTCACGTTGTCGGTGATGCCCTTGCAGTGCACGCATTGTACCCGACGCGCCGTCGAGCCGCGATGTTCGGTGTGGATAGAGTTGAAATCGATCGCGAATTCGAGCGCAACCTGCATGACCTGACCAATGAAGCCTTCCGTGCCAGCGATATAGAGCCGCGTTCCCATCCGGGCCTGATCCAGACAGGCGCGCAGACGAAACAATAGCGGCTGAAGCGTCGGAGCCTGCCAGAAAATATCGGGCGACAGGGCCGCGAGCGTGACGTCGTAGGCTTTGGGTGCTGCACCGGCGGCGAGATAGAGGATTTCCGATTTTGCGAGGAAATCCCTGCCTTTCAAGTCGACCTGATCGGTCAGGGCTGCCGCCCCCTCGCCCTCAAGGACGAAGAGGTGGCGTTTGGCGTGGGGATCAATGCTGAGCCCCTTATATTCCGGCCTGCTTTTGATCCCTTGCACGAGCATACTGTCAGTCCTGTGCCATCCGCTTGGTCTTCTTCGGATCATCGAAGGTGATTGTATGGGCGATGGCTTTTGCGTTCAGCGACTTGCCACGCACTTCAAGCGGCGTGCCCTGCACGGCCTTGTCCACATCGAGACGTGCGATTGCCATCGAGCGGTTCGTGAGCTTGGAATAGCTCGGGCAGGTGATGACACCGACCTTTTTGTCATCGGCAAAGACCTCGTCGCCGAGATCGGCGGGACCATCCGCCTCGATAAGAAGCCCGAAAATCTTGAAACGTTCCTTGCCCTTGAGGCGCGCATGCTCCTCGGCACCGCGGAAACCTGTCTTGCCCGGGCTAACGGTGAAGTCGAGGCCGAGCTCCCACAGGCTGTCGCCGGGCTGCTCGTTCGCAAACGGATACATCTGCGAATTGTCGTAGGGATAGAATAGCAGGTAGCTTTCAACCCGGAGCATGTCGAGAACGCTGAAGCAGACGGGGATGATGCCCATCTCCTTGCCTTCATCGACGATGCGATCCCAGACCATGCCAGCATCCTGACCGCGCACGAAGATTTCATAGCCGCGTTCGCCGGTGTATCCGGTGCGCGAGATCATCACCGGGGCTCCGAACAGCGTCGTCTGCATGTGATGGAAATATTTGAGGGAGCGGATGCCGGGTACATGCTTTTCGAGATAATCGACGGCGAGCGGTCCCTGCAGCGACAGGTCGTGCAGGTCGTCGTCGAACAGCACGGCGCAATTGCGGCCCTGTGCCTGCTTGACGATTTCCTCATGGCACGCGCCGGAGCCGTGAACCAGCATCCAGGAGTTTGGACCCGTGCGGTAGATGATGCCGTCATCGATAAAATGACCTCGGTCATTGAGCATGCAAGCATAGACGGACTTGCCTGGGTAAACCTTGGTGACGTTGCGGGTGGTGATGTAGTCGAGCACCGCGATCGCATGGGGTCCGACGAGATGTACCTTTTTCAGGCCCGACACGTCCATGATGCCAGCCTTGGTGCGCACGGCAATGTGTTCTTCGTAAATATCCTTGTCGTAGGTCCAGGCGGTTCCCATCCCGTTCCAGTCTTCAAGCTTCGAGCCCAGCGCCCGGTGGCGATCCGCCAGAGCTGAAAAACGCCATGTAGAAGTCATAATATCCCGTCCCCTATTTTTACTGTATGGAATATTTGTTTCCTGAGTATAATGCTGTTTTCACGGTTGGCAAGCGTTCCACTTTAGAATTTCGGCGGTTTCAGACCACCTAATCGATAGGCCGCGATCACCGTATTTGCCATCAGCATGGCTATGGTCATCGGTCCAACGCCGCCCGGTACCGGTGTGATAACAGCAGCGACATCGGCGCATTCGGCAAAGGCGACATCGCCCACCAGCCGCGACTTGCCCTCGCCCCGGTCAGCTGCAGCAATCCGGTTGATCCCGACATCGATCACGGTCGCGCCGTGCTTCAACCAGTCGGCCTTGACCATTTCCGGACGGCCGACGGCGGCGACGAGAATATCGGCCTCACGGCAGATGCGGGGGAGGTCCTTCGTACGCGAATGGGCGACAGTGACCGTCGCATTGGCATGAAGCAGGAGCTGCGCCATCGGCTTGCCGAACAGGTTGGAACGGCCGATGACTACGGCATTCAGCCCGGAGAGATCGTCTCCATGGATACCCCGCACGAAGAGCATCGCACCGGCGGGCGTACAGGATACGAGCCCGGTTGAAATGTCGCCCGTGGCAAGCTTGCCGGCGTTCATCACATGAAGCCCATCGACATCCTTCTGCGGCAGGATGGACTGGATGATCGGCTCGGAATTCAGATGTTTCGGTAGCGGCAGCTGCACGAGAATGCCGTGGATTGAACTATCCGCATTGAGCCTGCCGATCAGCGCCGCAAGCTCCGCCTGCGTCGTCTCGGCAGGAAGCGTATGCTGAACCGATTTGAAACCGCATTCCTTCGCCGTACGGCTTTTCGCGCCGACATAGGTGTGGCTTGCCGGATCGTCGCCGACGATCACCACTGCCAGCCCGGTCTTTGCACCGGTCTTAGCTTCCAGATCTGCGACCGCCGCCGTCACGGTCTCGATCACGGTGGCGGCAACTTGCTTGCCATCGATTACATCAGCCATGGCTGCTTACCCCATCCGCTCGGACGCATAGCTGCCCGGGCTTGCAGGGAAGACGACAGTGCGGTTGCCGTTGATGAAGGTGCGGTGGTGAATATGGGCGTGGATGGCGCGTGCCAGAACCTGCGCCTCAACGTCACGCCCGAGAGACACATAATCCTCCGGGCTCTGGGCATGGGTGATACGCACAATATCCTGCTCGATGATTGGACCCTCATCGAGATCGGCAGTCACATAATGCGCTGTTGCACCGATCAGCTTCACGCCGCGCTGATAGGCCTGCTTGTAGGGGTTGGCGCCCTTAAAGGATGGCAGGAAAGAATGGTGGATGTTGATGATCTTCCCCGACATCGTCTCGCACATCCGGTCGGAAAGCACCTGCATATAACGCGCAAGCACGATCAGTTCAGTACCGCTGCCTTCGACGATCTCCATGATCCGTGCTTCAGCCTTAGGCTTGTTTTCCTTCGTCACCGGAATGTGGTGGAAGGGGATATCATGATTGACCACCACCTTCTGGTAATCGAAGTGGTTCGAAACGACGCCAACGATGTCGATCGGCAATGCGCCGATTTTCCAGCGATAGAGCAGGTCGTTGAGGCAATGGCCGAAGCGCGAGACCATGAGCAGCACCTTCACGCGCTTTTTGGCATCGTGGATTTCGGCGTCCATTCCGAACGTTTCGGCGATCGGCTTAAAGCCTTCGACGAGCGCCTGCCCGCCGACACCGTCTTCCGAGATGAAGGAGACACGCATGAAGAACTTACCGGTATCGAGATCGTCGAACTGGCTGGAATCGACGATGTTGCAGCCCTGCTCGGCAAGATAGTTCGAGATCGCAGCCACGATCCCACGGGTGGATTTGCACGTCACTGTCAATACATAGGTCGTCATGCCGATTTCCTCCGCCGTTTTACGGCCGAATTTTCACTTTGCGCCGCGGATATCCACGCGCACGGGTCCATTCAGGTATGTTTTTGCTGCTGTCAGACGTCGAGCGTTGTCTGGTGCTCCCAGGCGGTGAATTGCGCGCAATAAGCGTTCCACTCGCCCTGCTTGAGCTTCAGATAGGCCTTTGAGAACTCCATGCCCAATGCCTGCTGCAGTTCCTCGTCCTTCTCGTATTCGCGCAGCGCATCGAGAAGATTGAGCGGCAGTTTAGGCGCATTCGTCACGGTATGACCTTCGCGATACATGTCTATATCGTGATGCGGACCGGGATCGGCCTGTGAGCGGACACCCGAGAGACCGGCCGCAATGATGATGGCCTGCAGCAGATAGGGGTTCACGGCGCCATCCGGCAGACGCAGTTCGAAACGCCCCGGCCCTGGCACTCGTACCATGTGGGTGCGGTTGTTCCCGGTCCAGGTCACCGTGTTCGGCGCCCAGGTCGCGCCCGAGATGGTCCGCGGCGCGTTGATGCGCTTGTAGGAATTAACCGTCGGATTGGTGACGGCAGCAAGAGCAGAGGCATGTTTCATGATGCCGCCCAGAAACGTCTTGCCCTTTGCGGAGAGCCCGAAAGGCATTGCCTTGTCGGCAAAAGCGTTGACCTTGCCGTCCAGATCCCAGACCGAAATATGAGCGTGGCAGCCGTTGCCGGTCAGCCCCTTGAAAGGTTTCGGCATGAATGTCGCGCGCAGCCCGTGCTTTTCGGCAACCGACTTGACCATGAACTTGAAGAAGGAATGTTTATCCGCCGTCTGGAGCGCATCGTCATATTCCCAGTTCATCTCGAACTGGCCGTTCGCGTCCTCATGGTCGTTCTGGTAAGGTTTCCAGCCCAACTCCAACATGTAGTCGCATATTTCCGCGATCACATCGTAACGACGCATCACTGCCTGCTGGTCGTAGCAGGGCTTTTCCGCCGTGTCGTACTCATCGGAGATTTTCGCGCCGTCCGGCGAAATCAGGAAAAATTCCGGTTCCACGCCGGTTTTGACCCGCAGCCCTTGCCCGGCCGCTTCCGCGATGAGCTTTTTCAAAACGACGCGCGGCGCCTGTTCCACAGGCTGGTCTTCCATGACGCAATCGGCAGCAACCCAGGCCACATCCTTTTTCCAGGGAAGCTGGATGACAGAGGAGGCGTCCGGCACTGCGAAGAGATCGGGATGGGCGGGTGTAAGATCGAACCATGTGGCGAAACCGGCAAATCCGGCGCCGCCCTTCTGCATATCGGCAATCGCTTCTGCAGGAACCAGCTTGGCGCGCTGACCACCGAAGAGATCGGTATAGCTGATCATGAAATATTTGATGCCTTTTTCGGCAGCAAACTTGGAGAGGTCCAGTGTCACGTCATTCCCCTTTTTTTGAATATCAGACACTTCATCGAAAAAGACGGCCACATCCTCCCAAATGCGCCCGTCCATTGTGTTTTTTTAAAAGCTGCCTTTACCCGGGAACCAGTTTGTTCCCGCCAGCGGAACCTGCGCCATTGCCGCAGCCTCCATGGTCAGAGCCACCAGATCTTCCGGCTCCAGATTGTGGAGATGGTTTTTGCCGCAGGCGCGCGCGATGGTCTGGGCTTCGAGCGTCATGACCTTCAGATAGTTGGCGAGGCGGCGACCGGCGGCGATTGGGTCAAGACGTGCGGCAAGTTCCGGGTCCTGCGTGGTGATGCCCGCGGGGTCTTTGCCCTCGTGCCAGTCATCGTAAGCGCCGGCCGTGGTGCCGAGCTTCTGGTATTCGTCTTCCCATTTCGGGTCGTTATCGCCCAGCGCCACCAGCGCCGCCGTTCCGATGGCAACCGCATCGGCACCAAGCGCCAGAGCCTTGGCGACATCCGCACCCGAGCGAATGCCACCGGACACGACCAATTGTACCTTGCGATGCATGCCGAGATCCTGAAGCGCCTGTACTGCGGGGCGAATACAGGCAAGCGTGGGCATGCCGACATTTTCGATGAAGACGTCCTGCGTGGCCGCCGTGCCGCCCTGCATGCCATCAAGCACCACCACATCGGCACCGGCCTTTACGGCAAGTGCGGTGTCGTAATAGGGGCGCGCACCACCAACCTTGATGTAGATCGGTTTTTCCCAATCGGTGATTTCGCGCAGTTCAAGGATCTTGATTTCCAGATCGTCCGGGCCGGTCCAATCAGGATGACGGCAGGCGGAACGTTGGTCGATCCCCTTCGGCAAATTGCGCATATTGGCGACGCGATCGGAAATCTTCTGGCCAAGCAGCATGCCGCCGCCACCCGGTTTCGCGCCCTGGCCGACAACCACCTCGATGGCGTCCGCACGGCGCAAATCCTTAGGGTTCATGCCATAACGCGACGGCAGATACTGGTAAACCAGCGTCTGGCTGTGGCCGCGTTCCTCATCCGTCATGCCGCCATCGCCCGTGGTGGTGGAGGTGCCGGCAATGGTTGCGCCACGGCCGAGCGCTTCCTTGGCGTTGCCGGAAAGCGCGCCGAAGCTCATGCCGGCAATGGTGATCGGCGTTTTAAGCGTGATCGGCTTCTTGGCAAAGCGCGTGCCGAGGGTAACGGTCGTATCGCACTTCTCGCGATAACCTTCGAGCGGATAACGCGAGATGGACGCGCCGAGAAACAGCAGGTCGTCGAAATGAGGCACCTTGCGCTTCGTGCCTGCGCCGCGAATATCATAGATGCCGGTCGCAGCCGCACGGCGGATTTCCGCCAGCGTGTGATCATCGAAAGTCGCGGACTTGCGCGGCGGGGTGAAGGGGTTGTGATAGCTCATCGGAAAATCCCTCGCCTCAATACGCGTCGGCGTTGTCGATGTTGAAATTGTAGAGCGTGCGGGCCGAACCGTAGCGCTTGAACTCATCAGGGGTGACATCGGTGACACCCGCTTTTTCGAGAAGCTCGGCAAGCTTTTCCAGATGTTCGGGCCGCATTTCCTTCTCGATGCAATCGGCGCCGAGGCTTTTGACCGAGCCGCGCACGAAAAGCTTCGCTTCATAAAGGGAGTCACCCAGCGCATCGCCCGCATCGCCGCAGACGACGAGGTGGCCGGACTGGCCCATGAAAGCGGACATGTGGCCGATATTGCCCTTCACGACGATATCGATGCCCTTCATGGAAATGCCGCAACGGGAAGCGGCGTTGCCCTTGATGACCAGAAGCCCGCCGCGACCGGTGGCACCTGCGTATTGCGAAGCGTCGCCCTCGATGACGACGGTGCCCGACATCATGTTTTCTGCAACACCTGGGCCTGCCGAGCCGTGGACGGTGACGGTGCCGCCATCATTCATTCCGGCGCAATAATAACCGACCGAGCCGCGAACATCGACGATGACGGGGCTGTCGATGCCAACAGCGACGGCATGGTGGCCGCGCGGATTGACAACTTCGAATTCGGTATCGTTTGCGCCCGAGGAAAGCCCATGGAGCGCGCTGTTGAGTTCACGCAAAGGCGTGTGGGAGAGATCGAAAACTGGCATGGATATGACTTTCGCAATATGCGCCGATGACGGTTTCACGCGGCCTTTTCATGGTCCCAGAAATAGACGGTCGCCGGCTCCGGCTCCCAGACGCGGGCACTTTCGATGCCGGGCAGATTGACCAGCGCGCGGTATTCGGAGCCGAAAGCGACATATTGATCGGTCTCGGCCATCACCGCCGGCTTGCAGGCGATGGGATCGCGCACCACGCCGAAACCGGATTTGGTGCCGACGACGAAGGTAAAGAACCCGTCGAGATCATCCAGCGCGCCGGTCAGCGCTTCGCCCAGATCCTTGCCCTTGGCCATTTCAGCCGTGAGATAGGCGGCGGCCACTTCCGAGTCGTTCTGGGTTTCGAAGGTCATGCCCTCGCGTACCAGTTCCCGACGCAGATTATTGTGGTTGGAGAGCGAACCGTTATGCACCAGGCACTGGTCGGCACCGGTGGAGAAGGGGTGTGCGCCAAGCGTCGTCACAGCCGATTCCGTTGCCATGCGGGTGTGGCCGATGCCATGGCTGCCCGCCATGGAGCGCACGCCAAAACGGGCGAGGACATCTTTCGGCAGGCCGGTTTCCTTGTAGATTTCCACGCTGTCGCCGGAGCCCATCACCCGCACATTGGGACGGATGGCGGCGAGGACCGATCGAATTCCCGTGAGCTTTGCCGATGGAATATCCAGGACCGCGTGGGTGCTTTTCACCGCAACCGAAGCTTCAACGCCATTTTCCTTCAGCGCTTCGGCAAGGCCCGAAAAATCGGCGACTGGATCGGCCGACTGGATGGTCACTTTTGCCCGGCCATCGGCAGCGCTTCCATAGATCGCGATGCCGGCGGAATCCGGTCCACGATCCGTCATAATCACGAGCATGTCCGAAAGCAGCTCACCCAGCTGCGGTTCAAGGCTTTTGTCTTTTAAAAACAATCCGACAATTCCGCACATGGGGACAATTCCTTGTTTCGTTGACGAAGGATGGATAGCAGCTGCCTTTCTAAATTTCAACCATGAAGAAAGTTATTTTCTTTTAAGGCAATTAAAACTACGCCAGACGATTGGAAGACTGCCGTCGCGCGCGTGGCGGCTCCCCGAAGGCGGACGGTAGGTTCGTGCATGATGCCCCGGCGTCGGACACCCGGTGGCGAGCGCGATTTCGAAGATGGAAAGCGGGTTTCGCTGCTGCAGTAGACGCAGGGCATGATCCGGCCGCTATTCCCGGTATTCGAGCAGGAAGGACGAACCCATGTGGCTGAAAAGGATAATCGAGATGACGCGGGAAGACGACCGCCGGTTTGGGGCTGGCCTACCGGTCGAGTGGCACCGCGGTCGTTGCTTCAATTTTTCCAGCACCATCAGCAATCCACGATGATTGACCCCGTAGCGCTCGGCGAGCGACGCTCGCTACGGCGCAACCTCGACAAGCGTATGAAGACAAAAGTCGCTAATTTTATGGGAAAAATCAGACTCCATGCGCTCGGAATCCGGTAGGCGATGCGCTACACGTTCTGGCGGCGCAAAAGCGGCGACCTGCGGCTCCTGATGCAAACGATCGCGACGGCACCTCATGCGGTTCGCCCCTATGGCGCCAGGCAATTGTTCGTCACCACTGATGCGACGCCTTCTTCTGCGGAGCTTGTCGGCTAAAAGCTGTTGCACAATGGCAGATCGTCCATTGCGGACCAAGGCCAGAAGCGTATAGAGATCGGCATAGGCGACCGGTCTGTCGAGACCATGCTTGCAAAAGGGCAGGACCATCGATCTCGACGGCGCCAGCTTCCCCCTTCGTCCAGTCCACTATGATCCTGATCGGCTATATCTTAGGACTGATCACCCGCAAGGGACGGAAATTTTCGATCTGGTGCAGTTGCGCGGCTGGCCGGAGGCCTACGGGACAAGAGCATCCAAATCCGCCTTGAGTTCGGCGTCGATACAAGGCCTGCACGGGTGGCTTCGGATTTTAAGTCAGTCAGTCTGGTTGCGCCTTTGCGGATAGCTGATGATTGAGAGGTAACGGGCCGGTAGATGAACCAGTTCCTGCGGTCCGTGGGGTGAATCGGCATCGAAGAACAGGCTGTCGCCAGGTTGCATGGTGAATAGCTGATCGCCGTGGCGGTAGACCACTTCTCCCTCTAGCATGTGCAGGAATTCCATGCCCTCATGCTGGAACGTCGGGAAGACATCGGACTCAGTCGTCAGCGTTATCAGATAGGGTTCGACCAAGACGCCGCTTGTATTGTTGGCGATATGACCGAGCAGGCTGTACTGGTGCCCCGCACGCGTACCGCGCCGCTCGATGTTCACTCCTTCTCCGGCCTTGACGAATGTCGCGTCGTGCGGCTCCTCGAACCGGCGAAAAAACGCAGTGAGCGGCACGCCTAGCGCTTTGGTCAGCGCCTGCAGCGTTGTCAGTGACGGCGAGATGTTGCCGTTCTCGATCTTCGACAGCATGCCCACGGAAATGCCGGTTGCGTTTGCAAGGTCAGTGACGGTGATGCCGAGCGCTTTGCGATAGGTGCGAACCTCGTGCCCTATCGCCATTTCTAGATTGTTTTCCCTGGGCTCGCGAACCCGGTGCGGGTCCTGCGACAAGATGGCCAACTGCTGCTCATCCTTTTCATTCTTGTCGGTCATCATTACCTCCTACGAACTAAGTTCCTTACAGGAAACGTCTCGTTATTCCGAAAAATTTTGCCTGCTGTAAGAAACCCACACCTTCTTCCGTACACTTGCCGGCGCGATCGACTTTCTGTGATCTCCGACCTACGCCTTCGCAACGGTCATCGGGGTCAACCGCTGTCGCTGTTTCGCTTCCTGACAATTCTCATCCTGCCGCGCTGACGCGAATCGAACGGACAATCCTGCTTCCGCATCATACGTGGGTTATGACTTAAAGGAATGACTTCTGCGCATTAGTCGTTTGTCAATCTTTGAACGATGGGCTTTTCTCTTAATCTAGGTAGGAGCTCGATACATGACAGAACAGATCACGGCAAAGCGCGTCGAGCGCGATAGCATAGGTGCGTTTGACGTGCCCTTAGACGCCGTCTACGGAATAAAGACGCAGCGCGCCATCCAGTTGTATCCGATGGTTGGTCAGGGGCGATTTGCGGATTATCCTGCCCTGCTGGACGCAATGTTGCAGTCCTGCGTGTTGCCATACAGGATTATCAGGTGAAGCTGAATTGCCAGCGCAGTCGCGGATGTCGTTGAGGCAGCGCCTAGCTTGTGGCGTGCCGACATCAGATACCGTTGCGTCGTATGAATCGATAGGCCGGGAATCTCGGCGATTTCGTCGTTCGTTTTTCCGAGAGCTGACCAGTGAAGGCACTCCTTTTCCCGCGGATCGTGCTGCGGAATTGGGTCATGCTCGCCGTGCAGTTCGAACACAGCTTTCCTATGGATCAGAAATGCGAGCTCGAGCCACTCGTGGCGATATATCTGGACAAGCCTGCTCCACTCACTGGCAGGCTTCCTGGAGTTCAGGGAGAAGAGCAAGCGGCGCTTCTTGTCGACAATGGGAATAGAATATCCATTGGCTCCAACGCCGTCTTCCTGGACGTCGAGCACAAAGTCATGGGCCGATTGGGGAACGTCGACCTTGCGCCAATCGAATGGCATTTGTCGGATGCGGCCCTCGCGGACGATTGGATCGACTTTTACGTATCCCGCAAGAGGTAGCGAGCAACCCAGGCATCACGATAGGTCGTGCTAACATATGGGGTGTCGAGCAGATGGGTCAATTGCAACGATTCAGCCGCGTCGCGCACCTTCACCGCGATCTCTGCTCAAGGCCACCAGGCGTTGGTGATCGGTTGGCAAAACGGTGAACGATATTCCTGTGCGCATACGCCAGACTCGCAGGCCAACCCAGCAAAAGGAATCCCATACCGGACTCTTATGTCGGGCGGTAACCACTAGACTAGACATTGGCCCGTTCAAAACCAGCTCGGCAGTCGAAACCGAGATGTACGATAAGGCTCCGGCGCGACGATGGAGCATTCTTTGCCTTGATGCTGCAATTGGTAAAACAAGTGCGGCATACCGAGCGTGGGATCAGCCGTATAGTCCGGATAGGGGATGGCGGCACGCCAGGCCGGGTGGTAATTGATCGTACCGACGACAGATCTGAAGGGCATCGTGACCAGTACTTCGGCAACTTTTCGGTTTTGTTCGGTCGGATCAAAAGGTGCGCCTGTACCCCCAGCGATAGCTGCCGCGGCCCCGTAGTGTCGAACTGAACTATAGGTCAGGCATCCAACCTCGGGTGTGGACAATTCCCCGAAGCATTTCATGTATTTGTGCGCGAACGCTTTCCCACTCTCATCCTGGAGGAGACCGACTACTGTCCCGATCAAGACGCCTTCTGCCCGTTTCCCCACGATATCGCCGAAACTTTTGTGCATGCCTCCGTACTGCAAATAGACAAGACAGCGAAACGGGTCTTGCAGAAACTGGTTTTGGAAATGCGCCAGATCATGGGCGTAGAAATGCGTATTCACCAAGATCGACGGCTCGACTGCTCGAGCCCTGTCGAGAACATTCCTCCACTCCTTGGTTGGCGTATCGACGATTTCTGGACCGAACGCGGTGACCCACCCAAACTCCTTCGCAGCCGACTTCATCGCGTTGGCGATCACGATGCTGTAGGGGCGCGATCCAGAAATGATCGCGAGCCGATTTGAGTCCGGGCGCCACTGCCCCGTATCTCGAAGCCAGGAAATGAACTTGATGAACCCCTGACCGTACCAATAGTCGGCTGGGTTGCCCATGAGGCAACCGAAATAGCGATGTGGGTCGCTGGCAATTGTGTCGTGATGCTGGATAGTTGTATTGCTGTGAATGTAAATGATCCCGGCATCGGCTATGACATCGTATTCAGCATTATGAGACCCCATATTATAGCCGTTGATGATCGCATGCACACCGTGCTCGTTTATAAGTCTGCGCGCTGCGGCGACAACTGCCCCGGCGCTCTGATCGCCGGAATCGACACAGACGAGTTTCAGTTTCCGGCCGTTTATCCCGCCCAACGTGTTGATCTCGTCGATTGCCAGGCGAGCGCCGTTCCGGAACTCCTGCGCATCGACGCGAGAGGCCGACCCAAATGGCAGCATACTCCCGATTTTAATACTGTCCATTGGTCGATACCTCACTCATAGCGGGGAACGGATTTTTTCGTAGAGTAGATGATGCATAATCGAGCGCAGACGAGCTGGGCTAACCGGCTTGATGAGGAGCACTGTGCCGCTGTCGCGAATTTGCTGCGCCACAACCGGGTCCGTGTTGGCTGTGCATACAATCGCCGGAATGTCGCGACCGACATCCTCGCAGATCTGCCGCAGAATTTCAGTACCGGTTTCACCATTGCGCAAACTGTAGTCTATCAGAACGATATCGGGATCGAAGCGATCTTCGACGAGGGCTCTTTGCGCGCCGATCCTGTCGCTGACGGTGAGAACTTTGATTCCCCAACGCAACAGCATTTCCTGAAGAGCTGCACGCAGGCGCTCGTCGTCCTCGACTACAAGCACGCGGACATCGCGGAATTCTCCGTAAAGGCCTTCGGTAACGTCGCCGTCGGAAAGCTTGCTTTGCCAAATGTCGCCGACTGGCACTTCGACCGCGAACATGGAGCCATGTCCTACCGAGGACACAACCCGAAGCTTGTGCTCCATAATATCCGAGAGACGCTTGGCGATGTTTAGTCCCAGACCCAAGCCACGTTGACGAATTGTAGACTTGCTGTCGACCTGATGGAATTCCTGGAAAATGAGATCGAGTTGGTCTGTTGCGATGCCACATCCAGTATCCCAGACTTGAATCTCCGCCATATGTCCACGGCGACGCACTCCAATCAGTATTTTACCATTTTCAGTAAAACGTATGGCATTCGCTACAAGATTGCTGAGAATCCTTTCAAGTAAAGCCTGATCCGATTCAAGTGTCAGAAAACTTTGTACGACACGGAATTCGAGCCCCTTCTGAGACGCAATCGGAGAAAACTGTACGTTCAATCGCTCCAATATCTGCGTTGATTGAAAATGATTCCTTCTGACAGCGATCTTGCCAGCATCGAGCTGGCCGATTTGCAGTAGCGCGCCAATCAGGTCCTCCATAACATCGACCACCGCATCTATTGACTTCAGAATCTCCCGCAATTGGGCCTTAGGTTTCAGTTCCAAGGCATTGAAGGTAAGGATTTTCAACGTCGATAGGGGTTGGCGCAGATCGTGGTTAGCTGCGTGAAGAAATCTGCTTTTCTTCGAGTTCGCGTCTTCCGCTAGGGATTTTGCCTGATGTAGCAAACGCTCGCCCTGTCTTGTGACAGTGGAATCCTGTACGATCAGCAGGACTCCTCCCTCCACATCCTGCCAAGCAATATCCAGGTAACGACCATCTGCCAGGCTCCAGCTCGCTGGGCGTCGATACTCCCATCCCTCAACCATGTGGTCCACCCATTCGTCGGAAGGACGGTCGAGGACCAGTTCTCTGGACGATGCCAGTGCGGTCAGAAAGTGGACGAGAGTCGAACCGATGGGTGGGGCAACATTAAAAGTAGCAAGAGCTTGGTTGAAGTACCGGTTCGCCTGAAGGAGGCGACCGTCTTCATTCCAGACGGCAAGCCCGAAATTAATCTGCTCAACCAGCCGGGCTGGAATGATGTCGGCGGACGGTTCGCTTCTTGCTGTTTCAATCGAATCGTCACGTACAATGCCGATCACACGCGCGGACTCACCAGAATTTTCGGATGATCTACGAACGGTATCTTTTATGAAACAGACAGTTCCGTCATCCAGCAAATAGCGAAGCCGCAATTCGGAGGCTTCACTGCAATGCAGCCTAGCAAGATGCGAGGCAATCTGCTCGGCTTGTTCGGGAGTGCATCGGCCCGCATCAAAATCATCCAGGGGCAATAGCCTTCCGTGTGTGCCGACATTTCCTGTCACCCATTCTATAGCGAAACGTCCGTTGCGATCAAATACCGCTGAATAGACGAGGCTATTAGATATCTCTGCCAGCAAGCGGGCTTCCTCAGGGATCGTGAAATCGGGGTTGTCCAACACAAATCCTTGTCCTAAATCGCTCTGGCCCATGAGAGGTTTTCCCGTCGGTTAGTCAAGGTGGGCTCGCCTCAAAGCGGTCGCATAAGTCGAATCGACCTGCGACAATAAGTTATTTGATCGCGATGACGGTTGCGACGTGCTCAGCGCCGACCGATCAGTCGCAAAGCGGCAACGTTGCCGCTGCGGATTCGAATGACTCGAGGCAGTCGGTTTCAGCCCGTTCGCCGCCCGAGAACGTCACTTTCGCTAAGACATGTCCGTGTTGGGCTGCCGACGCTTCAACCTCATCTTTGTCCCTTGCGGTACCTTCGCATTAATATTCCGAAGGTGGACTCGCACCGTGCTGGCGCTCATTCCAAGTTTCTGGGCTATTGAGACGTTCGAGCAACCTGCGCTTGCGAGCTTGAACACTTCGTCTTCGCGAGGGGTCAGGGGCAGATTCGACACTTCCGGTCCGCTGGCAATCGGTCCCGTTTGGTCCATTGACTGCGAATTCTTGAGGATCTCGCGCGGAAAGAAGACGTCTCCGCCTAATACCAGCTTGAGGGCGCGCATGACCTCCGCCCCGCCGGCGCTCTTGGGTATATAGCCCACAACGCCTTCTGCGATCGCCCGGAGAACATGATCGCGCTCTTCATGAACCGAAATGACAACAATCGGGATTTCCGGATAGCGGTTTCGCAGCATCCGGAGGCCCGAGAATTCGGCAAAGTCCGGCATCACGAGGTCAACAAGCATAAGCTCCGTGTCAGGATGTTTGCTGAGCAATTCCATCGCCTCCTCAAAATTTGATGCTTCGATGGCCTCGAAAGACGGGCTCACGGAGGAGATTGCGTGCTTTAGCGAGGTGCGAACAATCCAGTGGTCATCAGCTAGCAGAACTTTCATTTCATTCCCGTTGTTTACCGTCGGACTTAAACATAGCCCCTTTTGGTCAGGGACGTATACACGAAAGAGTGGTCCTTGTCTTGGCCTCTCGGTAAAATCAGAGGGTTATGAAGCCTGGATTGTTTAGGGCCGTGAATTGTGCGGTGCCGCGCATCAGCTTTCGAACTTCCACGAATCGGTCGTCCTAGTAGGGAAATGATTAGTTACGTTTACGCATCAACTAGGCGGTTGACTCAAGACAGCATAAGCTTCATCCTAGAAAAAATGCAAAAACGTTTATAAAAGGGGAATAAACATGCTTAGACTCAATAAACGCCAGTTCCTACAAGGCGCTGGTATGACTGTTGCAGCTGCTTCCTGGGGCTTTCCCGCCAGATCGGCGAGCGACGTCATCAAAGTCGGTGTCATCCAGCCCCAGCAGGGTGATTGCGCACAATGGGGGATACCGATCACCAGAGGCGTACAGCTGTGGGCCGAGGAACTGTCAGCCGGCAGCGGCTTCGTGGCAGGTGATGGAAAGACCTATTCCATTGAGGTTAGTGGTTACGACAATGTCTGCTACGCTGCGGGTGATGAGCTTCGAGCCGCACGGCGTGCGATCCTTGACGACGGCGTGCATCTTCTTCTTCAGACCTTCACGCCCTCGTGTCGTCAGGCGTTGGGCCCGCTTTCCAATGAAACTAAGTCCCTCATCACTGCCTATGGCGGCGGCTTTCTGAGCAAGGACTTTCCCTTTCTCGTGGGCGGCCACACCGGGCAGCCGATGGCCAACATGCTGGCTATCAGTCATATGATCGAGAAGCATCCCAATGCGAAGCGAGTTGCAATCATTACGACTGACTCGTCATTTGCAAGCGCGGCGCGCGCCTACGTTCAGGCAGGATGCGCTGTTCATGCCGACAAGGTTGAAATAGTTTATGACAATTCTTTCGGCGCAACCGCGACGAACGATATGCTGGGCCTTTTAACGCCGGTGGCCGAAGCGAACCCGGATATCATTTACGAAGGCGGATTGGCGCCTGGCCAGAAGGCAGCGATGATCTCCACGATGGAACAGCTCGGCTTTCAAGGTATCTACGGCAGCGAGACATGGGAGATCGGTTTCATTGAGCAGGCCGGGATGCTACCTGCTGTCGCCGGGAGGCTTTTCAGCAGCCCCGCAATCGACGCGCAAGAGCCGAGCTTCAGTCCGCGGGCGCACGCATTTTACAAAAGATATGTCGAGCGGTTCGGCGCTGCGGAATGGGCGTCTTGGGCTTCTTCGGCGTATGCAACAATGGTCGGTCTCGAAATCGGCCTGAAAGCAGCGCCCGCTGTCGATGCCGAGTCCATTCTGAAGACCCTATACGGCATGTCTTCCATAGATCATCCTTTGTTCGGCCAATCAAAGTGGGGCGGTGAGGAAATCTTCGGTGCTAACCATCATCTTTACACGCCTCAGCCAATATACGGTGTAAACGCCGACGGTTCTCCAAGCATCAGCGGCATTATCCAAACCTCGGAATGGTGGTCACAACACAAGGAAATCGCCCTCCCCGCGCTGGCGGCTGCCGGCCAGGTCTATGCAAAATAGGTGTCGTTTCTCCCATCGACTCGTCAACGAGCGAGGCGATGGGTACTCACCAACCGAGACACAGGACCTATATGCCGTGCAAATCATTGTAAACTGTCTTTTCCTTTCATCATTCTACCTTTCCTTCGCAATCGGGTTAACGTTGATCTTTGGCGTCATGCAGGTCGTCAACTATGCCCATGGCGAAATCTTCATGGCCGGAGGCTATACGTTATATCTCACCGCAAGTTTGTTGCACGGGCTCGTGCCCGGTGCGGTAGTGCTCGCCGCAGCCTTTGTGGCGGCAATTGCCGTGGGTGGCGCGCTGGGATTGTTGATCTATTTTGGCCTTATCAAGCGGTTGAAGGACCAGCCCTTGTCGATCTTTATGGCGACTTTGGCGTTGAGCTATGTCTTGCAGGTCGTTATTATCCAGATATTTGGGCCAATGGGGCGCTCGATCCCCGTATTGATTCCGGGCGTCATCCGCGAAGCGGGCATCATCCTTCCGACCCAGCGCCTAGCCGTACTTTCAATAACCCTTCTGACGATCCTCTCGCTCTGGTTCTTTCTTAGCAAAACAGATCTTGGCAGGGCGGTAAGAGCGGTGGCGCAAAACAGTACAGGCGCCGTCCTGCAGGGGGTAAACCTTGGCCGTATAGCGTTGATCAGTGTGATCATCGGCAGCAGTCTCGCTGCCATGTCCGGCGTGCTTATGGGCAGCCTCCTTAACATCAATCCGTTCATGGGCGGCGAGGCGATCTGGAGGGCATTCATAGTCGTCATTGTCGGCGGTATCGGAAGTCTGCCAGGCGCTGGTTTGGCAGCCGTATTGTTCGGAACTCTCGACACGCTTCTGACGTCCTTCGGGTACGGCGCATATGTCGCCTTGGTCGATGCGCTCATCATGATCGGCATCCTGTGCTTCCTTCCAAACGGGTTGCTTGGGGGGAACGAACGATGAGCGTTTTCAACATGTCACCTAGATCGCAGATCACATCTCTCCGCGGGTCGGCTTCCGCCTGGTCACGTCTATCTATCGCCGACTGGTCTGGCCTTGCGGCCAGCTCTGCTGCCATCCTTTTCTGCGGCTTCCTTGCCGGTGAGTATGCGAAGCAGGTTCTCATACTGTTCATGATCAACCTCATGCTCGTGACAAGTTACCGGCTGATCACGACTATGGGTGGCTGGTCCTTTGCGCACATCGCCTTTGCCGCGCTTGGCGCCTATACGATGGCCTTGCTGACAACGTCGCTCGGGCTTTCCTTCTGGATCGCAATTTTTGCCGGCGTGCTTGTCGCAGCTGCCGCGGCACTGTTGCTCGCCTATCCCTTGCTACGTACCCGGCAATACAATTTCTTCCTCGCGACTTTTGCTGCAAGCGCCGCCATTCAGCAAAGTCTCATTCAATTCTCCAGTCTGACTGGCGGCACGAACGGCATAGCTTTCATCCTCCGACCTTCATCTTTTCTTGGTCTGTCGTTTGAAGGGAATATCGGTTTTTTTGTTCTTGTCTTTATCCTTACAGTAGCGGTGACCATCGCTCTGCTTACACTCGATCGATCCCAGTTCGGTCGCACGATCAGGGCTGTCGCGATGAACGAGCAGCTGTCGGAATCCCTTGGAATCTACAGCTGGGGCTATCGAACTTTGGCATTCGTCACGGGCTCAGCAATCGCAGGCCTTGCCGGCGTCCTGCTGGGAAATTTCAACGCGATAGTCAACCCGTCCGACTTCGGTCCGTCCTTCATGTTCAAGATCGCCGCCGCCGTAATCGTGGGCGGAACCACGACGTTCTCCGGACCTATCCTAGGTCTGATTTTCTTGACTGCTATCGAGGAAATTTTTCGTGGGTCGGCGCAATATATTCCGTTCTTCTGGGGGTTGAGCGTCATCCTGATAATTTTGTTCAGCCGAGGCGGGATTGAAGACTTCATTTACCGGATAATCTTTCGGCAACCGATGGCAGCGGGAGGGCGTTCAGGTGCTTGAAATAGAGAACGTAAGCAAAAGCTTTGGGAAGATTGCCGCGATTAAAGACATTAGCTTTTCAGTCGCGCAGGGCACGATAGGCGGCCTTATTGGTCCAAATGGTTCCGGCAAGACGACGATGTTCAACCTCATCAGTGGTTATCTAAAGCCGAATTCGGGCAATATACGGCTCGAGGGTGTTCAGATCACCGGATATCGACCAAGCAAGATCGCCGCGCTCGGTCTCCTGCGGACGTTCCAATTGACAAGCGTCTACAAGGATTTGACTGCACTCGAGAATGTGAGGATGGGGCAGCATCTTGCCCGGGTTGGAGCCAGGCGTTCCCACGTCATGAATATACTGGGCTCCATGGAAGCGACCGACGCGTCGGCCCTGGTGATCCTCGATTATATGGGGTTGGCCGACTACGCCTACACACCAGCCAGCCAATTACCCGGGGGGCTGCAGCGGATGTTGTCGATCGCCACCGCGCTGGCTGCCAGGCCCTCCGTGCTTCTTCTTGACGAACCTTTGGCGGGCATGAACTCGACGGAGAAAGCGAACATTGCCAGGCGTTTGCTCGATTTGAAGCGCCTGGGGATCACCATGCTCATCGTCGAGCATGACATGAAGTCCGTGATGTCGGTCTGCGACAACATTTGCGTAATAAATTTCGGTACGAAGATTGGCGAGGGAACGCCACGCGAAATCACTGCAAATCAGGCCGTCATCGAAGCGTACCTAGGACCCGGCGGAGGCGTCCATGCTTGAAGTCGAAGATCTGCACGTATCTTATGACGGCAACATCGCCGTGGATGGGTTCTCATTTCTCGCGAAGTCGTCGACCGTAACCACGATTATCGGCAGCAACGGAGCCGGCAAGACGACTCTCTTGAAATGCATAAGCGGCCTGTTGCCTGCGAGGTCAGGTCGCGTACGGCTCAACGGCGAAGACATCCTCAGGCTGCCCACGGCACAGATCGTGCGCTTGGGCATATGCATGGTCCCGGAAGGCCGCCTTTTGTTTCCCCGCATGAGCGTTCTCGACAATCTGCTTGTCGGAAGCCACCTGCGAAATGACAAAGCCGGTATCGCAAAAGACCTTGAGCGAATTTATCATTACTTTCCCGTGCTGAAGAAGAAGGCGGGCGCATTCGCCCGTAACCTGAGCGGCGGCGAACAGCAAATGGTAGCATTCGGTCGAGCCTTGATGGCGTCGCCGAAGGTGTTGCTGTTGGACGAGCCGTCTATCGGATTGGCTCCCCTCGTCGAGCGGCAACTTATGAAAACGGTGGGCCAGTTGGCAATCGATGCGGGCATCACCGTCGTGTTGGTTGAGCAAAATGCGTCCCTCGCGCTCAGTGTTTCCAATTACGGCTATGTCTTGGAACTCGGCTCGAATGTGTTTGAGGGAAGTGTAGATGCATTGCTTTCAAGTCCCCGCGTGAGGGAGGCTTATCTTGGGTTTTAGTTAGTCGCTACACGCGGGAGACCAAGAATGGTGTCTCCCTATCATTTGCAGGTGCTGTCAATTCTTAATGTCACGCGACCCCAGCGTTGCGTGACGAGGTTGGCCGCGTCCAAAGTTAACTGGGCGGTTTCTTTTAGCTGGCCCCGATTGCTGTCGAGCTAGATGGCCGCATCTCAATTCAGTCGTCCGTTATGCAGAAAGGAGAAAGTATAAAATGCCATGTTCAGACCCCAGACAGATCAGAGATCGAGGTGAAGAGTGGGCGGAGTATTTCTACAACAGACGTGGTAGAGAGATCCTTCAGCTTATTACCGACGAGCTGTTGGAAGAGCACTGCAGCAACTGGGACGAAGCCAAAGGCTTCCACAGCGAGAATCTCCAGAAGGTACTGAATTTCATACGAAATCTTCCGGCCATAGGAAAAGATTTCGCATATGAAGAAAAGCCTTACGAGAGCTACAGGCTTGGGCGTATTACAAAGCGCGGCGTTCCTCCAGAGCTTTCAAACGGCCCACACTACATGGGTGAATCAGAAGCTGTGCACGCAATACTCTTGGCGCGCATCGACCGAATCCGTCAACGCATCGAGGGTTGAGACATGTCAGAAATTCATATCCGCGGCTACTGTGACAAGCCAAATGTTGCCCCAGGTCAGGAAATCACCTTCTACGTTTCCTGCGACCAGGAAGGTCCGTATGAAGCGCAGTTCGTTAATCTGGTCAATGGCGACGTAAATCCCAAAGGCCCCGGCTTCCGGGACTTGATCATTGATAACCCTGTCAATGGAATCTACAAGGGGCATAAGCAAAGAACGCAAGCTGGCGGTCACGTGGAAATACCCGATCCGGAGAGCAAGCTCGCCTTTTCGCAGAGTTTCACTATCCATGCCTTTATCAGCGCCATGCTTCCGGAAGGAGGCAGGCAAGGGATCATAAGTCGATGGAACGACACGACGCAGACCGGCTGGGCATTGATGATCCAGGACGGCGCCTTGACGTTCGTCATAGGTAACGGGAGCAGTCTGGCTCAGGTTTCGTGCAACAAGCTTTTGTTCAAGGATACGTTCTATTCCGTGACCGCGTCCTACGACGCGGTGTCGAAAACTATCCGACTGCGCCAGAAGCCGGTGGTCAACAGCGTCAACAGCCGTTTCGGTCTGGTGTTCCCGCTGGACTCGGAGGAGGAGATCGAGGCAACAGCCGCGCAAGGGCCCGGTGACGCGCTTATCCCGGTCGTCATCGGGGGCCTCGGAGAATCATTCAATGCCGGCCGAACCTGGGTCACTGCGACCTTCAATGGCAAGATCGATTCCCCCTCTGTCTATCGGATAAGTCTTGGCAAGGATGATATCCGGTTGTTGGAATCGGGAATGCGGCCAGCGCCAGAGGCGCTCGCGGCGCGATGGGATTTCGCGGCCGGAACGGGGAAAGCGGGTATTCCGACAGACAAAGTGATCGATGTTTCCGGCGCGGGACTCGATGGCTGGTGCATCAACCAACCTGACCGGGGTATGACCGGATGGAACTGGCAGGGCCGTGAAGAGCACTTCATTCATGCTCCTGAACAATACGGCGCATTGTGGTTCCACGAAGACTCGCTGGATGATTGTCGCTGGGAACCCGCATTCAAAGTGAAGATCCCGGACGATCTTAGAAGTGGTTGTTACGCGATTCGTCTGAGGCAGGGTAGCAGAGAGGATTACATACCGTTCTTCGTCGTTCCAAAACGCGGGACCGCGAAGGGGAAAATTCTGCTGCTGATTCCGACCGTGAGCTACCTTGCCTATGCGAATTCCCAGGCAATGCAAAACATTGCCTCCTGCCAAGCTGCGATGGGTCGTCTTGCGGTTCTTCAAGACGTCGATTTGGAGTTGAACGAAAGGGTGAAGGAATACGGATTGTCGACTTACGACTATCATATCGACGACCGCGGCGTGCAATACACGTCCTGGCGGCGACCCATCATGAACATGCGACCCAAGTATCGTCATGAGTTCGGCATGGTATGGCAATTTCCCGCAGACCTTCATCTTGTCGATTGGTTGGAGAAGAAAGGGTTCGACTTCGACGTTGCGACCGATCATGATTTGATGGAGCAGGGTGTCGATCTTTTCAAGCGTTACAATGCTGTCGTGACCGGATCCCATCCGGAGTACTATACCGACGGCATGATTGACGCTTGGGAGCAGTATCTGGCGGGCGGCGGGCGAGGAATGTACCTTGCGGGAAACGGGATGTACTGGGTCGCGTCGCAACATCCGGAAAAGCCATGGGTCATGGAGATCCGCAAAGGCGAACAGGGCGATCAGGCCTGGCGCGCTCGCCCCGGCGAGCTGTATCACAGCACGAACGGACTGCGAGGCGGGCTCTGGAGAATGCGGGCCCGCGGCTCCGCGAAGGTCTGGGGTGTTACCTACACCGCGCATGGCATGGATACGTCATGTTCGTTCACGCAAATGAGCGATGCACGCGACCCCAAGCTCGCCTGGATGTTCAAGGGGATCGAGTCCAGCGAGCAGATAGGCGATTTCGGACTGGTCAACAGCGGCGCCGCTGGTCTTGAGCTCGACCGATATGACCTAAAGCTGGGGACCCCGCCCAACACTTACATGGTCGCAAGCTCTTATGGGCACAGTCCCGACTGGGGTCTGGTACCGGAAGAACAGTTCTTCGTGCAAAATGGTATCCATGGACCTGAATGCGTCAACGTGAGAGGAGACATCGTCTTCTTCTCGACTCCAAACGGCGGCGGCATGTTCAGCTCGTCTTCGATGTCGTGGTGCGGCAGCTTGTCGTGGAATGACTACAACAACAACGTTTCAATTATGACGGAGAACGTGTTGCGTCATTTTGCAGTAACAGGACCCATACCCGAAGTTTGAGGGGTCGACGCCTAAACGTCCGACCACCTGGGCGAGCAGGTGGGGTATGCAGGAAAAGGGGGCCAGCTCGTTGTCCCCTTTTCCTGGAATGTCGGGGGCGAAATGGATCAGCACAATATTCCCAGCGGGTCGCATGTTGCAGGCAGTCGGCTTTCTCTCGTCGATGTTCGATTGCGAACTCAAGTAAGCTAGGAACATGTTACACCATTGAGTTTGGAGCGCTTAAGTGGAAACTCCCTCGCGCACGAATGTCTACGCTCAAAATCTCACGAAAAAGCTGTCGCACTAGCTGTGCGGAAACGCCATGGAGTTCGCCTGATTGAGGGGCGGCGCGCCAGCCAATCACTTGGCGAGACGTCCAGTTTGGCATTATAGCTACTTAGAGTTTCAAGCAGGCCAAAATAGTTCGCCAATGAATGCTACTCGGCGATAGGATTACGCAGTGACGGAAGATTCAATCATCTTGTTAGAGAGAAAGTTCATTAAGGCGTCTGCCGTCACGTATTTTGCAGCTTATATTGCCGGAAGCTTGATATCGGCACTTGTCTGGTTCGGAATTGACCACCTCAATGCAGCGGAGTTCTGGATGCTTTGGCCAGTAAACTTGCGCTACATCAGCCAAATAAAAGAACATTTTGGCAGCGTCGACGGCTGGAATGGCTTTTTATTCTCTAATTACATTATCAGTTCGTTAATGATCACGCGGATGATCTATCTTTTTTCAGTGGAGCTCTCAAAGCCCCCCGATAGCTTTACTTGGGGAATTACTAAAGTCCATCTGATGGTCATGCCCTTCGCGTTCATCGCTTTATTTTTTCCCTTCCGAGAAGGGCCACGATCCTACGGAATGACGTTTTATTATGGTCCATTCAGCAACTCCCTGATTAGCAACTTTCTCGTTGCAACCTTTTATTTCGGCATCACAGACCCGGTCGTGAAGTTCGTAAGCTGGCTGAAATTCTCCTTTTATCCACGAGGTATTTAAATGGCCGAAACACCGAAAACGAAATCGGAAAATGGCTGGAATCTCTACTCCAAGAGAATATCTCCCATTGCAGACGGCCCCAAACCGTGGCGCGAGACGCCATACCCAATCCCGACGCTCAGGCCATGGAGGAACAGGCCGCTCCGCAGTTCAGGAGTGTTGTTCCGGGCGGGAATGTGCAGCGGCTGCAAAACGTTGTTTACCCCCGCGACGATTGCTCTCGATACAACAGAGATAAATGTTGATGGAGTTATGCGTCCACTGTCGCCTGGCATGGCGGTCTCAGTCGAAATCAAGACCGGCACTCGGCGGATAATCGACTATTTCTGGTCACCGGTCGCGCAAGTGGCGTCTGAGGCAATGCAGGAGCGCTAGCAGTTCTCCAGTGGTGATCACGGGCCGTGCGTCTGATCGCTTCGCGAGGCGCTCCCTGCGATGGAACGTCGATTGCTGTGAGCCTAAAGCTTAGAGCGTATCGCCATCGAGATCCATCGCCTTGAGCCAATAGGAGACATCGTTACCACGTTCCGGAGATCAGTCTAAAAAACCAAGCTGCACTGCGTGGGAATCGTGCTGCAAACTTCCAGTAGCTATTTCTAAGATATTGTACGCACCGCCACTTCGTCGACAGCATGAGGTAGTCAAAATGTGTGAACCGGAGGACTGATCGTGCGCGATTGCGTAACGCTTCCTCTACCTCAGTCTGGTTTTGCGCTAATGCGCGTCCGAGCGTGACGCCGTCCCAAACAGCCAAATTAAGGCCTTGGCCGCCAACGGGAGATTGTACATGGGCCGCATCCCCAATAAGCCATACGCGATCTATTCGTGGCGAAGGCACGCGCCGAAGGGAAACTCGAAACTCCCTTTCATAAAGCAACTTGGCATCTCGAAACATATGAGAGAGCCTCAAGGCCACACCCTTCGCATTCACTATGCCCTGAATGACCCCTCGACGAGGTTGTGAAAGAAAGAGGCCAACCCCATCTGCTTGCAGAAACAGTTGCGCTTGTGTGTCCTGCGGCCACTCCTGGGTCTCTATCTCGGCTACCGACCACTCTTCGGGATAATCACATCCGACGAACGGGACGTTCAGGAATGTTCGGACTGCGCTCCTGCTCCCGTCAGCGGCGACAAGCCAATCGGCCTCGATGACTTCCGTCTCATGGCCGTGACTTACAGTAGCTTTAATTCCATCGGCATTCTCCACTACGCCTATGAATGTTCGGCCGTACTCAACCTTTACACCATAAGAGGCCAAGGCATCTTCCATGGCCTGCTCAAGCATGGCCTGCGGATAAAGATGCGCGGGCGGTTCGCCATTTACATTCGGAACCCGAATATCCGCCACCAAGCTCGCATCGTCGTGAAATATGAAGCGCCTCAAGGGTATGGCTTCCGAGATCACCTTTTCGGTTATCCCAAAATCCGCCAATTGGTTCCAGACGCCTTGAGCGACCCCAGTCGCCTTCTGCACCGATACCCTTGAAACTCTCTTCTCAATTATCCTGACGGCTACTCCGAGACGAGCGCAACTGAGTGCGCAGGCAAGGCCGCTCGCGCCGCCACCGACGATCAAGACCCTTGCGAAGTGAACCATGGTAACCCCGACGAGTGATCCAACACGTCTCCGTGTCAGCCAAGCAAGATTGCTGCCATAGCTTTACCAGCAGCATATCGTAGCCAATCAAATTCTTCATTGTGACACAAGCGTCATGGAGATCGGCGCTATGTCCGAAATGGGCTGAGAGGCGTCTTCCGCTTCGCGCCAATTGCGGACGATCAGGTATGCCGTCATCCTCCGCTTACAGTGAATTGAAGGGACGACCTTGAGCGACATGCTTGCGAAAGCTATTCGGACAGCAGCAAAAGGAAGCGGCTGGTCCGTGAAACGGGATGTGCTTTCAAAGCGCATGGATGACCACCTCCTCGCCGTCCATCCCCGAAGGGGATCGATAGGACGGATCGAGTTCCGGGCGAAGCCAGCCGCTTGGGACCGCATGTTATGGTCAATCCTGCAGATTGAAGGGAATGATCTGCAGCCAGCGAGCTTTCATTTCACCGGAGCCTTCACCTGCGACAGTCCCGCACTACTTCAGCAAGATGTGGAACCATCTGCACCAAATGAGCAATTTGCTCGCGAGATGGTCCAGCTTGCGGAGCGCATCCCGCGTATGGTGAGCCTGTGGCAAGAATATGATCTAGCCCGCGCTATTGCAGACGAAACACCGCAGGAACCATATCGCTATCATATGACCCGTGTTGTGGAGCGCATCTGTTGCCGAGATCGGCAAACTGCATGTGAGATATGTGATGCCGCATTGCAGGGAGAGCTGGACCTGCGAGGCTTTTTCTCTTCGACCGACAAGTTGACACAACCGGACGCGAATGGACGCAGGCAAAGCCTATCGTTCTTCGATCTGGCGCGGCTATGGATGGGCCGCCACTGACCGCAATGGGCCAATCACGGCCTTGGCGTTGGTGCACCAACTGCGATCTTCCGCTCCGCGCCAATAGCGGACAAAATGCTCATCGCTGTTGATAAGCCTTACGCAACGTTGCACGTATAAATAGCGGCGTAACTGCGACGAACGAGGCGATGTTGTGAACAGATACAAGCGCACGGCCCTTTTACTCGTGACATCCTTTGCGGTTTTGTTCGGCGTTTTCGACCCATCCCACGCTATGCAACCTTGTCCACCTAGAGCGGAAATGCGTCAAAACGCGCAAATCATTGTCGAAGCTCGATTGAGGTCACTCTCTATCGGCGATTCTGCGTTGGTTGTAACCGATACGTCCCCAAACCGCATGATTCGCGCTGAACTCGAAATCAAACGCGTCATCAAGGGCGCGTTTTCAGAAAGGGATGCGATTGCCATCGGCTTCTCGTGGCCACCAGGACCCTATTATGCGCTCACCCTGATGGCGATGTTGTATGGCGGCAGTGATGGGAGCGATACGTTTGAACTCGAGCTTGCTCGCTACGAAATAAATGAGAACTTCAGCATTTACCCTCTGAACTCTTGCATCTACTACAAGTTTCCAGACGAAATCGAGGAGCTGACCGGTTGGACGGATACTCCCTCGAGATCACAAAACGTCCCGCTCGTTGATTCCGCTCCGCCCCCTCCGTGAATGACCGGTTTGGGCCAGTTGCGGTCATTGCGGCGGCTGCTAAACTTCCTACTCTGCGGCTTCGAAAAAGCCAGCGAAACAAGTTTTTCTTTTATTTAAGTTGTTGTGAGAACAGCTTAAATCCTAACGAATTTGGTGCGGGTTTAGATTTGGAATATTTCTCAGCGATAGTTAATATTTTTGAATTCCTTCGAGGAAACGCTGACGGCATCCATCGCTCGGTGAAGAAGATAGAGCGACTTCCTGCTCCAAGCGAATTGAGTTGGTGCATAGAAGGTGCTCCGCTAGTAGATTTCTGCGGACTCTCTGACGTTGAGCACGTAACGTCGCTTTATCTTGTTGAATGCCGCAAGCTCACCTCCTTTCGGGGGATCGCTACGCGATTTCCCAAACTCAAAGCTCTTTGGGTCTATTCATGTGATCAACTGACCACCCTTGATGGGCTTCAATCTTTGAGGGAACTTCAAGCTTTAACGATCTGGCCGTCCTTCTCCGGTAAGATCAAAGTTGACACGCTTTCGCCAATCTCTGACTCCACCACACTGACCACGCTAGTCTTCTCGGGCAATGTCGGCGATGGTTCATTGAAGCCTCTTTATGGGTTAAAACTGCTTCACCGGCTTTTTCTGTCAAACAATTTCTCTTGGCAGGAATTTGCTCAGTTCGAGGCCAAGCGACCTGATGTCGATTTCCCTTGGAAAGGCGGCGTTGTCTATAACGCCAACCCGGCAACATTGGCCTGTCCATCCTGTGGTAAAGCGCAAGCGCTCCTGACTGGTAAGGGGATTAGGCTGTGCTGTCCCGATTGCGATGGTGATCGTCTAGCTAGGCACATCAAACGCTATGCCGAATTGTCGCGCAACTCCTGATTTTTCGACGGCCAATGACCGTTTTGGACACCCAAAGGGGACATGACGGCAACAGTCTCCGCAAGGCCGAGATGAGGTGTATTCAGGCTCGAACTGCCGGGTTCACCGTCCTGGTTCTTGCGCAGCTGTTCAATTGCTTCAACGCACGTTCTGAGACGACCAGTGCATTCCGCCATCCGTTTACGAATCGGTGGCTGTGGGCAGCCATTGGAGTTTCAGTCTTGCTCCAGGTTGTAGTCGTCAACTTCGGACCGCTGAACGTGGCATTTGGAACACTCCCCCTGCCGCTCGAACAGTGGCTCGTTTGCATAGCCATCAGCAGCAGCGTCCTTTGGTTCGGCGAGGTCCGCAAATGGGTGCTTCGGCGCTGGGACAGATGATACAAGTCACCTACCCAGCCGCACAACACCCGACCAGCCAACAAGAAATCGTCGCCTTGATGGGAGTCGAACCGTCGACACGCAATTCGTCCATACTAAGCCATTATATTAATAGCTTTTTTCGAATTGGCACGCCCATGGCGCCAAAAGAGCTAAGGTGGCCGCCGCTCATCAATCCCACTCACCTGCAGGATCGGACTCTTACGCAATTTCTTGATATTGCGTATGGATAGCTTCGCGGAGGTTTTGACGGATACGAAAATTCATTAATTGTTTTTTACCAGTCACCCACTCTAGATAGTAGCATGTGAACTGGCATTCCTCACATCTTCGATAGCGACCCAGCACGGCTGGGAATCAAGATAGTGTTTGAGGGTAACTAAAGCAGGCATGCTGCGCACCGGCTCAAAAAAGGTGTCTCTCGAAAGCCCAGCAAAGCTTCCTCTCTCCTGTGTTGATGGTACGCTATCGCCATTAGAGATGGAGCTGCTGATGAAACTTACCCGTTCGGAGTTATTCAGGAAGGTATGTGAGCTTCCACTGAGTAAACTTGGACCGGAACTGGAGACAACAGGCACTGCTCTGGCCGCGATCTGCAAGCAGTATCAAATTCCCTATCCGGGATCGGGATACTGGACACGTAAATCGTTGGGCCTTGCCCCTGATCTCCCTGTCCTTCCAGAGGGGACGGATGACGCGATCGAGATTGCGGCGCGCGTGGTCGTCCCACGAAAGTCGCGGGCACCCATGACAGAGGCCAAACCGTCAACAATGGTCAAGTCAAGCCCGAAGCGTCGTCGGTCAGAACACCATTCTTTGCTCTTCGGAGTGGAGGAACACTTTCGGAAAACCCGAGCTGCCGACAAGAATGAGTTTCTACGTCCATGGAAGAGGCTGTTACCGGATATAATATCATCACAGGAAGCGTTGCCCCGAGCCATTGCAATTGCAAACAGGCTTTACCTGGCCTTCAACGAAGTCGGCTTGGGCGTTCAGATCGCTGCAGCGGCAGAAAATCTTTCGAGAATTCAAGTCGAGGAACGCGAGGTTGAGCTTACAGACCGTAAATATGGGCGTTACAGTTTTGGTACCATTTGGGCTCCGGACAGGCCGACCGTGGTATTCATTGACAACGTGCCCATCGGCTTGACCATCACGGAGATGACTGAACGCGCAATAATGAGATACGTCAATGGCGACTATTATCGGGAGGATAGCAAGCTCATCAGGTCGCTGAAAAGCTGGCAGTTAACGCACTCATGGACTACGGAACAGGATTTACCTTCCGGGCGCTTCAGAATTGTTGCCTACTCCCCGAAACCTGGTGTTGACTGGACGCATCAGTGGCAGGATTCAGAATCGGAAGAAGTGTCCAATAAGATACCGGAAATCGTTCAGGCATTAAGGGCGGCCAAGGGAAAGCTGCATGCAATGATGCTTGCTGAAGATGAGGCTCAGGCTAAGCGTAAGAAGGAGCAGGAAGAGGAATGGGAACGCTATCGCCGCCGTGAGGATACCAGGCAGGTTGAGCAGGCTTTTCAGACCAGCCAGAAGCAACTTGCTGAGATCATCGACAGTTGGGGGCGGGCGATGGTCGTTGAGCGCTTCTTTGCGGACGCAGAGGTGCGCCTGGAGGATGCGGAGGAAGAGCGAAAGCAGCGACTGAAGGAGCGACTTGCGCTTGCTCGCCAGATGATGGGAAGCGTTGATCCGTTGGATTTTATTGATAACTGGCAAGCACCTGAAGATCGATATCGCTCGAAATATGATTGATCTGCAGGCGAGCGCCAACGTCTGAGGTCAAGATGGAAATTTTGCCGTCACTTTCCATTCTCGAGCTAGCTCGGCTGATAAAAACCAATTAACCGGAACTATGCTTTCCTGTTCGAAGATACTCCTATGGCGCCTTAGGCGGCGCGACAGGGAGGCAAGTCTCTTACAGCGCTCCTGTTTCTTCCGCGGAAACACCGCAAGTGTTCACTGCATTTGGCCTAGAGTTAAGCGATGTCCTTTGCATCGCTAAGAGGCTTCTTGACGCCGCCGCCGATCTAAGGATCCAACTGCTTTTATCGCCTAACCATTCGGGGGAACAGAAATGCCGATACTCGACGCAGGAGCTTACTCACAACCGAACACTGAATATTTGTTGTCGATGCTAATTGAGCTCTCCGGTGATGAAGCGTTTCACGAAAAGAACGATGTGTTCTTTTTTAATCTTTACCTCGGTGACCAATACGTAGCCTTCCCTAACGGCATGAGTCGGTTCCATCTATGCAGAAATATGGACTACGGTTATCTGTTCGCTATTTTTCACACAGTCCGCCGACAAGATGTCATTGGTGAAAATGTGATGTTCCCGGATTACAGGGATACCTGTTTGACTTTACTTTGGACTGCCGAATCCGACTGCAACGATCACATCACCGCCGCATTGAATTATGCAGACGAAGTAATCAGAAATCTGGAGTTTGCCACGGGTAGAGCGATTCCGATTGGCCTTGGCGAAATGCAGAGACAATCGAACTTCGAAGTCGCGCATGTGAAAGTAGTTGAAGGAATCGTTGATAGGATATCGCTACAGCACGACCGTAGACATGTGCCTACCCTCACTCCCGAGATCGCGCCCATACTCAATGCTCTCATGGGTTTCGACGACGAGTATGAAAAAATTAAGAATTCTGAGCCTGTGAAGTCTGTCACCCATGCGGGGCGTTGGCAGCAGAAGGCGATACGTGCACATGGGAGTGGCGAATATGCCGATTGTGTCATTTGCTCGGCAGTATGGGCCGAGACGTTCTTGGTTCGAATCACTTCCGAGCTCATGGCTCTACTGGGAGAGCCCATCGCCGACCTAAAAGCCGAGCTGCAACGGGGGATCCCGCAATTCCTGAACCGCTATCTCGGATCGAAGTTTTTGAAAGGAAACTGGGATCACACTTCACCGCTGACCCATGTGGGGAAGTGGCATCAAAGAGCTTACAGTCTACGCAGTCGCGTTATGCATGAGGGCCATCTGCCAACGGCTGACGAGGCTTATGACTGCTACGAGACCACACACGATTTCGTACGTTACGTCAGCAAAGAGATTGGAAAACTGAAGGACCCAAGGCTTGCTGCCGCAACACGCTTTTTCAGACATATGCGTCGTGAGCGGCACCCAATTTCTTCGTAATCGTCATAACTTTAGCGGTTCAATCGGCCTGTGTTTTTTACCCGGCTTTGCGAGAAGAACTATAATGCGGGAGTTTAGGCGAGCGATCTCCTTACTGATGGCGTCATCCAATTCGCGCGGATAGACGTTATCTTCAAATCGATCAGATTTTCGATCGAGCAAACCCTCGCTCGCCAGCTCCAACAAGCAGTAGTGCGCGCTGGCTTTCGCGAGGATCGGAATAAGCTGGAGATCAACCAATCCAGATTTTTCGCGAATCAGATCTCGGAGAGCCGCCGCATTTGTGATCATCTTCGCAATAATAGCTTTGTCACTACCATCCAAACTTGCTCGCCAGGCCGGATCGGTTAGCGCGATCAATGTTCGAAACTTATCATCTACCGCTTTGTGTCTGTTCCTGAATTCAAGCGACAACAACTCGTTCTCTCTTGAGATTTGGTTGAACGGGCCATAAAACTCGTTCAGCCTCGTCTGAAGCTCCTTGATCTCGACTTCGTTGGACTTTTGCCTGAGGGTGGACGTTGTGTTTCGAAGGGCGAACCATACACCGAAAATGGCGGCAAACGCACTAGCTAGCCCACTTCCCACTGAACCAGTCAAAATCTCTCGCCAAAGCGGCTTGCTTGGCTGGTCTAACCGGATCGCGGGTATGTCAGAGACTGTAACGGCAAACCTCTGTGGAACAGCCGTCATTGGCGGCTGTCCAGCTTGCCAAGCAATTTCAGAGGCAATGGCACCCGTCGCCAGGAATGCGAATATACTAAATATGATCGCGTTTATGATGCGAATGCGCGTATCCATTTTTCACCATTTTTCGAGAATTCTTGGTCAAACTCAAGTCGTACGTCCAGAAAACCAGCCGATCTGAGCATGGCTTCCCACTCATCGGGCATCACGTAAGTGAAAAATCGTTGGTCAGACGTCCGGCTCTCTCCCTTACCCATCTTTAAAGAGGTGAAAAGTGTGCCTCGCGGGCGTATAACTCGGCGAGCCTCCAGTAGGCCATCGGTCATTTCGCCTCTGCGCAGATGCAAAAAGGACGCAGATGCCCAGATGCCGTCAAATGATCGGGTAGAAAATGGCAGCTGAGCGATGTCCGCAACGACGACAGGGCGATGAGCGAACGCCGCGGCATGTCGAGCCAACCCGAGCGAGATGTCCAATCCGAGTGCATCACAGCCGTGTTCGGCAAGATACTTCAAATCCCGTCCGCTTCCGCAACCCAAGTCCAGAACTCGCGCACTCGTTGGCAACTGATTTAGAAATTGATCTATCTGCTGGGTCATCGACAGTCCGGCGGTAAAACCAGCATATCGAGCGGCATTCTCGTTGTAGAAATGGACTGTTTGAGGATCGCTCACAAATAACTCTGTCTGTTATGACGAACGGCTGCTTTTTCAGATGTCAAAATTGCAAATCTCTTAGTCTGTTCACGAAGTCTTCCCACGGAGGTGTCTCTGTTGCGTGCGACCAAGAAATCCGGACCGTCCCATTCATAATCTCGGACGAAACACCCATAGCTTTGAGAACATGGCTAGGTTCATAACTTGCTGACGTACAAGCCGATCCATTAGAAATTGCCACGATATCCTTTGTAGCAACCATCACGGCTTCTGAGTCGATCCCGTCAATCGACAGGCTCAGGATATGGGGAAGAATTCCCTTTGCGTCATCACCATGAACATACGGCTTCAAACTTCCGAATGCCCGCAGTGCCTCCATCCTCAACTCTGCACAGCGTTTATAACGCGCATCGGCTTCACGATGTGCTAGAGTTGCGGCCAAGCCAAAGCCAACGATCAGCGGAACCGGGAGTGTTCCTGGTCGCAGGCTTTTTTCTTGTCCGCCTCCAAACATCAGCGGCTTCAGAGGTGCTCTCCGATTATCTCGACGTTTCAAGATGAGCGCGCCAATCCCTTTAGGCGCATAAACCTTATGACCAGATATGCTGATCAAGTCGATCCGAGGATGCGCCAGGCTAGAATTTAGACGACCAAAAGTCTGTGCGGCATCGACGTGAAAGAATACGCTTTTCCCGCTCAGTCCATCGGCAATCGCGTCAATCGGCTGGACGGCTCCCGTCTCGTTGTTCGCATGCATCACAGACACAAGCAGAGTGTCTGGACGAACAGCTTTTAGGACGTCATGAGCGTCAATGTATCCTTGGGCATCAGGCTTGATCAGGGTCACTTCGAAGCCGAGCGACCGAAGGTGATCGAGCGGCTCCAACACAGCTTTATGCTCAATTTCCGTCGAAACGATGTGGCGCTTTCCAAGCTTTTCGCCTTCTGGAACCAGTCCAAGGATAGCGAGATTGTCGGCTTCTGTCGCGCCACTCGTGAATATGACATCGGATGCGTCGACCTTAATCGTCGCAGCAATTTGTGCTCTCGCAGTATTGACCGCTGACTGAGCATCCGCACCGAAAACATGCGTTCTGCTGCCAGCGTTTCCGAACTCGCGCACCATAAATTCCATAACACGCTCGGCGACTCGAGGATCCGTAGGTGTTGTGGCAGCCATATCCAAATATGTACGCATGTTTGTGTCTGTTTGTTTTGTTTGGTTGACTTGTTCATGAACAGGTTTATACGATCTACGCCAGATTGGAAGCGTTTTTCGAGGTCGCTATGAAGGCTGTTCTGGAGTTTCCCACCGTGCGCGGGATACAGGCTGGGCGGGAGTATTACATCTCCATGTGCCCTCTTGGTTTGGTGCCAAAAATTTTCCTTTTCAACGAGGGCTTGACACCAGAACAGCGGTCGCAACGCCAGCTCAATCGCGGACGCGTACCTGAAATAACTCGCTATCTTGTTGACAACAAAGACGATTATGTCTTCTCGGCTATTACTGCTTCTATCGATGGGGATGCCGAGTTCTTGCCGAACACCGGGGACGACCTCACCGGGACATTACGCGTTCAGATGAAGACCTCGAAGATTATTATTAACGATGGGCAGCACCGGCGAGCCGCTATAGAAGCGGCCTTGGAAAAAGCTCCAGAGCTCGCTGACGAGACGATTGCAGTCGTACTCTTTTTCGATCGTGGACTTGAACGTTGCCAACAAATGTTTGCAGACCTGAACCGATATGCGGTTCGCCCATCGCGCTCGCTGAGCGTGCTTTTCGACCACCGCGACGAGCTGGCGGTCGCATCTCGGCTCTTGCTAAGCCGCCTTCCTTCAATTGCAGAACTTGTAGAGTTTGAAAAAACAAGCTTGTCTCAGCGGTCAAAAGCGCTGTTCACACTAAGCGCATTTTATACCGCCACTGAAGCTCTATTGGTTGATTACGAGCCCGATAGTCCCAAGCAAAGAGACGATGCAGCTGTTGAGTTCTGGAGTTCTATTGCACAGCAGATGCCTCACTGGGACGATGTTCGGTGTGGGGCGATGACCTCCGGCGCACTCCGTGACACCTACATAAATTCGCATAGCGTGGCACTGCATGCGCTCGGACGCGTCGGCAATGCGCTGTTGAAGCTCCGGAGCAAACGGAAAATAGATGATCCTCTTCCGCGACTTGCGTCAATCGACTGGCGACGGTCGGCGGACACGTGGGTTGGGCGCGCTGTCGTCGCTGGGCGGATGTCTAAAACCCATTTGAGTGTAACGCTGACATCGAATGTCATCAAAACCCATCTGGGGCTTCCGCTATCCGCCGATGAGCAATCCCTCGAAGACGCATTTAGGAGACAGCCTCATGCAGCTTGACCTAGGCAGTAAGAGCACATCCAAAACCTCAGCATTCAGCGCGCTTGGCATGAAAGCGACCATTAACGCGCTCTTGGATGAGATCTCCACCCTCTACCAAGCCGACAGCACGCCGTGGGTCGTCGGATACAGCGGCGGAAAGGATTCGACAGCGACACTCCAACTGGTTTGGATGGCCTTGTCTCGTCTGGATCCTACGGCACGACTGAAGCCTGTATACGTCATCAGCACGGATACGCTGGTCGAAAACCCAATCGTTGCGGCCTGGGTTGCGCGGTCGCTCGATAAAATGGGAGAAGCAGCCGCCAAGAGCGGACTTCCGTTAACGAGCAATCGCTTAACCCCCGATGCTTCGGAATCGTTTTGGACGACCTTGATTGGGCGCGGTTATCCAGCGCCCCGACCGAAATTTCGTTGGTGCACAGACCGACTTAAAATCAATCCCTCAAATCGCTTCATCTCAAACGTCGTCAAAGCGAGCGGTGAGGCTATTGTCGTGCTAGGCACAAGAAAGGCCGAGAGCCAAGCTCGTGCGAAAGCGATGGAGCGGTTTGAGAGCAAACGCGTTCGCGAAAAACTGAGCCCAAACGGCAAGCTACCCAATTCTTACGTTTATTCCCCAATCGAGGATTGGACGAACGACGACGTTTGGATGTTCTTGATGCAGGTCCGCAACCCTTGGGGCTTCGATAACAAGGACCTCCTGACGATGTATCAAGGCGCATCGGCTGACGGCGAATGCCCACTGGTCATCGATGCATCGACACCCAGCTGCGGCGATAGTCGTTTTGGCTGCTGGGTCTGCACCATGGTAGAGCGTGACAAGTCCATGACTGCCATGATTCAGAACGACGTCGAAAAAGAGTGGATGCTCCCATTGCTTGAGCTACGCAACGAACTGGACGTGCGTAACGCTGAAACCGGAAAGCGTGATGACCGCCATTTGCGTGATTTCCGCAAAATGTCGGGTGCGTTACAAGTGCACAATGACCGTCTAGTTCACGGACCTTACTTGCAGGCTTCTCGCGAGCGTTGGTTGCGTAAAGTTCTTCAGGCGCAGCGTCATATTCAAAACAACGGACCGGCGGGTGTATCGGACATTCAGCTGATCACGTTGGAGGAGTTGCGAGAAATACGACGCCTTTGGGTCGTTGAAAAGCATGAAATCGAAGACAGCTTACCACGCATTTATGAAGAAGTTCTTGGCAAGCCGTTTCCAGATGGCCGCATGGATGACAGCCTTTCATTTGGTCATGCGGAAATGGAGATCCTGCGTCAAATCTGCGGCGAGGATGAGTTGCATTTCCAGTTAACGCGCGAGTTGCTCGATATCGAGCGGCAGCATCGAACGATGGCTCGACGCTCAGGCCTGTTCAGGGCCTTGGAGCAATCGTTGCGGCGTGGTTCATACGACAGCGCTGAGGAAGCCGAGCAAACTGCCCTACGGCGACGTGACATCATGGATGACCTCTACGACGGCGACGAGATCGTCGAGGATGAGGATGAGGATCAGGGATCGCCTTTATTGCCTGGTCTCGCATCCTCTGACGACGAAATGAAATCGATATGATCCTTGACGAAATTATTCTGCATGACTTCGGCACCTATGGCGGGCGTCAAAACATCACGTTGACGCCTGACTCACCGGATCGCCCAATAATCCTTTTCGGTGGCCTTAATGGAGGCGGGAAAACGACGCTGTTGGATGCGCTCCAGCTTTGTTTTTTCGGGAATGTTGCGCAGTGCGCCGGACGCGGAGACCTGCCATACGATGAGTATTTGCGACGGTCTGTGCACCGCGGAGCAATTTCACGAGAAGCGTCGATAGAGGTCAGCTTCCGACACACGGTTGACGGCGCCGAACAGAATTGGCGGCTTTCTCGCTCGTGGACTGCCAATGACGCGGTCAAAGAGCGATTTCAGGTGTTTCGCGACGATGTCTTCGATAAAGCGGCCAGTGATCACTGGAGTACACAGGTTGAGGAGTTCATCCCGGCGAGGATTGCTCCGCTTTTCCTGTTCGACGGTGAAAAGGTCGAAAAATATGCCGACCTTGAAGAAGCGCCAGCATTGATACGGACCGCAATCCAGAATCTTCTTGGGCTCGACATCGTCGAGCGTCTCGGAGGTGATCTCATTTCCATCGAAAGGAAAAAGAAGAGCGAGCTTGCGGCGCCGGCCGAGGCAGACGAGTTGAGTTCTCTCCGTGACGATATCCAGGCATTGGCAACCAACAGAGCACGGCTTCTGCGGGAGCGCGCTTCTGGCGCCAACGAACTCGACCAAGCCAAACGAAGAACCCTTGAGTTAGATCAGCGGTACGAGCAAGAGGGCGGAGCGCTCTTCGAAGACCGGGGACGGCTCGAGGCTGAGCTCGCAGTGACGAACCGAGGCAAAGACGCTGTAGAGCGTTCACTTCGCGAACTTGCTAGCGGCGCACTACCTCTAGCCCTCATCGCTGATCTGATTTCTGGCGTGACCGATCAAGCGAAGCTTGAAGCAGAACGTACGCGTAATGCTCAAACAGCGGACGTTTTGGACGCCGAATACAAAGAAATTCTTGGGCTTGATGGCGTCGCAGGGCTTCCAGCAAAGACTCAGCAAGAGATCAGCGACCATCTGCAACTCCGACTCGATAGCTACCGCCGGAAATCGGATGGTCCGCGCTACCTCAATCTCGACGACACTACGAGTGCGATGGCGGAAACGATAGCAACGACCGGGCTAATGGATGTTCAGGCCCAAGCCAGAGAAATGCTCTCTCAACAGCAGCAGTTGGCAACTAATTCCGAGCAGCTCAAGGGTACACTCGCCGCGGTCCCGAGCCAAACATCAGTTGCCGAGCTCATTTCGAAGCGAGAAGCGGCAAATGACGTCGTTCGGCTCGCCGAATTCGAGCAGAAGAAGCGTGATGAAGAGATTGCGCGTCTTGATAGGGAGCTGGAAGCAAAACGTTCGAAAGAAGCGCGGCTACTTGAGAACGTAGCTCGTCAGAAATTTGAACAGGAAGATGTGACGAGGCTTCTGGATCACTCGTCACGAGTTCGCTCAACTCTGGACCAATTCCGTGCGGCCGTCATTGCGAGGCACGTCTCTCGCATCGAACAGTACGTGTTCGAAAGCTTCCAACAACTCGCTCGCAAGGCCACCCTTCTTTCGGGATTGTCGATCGATCCGACAACGTTCCATCTGTCGCTACGCGGCGGTGATGGTCAGGTCCTGACCGCAGAGCGATTGTCAGCCGGCGAGCGTCAACTTCTTGCTATCGCAATTCTCTGGGGACTTGCGCGTGCTTCCGGGCGCCCATTGCCCATGGTGATCGATACCCCTCTTGGTCGACTTGACTCCGAACATCGATCTCGACTGGTGAGCAGCTACTTCCCTTACGCAAGCCATCAGGTCATGCTTTTGTCCACAGATAGAGAGCTTAATGGGACCGACTACCAGGCACTGCTGCCATACGTTGGCCGTTGCTACCATCTGCGCTTTAGTGAAGCGGAAAGCCGAACGATAGTTGAGACAGGATATTTCAACGAGGAGGCCGCCTGATGACAATAGACCACATCAGACTCTCTAAGCAGGCGCGCGAGCAGCTCATTCGATTGAAACGTCATACGGGGATTGAGCACTGGAACATCCTGTGCCGCTGGGCATTTTGTCGCTCGCTTGCCGAGAAATCGGTTCCTCCACCAGCAAAGATCCCTGCAGATAGTAATGTCGAAATGTCATGGCGCGTGTTTGGTGGCCGGCATGCTGACCTTTATTTCGCCCTACTGAAGCAACGATGTGTCGTTGACGGAATTCCAATTAATGATGACGAATTGGCCATACAATTCCGACTTCATCTCCATCGGGGAATTGCCTACCTCGCAAACGATCGGAAATTGCGTGACATCAGCTCGCTAATCGCGCTCGCAGCATAAAATACGAAATTCCGAACATTCATGTCGACATTACGATTTTTCGTAATTGTACAAAATTTCGTACTTGAATTTGCGTGATTACGAGATTATGTAAATGCCATGGAGGCTTTTCATGGCACGCATTGGCATTTTTGAAACTGAGGTCCAGGAAGTCGTTCGCGAACTTGTTATAAGGTTGGCGGCGACCCAAACCGTCGCTGCCTTGGTTCGACAACTCAACGAAACATTGGCTGCATCTGGCGACGACCGGCAGCTGCACGCAAACCGCGTAACACCGTTTTTCTCCGATGACCCGTCTCGCGGCATCAACGAGGCAACTCTGGAAACAGTGCGCTCGGCCATTCGCGCAGCACCCGTAACCGATTCTCAGCTCGCGGCCTTTGTACACTTGGCGGATCAGGTCAAAACACACAAGGGCTTAGGCTTTGGCAATGAAGATATTGCGCGAGTATTGAACATTACACCGGCAGCGGTCCGACTTGGTCTTGGGGACCCAGTTGACGAATTGAAAGATGAAAAACTCGTGAGCCGGGTCTTAGACTCTACCCCGGACTGGTCACACCAAGAGGTCGCTATTGCACGCGTGATGGATGCATTTCGTCGGCGTCCCGCAGGGCGCATCGGGCTAGTACTTCCGACTGGGGCGGGCAAAACGCGCGTAGCTCTTCGTATTATCCTTGAACGACTTGCAAGTGCTCCGGCGTTAGCTCGCGTTGTCTGGATTACCCACCGTAAAACCCTTAAGCGCCAGGCTTTCCGCCAGCTCAACAAACTTCTGCAGTCGAAGAGCAACCTTCCTGCAGATGCAGATAAGCTTGCCAACAGGATCATCTTTGCAATGGTCGGTCAGATTGAGACACTGATCTCAGCCAACGGCCCGAATCTGGCCCTTGTCGTTGTCGATGAGGCGCATCACGCAGCAGCCCCCTCTTATGCAGGGTTGTTTAGCCCCGACCTTCGCTGTCCTGTCTTGCTTTTGACCGCAACCCCGAACCGACCGGACGCCCTCCCGATCGGCGTTGAGGAAATTGCTTACACGATTACCTATCGTGAACTTGCTGAGCGCCGGGTCATCCAGATCCCCAATTTCTTACCATTTGCCGTGGATGACTTCGATTGGAGCGCCAGCGCGGTACGCCAGCTTGCGGACTGGCTTGTTGACGAGACTGCCGGTCGGTTTCGCAAAGTGCTCATTCTGGCACCGCAGGTCAGCCGCGTCGAAGAATTCTATGAGGCGTTTCTAGCGGCACTCCGCAACGAGCAACCCCACCCCCTCCTTCCAGAGGATGTGGGTTATATCCATGGCGGCCGCAACTCACTTGGCATCCCGGATGAGGACTTTTTAGAGCGCTTCGAAGACAAGCCGAGAGCGGTGCTTGTATCCGCCCAAATGCTGTTGGAGGGTTTTGATGATCCGGCAGTCGATACCGTTGTCCTTACATATCCGACGTCGAGCGTAATCCGATTGATGCAAGCAGCGGGGCGAGCAGTACGCTATCATCCCGGCAAGGCTGAGGCTTATGTCGTGCAGGCCGACAACGCCAACCTCGCGTACCGCTTTGATCAGCGCTGGCTATATCAGGAGCTTGATGATTACCTGCGACCCGAGATCATCGATACATCATATGCGGCAGGCGCTGAGCGACGTCTTGCGATTGAGGAACTTCTGGAGCGGCACAACGTGAGCAATGAAGAGCGCGCGGCAGCCCTTAAACAGGTTGACGAGGCTCACCCTCAAGAAGACGTTCGCTTACTTTTTTACGGTAAGCCATACTTTGGCGCTGCTGGAGACTTCGACGCTGAGGCAAAATGGGGTGTCTTCGTGGAAACGCCCGCCAATAGCGTGGCCTTCCGTCAAATCTTCAATTCTTTCTCTGCAATGGGTGCCCATCTTTCGGATCCCACTGATTTTATGACCAAGCAGGCGCCCGGGCTAGGCATCGCCAAGGATCTGTCCCAAGGCTCGACTTGGCGCCAGTTTGGATTGATCCTCACCGCAGCTTATTGTGCCCGCGAAGAGATTTACGGCACGCCAAACTTTGGGCTCCAGGGTAACCGGCCAAAGCCAGAAAAAGGTCCAACGACCTGGCTCCGTTATGCAACCTTCAAATTTGAGCCCCGACTGCCTGCAAGTTTGGCGGCCTTCCTTGCTGATTGCCACAACCGCCAAGAGATCGAGAACGCTTACCTTGATGATATTGAGGGTTTTGAAGCAGTTGCAAAGGTATCCCTGCCCCTTGCTGGGAGTGAAGCCCTTCTCCTTCGGTCCGACACCTTCTGCTTGCTGCAAAGCCGGCTTCAAGAACTCGCTGCAGCAATGAGGCTCGCGGCTCCCGCTGATCGGTATGCAGCACTGGCGGCGCAATTGGCAACCGGCCAACAACCTCCCTTGCCCAGTCAGTTTATCACTCGCATTGAGCAGCTTTTTGAAGAAACGCCGGCAACTTCCCGCATTTTGAAATTCGAACGATAAGGATGTCTATTATTATGGCAGTCAGTGAACTTAGCGATCTCCAGGAAGTCGAATTCGACAGCCTTCAGCTTGATCCGAATAATCCCAGAATCGCGCCTCGCCCGGCGCCCGGCTATACCGACGAGAACAAACTTTTCGACAAGGATGTCCAGGCGTCACTCACTCAAAGGGTCTTCGATGCCTACAACGCGGAGGAGCTGGAAAAGACGATCACCAGCCTTGGCTGGGCGCCGGTGGATCCCATAATTGTTTGGCGACATCCGGCTCACCCCGAGAAAAACCTCGTTGTTGAAGGGAATACACGGACGTCGATCCTTCGCCGCGCGCGCGTGCGCTTAGACGAATCCAAACGTAAGCTTGAAAAACTCAAGGAGGGCGGCCGCCAGTCGATCATTGCGGAAGTGGAACGCGAGGTTAAGCAGTTGCAAAGCCTGGTGGATGACACCAAGACACTCAAGGTTCAATGCGTCCTGGCCGACACACCTGAAGAGTTAAAGGCGAAACTCCCACGCCTGCTAGGCGTTCGCCATGTTTCTGGTGCAAAAGACTGGCTGCCATACGCGACAAATGTCTACATCTCGGACATCTACGAAGAAATGTTTCTCGACGCTTATCCCGGAGAAGAAGTTCGACTGGTTGAGCCTCTCATTAAGGCGGCCGCGAAGATATTCTCTTTGAGCCCCGACAAGGCTCGTAAACGCATCCAAGCTTGCAGCATGTTTGACCATTTCAAGCTTGATTATGAGGATAAAATCAAGGGTGCTGGAAACACGCTCCTTGACGAAGACCAATATTATTTCGATCAGATCCTCCAAAGTAACCACGCACGCGGTCAATTTGACGTCGACAAAGACACCCTAAAGCTTTCTGAAAAGGCGGCTGAAGCGCTCTTCGTGTGGGCGTTTAGCAAACCCGGTAAGGGAAAGAGCAACAATGAAAACGTATTTCGAAAGGCGGAAGACATGCGTGTCTGGCAGTCACTTTCAAAGTACGATAATGAAAATAGCACTAACTTCGCCGCGCAACTCGACGTGGACGACCCGTCGGAAGCGCCTACGCTCAAAACTCTAAACAATCGCCGCGGAAATCACGAAGAGCAAATGTCTCCGATACAGACGATCGGAAGCCTAATCGAGACATTCGAGAAGCTGCCTGCCTCCAATCTGATCACGCAGTCGGATATGTTGCATCCTATGCTGGTCCAAGTGCGCGATGCTGCCGATCGCTTTCTGGCAATGATTGAGAAAGAAAGCTGAGACCGGAAGAGAGGAAGGCCCCGGATGGGGCCTTTCGATTATGCGATAATGCGACCCGCGTCGATCGCGATGTCGGCATAGACACTGATCGGGTAAGTCGCCCGAAAGGACGTGTCACGCTCAACCGCAAGCCCGAGTGGTCCGCGAAGAAATTCCAGTTGGGATAGCGATACCGTTCCTAACTCCGGCTCTCCCAGACCAAGATCGCAAAGTCCAAACGCAATGTCCTCATCGGCAGGATCGAGGTCGCAAAGTAGCCAAGTGCTCGCCGCGTCCGGAAGGAAAAGTTTGACGACTGGAAACGGGTCGTGATCCATTTCGTCTTTGGTTTTTTGTCCGTTCATTAGTAAAGCTTGTCGCTGCTCGTCTGTGATTAGATCTTGTCTCATTCTTTGCTCCTTTTTACCGCGCCGTTCGCGGACACGGGCAGACAAGAACCTGCAGGGACCAACCGCACACGCAGTGCCGAAGCGAAGCGAAGGATGGCGAAGCAAAACTATTTTGTTGGCGGTGCAACGGCGGCAAAGCCGCGGCGGAAAATAGTTTGGATAAGCCATTGAGGTAGGGAAAAGCAGATTCTAGTCCACCCGGATGTCGCAAGGGCCGGGAGTGGAGAGAATTGAAAAGATCCATCTGGCGAACGAAAGCCATCATCAACTACACCTTGAGCCAAAAAACACTGAGGCGGCCGCCTGATGATTCTGACAATCGCTAGGACCGCAGAAATCGGTGAGAGTCTCGATGTTTTGTCAGGATGACGATGGAAGGTTCAGCGTAACACAATGTGTCGCCGTTCAGCCCGGAGTCTCGTCAACTGTCCAAACGGCTACGCCCATCGGCGACGAGCAGGTTCCGGTGACAGACGGCGGGAAGCTACATTCTATGAGGTCGATTCATGCTGCAAGAACATACGCAAAATGGAGGCGCGATCATGAGTCTACTCGGACTTGCGGTCTGTACACATCTCGCAAATAAGCGCCGATCTGTTAGTCGGCCCAATGGTGCGAGTCTCAATGCTATTTCTCTGAATTAGCTTTGCAAATGTGGAAAAATTTGAATGCTGCTTGCGTTTTGCCGCAACACAACCATAGTTTGCCTTCCAAACTTAGTGGGATTTCATGGCAGCCGGACAGTATCACGATCTTGTAAGCAACACCAAAAGGCTTAAAGCGGACGGCCATAGCTTCTATCTGAACCTGGCCAGTTGGCGAAAATTTAAGACACGCTATTCGCTCGATTGGAAGAAGGTGCGGTTTGAACAAGCAAGCCAGGAGCTTCTTCCGCATGAACGCGGTGTCTACGCCTTTGTGCTTGAGCTCTCGCTAAGCAAACTCCCGCCGCACGGGTACATCATGTACGTCGGCATCACAGGAAACGATTCCGGTGGAACCCTTTATAAACGCTACCAGCGGTACTGGTACGAGTTCAAGACGAAGGGCGGGCGTCCGGCCGTTTTCTATATGATGGACAACTGGCGCGACGATCTGTTTTTCCACTTTGTGCCCCTGCCCAACACATTCATCGACCTGTCGAAGATCGAGAAATCTTTCATCAACGCTGTCCTCCCACCCGTTAATAAGGCGGACATTGTGGCAGAGCTCAGCAAAGCGAAGGCGGCGATTTTCTGATGAAAATACAACCCATTACACTGCCGGCTCTCCGTGGCACCTTTGGTGACTGGATCTACTATATTTGCTTGATTCCTCTCGAAGAGTTAGGTCGGCGGGCGATGTATGCGCATGAGATACATCCAAACAAAGCACTTTCTGAGCTCATACAACGAAGCCTGGAGGGGCCTCGCGCCGCACATATTGCTACCTATCTTGAGACTGTTCCGGAACGATTTTTCAGCTCACTCGTTCTGGCAACCTATGGCGGCGCACCTGATTGGTTGGAAGTTGGAAATTTCCGTGCGAATGGCGACCCCAAAGTAATCGCCGAAATACCGGATGCGCTGACCAACAGTATGGGATTTCTTAGGCTTAATGGTCGCGAAATCATCTTTGCACTTGATGGCCAGCATCGATTGGCCGGCATAAAAAAGGCGTTGAAAGATGGTTTGCAAGCGCCCGACGACGCCGTTCCAATCATACTTGTCGGGCACAAAAAGACAAAGACGGGGTTGCAGCGAACACGGCGGTTGTTCACCACGCTCAATAAGACTGCGGTACCAGTGCGTAAGCGCGACATCATAGCGCTTGACGAAGATGACGTAATGGCGATCGTTGTGCGCCGGCTCGTCGAAAATGATCCAAGATTTCAGCATCCCAAAATCGCGGTAATCGCTAGCCAAAACCTGCCTACCTCCAATACTGAATCGCTGACAACGATTTCCAGTCTATATGATGTGTTGAAAGACATCTTTATGTACCGAATTGGTCAGCGAAGTGACCGATCGCTCCGATTTAATCGTCCATCAGACGATCGACTAGATGCCTACGAAGCATATGCGCTTGAATACTTCGACGCGCTCGCAAAAGCCTTTCCGCCGGTCAAGACGCTAATGGGCAGCTCCAATCCGCAAACGATAGTCAAACGCTTTCGTGGTGACCATGGAGGTCACGTGCTATTTCGACCCGTCGGACTGGACATAATCACCAAAGTCGCGATTGCTTACGCCAGAGAACGGAAGACTGAACTCTCCGATGCGGTGCTTGCACTCAACAAAATCCCGGTCGACCTTACGAAGCCACCGTATCGCGATGTGATTTGGGACGCCACGCGCGAAAGAATGATCGTCAGAGGAAAAGTCTTGGCGCGAGAGCTTTTGAAGTACATGGTTGGGCTACCCGTCGATGCAGCCGACTTAAAGCGAAATTACCGTGTAGCGCTAGGGGTCGACCCAACCGACACGAAAGTTCGTCTGCCAGCAAAGCTCTAGGATCCTAATTGAGCTATAGAGACGGAAATCAGATGTGCCTCCATGTGCTCGGAAAGTAAATGCGGCAGACTGCACGCGCGCTCGGCAGCAATGTCGTTGATCCTAAAGCAGCACTACGAGGGATATCTACGCTTCCAAAAAACAAACGAGGCGGTCCGAGAGCAGTAGAGAAAGGAAACATCCGTTCGATAGATAGTGCAGTCACCCGGCCATAAGCCGGAAGCTTGTTCGCGATGTTTATGGGGCCAGCGTCTCGATGTGATCCGAACGCGACCCAGCCTTCCGGATAGCTGGCTCAACAGCCGCTGAGAGTAACGGGCACGAGATGATGCGGTCTAATCGGTTGGCTCCATGACAGGCTGGCGGAATACCGCGACTTGGCATTTGAGTCCGAGTGCACGAGAGCAATGCAAGGTAGACTGACGTGTTCGCAGCCAACGGAAGAAGAGCAGTCCCCGGAAGAGCTCGTTCGATACACATTCCAAAATCTGTCCGTTGAGTTGATCGTCGATAATGGAAACAATTTCGTCTTCGGGCGGCTCAAGCTGAATTACTCGTTGATCTCGATGGACGACGGTATCTCCTCACCCGTATGCCAGGTGGCAGACGACGAGAGACGAGTTTATATCGAGTTCAAGGATGAAGTGTATATTGAGGACACGACAACAAACGAAACAGCGCTGCTCTACCTACAGGGCGGACTTCACCACCGCGAAATGCCGGGGTTGAGTGTTGGAAAGCAGTATTACTGGCTTCTAGTGTTTTCGCGACAGGGCGAAATGGTCGCGATTGATCAGAATACCTTCGAACCAATTCCGGCAAAAGTGCATGAATGGAGCAGGATCAAAGACACGATCCTTGATGACAGTCGCCCTACCAAGGAGTACCAAGCGCCGAATCTGGCGCTCTCACGTCGGGGTATTGCAATCAACGGCGTCCCCCTCACGTTTTCCATTTACGATGAAGGGGTCGTGCAAGCTGAGTTCGCTTCAGCGGAAATTTGTGACCCCAACTCGCAGTCTGACGCGTCGAAATGACTGCAATCAAAGTATTCCCCATGCCCGAAACCTCCCCCTCCCCGTCATCTCGCGCAGGCCCAGCTCCAAAACGATCCGCCGCGCCGCCTGCGGCGTCACCTCCAGCGTCTTCGCCACCATGCCGGCCGACACGAGCGGCTTCGCCATCACCAGCTCGACCAGCTCCGGCAATTTTGAGGAGGTTCGCCGTCCTTCAAGTTTTCGGTCCATCATCGTTTTCGCCAGCGTCAGCCGGTCATGCTCTTTCATGCCGATTTCGGCGGCCGCCAAAAATCCGTCGGCGATGGCCAGCAGCCGGGTTTCGCGATCGCGATGCCGGCGCCGATCGACCGGAATGGTTTTGAGGCCAAGGTTGATGGCAGCGAGATGGGCGCCGGTGCTGATGCCGGCCTGGCGCAGGATGGAGGCGCAAAACAGCCGGCCAAGCCAGGGTCCATGCTGGAGGACGGAAAGTTCGTTCCAGGCATCGAGGGCAATGATGGCCCGAACCATCGCCGGCAGGCTTTGCGCCAGTCGTAATACGTCGCGCCATTCGTCGAGCCGGGCATCCTCGTCCCAGTCAAGATCATAGACGAGAGGGTCTCGTTCGCCGGTATCAGCGCGGCCAGGCCGTGTGGCACTCTCGATCGCCGCCTCTGATCGGGCCAATACCGCATCGATGGCGGCATAATCGACGCCGGGAAGCCCTTCGGCTTCATCGATTTCTTTCCCCTCCCCATCCGGATCAATCGCAGCCGCGCTCCGCACTGTGCTGGCGGCCTCCGCCGCCTCAGTTCCGGTTGAGGCAATCTCCGATGTCTGCCGGAGCGTGCGAATGCCTTCCGGTGACAGCGCCCAATCTGGCGACTGGCCAGAAATACGCCGGCGAGTTCGCAACACGTCGCGGGCGATGGTGAGTTCGTGGGTGGGCGTGCGGATATCGCGGGTCGCGTCATGGAGGACGAGATCTTCGAGATGGACGAGTTCGCCGTCGATCCACAGCGAGGCGCAGGCATCGGCAAAATTCTGGCGCTCCAGGAAGCCTGCGCCGACGGGCGAACGAGCGATGCGCTCGTCGAGACGGGTCAGCGCGACACCGGCGTCGAAGGCCGGCCGCATCAGGGCTGTCATGCTGATTTTCGCGAGATCGTAAGCCATTGAAATCATGGTAAATGATTTCTTACACGAACTCTATCTAAATATTAGAGTTCCCCACATGGTACGGTTTTGAGTTGAGTTATCTACCATCGATAAGTCTCCCTTATCGATGGTAGATGATTTCGCGGCGCAAATAGAGGAAAATCGGGGCAAATCACGGTCCCGGCGGCCGCCGAAACACGCGATTCTGGAGCCTCTCGCGGCTAAAGCGAAGACATCACAGACGTCCGTCGAGCGGCGCGCCGAAGAGCTCGATACCATTGCGTCCGTCCTGCCGCTCGAACGCCGCGACGAGCTCGCCGAGCTGTTGACCGATCAGGACGTCGAGACGCTGCGACATCTTGTCAACCAGGGCATGTGCGGCAACACGCTACGGGCGGACCTTCGACTCAATTATAAAAGCGCTGCCAAACCGCCACTAACGAGGGCCTGCCGACGATACTTCTAGTGTTAATATTCCAACATATCTTATCGGTCGGTACTCAAGTGATTTTGTCATCTCACCATAGTATATTTTTATTATAGAATTTATTTTATTACCTTCCGATAACTTATCTAATTCGAGAAGGTGCATATCTCTTGGCTCAGCGTAACCTTCTCCAAGCAGGCAAGGCGTTCCAGAGCACTTAATTCGCGAAGATAGGTGGTTGTAAAATTTTGAGAGGTAAAAAGATATTGTCTTATTATCGTATATTTTTACATCGCAAACGCGCCCCCTGTAGCATGATACGTTGCCTTCTCTCTTTAGTCCTTCTATCTCAAATTTGTATCCTATATTTACAGTATCTTCGCTAGAATGCGAACTAATGCATGATATAAAAAAGAAGAAAATAAAGTTATAAATTAAACTGATATTTCGTTTTTTCATAATTTTCCCTTGCATCATATCGGTATTGTTCCGTATCTATATTAAGCTGCCTATGGTGTAAATTATATATTTGCATTGTTTGAATCACTTATTCAGAGATTATCTTTATAAGTATATTTTATTATTCGGGAAAATATCATGTCCAAGGTTGAATCTGCACCACTGCCCCCGTTGCCGGGAACGACAGTACTATCGTTAACAGAGAAAGACAGGTCGAATGTAAATCGTTGGATAGACAGTCGAGTCCGGAACCTTCTGATGGGAGATGGATCGTATCGGCCTGACGGGCCAAAACTACCGGTCAGTGATATCTACGATAACGTCAAACTTTTCTTGGATAGACTAGGGAATATGGCTTATGAAATCGATGACCCCTTAAATATAGTGCGCGATAAAATAAGCAGTTACAATGACGATATGACCGCATTACTCGAGCTAAAAACCAAATTTGAAATAAATGCGAAATCGCCACCCGATAGAATTGATGTCTTTCCTCCAAAGAATAGCGATACAAAGACGCCTGTATTTGACCCTAGAGGTCCCGGGTTCCCAGCGTCATATACAGGGCAATATGAAATTAACGCTCTGAAAAGCTTTCTAAATAATTCATATGGTGTGGCTGAATCTGGATTGCAGCCAAGAGAGCAGCGTAATTTGTTCGAAACCATGGCAATGAATGAGATTGCTCGTCAGTCCATTTTGACTAAGGACGCTTGGAGGGATTACGAAAAACAAGTGTCGGATTTCAGTAAGACGTGGACACCCATCAATAGACCTTCTGATTATTGGCAAAAGCATAGGTCAATGGTCGACTTGGCGAGAAACGCGCAACAAGTATGGTCGGATGTGATGGATTTTGGAGCGAAGATCCTTGGGGTTGATCTCGACGATTTGTTTACGCCACTGAATGAAGTCACAAAAGCTATTCGTAAACAACAAGAATTAAACAAAGCTGAGTGGCAGACCACTGCAAAAGCCGAAGCAGAACGGCAGGCAGCGGCGAAGGCAGATGCTCTACGACAGGCTGCCGCGAAGGCAGAAGCACAGCGGCAGGCGGCGGCAAAGGCTGAGGCAGAGCGGCAGGCGGCGGCAAAGGCCGAGGCAGAGCGGCAGGCTGCGGCGACGGCCGAAGCAGAGCGACAGGCGGCAGCAAAGGCTGAGGCAGAGCGGCAAGCTGCCGCTAAGGCCGAGGCAGAGCGGCAGGCGGCGGCAAAGGCTGAGGCAGAGCGGCAGGCTGCGGCGAAGGCCGAAGCAGAGCGGCAGGCTGCGGCGAAGGCCGAAGCAGAGCGACAGGCTGCGGCGAAGGCCGAAGCAAAGCGACAGGCGGCGGCAAAGGCTGAGGCAGAGCGGCAGGCGGCGGCAAAGGCCGAGGCAGAGCGGCAGGCTGCGGCGAAGGCCGAAGCAGAGCGACAGGCGGCAGCAAAGGCTGAGGCAGAGCGGCAAGCTGCCGCTAAGGCCGAGGCAGAGCGGCAGGCGGCGGCGAAGGCCGAAGCAGAGCGACAGGCGGCGGCAAAGGCTGAGGCAGAGCGGCAGGCGGCGGCTAAAGCAGAGGCCGAGCGGCAGGCGAGAATTAAAGCTGAGGTTGATCGGCAGGCGGCGGCAAGGCTCGAGGCAGATCGGCTGGCAGCGCAAAAAGCTGAGGCTGAGCGGCGGGAAACCATACTCCGAGAGAGTGCGGAGCGACAGCGACAGTGGAATTTGCGACAGCAGCGTGAAGCCGAAGAGCGGCGACAGCAGGCAGCAGCTGACCAAGCTCGCCGGGATGCAGAACAAGACCGAATGAGAAGACAGATGGACAGCGTTCGGATACCTGGTACAGGTAATGGAAAACGCCCCGCTCCAGGGACGCCAGTCCCCTCTCCCCGCCCCAATCCTCCATCACAATGGCGACCCGGTTACAGGGGCTTTCCTGTAATTATGGACGTAAATGGAGATGGTCAGTTGGACCTGCGGACTTTGTCAGCTGTTGAAGCGGCGGACGGTTCACAGCCGGCTTTCGATTGGAACGGTGACGGAAAAAGAGATGCGACCGCATGGGTCGGTCCGAGTGATGGTTTATTGATTATCGACTTGGACATCGATACTGGGGGCCCCGGACCTGACGGTCAAATCAATCGGCCGGAAGAAGTCGCTTTCTCACTCTGGAAGTCGGAGGAGGAGCGAGTGGCCGAACTCAAAGCGCAAGGCATTGACGACACCGGTCGTCCGGTCACCGATCTTGAAGGGCTGCGTTTCGCGTTCGATACAAATCAGGACAATATTCTCGACAATCGTGATGCGCGATGGAGCGAATTCCGTGTCTGGCAGGATTTCAACCAAAACGGCGTAAGTGACGAAGGCGAACTCAGTACTCTTGAAGCCGAGGGCATTGCTTACATCGACCTTCTTCCGTCGGAACAGGGTGCGAAAGCTTTTCCAGATGGCTCAATGATAACAGGTACGAGTTCGGCCAAACGGATCGACGGGACGTCTATTCTGGTCGGAGACGTCGCGCTCGCTTACAGGCCGTCCCTTTAAATTCTGGCTCAGGACAAAACGGGATGCTGGCTGGCAGCTGTATTGGAGGCAGGTGCCAGCCAGCTTAACCTATGCCGGTCCATTGACAGTCGCGCGCCATGCAATGTGGTTGCGTCCGTATTTCTCGTCCAAATAAAGCTAGTTAATGTCATGCAAGGTCTCGCTGATCTCGATAATCAATACACTGATGATGAAGAACATGTATTCGAACATGATAGCGGCCTCACCGCACTGTGCGCGATAGCCTCGCATTATCGGATTGCCGCTAATTCCAAAACGTTGACCCACCAACTTGCCATTTCGGCGAAGTCCGGTCCTCGAGATATATTGAGAGCAGCAAAACACATTGGCCTGAAGGCGAGGCTTATTTCCACCAGATCTGAGAAGCGATTTGCGTCTCTCCCGGTCCCAGCAATTATTTGCTTTGTCGATGGCGATTGCGGTGTTTATCTCGGGCTTGCCAACAATGGGTTGCACAACATCGCTGACCCGCAAAGCTTGGCGGTTCGCCAGGTCGATTTCGCAACATTGCTAGAAGCTAGCAATGGGTCGATAATTCTCATACAACGTCGCTTCTCAGGGCCCGGTGTTTCCAAGGAAACATTTGGTTTCCGATGGTTTCTTCCATCTCTGTTTCGTTACCGTAGAGCTTTTGGCCACGTTCTGCTTGCCTCGTTATTCGTGCAGGTCTTCGCCCTTGTTACACCGTTGTTTTTTCAGGTGGTGGTAGACAAGGTCCTTGCTCACCGAAGTTATTCTACCCTTCTAGTTCTCGTGGTCGGCCTTGTCGCTCTTGGACTCTTTGAGGTCATTCTCCAGTATCTTCGAACTTACGCCCTATCTCACACTACCAATCGCATAGATGTTGAGCTTGGCCAGAGGCTTTTTCGTCATATGATGAACCTGCCTCTTACTTATTTCGAGACCCGGGCTGCGGGCCAGACCGTTGCACGCATTCGTGAACTTGAAACCATCCGTGACTTCCTGACAGGACAAGGACTTTTCTCGGGGCTCGATCTTATCTTTACGGGGGTCTTCATCTTCGTTCTGTTTTGCTATTCGACGACCTTGGCATGGATCGTTGTTGCGTCCATCCCTTTTTACATCGGAATAGGAATTCTCATCCGACCATTTCTAAAAGAACGTATCGATGAGAAGTTTGACCGAGGCGCCTATAGCCAGCAATTGCTCGTTGAGACTGTTGTCGGCATCCAGACCCTCAAAGCCTCCGCTGTCGAGCCGGTCGTTGCATCCCAATGGGAAGAAAGACTGGCAGCTTATGTACGCTCGTCATTTGCCGCAACGATGCTGGCTGCCAAGGGCCAGAATGCGATCCAGTATGTCAGCAAAGTGACAAGTGCCGCCCTGCTTCTGTTTGGTGCGCAGGCGGTGATCAACGGGGAACTGACGGTCGGGGCACTCGTGGCCTTCAACATGATAGCGGGTCAGGTGTCCCAGCCAATTCTGCGCTTATCTCAACTCTGGCAGGACTTTCAGCAGGTTCAGGTCTCCGTTTCGAGACTTGCCGATATTCTCAACGCGCCGCAGGAGCCGCGACCTACCACGACCGTCAATCAACCAACTCCTCGTGGTGCACTTGCGTTCCAGGGTGTCAACTTCCGCTACCGTCAAGATTCGCCCAAAATCCTTAGCGACATCAATCTCACTATACGACCAGGCGAAGTCATTGGAATGGTCGGGCCTTCAGGTTCAGGAAAATCAACCCTGACCAAGTTAGTTCAGCGTTTTTATCTCCCTGAAAGTGGACAGATTTTTCTCGACGGTCAAGATATTGCACAGTCTGATCCTTCGTGGCTACGGAGCCACATTGGCGTCGTTTTACAGGACAATATCCTGTTCAATCGCACAGTCCATGAAAACATCGCGTTCAGCAATCCGTCTATGCCGCGCGAAGCTGTCATCAAAATGGCGCGTATGTCGGGAGCTGATGAATTCATTGGCAAGCTCCCGCGTGGGTATGACACCATGATCGAAGAGCGAGGCGCAAATTTGTCTGGGGGGCAGCGACAAAGGCTGGCGCTTGCGCGCGCTCTTTCGACCAATCCTCCCATCCTTATCCTTGATGAGGCGACAAGTGCGCTCGACTACGAAAGTGAACGCATCATCCTCAACAATATGCGCGAGATCGTCAGAGGCCGTACCGTCATCATCATCGCGCATCGATTAGCAACGGTTCGATACTGCAATCGCATTATCGGCATGAAGGACGGTCATATTGTGGAACAAGGTTCACATGACGAGTTGCTTGCCCGCAAGGACGGCCTCTACGCACACCTTTGGAAGCTGCAGAACGGGAGCGATGCAGCATGAGAGCCAAATTCTCTCCAGTTGGTAATCGCGTCGAAAAGAAGTCAAAAATCTCTCGTAATCGAGCTGACACGGAATTCCTTCCAGCTGCGCTAGAAATACTCGAAGGTCCGCCGTCGCCGATTCGTGTTGCCGGCTTGTGGTTCATATGCACGCTCGCCGTCACAGCATTGTCCTGGGGATGGTTCGGTAAATTCGATATTGTCGCAACTGCCCAAGGAAAGATACAACCGGCTGGACGAGTCAAAATCATTCAGTCTCTCGAAAGCGGTAAGACAAAATTCGTTCCAGTCACCAACGGCATGCCCGTTAGGGCGGGCGATGTCGTTGTTGCACTAGATGACTCAGCGATCGCGGCCGAAGAGACGGCCAAGACAGGTCTGCTGCTCGCCTCGACCACAGAAGTCGTTAGAAGTGCGGCATTGATATCTTGGATCGCCCAGCGAAAACACCATGGCGATGCAGACGATGCGTCAGCGTTGAGTGTGCCCACGCTTGTTTTTTCCGAAGAAGTACCGGGTTTGCGCCGGGCCAGAGAACAAGCCGTCTTCGAAGCTGAACTTCACGCGATATCTACATCGCTCGCCAGCCTCAGTGCCCAAAGAGGTCAACGTCAGGCGGAAATTGAGGGGCTCAAGAAAGCCATAGAAGCGCAAGAATCTTTGGTGGAAACCCTTCGCGAGCGCGTCACCATGCGCTCAAAACTCTTGCACTCAGAATCGGGCTCCAAGGCTCAGATGATCGACGCCGTACAAGAACAACAGGAGGCTGTTGCGACATTGTCGGATAAACGGGCTCAACTCGAAACCACCACTGCAGCGCTCGTCGTCGCAACAGCTGAACGGCTCAAACTTTTGGACACGGCTTCTGCTGAAAATGCCTCGCGAAAACTGAAAGCTGAACACACCATCGATGAACTCGTTCAGGAAATCATAAGGATCAGAAAACGTCGCGAACTGTTGACCATTCGGTCGCCGGTCGATGGAGTCGTCCAGCTGTCCTCGATCGCCACCGTCGGACAAGTCGTTTCACCAAATGTGGAAATCATGCGCATTGTGCCTTCCGACGCGGTTTTGGAAATCGAAGCCTATCTGTCAAATAAAGATATCGGATTTGTGACCGAGGGGCAGCCAGTCATCGTTAAAGTTGAAGCGTACCCGTTCACGCGCTTTGGAATTATTGAAGGCGCGGTGGAGCGAATTTCAACAGATGCCGTTCCTGAACCGGATGCGCAACAGATAGAGTCAACCATTCTTCAAAGCTCCAGCTCGACAATACCAACGGGTAATGTGCCAAGAGTGCAAAATCTCGTTTTTCCTGTCACGCTTCGCCTCAACTCTTTCACTCTTCAGGTTGAAGGCCGATCAATGCCCCTCGCAACCGGAATGGCGGTTACAGTTGAAATCAAGACCGGCGAGCGCCGAATTCTGGAGTATCTATTCTCCCCGCTCTCCCAGATCACGTCAGAGGCGATGAAAGAGCGCTAGACACTTAAAGTGTTATGGAGGGACCGGAGAAGTTCACGACCTTTAGTCTCTGCTAGGTGTACCCCCTATCTTGGCTAGTTGATCTGGAGCTGCAAATCAGCAAGAATCGCGACGGATTACGGTCCCAGCGGCCGCCGAAACACACGATTCTGGAGCCTCTCGTGGCTAAAGCGAAGACATCACAGACGTCCGTCGAGCGGCGCGCCGAAGAGCTCGATACCATTGCGTCCGTCCTGCCGCTCGAACGCCGCGACGAGCTCGCCGAGCTGTTGACCGATCAGGACGTCGAGACGCTGCGCCATCTCGTTAATCAGGGCATGGGCGACAATACGCTGCGCGCACTCACATCCGACCTCGCTTACCTAGAAGCCTGGGGGCTGGCGACCACCGGCAGTTCTCTTCCCTGGCCCGCACCGGAAGCACTACTGTTGAAATTTGTCGCCCATCACCTCTGGGATCCGGAAAAGCGCGCAACAGATCCCGACCACGGCATGCCAGCTGCGGTCGATGAAAACCTCCGGCGCCAGGGTTTTCTGAGATCCGTCGGCCCACACGCACCATCGACGGTGCGCCGGCGGCTGGCCAACTGGTCGACGCTGACCAGGTGGCGCGGCCTCCATGGCGCCTTCGCCTCCCCTGCCCTTAAATCAGCCATTCGTCTGGCCGTGCGCGCCGTTCCGCGAACCCGGGCGCGCAAGAGCGCAAAAGCGGTCACAGGCGACGTTCTGGCAAAGCTGCTTGCGACTTGCGAGTCAGACAGCCTGCGCGATCTACGCGACAAGGCAATCCTGATGGTGGCCTTTGCCTCCGGCGGTCGGCGGCGCAGCGAGATCGCCGGACTGCGGATTGAACAGTTGGTAGTCGAGCCGCCGATCGAGGTGCCGGACGGCCCTCCCCTCCCCTCTTTAGCCATTCATCTTGGCCGAACCAAAACGACGGCCGGCGAGCAGGACAACGTCGTCTATCTCACAGGCCGGCCTGTCGAGGCGTTGAATGCCTGGCTGGCGGCCGCCAGGATCGACAAGGGCAGCGTGTTTCGCGGGATCGGAAAATGGGGAACGGTTTCCAAACGGGCGCTAGATCCACAGTCGGTCAATGCAATCATCAAGCAGCGCGCCGAAATAGCAGGGTTGGAGGCAGGCCAGTTTTCGGCGCATGGTCTGCGGTCGGGCTATCTGACCGAAGCGGCCAACCGAGGCATTCCCCTCCCCGAGGCGATGGAGCAATCACGCCACCGATCGGTCCAGCAAGCATCCAGCTACTACAATAGCGCGACAAGGAGAAGTGGTAGGGCAGCTAGACTACTATAGCAATTTGCGATCCACGGTCCGGCAAGAAAATCCGGTCAATGTCACCCCCGTCTACGAAACAGTGAATTGATGGGTTGGATGTCCACCGTCTACGGCGGACGTCACCCGTCAGCAATTCAACGTGTGGATACTCGTTAGACATAAGCCTGTGCTCAAGCCTGTGCTTGAGCCTTTCTGCTTATGCCGACCGTTCGGTCGAAATGGGGGCAATTCACTGTCATTATTTCTAGGTGGGATTGCATCTAGCCGAAGATGTTGCATTATTTCCGGACAATGTTGAGGGGAGAGGGGAATGCTTAAAGTTGCGATAGTCAGCATCGCACTGCTTTTCGGCACTGTGGCCGGAGCGACGGAGTATCGGACCATAGAACGGTTAGCATCACGAAGCCTGGTCGAGAACTTTGGGAATGAGGCCGGAGTTGCAGACAGTTCTACCGTTCGATCGATCAATGCGCTGGCATTGAATATGATCAAAGACTTTGAGGGTTGGGAACCTCGTGCATATAATGACCCCGCAGGATACTGCACAATTGGCTACGGACATCTCATTGCGCTGAAGCGATGTGAAACCATTGATCTCAATGAATTCGCAGCTGAGCTTTCGCTCGAGAGCGGTTCTGTACTCCTCGAGAACGACACTCTCGAGGCTCGCCGGGCTATCAAGAGGTTCGTAAAGGTCGATCTCTCTGATCATCAGTTCGGAGCGCTCGCGGCCTTCGTCTTCAATGTAGGTGAGACAAACTTTAAGTCGTCGACAATGCTCAGAAAGATCAACGACGAGGATTTTGCCGGCGCGGCAAAGCAGTTCGGACGCTGGGTGAAGGCTGATGGTGTGGTGCTTCCGGGACTAGTCAAGCGAAGAGCTTGCGAAGCCACCCATTTCAAGGGCGAGCTCGAATACGGTGCCTCGGGCAAGTTCAGCCGCAGCCTGTGCAACGATGCTGGTATCGCTGGCGGAGATACCGAATTGATCGATCTAGAGGTTGGTGAAACGAACTAGTAGGAGGGTGTCGTTGCGAACCGTGACCCGGATTCAACCTCGGAAGCCGCTTATCGCGGCGGCGTTTCTCCTTACAGCTTGGCTGCCCACCGACGCGTCTGCCTCGGTGCGTACGTGCATAAAGGCGCTTACAGCGGGTAAGCTCACGACTGATCCAGTTGGCGAGCGCCTCGTTCGTGAGGTGGCGGGTTCTATCGGTATCCACCGGAAGATCACCGTGATTGCCTGTCCCGATGGTGTGGACAAAGCCTCTGCGGATGAAATTACCGATGACGAAGTCGCCGTTGACGTTCCCCGGGGAGAATACATCGCATTCAACCCGGAATGGGTGAGAGAGGTCGTGGGTGATCAGAGCGAACCCGGTCAACCCAATCGTGTGCCGGCGATAGCTGTGTTCGGGCATGAGTTGGGGCATTTGCTTTACCGGCATTTCGATCTTAACAGCAACAAACCTCTTCGAGAGAGCGAAGCGGAAGCCGACCATTTCGCTGGCTGTGCTGTCGCCAGCGATGGTGGTTCGTGGGAACAGCTTGAGGAATTTATGCATCGCCTTCGGAGCGAGAAAGATGAGCTGTATCCTGACCGACTTATGAGCCTGGATTCCGCCTTGGACGGGTTCAAGGCTTGCCGGGGCGGCAACGTGGATGCGTCGAGTGACTATCTCGACATGGTCGAAGCTGCACGCGAAACACCGATCATAGCTTTGCCAGATGGCCTTTATTGCGGAAGGACGGTCTCGGATCTTGAGATTGAGGAAGTTGTCGGAATTTCGGTGCAACCCAAAGGTTGCGACATCGACCCCGAGGGTCTGGGCTTCGTAATAGAGAACAACAATCCGGAGATACTCCCAACGGCTTCAGTAAATCCTAAGAGAATAAAGGCAAGAACGTCCTGCTATCCGGTCAATTTCAGGGACGAAGCAAAACGCTTTCTAACGATGATGGAAGACGATCTGTCCAAACGAGAGCACGCCGCAGAATGCCGGTTTACCCTGTCTTATTATCGCTTAATCAAATCGCAGTATTTGGAAGATCTGGACCAGATAAGCTCGTCCAATTTCGTTGCATTTCACCAAGGGGGCGATGGTACTGCGGGACGCATGTTCTCGATAGAAAGCGCGGACGGTAGCACAAAGCGTCGCAAGTTTAATCTTCTATGGAGTGCGTTTGACGAAGACATGGTCGCAAGGATGAAGATCGTTGGCGGCGCCTTCGATTCAGGGATGATGGACCAAATCTTCACCGACAAATTAGGCGCGCGAGAAGATTGATGCCTGTCGATTGTTTTCGGCCGACGAAGACCTAGCAGAACATCGTCGTGCGTATCGCGACAGAGATCACGGATCTTGAAATATGGCTCCCCCATTCCGATTTCGGGTGCTTTTGCCTCTGACGTGTTGGCATGGTCACCCGGAGTGAAGGCCGGCGGCGCGGGTAAGCAGGCTCTGCAGTTCAGTCGACTTGCAGGGATCAGTTCTAGCCATGGAGTTGGGTGGGGTAATGAAAGACGGTGTAGCCAAGGCTTTGGCGGATGCAGCAGAGGAGCTCAGAAATATTCATCGCGGAAAGCACTACGGGTTCTGGCGTGAAGAAGCAGCGCCTAAGATCGATGCTGTGTTCCGCGCGGCCGAGCCTTATAGTTCTTTCAACCACGTTTGGATCCAAACCGGCGACGGCGACTATACCAAGGCGAACGCGCGTTACGGCGCATGGGCGATCGACATGCTCGTCTCAAAGCACAGCCCAGAGGAGATAATCTCGGCCTTCGATGACGAAGTCAGGCGGAACTTGGCGATCTACGAGGATGCATCTCCGCTGTTTGGCGTTCAACTTGACCAGGATTGCAGGATTGATGACGACATTGCCCTCGTCGCTGCACCGGGCGATGATCTGAAGAGACTCGCGCACATCTTACCGTTTCAGGCGATGCGTCTTCCTGCCGGGACAGCCATCATGAAGCAGCGGTTCACCGTAGCGCCGGCATTTGAAAAGGTTCAGCAATCGATCGAGAGCCCCTCTGTGGTTTCTCTCACTCGTCCAAACCGTAACGAGAGGGCTCAAACGCGCGACAAAATCCGTCTGGCTTGCATACTCGTCAGCCCTGGCCCGGTGGAGTTGCCGGAGACGTTATTGATACCCGCTGCAGGGGCTCTCTTTGCCGCAGGCGAAGGGAATTCGACGCGCCGACCGCTCGGCTTGGTTCCCCTCGTCGCGCTTCCGATCGAGGCAAAATGGGTCGAGCATGCCTATAACCTGCTGACGGCATTCCAAGATCTCGAAGCATTGGGCCGATCAATTGACAGACTGGGTCGATCGAGGATGTCTCGCTCAGACGTCGACCGTGTGATCGATCTCGGGATGGCGGCGGAGATCGCCCTGATGCATGATATGAGCCCCTCCAATACGGAAATCTCACACAAAATAAGCACGAGGGCAGCATGGCTGCTCGGTTCGGAGGCTGCCAAACGCGTTGCAATAGCAAAGGAGATGAGAGAGCTCTACAACGCTCGATCGAGCGCCGTCCATTCGGGCAAACTCTCGACAAAGTCTCATCTTGATGTCGCAGGTGCCGACCGGCTGGTGTCGGAGGCGCTGCTGGCCATCCTAGCGCATGGTTCGTTTCCGGATTGGAACGCCCTGACGCTCGGTGACAGACCCGACGTTCCGGGCGAACGATAGCCGCCTTGCCTCCTGAGGGCATCGCGTTGGCTTCCCGCTGAACAACGCTTGATCAGGCAACGCCTTTCCCGCAAACGTCCCCTATTTGGCCCAGTCGGCCCGAAGCTGCGATTTTGGCCAACTTTGACGTGCCCCCAATAAATTAGGCCATTTAGAACTGGAATTTTCCACTTATGATCCCTGGTGGGAAGAAGAGGAGAATTCGATGAAGGCCTCGAAGTTTTCGGAAGCGCAGATCGCATTCGTGTTGAAGCAGGCAGAGGATGGCACGCCGATCGGCGAGGTCTGCCGCAAGGCAGGAATTTCGGACGCGACGTTTTACAATTGGCGCAAAAAATACGCGGGCTTGATGCCCTCGGAGATGAAGCGGCTGCGACAGCTTGAGGAAGAGAATGCCAAGCTGAAGCGGATTGTTGCCGACCTGTCGCTGGACAAGGCCATGCTGCAGGATGTGCTTTCAAAAAAGCTTTGAGGCCTGGCCGCAAGCGCAAGCTTGTCGACACGATCAAGGCGGACTGGAAGGTTTCGATCCGGCGTGCATGCTCGGTGTTGAAAGTCGACCGGTCGCTCTATGTCTACAAGTCCAGGCGTGGCGAGCAGGCCGAGTTGAAGCTGAAGATCAAGGACATCTGCCAGACGCGGGTACGCTACGGCTACAGGCGTGTGCATATCCTTATCAAGCGTGAAGGCTGGCCCGTGAACCCGAAGCGAATCTATCGTCTTTACAATGAGATGGACCTCCAGCTCCGCAACAAGGTTCCCAAGCAAGGCGAAGCTGCGGGCTGACCGCACGGAGCCGACCCATTCCAACCATGTTTGGGCGATGGATTTCGTTCATGACCAACTGGCCACTGGTCGCAAGATCAGGGTTCTGACGGTCGTCGACACTTACTCGCGCTTCTCGCCGGCAGTCGATGCCCGCTTCAGTTACAAGGGGGAGGATGTCGTTCAGACACTGGAGCGGGTCTGCCGGCAGGTCGGATATCCGACGACCATTCGCGTCGATAACGGCAGCGAGTTCATCTCTCGAGACCTTGATCTTTGGGCCTATCACAAGGGTGTCGTGCTCGACTTCTCCCTGCCAGGCAAGCCGACCGACAACAGCTACATCGAGAGTTTTAATGGCAAGTTCCGCGCCGAGTGCCTGAACGCTCACTGGTTCATGACCCTTGACGACGCGCGGGCAAAGATGGAGGATTGGCGTAGAGACTATAACGAGTTCCGGCCACACAGCGCGATAGGCAACAAAGTGCCGATTTCGCTTATGAACGGCTCATCGGCACCCCCGCCGAACTGAGCCAAAACCCCGGAAAATTCCAGCTCCCGCTGGCCCAAAATCGGGGAGCACGTCAGCGGCGAACAGGGTTCGCTTAAACTTAACAGTGATCGGAAGCAGAACATCGTTGTCGATCCCCAATATGCGCCCTTGGATCCGCACGTACTCATCCTCAAACGTGCCGAACGCGAAGTGATAGTCGTAGTTATCTGAAACCCTATCGGTTCCTGCGGGCGGGTTTGTCAGGTCAGTGCGTTCGAAGTAGAAGACGCTGGAAAGTTTGCATGATCCCGAGGTCTTCAACTCCTCCCATACCCAATTGTTGTTATTAAAATCCGCTCGATACTCGAGCTCGAGACCAGTGGTGGTGTGTCCGAAACTTATCATTTTCCCCCCGCGTGTTTGTGGGGCGCATCCTAGCCAGGCTCAACACTTTGTCCAAGCGCCCAGGTGTTCTCCCGATCAATGCGGGCGAGGTCATCGCTGGCATCGAGCGTGAGAAAGGCGGGCAACTTCCAGACAACAGTTAGCGCCACGCCCCACCGGCAACGTTTCGAAGCGGGCTCTTGATCCGCACTCCATCGAGGATCCCCCGGCGGCCCATTTCGCTCCTCTCGGTGCTATGTCGAAGCTTCGCCAATACGTGCAAAGCCTTACGCCGCCGAAGCATTTTCCGCCGGGCACCATCGATCCGGCCTGTGCCCCTCCTGCCCCCACATCCGCAAACCGTCGGGCTTCACATAATAGGCTGTGCATCAAGCATGCGCCCGCCGATGAGATTTCCAATCTGCCGCGGACGGGGTCACCCGCGTGGCAGACGGCATCCTGAGGGAATGCGACGTGGTGGCTAGGGCTCTGATCGCCGGATGGTTTTTGATCCCGTTCGGGAGCGATTCCCTTGTTTATGTCGAATTGTCGTCGAGTGTTACCGAACGGGAGCAAAAATTTACCGTGCTCCCGTAAGGGTGCAGCTGCGCTTGCCGAAAAACCGGAAGAATGCTATTTTCCCGTGCGGGAGCAAAGGATTTGTGCGCTTGCCGAAAAAACCGCTAGATAGCCTAACCGACATTCAAAAATTGGCCGACCAGGCATATCCTGCATTGTCGCTGGCGAGTACGCTCGCTTCGGCCAATGCGCCAGCAAAAGCTTTGCAAGATCTCAACAAGAGATTTTCATCCAGCGAGGAGCTAATGAGATCTCTCGAGTCTGCCACCGAGATCGCAAAGCGGCTGACGCAGCATTCGGATCTGGCAGCCAAACTCACAGATGCGTTGCCGAAAGTCGAGCTCATCCTACCGAATGTTTCCGCCACGATAAAGGCATCCCTGCCCAAACCACTGGCGGATACCTCTGCCCCATCAACGCCGCATGCCCCAGTCGCCAGCCAAACGACAAGCCCGCAAAACTTTGCACACGAGGATGTCCCCGTTAATAGCATCATGGATCTCGGGCGCATGGTTCGTCGCCTGCGGGAAAGTCGGAAACTATCGCAGCAGGAATTTGCGGATCTGGCCGGTGTGGGACGCCGCTTTCTTTCTGAACTTGAAAACGGCAAACCGACTTTGGAATTCGAAAAAGTTCTCCAGGTCGCTCGGGCGGCCGGGATATCCCTTTTTGCGCGGGGCCGATCGCTGTAATGGAAGTACTTGCTCTCGACGTCCGCCTTGACAGTGCGCAAGAGCCGGTGGGCGTGCTCGTCCGCGATCAACGTGGCGGCTTGGCTTTCGCCTACGACGAAGCCTATGTGTCACAACCGGGGGCGATTTCCCTTTCTCTTTCACTGCCCTTAACCCGAGAGCCGTTCGAGGAGGCCGTTGCACGCCCTTTCTTCGACAACCTGCTCCAAGAACGGGATGGGGCGCTGTATGACATCATGGCGCGCGAAGGCATAGCTCGTGATGATATCGCAGGCCTCTTGTTCCATCTTGGCAAGGATTGTGCGGGGGCGCTTTCGGTTCTGCCCGCTGGCTCGCCTCCAACCAAGGTTCCGGGTGATTATGAGAAAGATTAGCGTATCGAAGACGGTCGGCTGATCGCGATCGTCGACTCGCTTCATAAGCGGCGGCGATTACCTGCCGGCACGGACGACCCCTCCCCCCTTGCTGGCATGCAAAGTAAAATCGCACTCACACTCCTGCCGGATGGTTCTCTGGCAGAGCCAGTTCCCGGATCGGGTGCGCCGACGACGCATATCCTGAAGGTCCCCGACCAGGATCACCTCCGTGACGCCTCTCTCGAATATGAGGCAATGCAACTGTCGCACGCCGCCGGATTTTCAACAGCTGATGTATCGTTGCTCCCATTCGCGGGCATTGAGGTCCTTTTGGTCACCCGGTTTGACCGGGCTCTCGACAGAGACGGTCGCATCGTTCGAATTCACCAGGAGGACTTCGCGCAGGCTCTTGGTCTGCCCTCTTTGCTCAAATACGAACGACGAGGAGTTCCCGGCCGGCGTTTCGACGTCGATGCGATCCGGCGAATTCTCGACGCAACCGACGATCCTGCCGCAGAACGAGAATTCTTTATTCAAGCGACGCTTTTCGATCTTCTTGTAGGAAACGTGGATGGCCACGCAAAGAACTTTGCGCTTCTTCATGAGAAAGGCGGAAGGATCAGAACCACGCCACGTTACGATATTCTCCCGACCCGGCTCGATGACACACTCACCGACGAACTCGCTTACAAGATTGGCGACGCCGATACGCTTGACGCGATAAGTCGAGACGACTTCGATCTTTTTCTCAAGAGCTTGGGAATTTCGAGTTCCGCTGCCCGCCAGCGCCTTTCCAAAAGATACGCCACTGGAATCGCGAACAAGCTTGCCGAACATTTGGACCAGCTTGGGAAGGGTGGGCAGAAGCCTTTCGCCGACCTCATCGCTTCCAATATGCGTACGCTTCTCGGGGCACTGGATATCGACGTCCCTGGCCCCGCAAGAGACCGTGACGCGTATATCGGGCGGGCCGGTGGTTGGCTTCTGAGCTGACGATGCCGGGCGATCTTGACCAAAAGCGATAAGGATCCCGTGCAAAATTTCCGCCGTTGCGACAACCACGTCGAATGCATTCCGGGCGAACTATATGTCGATTGCTCAATGCAAACTTGTCGCTGGTGATTCTGCCCAGAATCGGAACATTCACCGCCGTGACGATCATCCATGCGGGTACTTCAATCTTATCGACTCATATTTTGTGCTTCGGCGCGAGTGGGATTTTTGGACAAAATCCTACTAGAGCTTTGCTTTATCACGATGTTTTAATTCAAATGCGTTCGTGGGGAATTTTGCGTTAAGCTTCTGTTAACCGTAAATAGCTTGCCCAGGCGCCAGAATCGAGGCTAATTGTAACAGCGGTTGAAAAAGGGTTTTGCCGCATTGAACCGCTGTTACTGAATTTTGGGCCGGACATGAAAACAAAAGCTGAAGCGAAGGCACCGTCAAGGGAAACTCTCGTAAGCCTCATTGAGCGGCATTCCTCGGCTCTTGCTGTCCAGTTACAAGCTCATCACCTCAGTACGTTTCCGCCTACGGCACAAAAGGGAATACGCTATTTCCAGCCCTCTGAAGCTGCAAAGTTCGTGGGCGTGAAGGAGGTCTACCTCCGTCAGGTCTCAAACGACATTGACGATCTGGAGGTAAGTACTACCCCCGGCGGCCGGCGCTCCTATTCCGTCGATGATATCGACAAGATCCGCCGCCATCTCGACAAGGTCGGCAGGGCTGATCGCAGGTATTTGCCGCACCGCCGGGACGGTGAAGACCTCCAGGTGATTTCCATTATGAACTTCAAGGGCGGCTCGGGCAAGACGACCACCTCCGTCCATCTCGCCCAATATCTGGGGCTCAAGGGTTATCGCGTCCTTGCCATCGATCTCGATCCTCAGGCAAGTATGTCCGCGCTGTTTGGACATCAGCCTGAACTCGATGTGCACCCGAACGACACGATGTACGGCGCGATACGTTATGACGAGAGCCGTCGGCCGGTAAAGGACATCATCCGGAAAACCTACATTCCGGGGCTGGAACTCGTCCCCGGCAATCTCGAACTGATGGAATTTGAACATGACACCCCTCGCGCACTGATGACGCGCAAACCGGGCGATGTTATGTTCTTTCAACGACTCAGCGACGCGATTGGTGATGTGAGTGATGACTACGATATCGTCATCATCGATTGTCCTCCTCAACTGGGCTACCTGACGCTGTCTGCCCTCACCGCGGCAACGTCGGTTCTGGTGACGGTTCACCCGCAAATGCTGGACGTCATGTCGATGAACCAGTTCCTAGCAATGGTCGCCGATTTGCTTCGAGAAGTCGCCGCCGCCGGCGGCGATGTTGATTTTGCCTGGTTGCGCTACCTGGTCACGCGCTTTGAGCCGTCTGACGGACCTCAAAATCAGATGGTTGGATATCTTCGGTCGATCTTCGGCGCCCATGTGCTGAATTTTCCGATGCTGAAGTCGACCGCTGTCTCGGACGCAGGGCTTACCAATCAAACTCTTTATGAAGTCGAACGGGGGCAGTTTACACGCAGCACCTATGACCGCGCCATCGAATCCATGAACAGCGTCAATGACGAGATTGAAACCCTGATCAAGAAAGCTTGGGGACGAGCGATATGAGCAGAAAGAACCTTCTGAACCTGATCCAGGTCGATGCCGACATGCCCGTAAAGACTGCGACATCCGACAACAAGCTTGTCGGCCAAGTCGCCAGCACGATGCGCGAAGAGAAAGCCCGCCAGGCACGCGCCGACGATATCGAGCGGCGGCTTGCCGAGGGTCAGTCTGTCATCGACCTGGACACAGCTCTCGTCGAACCGTCTTTCGTTCGTGACCGCATGCCTGGCGATATCGACGGTCTGGTTTCGTCGATCCGTGAGCAGGGCCAGCAGGTGCCAATCCTGGTACGTCCCCACCCTGAGAAACCGGGACATTATCAGGTTGCCTTCGGTCATCGCCGTCTACGCGCCATTGAGCAACTCGGCTTGCAGGTCAAGGCGGTTATCCGTGCCTTGACCGACGAGGAACTGGTGATTGCCCAAGGGCAGGAAAACAATGAACGCGAGGACCTATCCTTCATCGAGAAGTCACGGTTCGCGCAAAGACTGAAGGAACGGTTTCCCCGTGAAGTGATCACGTCTGCGATGTCTGTCGACAAGGCGGAACTGTCGCGAATGCTTTCTGTCGTGGATGCCATTCCCGCCGATCTGATCGATGCAATCGGGCCTGCACCCGGCGTTGGCAGACGAAGCTGGCAAGAGCTCGCGGATCTGATCCATAAGGCCGAAAACAACAACCCCTTGGAACTGGCACGATCGGACGAGATGCAGACCATGAGCTCGCAGGATCGGTTTAAGGCGCTTCTCAGCGCCTTCAAGCCACGCCGGGTTGTTCGCGGGTTGCCTGAGGTTCTGTCGACGTCGTCTGGCCAGCGCTTGGGCCACGTCAAGCAGAGCAAGTCAAAGATCGAAATTACGCTCGACAGGAAGGAAGCAGGAGAGTTCGCGTCCTTCCTGCTCAATGACGCGGTGGCTCTTTTCGAAGAGCGCCGTGCAAAGTCTGCTGGAAAAGAGGAAGCATAACCGCAAAAGAAAAGAGCCCCCAAAACGTCGCCGTCTCGGAAGCCCCTATCTGTCTAAGCACCAGTAGAATCGCATTTCCGGGATTCATCGTCAAGAGTCTAGGCGCCGTTTTGGCGAACGAATTTCTTTTGCCTGTTAGAAGGTGAAGAACGATGCATACGGAAAGTGTGACGACGCCCTTTGGGCGGCGGCCGGTGACGCTTGCCCTTGTCAGGCGGCAACAGGCGGCCTGCGAAATACCGACAAGCAAATCTGCCGACAAGTGGAAGGTCTTCCGCGATGCGTGTGCAGCAATGGAACTTTTGGGGCTGCAGTCGAATAGCCTGTCTGTCCTCGACGCGCTGTTGAGCTTCTTCCCCGAGAAGGACCTGCGCGGGGACGCGCAGTTGGTGGTTTTCCCATCGAACATCCAATTGTCGCTACGCGCGCACAGCATGCCTGGATCGACCCTGCGGCGCCATCTGGGTGCACTGGTCGATGCCGGCCTGATCATCCGCAAGGACAGCGCCAACGGCAAACGCTTTGCACGCAAGGGTGCGGATGGGGATGTTGAAAGCGCGTTCGGCTTCGATCTTTCTCCTATGCTCGCCCGTGCTGAAGAACTCGCACTGCTGGCTCAGCAGGTGATCGCGACGCGTGCAGAGTTCAGGAAAGCCAAGGAGAAGCTCACGATTTGCCGACGGGACACCCGCAAGCTTATTTCGGCGGCCATCGAAGAGGGTGTCGATGGCGATTGGCAGTCAATCGAGAACATCTATGTCGGGCTGGTGAGCGCCATCCCGAGGACGCCGTCGTTGGCTGACGTAGCAGAAGCTCTCGAAAGCATGGAAATGCTGAAGGAAGAAATCCTCAATCGGTTGGAAACAAATACAAAAGCACAAAATAATAGCACCAATGATGCCCAAAATGGGCGTCACATACAGAATTCAAATCCCGAATCCACAATTGTATTTGAACCTAGCTCTAGAAGAGAGCAGGGTGAAAACTTGAGCAAGACAGGAAGGCCGAGGGAGCCGCTGAAGGCATTCCCGCTTTCCGTTGTCCTGAAGGCCTGCCCACAAATCCCTGACTACGGGCCCGGTGGAGCCATCGGGAATTGGCGCGATCTCATGTCGGCGGCGGTGGTAATCCGCTCCATGCTTGGCGTAAGCCCCTCTGCTTATCAGGAGGCCTGCGAGGTCATGGGTCCGGAAAATGCCGCAGTGGCCATGGCCTGCATTTTTGAACGGGCAAACCTGATCAATTCCGCCGGCGGCTATTTGCGCGACCTCACGAGACGCGCCGAGCAGTTGGAATTTTCGCTCGGGCCAATGATCATGGCGCTTTTAAAGGCGAACGCAGGCGGACAACTGAAGACGGGATGACGCGACTGGCCGCGGCTTGTCACCGCACCGAGCAATCCTGCAGCCTCACTTGACTTCTTCCTGGCCGAGTTCGTCATAGACATTGGTCGATGACCTGGCTCAGGTGCACGGGCAGCGCCTGCTTTTGCATTGCTTTTGTCCCGGCGCGCCACGTTCGATAAAATTCGACGAGAGCAGTTTAGGAGTGATTTTGTTTTATGCCTTATGCGCGTTGGATGGTCGGATGAAGGGGATTAAATTATGGCAGGACCAACACTTGCATTCGGCAGGCATTCAAGTGGCGAGTTTTTGCATATCTCTCAGGCTGCGAACGGCAGCAGTTGCTGCTGTACTTGCCCCCAATGTGATCTGCCCCTTGTTGCCCGCACCGAACACGTGACACCGCATTTTGCCCACCGGTCGGACGCGGCAAACGCTACAGCAGGTTGCGGAACGACAGGTCAGATGACCGCCCTTCACACTTTTGCCAGAGACCTGTTCCTTGACGGCGGTCGCGTTCAGCTTCCCTCTGTATCGCAGGAGGGACATTGTTTGCTCAATCCGGTGGAGGTCGAATTGACTGATGTCAGAACCGAGCAGCGCTTCGACGGATACCAGCCTGATGTTATCTTCACAGCCTTGGACAGGCCTCTTCTCATGGAGATCGCCGTTAAGCATCCAGTTCCTTTTTTAAAGGCCGGCTTGATCCGGCGCCAGCGGGTTGAAGCTTTCGAAATCGCCATCAAACCAGGTTCTGTCCCTGGCACTATGCCCCTTGTGGCAGTAGAGAACCACGTCAGACGCGTAGCGCCACGAAGATGGATCTTTAATGAGGTGCTGGAACGTCATTTGCAGGCTCTTTACCACCTTGATGGTGTGCAGGCGCGTGGCGCGCTGACATCGCAGAAATCAAAGAACTTGGTCAGGCTCTACGATCGGTTGTCCGAATTGCCCAAAACGCCCGTCCCTGCCCTTGCCGCAAAGAAGGAATTGCTCTCTGAGTGGTTGAGCGACGCCCACCCATCGTTCGAAGGTTATTTTCGAACGTCCTCCCTTGATTGGCGCACCTTCGTTTTGCTCGAGCTGGGTGGTCTCGGGCTTCCGTTGCGCCGCATTGTCAGGAGCCTCAAAGCCGCGCAGCATCTGCATCTCGAACTGACAGATTTTGATTGTTCCGAGCCTGAAGCAGCTGAAGCGGGTCTGCCTGCGTTCGGGGTCGAGGCGTGTGTGTTTACCTTCTTGTCTGAGCTGGAACAACGTGGCGCTGTGGTTTGTCTTGGCGGAATCTGGCGTCTGCTTGTGGAACTGCCCCGGCAACAGGCGCAGCCATTTGGGCCCGTCGCTCAACGCCCGACGCGAGCCGAACTTGTCGCCAAGCGCCGCAACGAGGTGAAAGCAACTCTTCAGCGGATCGTAGCAAAGCTGGACGCCGCAGACAGGGATGAGTTTGAAAGTGACATCAAGGAATGGTGGACATGTCCGCTGTTTGGTCGTTCGACGCCCCTCGATATTATTTCTGTCGGAAATTATCAGTGGGAGCGGTTGAAGAAGCAACTTGCCGCAATCGAGAACGCGCTTAACTCGGATACACCCGATCTTGGCGAGCCACTCGGTCTTCCGATGAGCGCTGCAATCGCAGCTCACGCGGCGCGGGCGGCGATCCTCGAAACGGAAAGGGGACTTCGTCGGTGTGAAGGACTTCGCGCGAAAGCTTTACAGAAATTTGACGCGGAGGTCGCTGAGATCTGGCTCGCGACAAGACCATTTCAAAAAGGGCAATCTCCCCTTGAGCATGCGATGGCATCGGACAGCGGTTTGAAAACCTCGCTTGAGGCGCTGGAGCGACGGTTCGTGCATCGGGGTTCAATCCCTGTGATCCGGGAAGATTTTCAGGTTTGGGTGACGAAAAAATTTGGTAACAGGGGTCTTCGCTTCATCCACAGACGAAATGACGGGCTTCCTGACCGACGAACGCCCTTGCAATGCTGTTACGACGAAGTCAGCCTAGCCGGAATGCGAGAGCTGACACTGCGGGCCGCGCCATTTACCTGACACGTCCATTCGTCAGGAAATGCGGTCCAATCTCAGGACCACTGATAGGACGTGCTGACCGCAGGTGCTCTCCATGTGACGATGGCAGACACATGGGCTTCCCTGTTTCGGAACAACCGACCTCGTCGTTGACCGCGGTCAACGATAGTAACTCGTTGATTTTCAAAGATAGTTTTGGACGGATCTTTGGTGTTATTTCTCTCTGATCGACCGTTTAAGCGCTATTGCACCGACAAAGCGCGTGCCAATTCAAAGCCGACCTGAAGCAAACTTTGATACATGGGCATGCTGCGTGTAACTGAAAGAACTGTCGTTGACCGCGGTCAACGGACGTAACTTACTGTTCGACATAGCTTTTTCGGCGGTGTCGGCATGGAGTCCGGTTGCCTTAGAACCGGAGTTTTGAAGCCATCGCTACAGGCGCTTTCAATTACCGCGCACATGGACCGTCAAGCGCCCTCCCCGGTTCAGAGTGTTTTCGCAGGTTGGACGGCTCTATTCGTGACGCAGCAAGATCCTCGGGCATAATTGCTCTTGTCGGCGTCTCCGCCGGCTCGAGACCTCGCGAATCTTGCGATGAAATTCAAAACGACACCAGACTTTGAAAAAAGGGCAGGGGGCCAACTTGGGCGAGGAGAATGGAATTCGCAACCCGCTCGGCTTTTCCGGGGTCGACACCATGACGTCCCTCCGAAGATAGAATCACCGGCTGCAGATCTGCAGATTGCCACACCGTTTTGAGATGATCATTTTCCTCATGTTCGAAACCACGGAGGGAGAAATGCGAATCTTGACGGTCCCGCGTGATCAACATCAATCAGATGAACTGGCACAGATGCATCGACTTCGCGTGATCGGTTTTCGAGACCGCCTCGAACGGGGTGTCACAACCAGCGAGTCGGGCGAGTTTGACCAACGCGACCAATTGGACCCCACGAACATCCGCGCGGTGGCCAACGACAACCGCGTAGTCGTCTGCGCGCGTCGGCTTCCCGCAGTCGGCCGGACCATGTTGCAGCGGGCATTGCCGCAGCTTTTAGCGAGCGGCTCATTCAATGCGACCTACAGGATGATCGAGAGTTTTTGCGTCTGCATCGACACGAGCTTTCCGGGTAGGGGAGGGGGCCAGTTCCATCTCCATAGCACTGACCGTGTTCGCTTTCATCATCGAGTTGTCGATGGCGAATGGCTACGATCAGATTGTCACGGCAAAAGATCTAGACTTCGAATGCACCCGGAACCGGCCCCGTTGGCCGATAACACGGCTAGGAGAGCCGGTCGAGATCGTCAATACGATTGCGATCTCCGGCACTCTTCCTATCGATCAAGCGAGTTTCGAACAGGTCTGCCCGCGGGGCTATCGTTCGATCACTTCCGGCAATGGCGTGGACCCTGCCGGCGCCATAACTTCCGCAGTAGTCCCGCCACGTATGACAAACCTAACGGCGCGTCCCACTTAGGCGCAGGCAAGGACGAAGAGAGATGAATGACACGGTAAAAAGCGCTTGGCGACGTGCACCGAGACTTAATGAGTTTGCCGACTTCTTCGAGAGAACTGCAAGCGGGCTGGAGGGCGCGCCCGACTATGGCGCGCCGATCGCTTCAGCCGATCTCCTGCAATTTGATCTGGATTGCCTGACCTATGCAGACACGCACCGACGACTGTGGGGGGAATTTGAGCATCACTACTTTGCCAGCATCCCCTATCGGCTGGAGGAGGAGTGTCGTATTGCTGTTGCAGCATTCCGGTTTTGCTTAAACGTTTGGGCGCAAGAGCACCGGCCCGCGACACTCTACACCCTGGGAGCCGGCGCCGGTAGCCTTACGCGTTCGCTCGCGAAACTCGGCGATGGGCGCATCATCACGCTGAACTGCAGTCCGACCGTTGCGAACCGTGTGTGCTTTTACAAAAAGCGGGGCAGCGAGCACGCCCATTTCTTCGAGGGCCCTTTTTTCGAACTCGATGCTGATCGCATCGCAACTGATCGGGACCTCGAGCCATTTCGGCGAGGATTCGATGTACTTATCGAAGACACCACGTTCCAGATGTATGGAAGCGACAGGGATAATCAGACAAAATTTGTCGCCCGCTCGCTCAGGCCGACAGGGGTGCTGGTGCAGGTGCAGAAGCTCCGGCATCCGGATCCACTGATCTACGCAGAGCGTGAACGTCAAAAAGACGAGATGTTCAAATCGCTTTTTTTCTCACCGAGCCAGATTTCGGAAAAGAAACGTGAAATCCTCAACACAATGTTGGATTTTCAGGTCGACATGGCGACGACTGTTGCGGCGCTCGACCTGTCTTTTCGCTACAGCGTGGTGACCTGGAACAGCGGCAATTTTTACACGATCGTCTCGTCGAACTCTCGACGATCCATGATCGATTACGTTTCGTTGCTGTTGAGCCCTGCAATACCCGCTGACTTCTCTAACGAGCGACTGCCGCTGACGATTGTTGACGACGCCAAAGAGCCGCTCCCCACAAACTGGAAATGGCGCCCTCCTTGGTCAGTGAAGCCGATCATTGCTCCATTGCCTGTACCACGCGGAGATTGAACTCATGAGTGGCAGTTTCGGTGAACCTCGCTTTTCCGCCCCACAAATCAGACAGGCGCTGACCCTTCTTATGCCCGAACTCGAGGAATTCTGGCAACGTCCGCTCCTGAATTATGCATATGCGGTATATGACGATGTCCACCGGGGACACTGCTCTGTGCGTAACGATGCGATGGGGCGTTTGCAGACGCTAGTCCACAGTGTGGCAATTCGCGCAGGTGCTGACGAGGACCAAGCGCTGGATGCGGCCAGGCAGATATCAGAGGTGCCCGTATTACAAAGCGGACCACATAGTTTCCTGATTGTGGACCCGGAAGCGTTCTACACGCATCTGTTCAGCGCATTGGGCTTAAGTTCTCACAAACGCCGGTGGTACCTTTATTTTGGCTGCTCGACCGTCAAGTTTACGGAGAGCCCCGGAAAGGGGCCAGGTTGGCTGGATGCCGGTGGTGATCTCATCAATGTCTTTGGCTTGTCCAAGCGACGCATGGGATCAACCAACCTTTGCGGCCGCAACGGGCCATACCAATTCGACCTCTCACCCACCACCGCAACGGCTCGAAACCCATACGCCGCATTGCTGAGAACCGAGCTGCCCGACGCCACGTTCCCGACGGCGGCCGACGCGATCATCGCTGCCAATCAGGCTCTCTGGAAGAAGTCATTTCCGCTGTCACTGCAGTTACTACAGTTCAACGATGTGGATGTGGGAGACCTCGTTGCCGATCACTTCGAAGACCCGGACTCATGGCTATCGAGACGTTTCACGGCTGATGGTCAGGCTGCGGAGAAAATGCTGTCGACAATTGACACACTGAACGAGGGTCCGTGGGCAGGGTGGATCAGGCGAACAACTGACTTTTTCTGGGGACTCACGGACGGACGGATCGTGCCACTTCACCTCGACCGCGGCGTGCTGACCGGTTCAAGTTCGCACGCCTTCGGCATTCCGTTCACCCCTGAAGGCCTTGCGCAGTCGCTGCGCCAGCGCGAGCTGGTTCCGAATTTGCTGATGATGGCGCTCGTCACATCAATCCTCCCGGGCATTCGATTGCTCGGTGGTAGTCGGCAGACTGTCTACCACCCGCTGATGCGATACGTCGTTGCTTCCGCACTCGACGCAAACCACGACCGAGCGCTTTTGACTGCAATGCATGAGGACCGCCACGCCAGCATGTGGGGCCATCGCATTCTCCGTCCACCAAACGCCTCTCCGCTTCAAGAAACGGAAGAGGTCGGACATTGGTTGGCCGTCGCCGCGGCCTATGGTGAGCAGCCACTGGAAGTGGCGGCAGGCGATCTTGGTTTCTTCACCGCCGATCCTATTTGGCGGGAGATGTACGGCCATCTCACAAGCCAAAGGATTACCACTGCATCACCGGAGTGGCGGTGGGCCTAGGCAAGATTCGAACGGAGAAGCCCCGATGGAAACACCCAGTTGGCAGATCCGCACAATCTCGCCAGGGGAGGTGGACGTGTTCCGCCAGATTCGACTGGAAGCATTGCAAAGCGAACCTGGTGCCTTCGCGAGCGTCTATGAGGATTGGGTAAGGCTCTCGGATGCGGAATGGCGTGAGCGCATCAATATCCCTATTTTCGTAGCATTCGCCGAAAGACGTCCTGTCGGATTGATGGCACTAAAGCAATTGCACCAACCCAAGATGATCCACCGAGCAACGATTACGATGGTGTACGTAAACAAGCGCTTTCGCTCTTCCGGTCTTGCAAACGCACTTTTGGACACGGCCATTAGATACGCTCAGCAACACGGGATAAGGCAGATCGAGCTGGGAGTGCGATCCGACCGTGCAGGGGCGATACGATTCTACAAGCGCGCCGGTTTCAGAGAAATTGGGACCGTCCCACAGGGATACATCGATGATGGACTTGAATTTGATGAAATCCTCATGGCCAAGTGGCTGGACGCAAAGACTTGACCGTAGTCACTTTCTTCAACAGACGATCAAAGATGTGTAGAACATAAGGTAACGGCTCCATCGTTCTAGATTGATCGAGGGGAGCGTGCCGCAATCGCATAGATTGCGGGGGTTTTGTGCGACGATGCCGCTAATTTGAGATCGCTGAACCCTCTGAGGCGCCGTACCTCATCGCCATCGATCATGATGCGGCTTAGCAACTTCATCTCCAGACGCTGCATTTTTGCCTGTTAGCAATGAAGACATAAGAGCGACAGGACACGTAGCCTGTCAGGTTGCTTTGTGAAAGACATCTGCTTCGGCTTGGGTCGTGAAGGTGAATGTGACCAATTCACTGTCATCATCCTGACGGATACCGATTGCAGTCACAATCAACCGAGCGATTTCATCCTGGGCTTCACTTCCCGAACGGTACGAGCTCACTGCTTTATCAATGGCTGGGCCAAATACCTCGCTGATGACACCAAGGCGCATATTGTATTTCATGATGATGTCCCGGTCCTCCATGATCGCTATCTGTTCGGCCTTCGGGATGCCGGCATTGTCCATTGCGGTTATCGTTGCATTCGTCGCAAGCTTGATGGGACCTTCTCCCAGCCATCGATCAACCATTTGGTGGAACTGGCGCATTCGCTCGGCAGGGATTGTTCTCTGTACAGTGATCGACATTTGGGTTCCTTGTCAGCTTCCCGCTATTGCTTGCGTTGAAGAAAGAAAACGGTGGCCAATGGGTGGACGAACAGTGGCAGGCCTGCCAGTAGCTTCTCGCCGGCGGTTTGACCATGAAAGATGTTTTCCGGAAGATCACCGATATGCAGGCGAGCGAGGTAATGCGTCTGTTCTATGATTTTTCCGCATGGCCCATGGCGAACAGTCAGTCACAGTCCGATCGGACCATTGGCATGTCAAATGAGATCACACAGATACATCGGGATGGCAAGGTGATGATCAGCGACCTCCTGAGCGGTCTCGTTACTTAACGCTTCGCACCCGAATTTGAACTCTCCCGAACCACTTTTTGAGGAAAGACCAGAATCCTCGCATAATGAGATGGCCTGGAGGCGTTCCAGCCTGGCCTAGTAGCTGGGCGTCTTGGTGATAAAGCGGAGATCCCTGTGACAGGAATGCGCCAACAGCGGTCGTAAGGCTACAGGTTTCCTGTTTCCTGTCTACGATAGCGTAATGCATGCAAAATTAATGAAAAGGCTGGCGTTGGTTGCCGACGGCTTGGGTAATAGAGATGGTAACCTGTGGCCGGAGGCGACCAGTCTGTAAGGACCTTTATCAGTCGGCCGCTTGCGATGTGCTCGCTAACTGCGTCTTCAGGCAAATACGCGAGGCCTACAGAAGCCAGAGTCAGGTCAAGTGCGAGGCTGATGGTGTTAAAAGCTGCCGGACCTTGCGGGCGCACTTTCAGTTCGCGACCGTCTTTTGCAAACGGCCACGACCACAGCCCTCCTGAAGTGGGCAAGCGCAGCCCGATGCAGGCGTGGTTCGGCAAGTCATGTGGTGTGAGCGGGACTGGTCGGCTTTCAAAATACGTTGGCGAGCCGACGACCGCCATCCCGAAATCTGGTCCGATCCGAACCGCGATCATGTCTTGGGCGACCTGCTCGCCGAGCCGAATGCCCATATCAAAGCGATCAGCCACGATATCGGTCAAACTGTAGTCGTTGATAATTTCAACGGTGATTTCAGGAAATTTGGGAAGCAGTTTCGCCAGTGCCGGAGCCAAGATCGTCTGAGACGCATGTTCCACGGATGTGATCCGTAGATTTCCTGCTGGACGATCTCGAAGTTCCCCTAAAGCCGCCAATCCGGCATCAATCCCGTCGAAGTGCGGACCGATGGTTTGCAGCAGCCGCTCTCCCGCTTCAGTCGTTGACACGCTACGCGTTGTTCGCGTCAACAACCGCACACCCAACCGATGCTCAAGTTCGCGAATTGTCTTGCTTAGCGCAGGCTGAGAGATGCCCATCTGGGCTGCGGCGCGGGTGAAACTTTGCTCTCTCGCTACGACCAGAAAGGACATGAGATCATCGACTGTCTGTCGAGCCATTTATATTCCAGAGTTATAAGAACGAGACGATCATAGCGCCTAATCGTATGGGTCCGCCAGTGATATCTTTGGGCAAGTCAGGAGCTGACGGAAAAATCAGAGGTGATCATGAACACAGACCAAGCATCAAAAGACCTCGAACGAGACCAATTCGTCGAGAACCGCCGTCAGTTTCTGAAAACGACTGCCCTTTTAAGCGCGGTTGCCGCCGCCCCTTTCTGGAGCGCGGAAAGAGCGCAGGCGCAAACCTCCACACGCAGTTCATCAGGAAGCACGACGATGAAGACACGGAAACTCGGAAACTTAGAAGTTTCGGAACTTGGGTTCGGTTGCATGAGCCTTAGCGGCAACTACAACGCTCCGGTAGCCAAATACCACGGCATTAAAACGATCCGCGCCGCATTTGATAATGGCGTGACTTTCTTTGACACGGCGGAAGTCTACGGCCCTTACATCAATGAAGAGCTTGTTGGGGAGGCCCTCCAGCCTATTCGTGATCAGGTTAAGATCGCGACGAAGTTCGGCTTTGCCATCGACGGAACAGTCGCGCTCGACAGTCGCCCAGAACGCATCAGGAGAGTGGTCGAGGAGTCACTGAAGCGGCTGCGCACCGACCATATCGACCTCTACTACCAGCACCGTGTCGATCCGAACGTGCCAATCGAAGACGTTGCCGGCACGGTGAAGGACCTCATCAAAGAAGGCAAAGTTCTTAGCTTCGGTCTTTCGGAGCCGAGCGTCAAAACCATCCGCCGTGCCCATGCGGTGCAGCCGCTTACCGCAATACAGAGCGAATATTCTCTGTGGACCCGGAACGTGGAGATCAACGGTGTTCTTGATACCTGTAACGAACTGGGTATCGGTTTCGTCCCATGGTCGCCAGTTGGGGCGGGCTTCCTGACAGGCAAGTATGATCTTAAAACCGAGTTCGATGTAAAGACGGATTTCCGCGCAGGCTTCCCGAGGTTCTCAAAGGAATTCATGCCGCTCAATATGCCGATCATCGATTGGCTGAAAGAGTACGCGGCAGCAAAGAGCGCGACCCCGTCACAGGTCGCCCTTGCATGGTTGATGGCGAAAAGCCCGAACATCGTTCCGATCCCAGGTACACGTCTCGAGACACATCTGCTAGAGAATCTCGGCGCGCAGGGAGTGGAACTCACTGCTGCGGACGTGCAGGCAATCGACACTTCGTTGTCAAAATTTCCGGTCTATGGCGACCGCATGGGTAAGGATCACATGCTGTCGATTGATTATTCAATCTAACTAGACCCTGGACAATCCGACCGATGATCCCATCGGTTGGATATAAATGTGGTGCGTTGATCATTTTACTTTGTCTCCTTCGGGCCCGAACGCGGACCACATCACGACACTCGTGGATGTCCGGTTTCGCCGTTCGGCACCCCATCATTGGACAGTCTACTTCCGGCCCCAAGTCGGCCTTTTCGGAAGTACCTAACGAGACGACTATCGTGCCGAAGACGGCAGCATCTGTGCGGGGATCACAAGGCAACAAGCGGGTAGCGTCTCTCTCCCGTGTCGGTAATCCGTTTAATCGTGAGCGATAGTTCGCTGCCAGCCAAGAAATTACCGCATCGGCATTTTCATCGGGCAGATGTACCGGATAAAAAACATGCTTGATGGTGCCGTCTTCGATTATCATTGTCAGCCTTTTGAGCAGGGTGAGCCCTCCTGCTTCAAAGGTCGGCAAGTTAAGAGCATTGGCCAGCGAAAGCGAACTGTCACAAAGCAATGGAAAAGGCAGATGGAGCCGGTCTGCGGCCTCTTTTTGATATTCAGTGGGCTGCGTTGAGAGTCCGAAAAGCCGACTCACCCCTAATCGCCTCAACTCGGCGAAATGATCTCGAAAAGCGCAAGATTGAGGCGTGCACCCTCTAGCTCCGGGTATTTCGTCCCATCCGTCAAATGCCCTGCCGTCCGGTGGACTTGTGCGTGGGTAGGCATAGACTACGGATAGACCCGGTCCTCTAAGGTCAACGGACGTACCATCGGTCGCACAAAGCAACACGCGCGGTACTTTCATCCCTAGCAAATCGTCCCCTGCGAAATCTTCCTGTGAGGTTTTCATATTCGGCCATCTACGATCAATTCAATGCCGGGTGTCTCCAATCACAAGGACCTGAAAAATTTTGCATTTCCACGATGCGTTATTGCCGAAGATCCAGCTCATAGACCTTGTCTTGGCGGCCAACCCAAAAGTTCGCCTTCGACAGGCAGATAGTGGAGAGTACCGCTGTAACGAGAAAAATCAGTCGACGATCGCAACATCCATGCAATCCTCCGCCCAAGCGGGCTTTCCTCAGAGTGCTTAGTTACTTCACGCCTGATAAAATCGATATTGCATCGCTTAATTAACGCGGATTCTTAAAGCGGAGACCCACTCCACCGCCATTTTCGTCTATGAATTCAATTCCTTCTCGTTCGAAGGCCTTCGTGATACTCGCAATATTGTTACTAATCGGAAGGTGAGCGCCTCTTTCGAAGTCTGCGACTGTTTGCCTTGAGACGCACGCGGCTTTCGCAAGCTCTCCCTGGCTCCAACCCAACATCGCCCGAGCTCCTCGGCATTGTTCCTTAGTTATTAGAGGTTGTGTGGCCAAGGCAAACTTTCTGATTGACTTCTATCATTCTGTAGGGAAAAGTGCAGCTTATCGATCGGGCAGGTGCGTCAACACCATACCCGACCTGACCACAATCAAGCTGTTAGGGAGCTCGGATCATGGCTGATTCCGACAATAGCAGAACTATGCCTTCTTTCGCGAGGGCAGATTTCAGCTCAGGTTCTCCATCTTATCTCCAGACCATTCCCATTGTGACCGATCCACCGTCGCAGAAGATTGCGCCTATCCAACCAAATAGGGCAGGGGACCGAAACGGGAAGGCCGTAGAACTCTAAATTCGAGCACCGTCACATTTATCCGGCGGGGTCAGAGCGTCCCGTCGTGTTTCCGATTCAACCATCTGACTGCTGAACCAAGCTGCAGCCTTTTCGCAGCATGGGTCCCGGCCGTCCAAATTCCAACGACAAAAAGGGAACTCGATGATCAATTTCACCAAAACAATTCGGCCAGGCACCGTCGCCACAGCCATTCTAGCAATTGCGCTCCTCGCCCAGCCCTCCACGCTGGCGAGTGCCCAGACGCAGTCCGACTTGCGCATCGCAACATCATACAAGCTGATGACGCTCGACCCACATTATGCAAACCTCAACGAAAACACATCGTTGCTGTCGAATATCTACGAGCGGCTCGTTTATCAGGATGAAAAACTCGCCTCAAAGCCGAGTCTCGCGGTTTCATGGTCAATGATCTCCGGCAACCGCTGGGAATTCAAGCTGCGTGACGGGGTCAGATTTCATGACGGCTCGCCGTTTACTGCGGAGGATGTTGTCTATTCCATCGAGCGTATCCGGAACTTCCTGCAATCACCCAGCGGCGGATACCGTTCCTACGTGAAAGATATCAAGTCCGTTGTAGCATCGGATCCCCTGACCGTCACCTTGGAAACGGATGGGCCAGTCCCCAATTTGCCTCTACTGATGTCTTCCGTCTTCATCATGCACAAGCCGGGGGAGGGGTTTCAGACAACGGAAGAACTCAATTCCGGGAGGGCGTCCGTAGGCACCGGCCCTTACAAGCTGGACGGCTGGAGTTCGGGCGAGACACTTCAACTGATACGAAACGATGACTATTGGGGCGGCCGTCCTGCATGGCCCACGGTCACCTTCAGGGTCATGGAAAGTCCTGCAGCCCGTGTCGCTGCTTTGTCTGCCGGTGATGTGGACGTGGCTGACTCGGTCCCGGCAAGGGACGTCAGTTCCCTGAAACAGCGTGGCGCCAGCATCGCCAGCATCAGTGCGGCTCGCATCAATTTTCTGCAGTTCGACGTCGAGAAGGAGAAAGTGTCGGGCGTAACTGACAAATCCGGCACCGCTATCCCCAACCCGTTTCGAGACGTAAGGGTAAGAAAGGCCCTGGCGCTTGCCACGGATCGCAGCGTGATCGCAGAGAAGATCCTCTCGGGTTACGGTACTGCCGCGTCACAGATGTTTCCCGAAGGCTTGCCTGGAACCTCCCCCAACCTGAAGGCAGAAGCGCCCGACTATGACGCCGCCAAAGCGCTGCTTTCAAAGGCGGGTTACCCTGAAGGCTTCAAAATCGTTCTAGCTGGCCCTGCCGGCCGCTCCCCGGAGACAGCGACAGTCTTCAGGCGGTGGCACAGAGCTGGGCGCGTATCGGCGTTTCTGTCCAGCCCCAAGCATCACCGTTTTCGGTGTTCAACACCAAACGCGCCGCCGGCGAATACGCCGCGTGGTACGGTGGGACCTCTGGTGAATCTGTGGACGTCATCCTGCAAGCACTGCTGGCTTCTCCGGATAAGGAGCGCGGTACCGGTGCGCTGAATTTTGGGCATTATCGCAACCCATCCTTTGATGCACTTCTTGCAAAGGCAGAGAGCATCGAAGAGGGCGAAGAGCGCAATGCTGCGCTTGCAGCGGCGACTGAACTTGCTCTCAAAGACCAGCCGATCATACCGCTCTATCACTTTCATCATATCGTCGGCTACGGCCCGAAAGTTGGATCATACGTGATGCACCCGCGCGGCTGGACAACTGCCATGCAGACCATCGCAGCGATGGAGTAAGCTGATGGGTCTGATCTTCGCCGTTTCGGCAAGGCTCTCACAGGCCGTGCTTCTCCTCCTCGCCATGTCGCTGATCGGCTTCATCGGCATCCACAGCATTGGTAATCCCGTTTTCAACGTGGTCAATATTGAAACTGCCACCCCTGAGGATATCAGGCGTGCGACGGCTGCGCTGGGGCTCGACCTGCCGATATGGCAACAATATGGATTGTTCCTGAAAAATGTCGTGAGCGGTAATTTCGGCACCTCCTATATCTACCACCAACCCGCATTTAAACTTGTTCTAGGCAAGCTGCCGGCAACGTTGGAGCTTGCATGTGCGGCGATGCTTCTGTCGGCGATCACCGGCGTCGGCCTCGGTCTCGTTGCCGGCAGAAGAAAGGGAACGGAGCTCGATCGGGCGGTCCTCAACGGCAGCGTCTTTGCTCTCAGCGTTCCCTCGTTCTGGCTCAGCATGATGTTGATCCTGACGGGTGCGGTCCTGACCGGCTGGTTCCCGTCGGGCGGCAGGGGGACGACGGCAAGTTTCGCGGGAACTGAATGGAGTTTTCTGACAGCAGACGGATTGCGGCACATGATCCTCCCGATGCTGGCGCTCGCCATTCCGAACATCGCGCTGATTGCCCGACTGACGAGATCAGGAACGATCGAGATAGAACAGCAGGAGTTCACGCGTTTTTGCAGGGCACGAGGCCTCTCACCAAGGCGGATACTGTTTGCTCACACCCTGCCGAACATCAGCGTGCCCCTTGTCACGATCATCGGCATGCAATTTGGCGGAATGCTCGCCTTTGCCGTCGTGGTTGAATCGATCTTTGCCTGGCCGGGGATTGGCAAGCTGCTGATCGATTCCATCCAGTTACTGGACCGGCCCGTAGTCATGGCGAGCCTGACCTTCACGGCCGTGAGCTTCGTAATGTTGAACGCGCTCGTCGATCTCTATTACGCGATCGTCGACCCACGCGTGCGCCTGTCGTCATAAGGAGGGATATATCCATGAAACCGCTTATTCTCCGGGCGCTCAGAATGCGCAGCGACTCGTCTGAACACCGCACGCTCCCTTATGCGTCTGCCCGCCTGTCGACGATTGCCCTCTGCTTCTTCGTTCTGGCAGCGCTCGCTGCACCACTAATTGCATTGCAGAACCCCTATGACCCGCTCCAGATTTTTGGGTGGGAGGCGTCGTCGGCGCCGGGCGCCGCGGGCAGCGGAGGCTACATTTACCTCCTCGGCACCGATGGACTGGGACGAGATATCTTCAGCACCATTCTCTATGGGCTGCGCATCAGTCTGGTCGTCTCGCTTACAAGCTCGGGTATTGCTGCACTCATCGGTCTTACGGCGGGGGTAAGCGCTGCGTATTTCGGGCGCTGGGTCGATGTCATGATCATGCGGATCGTTGACCTGCAGCTCAGCCTTCCCACAATTCTCGTTGCGCTGATTGCCATCGTCACGCTTGGACCGGGCGTAGACCGGATCATTCTTGCGCTGGTCATCGCGCAATGGGCAAGCTACGCGCGGCTGGTGCGGGGCGTCGCCCTCAGCGAAACGCAAAAACCGTATATGGACGCAGCACGGCTGATGCGTCTGCCGACCATCAGGGTCATATTCCGGCATCTACTGCCAAACAGTATCGCTCCGGCAGTCAGTCTGATTCCAATCGAAGTGGGCCACGCGGTGGCCCTTGAAGCAACATTGTCGTTTCTCGGTCTTGGCGTTCCCCTGGACAAACCGTCGCTCGGCTCCATGGTCGCAAACGGGTTTCAGTACCTTCTGACTGGCCAGTACTGGATCAGCCTGTTTCCCGGCCTTGCACTGTTCTGCCTGATCGCCGCCATCAACTTTACCGGCGAGGGGATTCGCCTGCGCCTCGACCCCAGGAGCAAGCCACGATGAACAGCTCTGCACCAGCATCCACGACACTTGTAACGGACATTAAAACCGTGCCGCTTCTTGAAATCAGCAATCTGAGCCTCCGCCATCTGTCCAAGTCTGGATCTTCGAAAATCCTGGATGATGTCAGCGTTACGCTCAGCCGTGGCGAGATCCTGGGAATCATCGGCGAGTCGGGCGCCGGAAAATCAACGATTGGAAACGCGATCCTTGGGCTGCTACCTCCTGAAATCGAGCAGGTGTCCGGAACGATCGTCATCGACGGGAAACCCCTCGATCCACTCGACAGACAGAGCGACCTGGCCCGGCGCCGGCGGGTTTCGGCGGTGTTTCAGGACCACACCGCTTCCCTCGATCCGCTGATGAGCGTCGGTGCCCAGATCACCGAGACGGTTCGAGCCCATAACCCGGACCTGGCCATAGGTGATGCCCGTATGCGTTCGCTGGACCTTCTCGGCCGGGTTGGCATTCCCGACCCGGAGCGTCGCTACGGTCACTTCCCGCACCAGTTTTCCGGCGGGCAGAGACAGCGGGCAGTGATCGCCATGGCGCTGGCCGGATCGCCAGATTTCATTATTGCGGATGAGCCGACCTCGGCACTGGATGCAACGGTGCAGAAGCAAATTCTCACCCTGTTGCGCACCCTCGTTAATGAAACGGGCGTTTCAGTCATTCTTGTCACCCATGACATGGGTGTCGTCGCGGAAGTGACTGATCGCGTACTGGTCATGCGCAACGGAAAGGTCGTTGAGGAAAACGACACCGCCAGTGTGATCAACAAACCTGCCGAGGAGTATACACGTGACCTTCTCGCCGCGGTTCCCCGCCTACGTCTGAGGACCGAGGATGCTGCCGAAAACAGCGACAACGGCCAACGAGGGGGAAAATCGGGTCCCGCTTCAAGGGATGCTTCCAATCCATCTCTTGTGGTCGAAGGCATTGAAAAGACTTTCGTTGCAAGGGGACTGTCCTCGTTGATCGGCAGAGGGCGTGGCTCTTCACGATACGCGTTGAGCGAGATCAGCCTGACGCTACCTCGTGGCGAGATCACCGGCATAGTAGGGGAAAGTGGCAGCGGGAAAACGACGCTCGGCCGGATCGTCGCGGGGCTGGAAACAGCCTCAAAAGGGACGATGCTGCTGGAAGGCCGTCCCTACGACGTGACACAATCGGGGCAGCGCAATGGCCTGCTCGGACAGGTGCAGATGATTTTTCAGGATCCAGCTGTTTCGTTAAACCCGACGATGCGCATAGGCGAAACCCTGCGCGAAAGCCTTCGCTTCGGCGCAGGTGCCAGAGACGACAGCAAGACGCTCTTACTCGACGCCATGATGGAACGGCTTGGGCTTTCGCTGGGCCTGCTGGCCCGGTATCCGCATCAGCTCTCCGGCGGGCAGAAACAGCGCGTCTGCATTGCAAGGGCTCTTCTGGCTCGTCCGCGAGTTATCGTCGCTGACGAGCCGACCTCGGCACTTGATGTCTCGGTGCAGGCCCAGATCATCGAACTGCTCAGGGAGACCGTTCAGAGCCAGAACCTTTCGATGCTGTTTATCTCGCATGATCTGGCGGTCGTGCAACAGCTCTGCCGATCGGTTTTCATCTTGAGGGACGGCAAGATCGAGGACAGCGGCCCTTGTGACGACGTCTTCTCGAATTCGCGAAATCCATACACGCGGAGTCTCATCGACGCACGTCCACAAAGGTTCACGCACTGAGCATCTCCGCGGAACACCCCCGTTCCACTTCCGGTACCGCGGCTCCGCAAGCGCCGTTGTTGCGGTTGTCAACCAATACGCCGTCCCGTGGGCGGTCAGCACAGGGCAAAAGCATATGACAGGACGATTTACCTTGGCCGTGACAGGCCAGTCTCTCATCAAGCACGACATTCGGGATATCGACGTCGCGGAATTCAGGGCGGTCCAGAATATTCTCCGAAAAGCAGATCTTTCGTTTACAAATTTTGAGGGCACCATTCTTGGAGATCATGGCGGCTGGCCACTGAAAGGTTCGTTTTTCGGATGCAGCCGGCCAATCGTGCTTGATGCTCTGGCCGAGATGGGTTTCGGCGCACTGTCGCTATCCAACAACCACGCGTTTGACCTTGGTCCGTCAGGGGTTCTGGCAACGTTGGACGAAGTGGAACGACGTCGGATGCTGCGTGCAGGGATCGGACGGGACCACCGGCACGCAAGCCAAGCGGGCAGGGGAGTGGTTGGCACAAACTGCATAGCGATGGTTGCCATGGATGGGGGTCCAGGGCCTGATCTCATGTATGCAGCTGACGGCGACGAACATCGCCCCGCGCGTCCCGGCATCAACCGTCTCAAACTTTCTCAGCTCATTGAGGTGGACGATCGCGCCTTTGAAGAACTGAGCGCGATCCGGGACAAGGTCGGATATACTGCAATCGATCTTTCCAATGACAGTCAGCCGAACGACCCGCCATTCGTGGATCCCATTGACGAACTGGCGCTCGGCCGGACAATCTTCAAGCGCGCAGGTCGATTTGGCCGCAATGTGCGCATCGACGAGCGCGACATGGAGCGAAACCTCCAGGAAATCGCGTCAGCCGCGAGCGAGGGATACTTGGTCGTCTCCTATCTTCATCATCATCATTGGGCGTCCGACTGGTACAAGGTTCCTGAGTGGGTTGGCTCCATCGCACGCCGCTGTATCGACGCAGGGGCAGCAATGTTCCTGAGCCACGGCGCGCCGGTGCTTCAGCCACTGGAGATTTATAACGGACGGCCGATTTTCTACAGCCTCGGCAATTTCATATTCCATGTTCCTTCCAAATCAACCTGGCATTCACCGGAAGTCTGGGAGAGTGTGATTGGTGTGTGCAGCTTTGGGGCCCACAACCGACTGGTAGAGATCGAATTCCACCCCGTTGTCATCGGTGGCGAGGAGGGTTTGAGCCATTCAAGACTGGAGGAGCGACTGGCGCCCCATATTGCGACCGACGGTAGAGCAAACCGAATTCTCACGCGGTTTCAGGCGCAGTCGGCCGAGCTGGGAACACAAATCCAGATCGAAAACGACGTCGGTATCCTTCGGCTCTGAGTTCCGGACCACCTGATATGAGGCAGGACGAAATCCTTCACGCCCTCGTGTCAAACCAACGAACTGACATCGCCTAACCAAAACCATATCCAGATAAAGAGCGGAGCACAGATCCATGGAAACGACGGCAAGAGACGATACCGGGTTACGCGACGAGCTTCTCGAAAGGTTCTTTCGGTATGTCGGCATCGAAAGTCAGAGCAATGCGGCAGCGGCCGAATTGCCCTCGACGCCGGGACAACTGAAACTTGCCTTGTTGCTGGCACAGGAACTTCAGGAGCTCGGCATTGAAGACGTACTTGTCGACGAAAATGCAATCGTCACGGCGGTAAGGCGCGGCTCAAATCCGAATGCCCCGCGCATCGGCTTTATTGCCCACCTCGATACGGTCGATGTTGGGCTATCCGCTAATATCAAGCCGCAGATCAAGCGTTTTGAAGGGCGCGATTTATGCCTGAACGAGGACCGGCACATCTGGCTGCGGGTGGCTGACCATCCGGAGATAGAATCCTGGAGGGGAGGAGACGTCATCGTGAGCGACGGAACAAGTGTGCTTGGCGCCGACAACAAGGCGGCAATCTCGGTGATCATGACCCTTCTGGCACGATTTGAGAACGACGCTCCGACCGGTGATATTGCCGTTGCCTTCGTGCCTGACGAGGAGATCGGGCCTGCGAGGAGCAAAGGCGCTCGACCTTGCGCGCTTCCCTTGCGATTTCGCCTACACCATTGATTGCTGTGAGCAGGGTGAGGTCGTCGTCGAAAATTTCAACGCGGCATCTGCCGAGATTATTTTCACAGGCGTCAGCGCCCATCCAATGTCGGCCAAGGGCGTCCTCGTAAATCCTCTTTTGATGGCGATTGATTTCATCTCCCATTTCGATCGTAGGGATACACCTGAGCACACCGCGGGCAGGGAAGGGTATTTCTGGTTCAGGGATCTCAGCGCCAGCGACAGTGAGGCACGGCTAAAAGTCATGATCCGCGACTTCGACCGGAACAGCTTTGAAGAGCGCAAGAAGCGAATTGGCGTAGTGGCGGCACTCGTTGCCGCACAATACCCGACAGGCGCAGTTCGCAGCTCCGTTCTGGACACATATGACAATATCGCCGACCATCTTGCCGCCGATTCCCGCGCCGCTGACCTGCTGTTCAGCGCTCTTGACGAGCTCGGCATAAAAAAGAAGATCGTCCCGATGCGGGGCGGGACTGATGGTGCAGCGTTGTCCGCTCGCGGCATCCCGACGCCGAACTTTTTCACGGGCGCCTATAACTTCCATTCGCGCTTCGAATTCCTTCCTGTCTCCGCATTCGTGAAATCCTACGAGACAGCGCGGACAATCTGCAAACTGGCGGCACAGGGCGGCATCAACGTGCGGCGCTCAGCCGCAACATTTCTGAAAGCGGACTGAACTCATGCGATATTCTGCGCAAGCACCGGCCTCAGTCGTGATGATCCGGCCTCATAATTTTACGGTTAACACCGAGACGGCTGATGACAACAGTTTTCAAGCTGCGGGCGTCGATGTCTCGGACATCTCAAAAAAGGCTTATGCCGAGATAACCAACGCAGCCAAAACGCTCCGGCATCACGGTGTGACCGTCCATATGTTTGACGATAAGGGCAGTACAACACCTGACTCTGTCTTTCCAAACAACTGGTTCTCGACACATGCCGGCGGGTTTGTTGCCATTTATCCCATGCGGGCAAAAAATCGCAGAAAAGAGCGACGGGTCGATGTTATCGAAATGCTGAAATCGAAATACCGGGTGCAGCAGGTTGTCGACTACTCCGGGCTGGAACCTGATGGACTTTTTCTCGAAGGAACGGGTGCGATGGTCCTCGACCACATTGACAGGGTCGCATACGCGGCTCGCTCGGATCGAACAAATCCTGTTGCGCTCGAGCGGTTCGCCACACAATTCGGCTTTGAGCCGATGGTTTTTGATGCGTGCGATGCGCAAGGAATGCCGGTCTACCATACAAATGTATTGATGTGCATCGGAACCGATTTCGCCATGATCGGGAGCGGTATGATACGCGACATCTCCCGTCGTGAAGAGATTCTGGCCCGCTTGCATAGGTCAGGGCGGGAGGTCATTGAACTGCGCGACGATCAGATTGGCAAATTTGCCGGCAATGCACTGGAACTTGAGGGGAGTAGTGGGCGCATTCTGGCAATGTCTACGACAGCTGTAGCATCGCTTGAACCTTCCCAGCGAGAAGCGATCGAAGACTGCGTACGAATTGTTGCGCTTGATATACCCTCTATTGAGATGGCCGGAGGGTCGGTGCGTTGCACCTTGGCCGGCATTCACCTGATCCCCCGCAAAACCTAGGGTTTTCCAAGCCACGCCTACCCGTTGGCGGATGCGTTTGATGCACAGGAAAGGAAAGTAAAAGCGGCATGGCCTGCTGACGGCGAGCACTGCAGATCTGCAGATAGCCACGTCGCTTTCGAGATGCTCTTTCTTCGCACGGTGAAATCAAGCGGAGAAAGATATGCGGATCCTGACCGTTCCCCCTGATCAACACGCCCATCACAAAGATGAACTGGCGCAGATGCATCGACTTCGCGAAATGGTCTTCCGAGGTCGCCTCGAATGGGATGTCACAGTCACCGAGACAGGCGAATTTGACGAGTACGACCAGTTCGACCCCACCTATGTCCTTGCGGTGACAGACTATGGACGTGTGGTCGGATGCGCGCGCCTTCTGCCCGCACAAGGCCCGACTATGCTGGAGCTGACATTTCCGCAGCTCTTGAGGGATGGTTCGCTCAATGCGACGAGCGCGATGATCGAGAGTTCCCGCTTTTGCGTCGATACGACCTTGCCCGTGGGCAGGGGAGGGGGGCAGCTTCATCTTGCAACACTCACCATGTTCGCTGGGATCATCGAATGGTCGATGGCGAATGGCTACGACAAGATCGTCACCGCGACCGACCTTCGCTTCGAGCGCATCCTGAACCGGGCTGGCTGGCCGATGGCGCGTTTGGGTGAACCCGTTGCGATTGGCAATACCGTCGCCATCGCCGGCACACTTCCAGCGGATCAGGAAAGCTTCGAACAGGTTCGCCCTCCGAACTATCGATCTACTCTCTCTTATGGTGACAATCACTCGGCGAGGAGCGCGGCGTGAACCAGCTCCGTTCCCATCCCAGACTTGTCCGCAAACTCCAGGACGCACTTGGCGACAAGCTCTGCGTAGCGCTCGATGATGCGACAGTCGTCGAGATCATGCTCAACCCTGACGGCCGACTGTTCATTGAACGCCTCGGTCACGGTGTAGCCGAAGCCGGGGTCATGACGCCAGCGGCTGCGGAAGTCGTGATCGGCAGTGTCGCCCACGCATTGCAGTCGGAGGCAGATAACGAGCGCCCGATCATCTCCGGCGAACTGCCGATCGGTGGCCATCGCTTCGAGGGTCTGCTTCCGCCCATCGTATCCGGACCCGCCTTCACGATCCGCCGCCTCGCCTCGCGTCTCATCCCGCTTGACGACTATGTGACGTTGAATGTGATGACAAAGGCGCAGGCATCTACCATCCGCAGCGCGATCGATGCCCGCATGAACATCGTCATTTCCGGGGGCACTGGCTCCGGAAAAACCACGCTGGCTAACGCTATCATCGCCGAGATCGTCTTGAGCGCACCCGGCGATCGCATGGTCATCCTCGAAGATACCGCCGAAATCCAGTGCGCGGCTGAAAACGCGGTGTGCCTGCATACCAGCGATACGATCGATATGGCCCGCCTCCTGAAAAGCACCATGCGACTGCGGCCCGATCGCATTATCGTCGGAGAGGTCCGCGACGGCGCAGCGCTCACGCTCCTGAAAGCCTGGAACACCGGCCATCCGGGAGGCGTCACCACGATCCATTCCAACACCGCCATGTCGGCGCTGCGTCGGCTTGAGCAACTGACCGCCGAGGCCAGCCAGCAGCCGATGCAGGAGGTGATCGGTGAAGCGGTCGATCTCGTCGTCTCGATCGAGCGGACGGGGAAGGGGAGGCGGGTCCGCGAGGTGATCCACATCGAGGGATACCGCAACAGCCACTACCAGACCGAAAACTATGCCCATATCCACGAGGACAGCCATGTCGCGTAAAATCTCCATTCTTCTCACCGGCGCGATGCTTGTCGCCATTTCTATCGGCTTTAGCGATTCCGCATTCGCTTCCTCGGGCGGAGGCGGTCTTCCCTGGGAATCGCCGCTGCAACAGATCCAGCAATCGATCACAGGCCCTGTCGCCGGCTTCATCGCACTGGCCGCTGTCGCCATTGCTGGTGCCATGCTGATCTTCGGAGGTGAGCTGAATGATTTCGCGAGAAGGCTTTGCTATGTCGCACTCGTTGGCGGTGTCTTGCTCGGGGCCACACAGATCGTTGCCCTTTTCGGCGCGACCGGAGCCTCGATCGGGGAGGGTCACGCGCAGGCCGAGCAAGGAACTCCCGAACCGAGGATAGCGCCTACCACCGCGGGGGAAGAGACTCATGGCTGAGGCCGGATCTTCTCTGGCGCGCTCGCGTGTGCACAGGGCATTATCGCGTCCGAACCTGCTGATGGGCGCCGACCGCGAGCTTGTCCTGGTGACGGCGCTCGCCGCCGTCATCCTGATCTTCGTCGTCCTGACCTGGTATGCGGCGCTATTCGGCGCCGCGGTCTGGCTGGTCACGCTCGCAGCCCTTCGAGCGATGGCCAAGGCCGATCCGCTTATGCGAAGGGTCTATATCCGGCATATATCCTACAAGACGTTCTACCGCGCGACATCGTCGCCTTGGCGCAGGTATTGAGGGGTACGACATGGTTGCCCTCAAATCCTTCCGCCATTCCGGACCGTCCTTTGCCGATCTCGTTCCCTATGCCGGGCTGGTCGACAACGGCGTCATTCTCCTGAAGGATGGCTCGCTAATGGCCGGCTGGTATTTTGCCGGACCGGACAGCGAAAGTTCGACCGACGCCGAGCGCAACGAGGTGTCGCGACAAATCAATGCCATCCTGTCGCGCCTCGGCTCGAGCTGGATGATCCAGGTTGAGGCTGTAAGGGTGCCGACCAGCGATTATCCAACGGAGGAATCAAGTCATTTCCCCGATCCGGTGACACGAGCCATCGATGCGGAGCGGCGCGCGCATTTCCAGAAGGAGAGCGGGCACTACGAGAGCCGGCATGCCATGATCCTGACCTGGCGTCCACCGGTGCCGAGGCGGTCCGGACTGACGCGCTATGTCTATTCCGACATTGGCAGCCGGTCCGCCACCTATGCCGACAAGGCGCTGGAAAGCTTTCTGACATCGATCCGCGAGGTCGAACAGTATCTCGCCAATGTCGTGTCGATCCGACGGATGATGACCCGCGAAACGCCAGAGCGCGGCGGTCATCGTGTCGCCCGCTATGATGAGCTCTTCCAGTTCATCCGCTTCTGCATCACCGGGGATAACCACCCGGTGCGTCTGCCTGACATCCCTATGTATCTCGACTGGCTGGTGACGGCCGAGTTGCAGCACGGTATGACCCCACTCGTCGAGAACCGGTTTCTTGGCGTGGTAGCGATCGACGGCTTGCCCGCGGAAAGCTGGCCAGGAATTCTGAACAGTCTCGATCTGATGCCGTTCACCTATCGCTGGTCATCCCGCTTCGTATTCCTCGACGCCGAGGAGGCCCGCGCAAGGCTCGAGCGCACGCGTAAGAAATGGCAGCAAAAGGTGCGGCCATTCTTCGACCAACTGTTTCAGACGCAGTCGCGGTCGCTCGACCAGGATGCCATGCTCATGGTCGCCGAGACCGAGGACGCGATCGCAGAGGCGTCATCGCAGCTCATGGCCTATGGCTACTACACCCCGGTTATCGTACTTTTCGATGAGGACCAGCCAAGACTACAGGAGAAATGTGAGGCGGTTCGCCGCCTGATCCAGGCGGAAGGTTTTGGCGCACGGATCGAGACGATCAACGCGACCGATGCGTTTCTCGGCAGCCTGCCGGGCGTGTCCTATGCCAACATCCGTGAGCCATTGATCAACACGCGCAATCTCGCCGACCTCATCCCGCTCAATTCGGTTTGGTCTGGAAGCGCACTAGCACCTTGCCCGTTTTACCCGGCCGGATCGCCGCCGTTGATGCACGTAGCCAGCGGGTCGACGCCCTTCCGGCTCAACCTGCATGTCGACGATGTCGGCCACACGCTGATCTTCGGCCCGACGGGGTCCGGCAAATCAACGCTGCTCTCACTGATCGCAGCTCAATTCCGACGCTACACCGGTTCGCAGATCTTCGCTTTCGACAAGGGAGGCTCGATGCTGCCGCTGACACTCGGGTTGGAGGGCGACCATTACCAGATTGGCGGCGATATCGATCCGTCGACCAATGGCGAGGCGAGGGCACTCTCTTTCTGCCCGCTAGCGGAACTCTCGACTGATGGCGACCGGGCCTTCGCTTCGGAGTGGATCGAGATGCTTGTTGCGCTCCAGGGTGTGACGATCACGCCGGACTACCGCAACGCTATCTCCCGACAGATTGGGCTGATAGCGGAGTCGCGCGGACGTTCCCTCTCCGACTTTGTCTCGGGCGTGCAGATGCGTGAGATCAAGGACGCCCTGCATCACTATACCGTCGATGGTCCGATGGGACAGCTTCTTGATGCCGAGGAGGACGGTCTGGCGCTCGGAGCCTTCCAGTGCTTCGAGATCGAGGAACTGATGAACATGGGCGAGCGCAATCTCGTGCCCGTGCTCACCTATCTCTTTCGACGCATCGAAAAACGTCTGACTGGCGCACCCAGCCTGATAATTCTCGATGAAGCGTGGCTGATGCTCGGCCACCCGGTCTTCCGCGACAAGATCAGGGAATGGCTGAAGGTGCTGCGCAAGGCCAACTGCGCCGTGGTGCTCGCCACCCAGTCGATCTCTGATGCCGAGCGATCAGGCATCATTGATGTGCTGAAGGAATCCTGCCCGACCAAGATTTGCCTGCCGAATGGTGCTGCACGGGAACCGGGAACGCGTGAATTTTACGAACGGATCGGCTTCAACGAGCGGCAGATCGAGATCGTCGCGACCGCGATCCCGAAGCGGGACTATTACGTTGTGTCGCCCGAGGGTCGACGTCTGTTCGACATGGCACTTGGGCCGGTGGCGCTCTCTTTTGTCGGAGCGTCCGGAAAAGAAGACCTCAAGCGCATCCGCTCCCTCCATTTTGAACATGGGGCCGCCTGGCCTCTCCATTGGCTCCAGCAAAGGGGGATCACCCATGCCGAAACGCTCTTCCCAACCGAATAGGAAATCGCACGCCGCGCTCGGTGTGGCCCTCACGCTCTCGTCCGCTTTCCCACTGCCAGCCGAAGCCGGCGGCGTGACAGGACAGGCGACCGAATGGACACAACTCGCCAACAATACCGAACTGATCTCGCTTGTCGGCAAGTCCGCTGAGCAGGTTAACAACCAGATTACCCAGATCTCGCAGTTGGCCGAGCAGATCCAGAACCAGCTCAACATCTACAAGAACATGCTGCAGAACACCGCGCAGCTTCCAAACCACATATGGGGCGAGGTCGAAAGCGATCTGAAGCATCTCCAGAACGTCGTCAACCAGGGACAGGGCGTCGCCTTCTCCATGGGCAATGTCGACGATGTCCTGAAAGCACGCTTCCAGAGCTTCGCCGACATGAAGAGCAACCTGCCGGACGGAGCGAGCTTTTCCACGACCTATCAAAGCTGGTCCGACACCAATCGCGACACCATCGCCGGCACGCTCAAGGGCGCCAATCTGACGGCGGAGCAATTCTCCAGTGAGGAGAGCACGATGTCGCAGCTCAGGTCGATGTCGGAATCGGCCGACGGCGAGATGAAGGCCCTGCAGGTCGGGCACGAGATCGCCGCTCAGCAGGTCGCCCAGATGCAGAAATTGCGCGGTCTGGTCTCTCAGCAAATGACGATGATGGGCACGTGGTTCCAGTCCGAACAGGCGCAAAAGGATCTTGCGCAAGCGCGGCGCGAACAATTCTTCAGTGGGACCGAGCGCGATATCAGGGGTGGCCAAACGATGGAGCCCCGCTGGTGAGCCCCCGTCTGATCGTCATTATCGTCCTTGCAGCGGTCGTCTCCGCAGCGGGTGCAAGCGTCATAACCTCGGTCCTGCTTCGACCGCAGCCAGTTTCAGGATCCAGTGCCATCGCGACAGGCTCTCCCTCCGATGAAGACCGGCGCCGACATCGTGAAGAGTTCTTCGGTGGAGACGCCAACCGCGACATTCGCGGAGGCCAGGAGATGAAGCCGCGATGGTAGCCGTTCCTTCTTCCCGCGCGCTTGAACGGATGTTCATCGTGATCGCAGTTGTCCTGCTGGCGACCACGCCAGCGTTGGCACAACAGGGCCAGGTCCTGACCACACTCGAAAACTCCGTCGTCACCGCCGCCAAGGGCTGGGAGACGACGGTGATGAATGCAGCCCGCTCGCTGTTCTGGATCCTTGCCGGCATCGAGGTCGGGATCGCCGCCGTATGGCTGGCGATCAACGCCGCCTCGCTCGACAGCTGGTTCGCCGAACTCGTCAAACGCATCATGTTCATCGGTCTGTTTGCCTTCATTCTCAATGAGGGGCCGGCCTTTGCCAAAGCCGTTGTCGACAGCCTCTACCAGATCGGAGCTGGCGGTGGCTCGGCGTCTCCCGCCAACATTTTCGACGCAGGTATTCGTGTTGCGACCAAAATGTCGGAACAGGCGAAGTTTGGCCTCTTTGAGGACAATTCCCTGGCGATCGCCGCCGTCTTCGCCATGGTCGTGGTCGTCGTCTGCTTCTCGCTGGTTTCCGCCATCTTCGTCTCCGTCATGGTGGAGATGTATGTCGGCCTGCTCGCCGGTATGATCATGCTCGGATTGGGTGGCACATCCTACACCAAGGATTTTGCCATCAAATATCTGGTCTACGCCTTTTCCGTCGGGATGAAGCTGATGGCGCTGGTGATGATTGCCAAGATCGGCTCCGACATCCTGCTCGGCCTGGCCGAAGCACCGACAGCAACCTCCGAGCAGTTCATCACGACGCTCGCGATCGCGGGTATTTCGGTCGTGGTTTTTGTCATCGCCATGTATGTGCCGCCGATCCTACAGGGTGTCGTTCAAGGCGCTTCCGTTTCCGGCGGCATGGAATCGATCCGCCACGGCGGACAAGCCGCATCCTTTGCGGCGGGCGCCGGCTTTTTGGCGACGGCGGCAGCCAGCAGAGGATTTCAGGCAGCAGGCGCGGCAAGGGCAGGGGGAGCGTCCCTCAGCACTGCCGCTTTGCGCGGTATGGAAGCGAGTATCGGTGGTACTGCAGGCGCAGCTGGGTCTGCCGCGAAGGATAAGGCTGTCGGCTCGCCCGGCGCCTATGCCGGATCTCTGCTCGGGCTTGCCAATGCCAAACTCGACCAGCAGCCGGGTCGTACCGCCTCGACGCCTCCACCGCCACTTAACGAGACTAAATAACTGGAGGCCGATCAGCCATGGCCGGACACAATCCGCTTGATAATCCCGATCTTGCCAATCCCTATATTGCCGCCCGCAACGAATGGAACGAGCGCTATGGTTCCTATGTGAGATCAGCCGCCGCCTGGCGCATTGTCGGCATTGCCGGCATGACCATGGCTGTGATCGGCTTTGGCTACGCGCTGTACCAAAGCACGCAGGTCAAGCTCGTTCCCTACATCGTCGAAGTCGACAAGCTCGGCACATCAGTCAATGCGGGCTTCCCGCAGCAGATCGAGTATGCCGATCCGCGTGTGGTGCGCGCGACACTCGGCAGTTTCGTATCGAACTTCCGGTCCGTCACGCCGGATGCTGTCGTGCAGAAACAGTACATCGACCGGACCTATGGGCTGCTGCGCACCTCCGATCCCGCCACGGAAAAGGTCAACGCGTGGTTTCGCTCGAATTCGCCCTTCGAGAAGGCAAAGACCGCGACGGTGTCAATCGAGGTCAACAACATCGTCGCGCTGTCGAACCAAAGCTACCAGATCGACTGGACGGAGTTCGAGCGGGATCGCCGCGGCAAGGAGACAGCCACGCGCCGCTTCCGCGGGATCGCCACCGTGACTTTGACGCCACCTCAGGACGAGGGCGTCATCCGCCTCAATCCCATCGGGCTCTATCTCCGCGACTTCGACTGGACTGCACAGCTTTGAAAGGCATGGCTCCCAATATGAACATCAGACATCTCAGAATACGGGCCATGCTGACTGCGGGCGCCGCCGTGCTGCTCATTTTCCCGGTGATGGCTTCTGCCCCCTCCCACGCAGTTGCCGCGGATGGTGTCACTGCCAACGAGGCGAAAGGCATGGGCATTTCGACACAATGGCGCGGAAGCCGCGGGCTCGTGACGAAAGGCTCCGATGGGAAAGTGATTTTCCTCTATGGCGAAGTGCAGCCGTCGGTCGTCTGCTCACCGTTGCAGGTCTGCGACATCGAGCTTCAGGGTGGCGAGGTCGTTCGCGACGTGCTGGTCGGGGACACTGTGCGCTGGAAAGTGGAGCCTGCGACCTCTGGAGCGGCAGGCGGGCAGGCGATCCACCTGATCGTCAAGCCGTCGGAGCCAGGTCTGGTCACCTCGATGGTGGTGACGACGTCACGGCGGACCTATCACATCCAGCTGAAATCACATGCCACGCAGTATATGGCGCGCGTCGGGTTCGAATATCCCGAGGACGTCTCGGCAAAACTTGCCGACGTCAACGCCCGGCTGGAAGCCAGCACGGTTCCCGGCGCCGGCGTTCCGGCCGAGCAATTGAGCTTTGCCTATACCGTCTCCGGCAGTGCCGGCTGGCGGCCGACAAGGGTCTATTCAGATGGACAAAAGACCTACATCCAGTTTCCGCGATCAATCTCCGGTCAGGATGCCCCGGTTCTCTTCGTCATCTCCGGCGGACAGAACCGCATCGTCAACTATCGTATGAAGGACAATATGATGGTGGTCGATTACAATATCGATCGCGCTGTCCTCGTCTCAGGCGTCGGCTGGAAACAGCAGAAGGTGACCATCAGCAGGGGAGGCCGGTGATGCTGAACCTCCACCGTCACAGAGGAAACCGCCTCGGCCCTATCTTTTGCTTCGCCGCGACGAGTGCCATCGCCATCCTTGTTTCCGGATGCCAGTCAATGGACACCGGCGTCCTCGCCTCCAGCGCGGCACCTCCAGAAATCTCCGGACCGGCAGCGGGCGCGATCGCCGGCGACATGGTCAGCCGACTAGCTGAACAGATCGGGCAGGGAAAGGCGACTGTTTTGCTCAGACAGGATGGTTCTCCATTCGGGCAGGCGCTTGAAGCCGCCTTGAAGGGATGGGGTTACTCCGTTGTCACCGATCAGAAGATGGATAGCGGCGTGGCCGTCATCCCGCTCGCCTATGTCATCATGCCCTATGACGGCCAGATTCTGGCACGGCTGTCGACGAGCAGTGTCGAACTCGGTCGGGCCTACACAGTGACGACATCGGGTGCGACACCGGCAAGCGCGCTGTCGCTGATGCGGCGCGGGTGAGGGAGGACATCATGGTGCAGTCTCTCAAGCTCGGTGGTTCTGCGAATAGTCTGGCGACATCTGGCATCAAGCGGGTGAACCGCGTGCCGGTTATCGTCGTGATCGTGCTGTTGGTCGCCTTTCTTGGCATCATCTTCTATGGGCTCGCCTCGCGCGGGCTTTACTTTGGAAAGGATAGTGGTCCGGAGGCGAGTTCGGGCAATCCGGCCTCGACCTATGCTGACCAGATCAAGCGGGGCGTCACCGACGGCATCATTGGCGAGCCACAGCCGCAGACGATGTTCCAGCCGACCCCAGTAGAGACGAAGCAGGCCGAAGAGAAGGCGGCCAATCCGTTCACGCAGCCCGAGCAGAGGCCGGAACAACGAGGATCGGAACTGGAGCCAGAGGAGGTGTGGCGGGCGCGACTCGCCCGAGAGCAACAGGAACAGGGTCTGCGCGAGCAGCAACGCCAGCGGATGGCGCGGATGCAGGCACGAGACTCCGCCTATGATGCGCCGCTTGCCATCGATCGCGGCAAGCTGGAAGTAAGGCCGGAAAAAGATGAGAGTGCCATGGCCCGGAGGACGACGACAGCCGCCACGAACGGAAGCGCGTCCGATCTCTATGCCGCGGCGTTGCGCGCCGGTCTGGGCGGACAGAACGTGGATCCAAACGGACAGAGCTCCAAGGAAGACTTCTTCAATGTCGACCTCAAGGACCTCGGCTATCTGCCAAGCCGCGTCGTGCCACAGCAGTCCCCATACGAGCTAAAACGCGGATCGGTCATTCCCGCGACATTGATCACCGGGATCAATTCCGACTTGCCGGGTCGCATCACAGCCCAAGTCAGTCAGAATGTCTATGACAGCGCAACAGGACATCAGCTACTGATCCCGCAGGGCACAAAACTGTTCGGTCGCTATGACAGCAAGGTATCATTCGGTCAAAACCGCGTTCTCGTCGTCTGGTCAGACATCATCTTCGCGAACGGCTCGACATTGCAAATCGGTGGCATGGCCGGCACGGATGCTGAAGGGTACGGCGGCTTCAATGACAAGGTGAACAATCACTACCTCAAAACCTTCGGCTCGGCGGTCATGATCGCGCTGATCGGGACGGGCATCGACATGGCGGTGCCTCAGAGCTCGACGCTTGCCACCCAGGATACGGCTTCAGATGCGGCAAGGCGCAATTTCGTCGAGACCTTTGGGCGAGTGGCCGACCGGACGATCCAGCGGAACATGGATGTGCAGCCGACACTGCAGATTCGACCGGGCTATAAGTTCAATGTCTTGGTAGATCAGGACATTGTTTTTCCAAGCCAGTATCGCTGAAAAGCGCAAATAAAATGTCGATTATCTTATGGTACGAGGGAACTTGTGAATAGCGAAAGGTCGCTCCCTTAGTTTTCTGACCTCGTGGGAGCAGTGATTTATATGCCAAAGGTCGATGGCTTGTGATCCCTGCGAGGCGAAAGCAAAATTGAAGGCGAGTAAAAACCGAAGGAAGGGCGTCGAGATCGTCAGCTTCTGCTCGGTTGTCTATCGCCTACGACGGACATAACCCGTCAGCTGCCTGACGACTGTCTGGTCGGAAGAAGGGGGCAGTTCAGCCCTTTATGCTGCTCAAGCGGCGCAGTCTGAAGGTGTCTCGTTTGATCCTTTCACATTCGAGCAGGATGGCCTGGCCGCGACCAAAGCAGACGTCGGGCGGGGGTAAGGAAGCTGCGAACCGGGGCATTCCGCTTGCTCAAGCCGTGCAGCAATCGATGCACAATTCGGTCACGCAGGCTTCCGGGTATTACAATAATACCGAACGAATATAGGGCGCGCCGCCGGCCGCGTCGTGTGATCAAAACAGAATCGTAGATTGCCAACGCAGAACTCTATTTTACCAAGGGTAAGCATGTAGGCCGAAAGGCGGGTCAAATGTATGGTTTGCAAGCGAGGAGATGGGCGGGCTGTCGGATACGCTGCGGTCGCGCCCTCCTCGCTTTGCTTCGTAGAGTAGCGCATCAATCCTACTGTAAAATGCTGTCCAGGTTTCACCCCGGGGCCAGTACTCTTGCACCGAAACTAGCTGTCATGGGTGCATATCCGGATCTGTGAACTCGCAGGACTGGATCGCCATGGCGAGACTTTCCCCCAGCACGTTGAGCGAGAGCTGCAGGACCGTCCAGAAGAGCGAGTTCGCGAATACAGCAGATGGAAATGAGAACCCTATCGTAAATAAGGTCCGAGGGAAAAACTGGACGGATCCCGACCGGCAGTATGCGAGCGGCATTGCTTGCCCTGGACAGTAATTTCGAGGTTGATAAAGATTGCGTCTTCCAGCGAGCGCTCATAATTGGATAAGGCCCCATTACGGGATCGCGCCACAGCGGCCAGTGATTGGGAGTATGAAGCATCACGCTATATGCGCGACGGGCTGGAACGTGTGCACTTTAAGCTGATACTGTGGTAAATGGCTGCTACAACACCCACTTACAGTGTCCACTTGAAAGCTTACACTCGGGCCTATTCCATGAACACCCGTTTCGCCGTTGCCATTCATATCCTCATCTTCCTGCAAACCCAGCAGGGAGTGCCTGCCAGCTCGGAGCTGATCGCATCAAGCGTCAACACCAATCCGTCCCTGATCCGTCGCCTGTTATCTCCGCTTGCCAAAGCCGGCCTCACCACGTCCCGGATGGGAACTGGGGGGGGTGCACTGCTCGCTCGACCGGCTGAGAGGATCACATTGCTCGACGTATATCATGCGGTTGACGATGGGGGGTCTCTGTTCGGCATCCATGGCGAACCCAACCCGTTCTGCCCCGTGGGGCGCAATATACCGCCCGTGCTTAAGGCACGCTTGCATGCCACGGAGCAAGCGCTGCTTACAGAGCTTGCCCACACGACGATTGCGAGCCTGGCGGCTGATGTTGCGGTGAACGAAGTCCGCCGGACAACGGACGCCGCCAAAGTGGGCTAAGACCGAGCCGACCTTGGCGACAAACTCTTTACAACAGTGTGTGCTTGTAATAGATACAAACTAATATGTAACTTATTCGGATACACATTACAGTCGATCAACCGTCGCGGCATCCTTAGTGTTTTTCCGCGCTTCGCCGTATGATGCTGAAGAGCGTCTTGGCCACACTTGCATAGGAGCCGATCATGACCAGACAGGAACAGCAGGTTGTTGACTTGCTTGAAGCCGCTTCCTCGGGCACGTCCGACGCCATCGCCGTTATCAGTGCCGATGGCTACATCCAGCACAACCTCGCCGTTCCGGACGGCCTCGCCGGTTTCAGCCAGATGCTTGCCTCCCTGCCTAAAGGCGCGGTCAGAGTGGACGTTTTGCGTATATTCGAGGATGGCGACTTCGTGGTGGCACATTGCGCCTACGAGTTTTTCGGCCCGAAAGTCGGTTTCGACGTGTACCGTTTCGAGAACGGGAAGATCGTCGAGCACTGGGATAACCTGCAGGAAACCGCAGGCCCCAACCCAAGCGGCCACACCATGACGGATGGTCCGACAGAGATTACCGACTTCGACAAAACCGAAGGAAACAAGGCGCTCATAAAGGCCTATGTGGACGACATCCTAGTCAACGGCCGTATGGAGAAGTTTGCGAGCTACTTCGAGGGTAATAACTACATCCAGCACAATCCACAGATTAGCGATGGCCTGTCCGAGCTTGGCAAAGCGTTCGAGGCCATGGCCAAGACCGGGTTCACCGTTAGGTATGACACCGTGCATCGCGTGTTGGGCAAAGGCAACTTTGTACTCACTATGAGCGAAGGCACGTTGGCGGAGAAGCCGACCGCCTTCTACGACTTGTTCCGCGTCGAGCACGGTAAGATTGCCGAGCACTGGGACGTGATCGAAGCCATTCCTGCAAAGGCTGAGTGGAAGAACCAGAACGGCAAGTTCTGAGCATTCGGAGGGGCGCCCACGCGCGTCCCTTTTAATTTTCATATAATCCGCAACTCCTCGGACGACCGAGCCGAGCCATTGCCGCGGCGATGGCAAAGACACATAAAGGTATTTTTGGAAGATGATTTCCCACTTGTCCGTGACTGAGCAGCCTCCTCCCGTTCAAAGCAGGTTAGCCGACTGGTACAGGGATGCAGACCTCGTTGACACCTTTGCCGCACCGCTTCCCAGTGGCGCGGACAATAACCTGCGCGCTATTGGAGATGCAGTCTTCGGCCAGCCCTTGCCGGGGCTAAAGACCCTATTTTCAATCCGTGATGGCGTTACTCGTCGCCTTGGAATCAAAGTAGCCGACAAGCCCCGCAGCTTGCGTTATGATGATGACGATGACCATGTAGGCATCTTCCCGGTTTTGTCCGTGCACGACGACGAGTTGATATTGGGGAAGGACGATCGACTCATGAACCTGCGCATTTCATTGTTCGTTCAGAAAGGAGGCGATGGCCTTGATCGCGTGCTCGCCACCACCGTTGTTCAGTGCCATAACCGGCGCGCGCGGGCGTACATTGCTTTGATCAAGCCCTTCCATCGTTTGCTGATCCGCTTGAGCCTTTACCGGGCTGCCAACGCTGGTTTTGCAAACGGGACTATCACATAAGCGGCAATCTCCTTTGATGCCCAAACGCTATCAAACATGCGTCCCGTCAGGATACTGAAACGCTCTGACGGCAGCTCTTTCCGAGTTGGCGATCAGCATCGTCGGGCGCGCTCTGCCAGCCTTTTCTGCCAAGCAATTACCTTGGGCTTCCGCTTTACGCGATTGGGCCGCTCGCTCCCTGGCGCGAGAATCCTGATTTTGCTGCATTGAAAAAGTCGGGGTAACATCCCGAGTGAAACTCGAGAGTTTCGTGACGTAAACATCGCGCTGCTGTTGATAAGCGCAGACCCCAACAGGGCGGAGTAGGGGCATGCGGAAGACTAACCATGTTTGAAGTGAATGGACACATCGTCTGCTTTCGGCCCGGATGTGATAAAAATGCCATTCGCCTCGAGTGTTTTGCGAACGGAGTGACAGACCTGGCTGCCGACAGGTTGGCCTGCATCCGCCTCGAGGCGGCGGACGGATGACACCGAGACTCCGGCTTTGAGCGCCAATTCGTCAATCGTCCAGTCCAGGAGGGCGCGGGCGGCACGGACATGGCGCGCTCTTAAACGCGGCATGGAATTCTCACTATGATCCTTTTCGGCCTTTTCTCCGCTCATTTCAAGAAGCGCCCCAATCCACTCACGGATTGTCCCATCTGGATTGAACACAGGCGCGGCTCGGCTGAGAAAACGGCGGTATTGCCCATCCTTACATCTGATCCGGGGATCGACGGCATAAGAACCGCCGCTTTCGAAGGCAGAGAGCCATGCCGATTTTGTCAGCTCGCGATCATCTGGATGGATGGCGTTGAGGCATCCAAACTCAGCTGTCTCGTTTTCAGTCTGGCCGGTTAACTCATACCATCCACCAACACATGAGAAGTCGCCGCCTGCTGATATCGCATATTCGATCACAGCCATTGATGCTACCAGTGTCTTGTAACGGTGCCAGCCGTCCTCAACGGATTGACGCGACGCATGTTGGTCAGTGACATCAATCATGACGCCGACCGCGCGAGCAGGGGCTCCTTTGGCATCGACAATAACCTCAGCCTTGTTTTGAAGCCAACGCATCGTCCCGTCCGGTCGAATGATCCGAAATTCTCGTTCGATGGAGTAGCCTGCACGTATGGTTTCGTACATCTGTCCGTGAGCAGCCCGGTCATCGGGATGAATCATCTTGACCACGTCTTCACGGCCCTAACGGGATGGAGGGGGCGATGCCGAACAGACGATAGAGACCAACAGACGTGGTCATATGGTTGGAGCTAAATTCCAGCGTCCAGAAGCCAATCTGGCCACGATCTTCGATCAATCTTAGAAAATGCGATGAGGAAACGCCTTGTAGAACCTGAGTGCGTAGCAACCCGTTTTCATCGATCGCTTCTTCGCTTCTCCCAGTTGATGAAAACTGCATGAGCCGCGTTGTCGGCATTGTTAATTCCTTCCGCGTCGTGTTGCCGCCCTTGTGTTGTCAAGGCGACTATCGTTACTCGAGTAGAGAATTGTGCCGTTTACAGCCCGCTCTCCATTACTGAATACTGATTGTGAATAAGCTTATTCACTTAATCACGGCGAAGCCACGATGTGGAATACCTTCCGCGAAACACCGCAAACTAGGTGCCTTCAAAACCTGCCATTTGCGGGCCTTTTGTTTCGTCCATCGCCACAAATGAGCGAAAAACGCTCACTGCACTGGTTATCTTCCGCAGGATTTCTCAATCAAGAGCGAAAGTCGCTCAAAAAGGCGAAAATGCAAACTTTATTATATATTGAAATTAATACACGAAAAATTTTCGCGCGATATGATTATGTGTAGGTAAGATTTTGTATGCAGTGGCCGTGAGGCGGGTATTACAAATAATTGCCGTACGTATCCGCGTCGCATAAATGAGAATTCACTAATATCAATGGCGTAAACTTAGATCGAGTTTCAAATGGCCAAAATACTAATATATCCGCGCAATCGCGATGAGATCCTGGTCTTATCGATTCAGTAATTTGCCTCAAGCGAACAATATTCTGGGTTTTATACTGTAATATATCTGCAAAATTTCCTCGTATATCTAAGATCATCTACAGATTTAATTTGGTGTATCCGATATATGATGGACTACGAAGTCCTGCTCCAATTAAATAAACATTCATTACTGCATTGCGTCATGGTGACAGAATGATTTTGCTCACCCTGTCTTACCATGTGAACAGCCATTCCGTTTCCCAGGAGCAAGCTATGTCATTTCTGAAAAACACCAAAATCCAAACGAAAATCCTCGCACTTATTATTCCGCTATGCGTTGCTGGCCTTGCTGGTATTGGTGCGGTTGCCTCAAGTTACCAAAAGACCAGCGAGGATTACGCTGGCTTCATAGACAATGACGGCGTCGCGACAGTAGCGCTTGCGCGCATCAGCATATCCCTCGTTGGTGCAGCCTACAATGCGAACCAGACGCTGAATTATGCTGCCAATGATCCCTACAACAAGGCGGTCATGAGCGGGTACGAAAATAACGCCAAGCGTATGAACGAGCGATTTGACCTGCTTGTTGATGTTATGCCGAGTATGAAAGACGAAATCAGTACGTGGCGGACACGCTCGGAGGTAGTTCTGAAGATGACAGACGACGTCATCGCTTTGAGCGCAAAAGACCAGGACGATGAGGCGAGGGCAATCCTGGCGAAGATCGATCCGGCTGTGGCAGAGTTGCAAGAGACTATGCGTCAGAGGGTCGATGCGATGCTAAAGCATATGAACGTCGAAAGTCAGCGTATGACGAAAGACATGCAGTCGACGATCCTCACATATATCGTTTCACTCGTAGCCTTGTTTGCAGCTTTGATCATCGCAGCCCTCTACGTTTCAAGCCGGGGTATCACCGGCCCGATCAATGCCCTGCGAGCACGGATGCTTTCACTTGCGGAAGGTGAAACCGAGGAGCCGATCACTGGCATGGGTCGCAAGGACGAAGTCGGCCAGATGGCAGACGCAGTTGCAGTTTTCCGGGATAACGCTGTGGCCAATCGGCGCCTTGAGCAGGAAGCTGCCGCTAACCGCAGTCTTTCGGAGGAAGAGCGTCATCGTAAGGTAGAGGCAGATCGGGTCCGTGCAGAGGAAATGATGGAGGCGAGCACCGGTCTGGGGGAAGGCCTGAAACATCTGGCGAACGGCGACCTGACTTTCCAGCTGAACAAGCCATTTGCTCCCGACTTCGAAACTTTGCGTGCCGACTTTAATACTGCTGTTGCGCAACTCTCCGAGACACTGAGAACCGTGGCTGAGGCGACCGGCGCTATCGACAATGGCAGCCGCGAAGTCAGTGCCAGTGCGGACGACCTCTCCAAGCGGACGGAACAACAGGCAGCAGCACTGGAAGAAACAGCGGCCGCACTCGACCAGATCACCGTCAATGTGACCAACTCGTCCAAGCGTGCCGAAGAAGCCCGCAAGGTCGCAGTGCAGGCCAATGAAAGCGCCGCCGAGTCCGGCCGGGTGGTGGCCAATGCAGTCGATGCCATGCAGAAGATCGAGGCGTCCTCCAACCAGGTCTCCAACATCATTGGCGTCATCGACGAGATCGCTTTCCAGACCAACCTTCTGGCTCTGAACGCAGGCGTTGAGGCGGCCCGTGCCGGAGATGCCGGTAAGGGATTTGCCGTCGTCGCCCAGGAAGTCAGGGAACTGGCCCAGCGCTCGGCCCAGGCTGCCAAGGAAATCAAGGACCTTATCCGAAACTCCTCGATCGAAGTGCAGAGCGGTGTCAAACTGGTCAGCGACACAGGCGAGGCGCTGAAAACCATCGAGGGCTACATTGTCACTGTCAACCAGCACATGGACTCGATCGCCACATCGGCCAGGGAGCAGTCCGTTGGTCTGGCCGAGGTCAACACGGCCGTCAATCAGATGGACCAGGTGACCCAGCAGAATGCGGCCATGGTCGAGGAGACGAGTGCAGCCGGCGCGACGCTTGCCAACGAGAGCGGAAGGCTGCGCGAACTGATCTCGCAGTTCCAGCTTGGAAACGCACTGCGCCAGACGGGTGCGGTCATGGCAGCCGGGGCGGGACATCGCCCTGTGCAGTCTCCAGTCAAGCGTCTGGCCGGCAAGGTGGCCAAGGCGTTTTCTGGCAATGCCGCCGTCAAGGAAACGTGGGAGGACTTTTGATGAACGCAACTCATCCATCTACGAGTGGCATAGGCGCAATGCTGGAGATCATCGCCTTCCGGCTGCACGATCAGGAATTCTGCGTACGTACGACAACCATCCGCGAAATTCGCGGATGGGGACCGGCAACCTCGATCCCGCATGCTCCGGCAGACGTTATCGGCGTCATGAACCTGCGGGGCACGGTGATCCCGATCATCGATCTTGCCAACAAGCTCGGTATGAGAAGCACCGATCCGACCCCGCGCAGCGCCATCGTGGTTGCTGAAGTTCACGGCATGGCCATGGGCCTCGTCGTTGACCGAGTATCGGACATCCTGACGATCCCCTTCAGTCTGCTTCAGCCAGTCCCGGAGATCAGCGTGCCAAGCGGAATGAAATATGCCGACGGCATTATCGCTCAACCTGAGGGTATGATCTGCTTCCTCAACCTGGAACAAATGTTCGAGAAAGATCAAACCCCGGCAATGTTTGCAGCATAGCTCCAAGTTCCCATACCACATCTTCGTCTTGAAACGCGGATTCGGGAAGGGTTGCAACGTAGGGAGCCGGCGGCGGTGAGCCCTCTCATTGATATCTGCAAGCGTTCAGATTCCAGTAGCGCTTGCGGATATCAGACCTCTGAAATGAAATGTTCACACGATTGGGAGGCAGAGCGCAGCATGCTCAGACGCATCAAGCCGGAGCAGGTCCGCCTGGGCATGTTCGTAGAGGCAGTTGACGGCAACTGGAGTGGCCAGAAATTCTGGCGAAGCCGCTTTCTTCTCGACAGTCCCAGGGATTTGGAGATATTGAGAGCCAGCAGTGTCGATGGTGTTATCATCAACACGTTCAAGAAAGGCTGCCCCCCCCCTTTAGCGTCGAAAAAGAATGTCACCGAATTGCCGAAAGGGCAGGTCGCGCAGGCATTGCGGACGATCAAACAGTCAAAGCCGCTCATCAACTCGATCTTCGCAGAAGCGAGAATGGGCAAATCAATTCCAGCCGACACGGCTCTGCAGGTTGTTGAAGATATTGCCACCTGCATGCAGGAAAATTCGAGGGCACTGATTGCAGTGACCCGACTGAAGAGCAAAGACGAATACACGTTTCTGCATTCAATCGCAGTGACTGCTCTGATGGTCCACTTCGGCCGAGCGTTGAAATTCGACGAAAGTGCCATCCGCGTCATGGCTATGGGTGGCTTGCTTCATGACGTGGGAAAAATGAGAATTCCATTAGAAATCTTGAATAAGGCCGGGCGTTTGACCGACGAAGAAATGGCGTCGATCCGCCGACATCCGCAATATAGCAGAGATATTGTGGCTCGATCGGGGAGCATGCCGGAGACTGTGCTCGACATCTGTCTCCATCATCATGAAAGACCCGACGGCAAGGGTTATCCCGAAGGCTTGTCGGGGACGGACATTACAGTTCCTGTGCGAATTGCCGCCATTTGTGACGTCTTCGACGCGCTCACCTCACACCGCGCTTACAAGAAAGCTTGGCCAGCCCGAGAAGCTGCCGAATTTATGCTGCGGCAAGAGGGGCAGTTCGACAGGTCTCTCTTGAAGACGTTCTGTTCTGTCATCAATCTCCAACTGGCGTCCTAATGCGATCTTGGCGTGAATGCTGTATGAAATGGCAGGATCTAGCAATGACCCTTGGCGCCCACACAGGTATGCTGGGTAGCAATTTTATATTTTTTGACGATAAGGCCAACCGTACATGTCGATGGACAGTTCTAATTTTCCTTTCGTCTGGATGGGTCTACCAGACGGCTCAGGAAACACGTTCAGACAAGGGTTCGAAGAATTCGAGGCGAACTTGAAACGCAACGAAGCTTTTGTTTTATTGACACATTCCGCTCCGACCGAAAATCATAAACATAGCCAGGAGGAGAAGAAATACACATCACTCTGGATGAAGAAGCACAAAGCTGAATTGCGCAATTTGGTCTTGGCAATGATCGTGATTGAGTCGAGTGCCGCGAAGCGAGTCGCCCTTATGGCCTTTGGTGTGATTTTCTTGAAATTCTGGGGCTACCCGTTGGTGCTTGCTTCCACCTGTGAAGAGGCCCTGCATACGGCGGAAAAACTGCTACTGCAGAGCGGTAAACGGGGCAGCATCTAATTTATATGATACGCATTTTCGATTAAACGGCTTTGATAACATGCGGACTATCGTAAAAGGTCCGGCTGTTCCCCCGTCCGTCCTTAGGAAACTGAATATTCCGGAACGGGAATGATGCTATCAAGGACCCGGTTCCAACATAACCTTGGATAAGGATAGAGGGCCAAGCGACGAGCAACGTGCTATGTTTGATGGGTGTGTCATTTGCCATCACCCAGAGAAATGAATTCGTGGAGGACATCGGATGGTGGGCAATCAACGACCTCACAATCATATCGCTCTAGACGACAGTCCTGGGCATGGACAAGAAGGCCATAACCATACGGCTGGTGCCAATACAAGAATGCTCAGCTGGGCGTTCGCGTTAACCTCGATCTTCCTCGCCGCAGAAGTAATTGCCGGGTTTTACTTTAACAGTTTGGCACTGCTGTCCGATGCTGCGCACATGATGACCGATGCCGCTGCCTTGGCCATCGCACTTCTAGCCGTCCGGTTCGGAAACCGGCAAGCCGATGACAAGCGGACATTCGGCTACAAGCGGTTGGAGGTGCTGGCAGCCGCTTTCAACGCCATGCTTCTTTTTGCAGTGGCAATCTACGTATTGGTCGAAGCGATCAAACGTTTCAGTAGCCCGGAACCGATCGGGTCTGTCGGAATGTTTGTTGTCGCGTTCCTCGGTCTCCTTGTGAACCTCGCGTCCATGCGGATCCTTGCCTCAGGTCGAGATAAAAGCTTTAACGTCAAGGGTGCCTATCTTGAGGTCTGGGCCGATATGCTCGGTTCGGTAGGCGTTACTGCTGGCGCAATTACCATTTATCTGACAGGTTGGACCTGGATCGATCCTGTTGTTGCGGTTGGTATCGCATTATGGGTATTGCCCCGAACATGGATATTGCTACGCGACACCACCAATGTCTTGCTTGAGGGCGTCCCGGCGGGCCTGCGGTTAAACGAGGTCAGGCAGACAATTGAAGGTGTTCAGGGTATCACCAGCGTCCATGACCTTCACGTGTGGACGATGGCGGGCGATGAGATAAGTCTGACAGCCCATATCATACTCACAGATGGCGTCGATGCGATGGCCGTCCGGTCAAACGTCGAGAGTATGCTTGCAGATCGTTGGAGGGTTCATCACACGACTATCCAGGTGGATCGAGCGGACGAGATGCACTCCGGCATCGGCTACCACTCTTAAAACTCAGGCTTATGAGGTTGGGGTCGGTTCTGGCTGGGGGTGAAATGACACCCTAAGCGGGACACGGCAACAATGAGACGATTCCAGACTTACTCAAGCCTCGCAATAGGAGCCACTGAATAGCCCCGAGTTCCGTAGACACCCTCGGGTCAGATTTTCTGCTGCTTCTCGAACTCGACGGGCGACAGCATCCCGTTCCTGACGGATTTGCGTTTCGGGTTGTAGAACATCTCGATGTAATCGAACACGTTCTGGCGTGCTTCATCGCGTGAATGGTAGACCCTGCGACGTATCCGTTCGCGCTTCAGGAGATTGAAGAAGCTTTCAGCGACGGCGTTATCATGGCAATTCCCTCGTCGGCTCATCGAGTGAGCCAGATTGTGGTGCTTGAGGAACGAGGCCCAGTCCATGCTGGTGAACTGGGAGCCCTGGTCCGAATGGATCAGCACCTGGTTCTTCGGGTTGCGCCGCCATACCATCAGCAGAGCCTGTGACACGACATCCGTGGTTTGGCGGCTCTGCATTGCCCAACCGATGACCCGGCGGGAATAGAGATCAATAGCGACAGCAAGGTAGGAAAAGCCCTCACAGATCCGGATATAGGTGATGTCCGTAACCCACGCCGTGTCTGGAGCCTCGACGTCGAACTGCCGGTCGAGTGTGTTGTCGACGACGACGGAAGGTCTGCCACCATAGATGCCGGGACGGCGTTTGTAGCCGATCTGCACCTTGATCCCGGCAAGACGGGTCAGGCGCGCAACCCGGTTCGGGCAGCACATCTCGCCCAGATCGAGAAGGTCGTCGTGCAGTTTTTGATAGCCGTAGACCTTGCCGCTTTCCTCCCACGCCTTCAGGAGAAGATCAGTCTGTCGTTTGTCCTCGCTGGCTCGGGAAGCAGAGCCGATTGAGTTCTGCATTATACTTCTACAAGTATCGCTAGCTGTCGCGCTATTGGCATCAATGACGCATGGGCAGAGCGGAGCCAACCCGAATCGATCCCGGCGCGGGTCGAATTCCAATAAATTCACTCGCTGACAATTACTGATACGCAATATCTGAACGGCGATGCAGACGGTAAGGAGATTATCCTCGCCGGTGGAATTGAGCATTGCTCAAGATAACGGGTCCCTTCCGGTTGTCGTCTTAATGCATGGTTCCGGAGGCGTCGGCCCTAATATTCAATTTTGGCGCCGCCATTTCAACTCCTTGGTCGTCTCGACGTTTATCATCGACGGCATGACCGGTCGTAATTTAATCAGCGTGGGCGACAATCGGGCTCCGTTGGGCCGCCTCAATTTTTCCCTCGACATTTTTCGTTCGCTTGACATCCTGGCAAAGCATCCGCGGGTCGACCCAAATCGGATCATTCTGATGCGCTTTTCCCGCGGTGGCCAAGGCGCCCTTTATTCTAGCGTTTCTCGGTTTCAAAAAATGTGGAACAAGAGCGGCGTCGATTTAGCGGGTTATGTGAGTTTCTATCCCGACTGCGGAACGACCTATAAACAAGATTGTGTTGTGCAACAGCGTCCAATCCGCATCTTTCATGGCACTCAGGACAACTATAATCCCGTTAGGACCTGCAAGGCTTACGCGGAACGGCTGAAGAGTAGTGGTGTTGACGTCTCGATCACGGAATATCCGAATGCGCAACACGGGTTTGGTAATCCAATCGGTGCCAATCCTCCGGTGGCCACGAAGGCTGACTAATCAGTGCGTGATTGCGAGATCAAAGAAAACGATGTCGGTGTCTTGATGAACGCGGAAACCAATGAGCCTTTCAGCTACAAAGATGCTTGTGTAAAACTAAAGCCACTTGTTGGTATGGATCCTGAGGCGACTCGTGCCTCCGTCGAGACGGTCACAGACTTCGTCAAGTCTACTCTGAAGTTTTGATTGGAACGGTGCTTGCCGTTTCCGTGCGCTCGCGACCCGGGTACATCCCATCGCGAGCAAACCGGACTCCCCGTGGGCCTCCAGCCTTAAGACGTGGTAACTCGATTGGGCGGCCCGACGGGGAGAAACTAAGTGTCTTTCGAGACTCGACGCATCAGATTTTTTTCCATAGCGTGATCACATGGCGATACCCCACATCGAGATCATAGCGACGGGACTTCGCTTTCCAGAAGGACCGGTTGAACTTCCTCATGGTTCGATTGCAGTCGTTGAATTCGGACGGGGCAGGATCGGAAGGATCTGGGAAGGAGGAGTCAGGAACAACTTGTCGTTACGAATGTCGGACCTAACTTGGCGCAGAACCTTTCGTTTTGGGACAGCACTATCTGGCCAATTTCGCCATGCATTGGCACTCAGCGGGATTGTTTTCCGTCCTAGTTCGTTGCCTTCACTCAGTCAAACAGCCTCCGGTCACCGGAGGCTGTTGAAAATCCTTTTGGTTGTAGCAACTGCCACAATCGGATTCTAGTTAAGCCACGCAGGTCATTTCTTCCGGGGCTTAACTGAAGAATTCTTGCTCAAGTGTTCCTTCGAGGCGCTCCTTAAGGCCAGATGAAAACTCACGGACGACGTTAAACGGGCTCTGGAAGAGTTTGATGTTTTCGATAAGGCCCGAGGCGTTCCGAGTGATGATGGTTGTGCCCGCAATTGGTTTGTCGGCGTGGATGGCCTCCCACTCAAGGTAGGTCTTCACACCGTCAACAGTCTCCGCGGTAAACACAAAGTCGTTGTACATCGTACTCGTTGCGGTGAAAAAGGCCCCGATGAGTGTCGGGCCGACCACCGCCCTGCTTAGGGCGGAGGCCTCAAGCCTAGCGTCAGAGGTGAACGAAGCTGCAAAGTCGCTCGTTCCTTTTTTCTTGACGATTTGCATCCATGCCGTTCCCGGAGTCGTGGTGTCAGTGCTCATGTAAGTCTCCTATGTAGTTTTAGGCGCTCGCTGAATGCGCGCGAACGTTACTTTTCAAAGTGCCCGATGAGAAACTCCCCCACTCTTTGCAATGCGTCGTGGGCCTGGGGTAAAGAACCGGTCTGAATGTGCCAGACGTGAAGCATCTCCGGCCAGACCTCGAGTATCGACTTGCCGCCCGCCGCGCGCACCCTCCTATCAATTTCAAGTGCATCGTCTAGAAGTATCTCGTCGCTTCCAACATGGATGAGCAACGGGGGGAAGCCGTGCATATCGTTGAACATGGGTGAGATGCGTGGCTCTTTCAAATCGTGGTTGCCAACGTAAGCCTTGATCATATCCCGCATCCCGTCCACGTTGACCAATGGGTCGCGATCGGCCAGCTGCGTTAATGACGGCAACGTCAGCGTCAAGTCTGCCCATGGGCTAATGAGGACTGCTGCTCGCGCCTCGTTGTGGCCCTTCGAGGATGCGTAGGCTAGAACGTTTAGAGCCATACCACCGCCACTGGAGTCACCTGTCACGGCGAACGGCTTGCCTAAAGCACGCACCGCTTCGTAGGCTCGGATAGACTCGTCATATGACGCTGGGAATGGGTGCTCAGGCGCCCTGGAGTGATCCAGGACGATAACCCTAGATTTTGCTGCTCGAGATAGCTCTCCGAGCATGCCTAGATGCGAGGCAGGAGAACCCGCCACCCAGCCACCTCCGTGTAAATGGTAGATGACACGATCTTTAGAAGCGCCGGGAGCCATGATCGCCACGGCGGGTACGCCATTCAACTCGGTCGGCTCGACGCTTAGGTCAGCCGCCGCCGGGTTTGCTTCTGGAATCGCTTCCATGCCAGCGCGGAGTGTCTCTATGGTTTGTACAGGATGCGCAACATTGAAGGCGAACATCGCATCGCGCAGCTTGTGGACAGAAGATGAATCATAGGTCATGGCTTAACTCCCTTTAGGTTGACGAAGGTTGTCGGCACCCAGTCGTAACCAGCGCCGGTGTCGATTTTACGAACACGACCCAAACCCGGAAACGGCATGTGAGCGGCGGCGATCATGGTCTTGTCGGAGGCGAGTTTTATCAGAAGGTCTTCACGTGTTTTGATTGCCGCCGCGCTGTCTGAGTCGAAGACAATCCCTATTTCCGGGTGCGGCATCTGGACGGCCATCACATGAGCAACATCTCCCCAGATCAGCAGCGACTGCCCTTGGGAGGAAATCATGTAGCCAGTATGACCGGGCGTATGGCCGGGAATCTCATACGGCGCGATGCCGGGGAGGATTTCGTCCATGCCTTGGTAAGGCGCCCACTTGCTAGCGCTAATGTAAGGAGCAGCGGCATCCTGTGCCACGGCGAAGAAGATTTTTGCTTCTTCCGGTGCCTTTGCCATAATCTCTTTGGAGAGCCAGAAGTCGGCGTCAGCCTGCTTCATCATTACCGTGGCGTTCGGGAAGACGCGTTTCCCGCCGTCGTAGATTCCGCCCACATGGTCTGCGTGAAGATGCGTCAACAGCACCAGATCAACTTGTTCCGGGCTGTAGCCGGAGGCCTTAAGGTTCTGCACGAGCTTGCCCAGTGTGGGACCTCCCCAATGTCCACCTGCACCGGTATCGATGAGAACGAGCTTGGAGCCGGTGTTAACAAGGTAGCCCTGGACAGAGGCCGTGACATTCTTCGGATCATTCTGGAAGGAGTGCGCTAGAAGGGACTGAATAAGCGCCGGATCACCACGCAGGAGGCTGGAATCAATGCCCCCGCCACCGTCGTAGATAGCCGTGACCTCATAGTCACCAATCATTGTGCGATAGAAGCCAGGAACTTGCTTCTGCTGCATCGGGGCGGCAGCATAGGCTGGCGCTAAAGCAACGGTGGCGTTAGCAAACGCTAACGTTACTGCAAGCACAGTGCGCGAAGTGATGGTAGATAGTTTCACAGTATTTCCTAACCATTTTAATTGGCGGATTTGAACGCCGTTTCGTTCCCCTGCAGGCAGAGCAACGGCTGATTCACTTTCGCCATTGTGGTAGCGACATGCACAGCCGGGATGCCGCCGTAAACCGTGTGAAAGAGGAACGCGTACTCATGTCTGAAGCTGTCCCGCTCTCGGCAAAATATACTTGCATAATGCAAGTGGTTGACTGATACTGCGTCTACTTGCATAATGCAAGTGGAATTTTTTAGGAGAATTGTTGTGACGCAAACAAGGCGGTCGGGATGCCCGATCAACCTGACACTTGAACAAATCGGCGATCGTTGGAGCCTGATAGTTATCCGCGATATCATCTTCGGTAAAAGGCGCAGCTATGGCGCTTTGCTGGAGCACAACGAGGAACGAATAGCGTCGAATATCCTCGCAAGCCGATTGAAGCACCTGACCGAATCTGGCCTTCTGACACGGAGTTCGGACCCCCACCATAAGCAAAAAGGGGTCTACAGCCTCACTGAAGCTGCGATACAGCTTGTACCTCTAATCGCACATATGGCTGCGTGGGGCGCTCGACATACGCAGCCTAGCAAGGAGGCTTCTTTGCAGGCTGAGGTGCTAGAAAAGGGCGGCGCGTCATTCTGGGATGCCCTTATGGATGAACTCCGTTATCTACATCTGGGCGCCACGCAGCCAGCGCGTTCGGCACTGGACGAGTTGCAGAGGGATTACAAAAAGTTAAGCGTCGAACGATAGCTACTCAGCTCGAATATCGAATCTCTGTAAACTGTTTGACGTGCGTCACTCTCAGAACCCGCCGGGCACGACATAGAGTATGGCGGCAGAGTAGAAGCCCCTATCAGCCGCAGTGACTTTGGAGTGATGGCAAAGCGGCCAAGGAGATGTGGTGGGCGATCATGTAGGCTTGCAGTTACTTGCAAGCGTGTACGTGCAGTGCGCCTGTGCGAAAGAAGACCGCAATGCTCTCAGGACCGTGAACAGTAAAGAGCCTGCTGCGTTTTGCCCGATAGCCGACCGAGCCACGACAGCCGTCACCGTGTCGCCGGCGTGGTCGACGAACAGATTGTCGGCGTCAGCTTTAGCGCCCATCCGCGATAGAAGTCACAATGCCGGCTTTTGCCGTAGCTGTCGGGATAACGGTTCGTGTATTCGTCCCGGAGAATCTGCGCCCTCACATGTTTGCGCTTGCACTTGCAATAATAGTTGCCCTCGTCAGGCTCGGGAAGCTCGCAGCCCCCCCCCGCTCCAGTGTCTCCCGTGCCACCGAGGGGGCTGCGGCCACAATGCAGGCGATGTGTCGGCCAGCCATTGCAGGATCTATATCTCAATATCTCGCCGACATGCCGGAATCTCCAATCAACCCGCGGGCATCACGCTCCTTGCTGTCAGCATCGACCGAAGTCACCCACGCCAAAACCCGGATTACGGGTCGCTAATGCTCGGGAGGGGGCAATATCAATTCGGAAGCAGCGGAGGGAACTGAGAAGTTCGCAATCAAACTCCCATCGCTCTTCAATCATATCGCTGAAGACTTGACAGGCCCTGACTATAAACATTATGGTTGCAATGTTTAGAGCGTCGATGGTGCCTTGGAGGAGTTTTCACAGATACGAGGCTGGACCTGCATGTTCGGCAAACGAATATTTTGCGGGCAGTGGGGTGCTTGCATTTTGGAGGAGGAACCATGGAAGAGCACTTGCCAAACTTTCGGTTAGATAAAAAGACCGCGATCATTACCGGGGGGGCTGGCGATATCGGGCGGGCAGTATCCAAAGGGATGGCTGCATCCGGTGCCTACGTCGTCGTACTAGATTCGGACGGTGCTGCTGCCCAAAAGGTAGTCGAGGAAATTGGTTCGAACGCAGAAGCAGTTGAGGCAGACGTAACAAATGGCCAAGCCATCGAAGAGGCGTTTGCTCAGATAGCCAAAAGCCGCGGCCAAATTGATGTGCTCTTTAACAATGCTGGCATCAATCGCCGAGGCCCCAGTTTAGAACTGAGTACCCAAGACTGGGACGCGGTTGTGGCAGTTAACATGACAGGAATGTTCTTCTGTGCGCGGGCCGCAGCACGCCACATGAAACGTGGCGGAACCATCGTCAATACTGCCTCAATCCTGGGGATGTCTGGCGGCTTTTATCCGAACATTGTCTACCAAGCAACAAAGGGCGCTGTGGTCAACATGACCAGATCCTGGGCTATTGAATGGGCGCCTTTGAATGTCAGGGTTAACGCGGTCGCGCCCAGTCTGGTTCGTACAAGCCTAACAAGCGCACTCACAAGCGACCCAGAGTTTATGAAGCAAGTCGAGGATATTACTCCTCTCCGAAAGCTGGCCGAACCACGAGATATCGCAGGTCCAGTACTATTCTTGGCCAGTGACGCCTCTGCAATGGTCACGGGTCATATTTTACCCGTCGATGGTGGAACCTTGGCCCAGTAACCAAGTCGACAAGTGAATTCAAACGTCCGTGAACTCGTGGGCAGTTTTACCGCCTGACCGCTCCAATCGAAGCGTGAGAAAATTATGTGGAACAGTAAAAATGTATAGCAGATTTAATTTGTCGGGAAAAGTTGCGGTCTTGACCGGGTCGACTGCAGGGATGGGCTTGAGCATCGCTCGAGGTCTCGCCGAGTGTGGAGCGAGTGTTGTCGTTTCGAGTCACCTCCAGGACGCGACGGAAGCGACTGCAAAATCCATGTGTGCTCAGGGCTATTCTGCGAAAGGTATCAAGTGCGATATCACTAACAGCGATGATATCGAAGCCTTCGGTGAAAAGGCGATCGCTGCTTTCGGCAAAGTCGATATCCTTTTCTGTTTAGCGGCTGAACCCACGCAAATTCGTCCAATCCTTGAGCAGTCGCGCGAGGAGCTAAGTCGACTTTTCACAAATACCGTCGCGAACAACCACGCAATTGTCAAGCAGTTTATTCCCGGAATGGTTGAGCGGAAGGACGGCGCTATAATAATGATGTCAAGCATTGGCTCTGAGAGGGCCAGCCCGGGTCTTACGGGTTACGGAGCATCAAAAGCCGCCGTCAACAGTTACGTCCGCAGTATCGCAGCGGAGTTCGGGCAATACAATATTAGAGCGAATGCGATAGCCCCTTCGATCGTACGCACGCCGTTCTCGGAAGAAATTTGGGGTGACGAAAATCGCAACAAAATTATGACCGACAAAGTGCCGTTGAAGCGGCTCGCGGAGCCTGAAGATATTGTCGGACCGTCTATTCTTCTGGCCTCGCCAGCAGGATCCTATATCTCGGGCCAAGTAATCCTGATCGACGGCGGCCGATCAATTACCTGATAAAAGTACTCAAAAATCGACTGGGAGGTGGAGTAAAAATGGATAATGTCAATGTTCGGCAATTTATCGACGACCGGCCTGTAAGCAGGCACCAATTTGCAATACTATTCTTAACATTTCTCGTTGTCGCGTTTGACGGGCTCGACGTTACCATTATTGGTTTACTCGCACCTGAAATTATTCGAGACTGGGGGATCTCCAAAACGGAGATGGGGACTGTTCTTAGTTCTGTCTTTGTTGGGATGGCGATCGGCGCTGCAATCGCGGGTCCGATTAGTGATCGGTATGGCCGAAAGCTGGTGCTTGTGGCAAGCGTCTTCTGGCTGGGAACACTGACATTTCTGTCGGCCTTTTCACCAAATATCGAAGTTTTGCTCGCCCTGCGGTCCCTTACTGGACTAGGTCTGGGGGCGGCAATACCTGCCGCGCTCGCGCTCGTGGCTGAATACGCGCCAAAGCGCCAACGCTCACTCTTCGTAACCATCTGTTTTAGCGGTTATACGGTGGGCGCAACTTTGTGCGGATTTTTAGCTGCCTGGTTGATTTCGAGTTACGGCTGGCGAGTAACGCTAGGAATTTCGGGTGTTCTACCGATGCTTCTAGGCGTCGCGTTACTCTTTCTTTTGCCGGAGTCGGTGGCGTTCTTGGCGCTAAAACAGAGAGTTGGATCGATACCTGGCATTCTCCTGAAAATCGACCCACAGGTATCCTTTTCCGAACGCGCAAAATTTTGGTTGCCTATCGTTGCCGGGGAAGAAAGCTCATCACTTCGCACGCTGTTCGCCCCCAAGTATGCTGTCACAGCGGTAATGCTAAGCTTGGCTTATTTCCTTGGTGTGCTTGTAACCTACGTCATTATGGGATGGCTGCCCGTGATAACCAGAGACGCCGGTTTTAGCGTGGCGCAGAGTTCGATCATCATAGCCCTTTTCAACCTAGCCGGACCCGTTGGGGCAATATCCTTTGGTGCTGTCATGGACCGCCTCAATCCTCAGCGTGTATTAGCTGTGACTTTCACGACGGCGGGTCTCTTGCTTGCCAGCATTAGTATCATCCCTCTGGAATTTGCGACGGTCTGCGTTACGATGTTGGTGCTTGGTTTCTTCCACCATGGGTCAATGGCCGGACTACAAGCACTTGCGCCACAGTCATTTCCGATTGCTGTAAGTGCAACCGGTGTTAGCACTATGCATGCGGTTGGAAGGCTCGGCGCGATTATTAGTGGGGTTCTCGGCAGCGTCCTTATTTCTTTGGGCTGGGAGTTTGGGACAATTTTCATTGCGCTCGCATTCCCCATACTCCTTTGCGCGGCGTCTATGGCGGTGATCGGGATAACTGCTTCTCGAAAAGTGGTCGAGGCCCCCGGCATTTGATCCGAAAAGCCCAAGCTGATCAGGGCACTTTCGCGGCGTTTTTACGAACCAAGTGATCTTGACGAGACCGCATTTCGGTCTCGTCAAAGCCTTAAGTTTCCGCAGCACCCAAGCATTGATTTACCGTTCAATCTCAAGCAATTCCTGTCAAGGTTTTCACAGCATTTCGCGCAGCGTCAAGGATCTCTTTGGAGGCGTCCGGTTGAGCTTTTCGGGTTGCTCTTGAAGCCGTCACAGCGCCGCTGATCAGGCTCAGTATCGCCGAGGCACGTCCGAGCCGTTCGTTTTTCGGGACTTTATGGAGAAGATCGGCAATTGCCTCAACGCTGGCGGAAAATCCATTAGCGAAACGCTCACCAACATGCGTGTCCTGACGAGCTACATCCGCGCCCAAAGCCGGAAACGAACATCCTCCAGCAATGTCGTCGCGGTGGCGCTCGGACAGATAGTAATCGAGGTAGGCCATCAGTGGATCGGCGTGCCCTCTACCCCTATCCGCCATTCGTTGACGACTAGCTTGTACCGTAGCGCCAAGCGCTTCCGCTACGAGCCCGCTTTTTGAGCCGAACTGGGCATAAAGAGCCCCATGCGTAAGACCCGCAGCTGTAGAAATTTCCGAAACGCCTACACCGTCAATTCCACGTTCCTGAAATAGATTAACAGCGGCGCCGATTATCGCTGCGCGGTTTGCCGCGAGTTTTTCTTTGCTCACTTTCATTGCTGCTCCTACAAACATCATCTTGGCCGGCATCAAGTTCACTCAGCGACCTTGACACGGAAAATCCCCATATTAATAATGATCGCAATTAATGGCGGCCATTATGATGTTACCAAACATTAAGGTCGTCATCAATAAGCGGGTGAGGCGTATGCCTTCCGAGACGACGGGACACAGAGCTGCTCACATTACAGCACTTCGGTTTTACCTAACGAAATCTGTAACCAAAGTTGAGAGACACGCCTTGTCGCACCCATTTCACGTCAAGGACACCTTATCCGATGCCCTTCTGATGGACCAACCGTTTGGTGTCTGTCGTTGGGTCTAGAGCAACGCAGCCAAGGAGACATTTATGCCAACCTTTCACGCCCACATTCCCGCTCAAAAGTTCTCAAGTGAGGAGAAGCGCGCTTTAGCCGATGCTTTGAACCTAGCGCTTCACGAAGCGATGAATACCCCTATGGAAGACCGGTTCGTGATCATCAGTGAACACAAGGAGGACGAACTTTACATTCATCCGACTTTTCCTGGCATGAAGCGATCCGATAAGCGTATGATTATAACTGTGACGGCTGGTACAAGCCGTACTGTCGACGAAAAGCGCAAGCTCGCGGAATTGGTTACCCGTTACGCAGTAGAAAAGGTTGGCATCAGTCAAGACGATATCTCCCTGATGATTTACACCATACCTCTGGAAAATATGAGCTTTGGGGGTGGGAAGCTGGTCTCTGACATCGATCTCTCCATGCCTTGGGTAAATAAGTAATAGGAAGGGTTGCTGGCCGAGCGACGGTATAGGGAAAAAAGATGGGGTAAGATCCGACCGGGTACCGGATAAAATAACCTCGGGGTTCTCCGTAGGCTTTTGTCAGTGGGTCCCAAATCGCCTCTCGGTCAGAAACGAATCTCCTTCCGAAGGATCAACCAAAATCGAAAGTCCCGTCACGATTATTACTCCTCGTGATGGGACGCGCTGTTCGCAATATCGGAGCATCCCCCCCGAGCGCGATCATTGGTTACCCGGTAGAGGTTAAACCGTTTTCCCGTAATGTATCCTTTGGCATGATCCGTTTCGGACCTGTATCTCGATCCGTCGACCGCACGGGGATCTATCCAACCCGTTGAGAAGCAGGGAAACAAAAATCATATGGGAATTCGACTGGTAAACCTTGGATTGCGGCCGCATGTCAGGCCTATGAGAGTTGACTGCAGACGGCGTCTACCTCCAAGCAACTCCCCACTCCAACTTTGGTAATCAGCGTGCCAGCGATGCAGCATGAAGGTCTTCAGGCCACGCCTGTGGCTCGAAATCACTAAGCTTGCCGCTCATAATCAGCGTCGCCACAAAAGGCGAAAAATTGCTGGTGAAGGAGCATGGCTGCGAGCGATAGGCCTATCGTGGTTTATCAAACACCGTCAAACGATGAGGAAGCGTAATGGACCACGAACTTTACTGGATCAGTGGAAGCCCCTATTCTTGGAGGGTTCAACTCGCGCTTGAATATAAGCAGGTGCCCTATATTTCCCGCCGCTTAGATACGGGGAAAAAGGAAAACCGGTCACCGGAATTCCTTGCGCTCAACCCTCGCGGCAAGGTGCCGGTGCTGACGACTGGCGGAACGGCTATTTGCGAATCCATCGCCATTGTGAGTTTTCTAGATCGCATGCATCCAGCCCTTCCGCTGTTTGGCAGAACGACTGAGGAGCATGGTCGGATCTGGCAGCGCGTCTGTGAGTTTGAAAATTATGCGCGCGACCTCATTGAGATGGGGATCGTACGCCCATTGTTACGCGGCGACGCCAAGGATGATCTAGAAGCGATGCGCGCTTCGGCGCGTCATGTAATGGATGTGCTCGGCTGGATGGATCGCCACCTTTCGCATGCCCCTTATCTGGCGGGCAAAGAGATCACAGCAGCAGACATCGTTACCATTCCAAACGTGCAGTTGCTCAGGCGGGTCGCATCGCGTCCAGACGCGATCGAATTGGCACTGGGTCTTGACACGCTCGATGCGCAGTTGCCGGCGCTGGGCGCGTGGCTAGTACGCATGGAGGCGATGACAGGTTACGAGGCAGCTTATCCGCCGCACTGGAAAAGTTCGTGACGATCCGCCGTCTAGGAAACATCATGTGCACGCTCGGCCTCGTTCAGCCGGAGTCGAGCGTCGTCGATCCCTGAAACTGAAGGCCAACCGCCTGGTACTGTGGACCTTCGCGGACCGCCCGAACCAACTGTCCAACAGCCACATCCCGATCAACGGCATCCTCAATCCTCGACGAGCAATAGAGAGGGGTTGGGGAAATTAAAGAGCGGTTATGAGGGGAGTGTGTGCCTGCCTTCGAATTTTGATGCCGGGCAGAGATGCCAGAACCCCAACGCTGCTTTCAAGGCGAAAGTAGTATTTGCCGCAACCGCGCTTTAGCGTGTGTCTGGTGACACTGTCGTGAGGAATTCGGATTATGTTTGGTTGCCTCGCGTAAAATGAACACAGTATTCAGGCATAGTGCGGCATCGTCAGTAGATTTCGAACTCATTACCGAGAGGCACGACAGATCGGGGGGAACCGGAACTGATGCCGATAGAATCTCGCGATTTATGCGTCACCACTCTAAGGAAGAGTTGGCCGAGCCCCTTGCCTTGATGCTGAGGGCTTTCAAAATGTGCATATGCGTATATTCTGGCTGTCGAGTATTAATCCAACCTAGTTCCAGGAGTTTCAACAGTGCCGAAATCGAGCTATCTTGATGCATCCGCGCTGCTTTGCAATTGCACCGCCGTTCGACAGGCTGCGCGACATTTAACTCGATTTTATGACGCTTGTCTCTCTGAGGTGGATCTGCGGGGTACGCAGTATATTATCCTTGTGTTCCTATCGAGACGTGGACCGGTTACGATGGCCGAACTGTCAGAAGCCCTCGTGGTGGATCGAACCACGATGGGACATAATCTAAAGCCATTGGAACGTGATGGCCTTATTGAACTAAACATTGGCAAAGAGGATCGCCGTTCTCGCATTATCTCGCTGACGGGGGCGGGGTTGAGGAAAGTAGAAGAAGGCCGCGCGGCTTGGACGAGGGCGCAGGACGGATTTGAACAAAAGTTCGGAGCAGCGAAGGCCCGAGGCATGCGCAATATCATGGGCCAAGTCGTTAAGACTGAACTCGGCACGGATTAATATGCTGCCCGGAGATGAATTAGTGTTCGAGACGCAGAATCGCCTGCCCGCTTTATAGCGCTTGCACCTGAATCAAGAGGGTTTGACGGCATGAGCCGCGGACCAAAGGGAACCCGGATTAACTCTCTCTGGATAAAGCGCTAACATTTTATCATAGAGTTCGCGCGCGCTCGTTGTCGACTCCAACGACCTATTGAAAGCTAAAATGTAATTACGTGTTTCGCCAATATGTCTGGGGTCGCTATCGGGATCAATTACACCGTGACCTGCGACAACAGCATGCGGATCTAGCGCCTCCACCTTGTCGAGCGCCGCGAGCCACTCTTTACGCGCAGCCGCGTCACATTCGGCTAGATGCAGGTGTGTGTTGTTGTAAACGCAGTCGCCTGAGACAACGAGATCAATGGACGGAACATGCAGGCAGGTCGTGCCACCTGTATCGGTATGTCCGAGCGGTACTACCAACAGTTCTTGTCCTTCGAGTTCCAGCACGTTGCTTTCTAGGACATTTGGGACAACGGGGTTTTTCGGAATTTGGCCAGGGAACCGCGGCTCCCAAAAGTTCTTTATGAAGTTCGGATCGATCTGCTGTCGGATATCTTCAACGACAGCAGCAGTCGCCAGCGCCTTCGCTTTGGGAAATCGGCTGAGTAACAACCTGATGCCAAAATAATGGTCCCCATGGGCATGGGTGACATATATTGTCGTGAGGTTCTTGCCGCTTGCGACGATCCAGTCCGCTAACTCCTCCGACTGTTTCTCAGAAAGAAACGTGTCAACGAGAACCGCGTCCCGTTCGCCATGGATTAGGGTTACAGTGTTGGTCACCCACGCCAACGTCTCCGTGCCAGGCGGAAGTCCCTGGGTGGAACTCGCGCGTTTCTTTGTCAGCAGCTTCCATTTTAATGGCGCACGTGAGAGTTGCATTCGAGTCATGGTTCAGCTTCCAGTTATCGATGCTCAGTATCTGCTTAGATCGAGCGAGCAATCAGCTTAGGTGCTGCAGGAACCATTCCGTTGCCGCCGCCGCCGCCATGTCGAATTGATCGAGGTAAGGGTCGAAGTGGCCGCCAGGTATCAAGGCAAGTTTTTTTGGCTCTAACGCGCGCTCATAGGCAGCCAGCTCAATCTCCGTGAGTGTTACTTTATCTTGGGACGCCACGACCATGAGCAACGGCGTCGGAGCAATGCGCGATATCCACACACCGGGCTCGTACATGCGAGCGCTTCGTGTGGAGCGGATCGTTACCTTGTTCTCCCATATTCCGGCTGGAATCGGCTGAGTGTAGAATTCAATGGCTTCCGTGGAACGGTAAGACGCAGCCACAGAGATGTCGTCACTGACAAGGGCTTGGTACAGAAGGGGGTCACCGCGCAGTCGGCTCCGGTCTTCTTGCGCAAGCATCTCATCGAACGCAGGAAAAGCATCGGGGTTAATACGTCTCAGGAACTGTTCGTGACCGCTGATCGTTGGCACCTGCGCAACTACGCAACGAAGCCTTCGGTCGGTCGCGCCGAGTACTATGGCATGCCCGCCGGCGTAGCTGGTTCCCCATACGCCAATCCTTGTCGGATCAACTTCGGGACGAGTCTCAAGGTAGGAGATTGCCCGGCGCCAATCGGCGATCTGTTGCCACGGGTCAATGTCTTGCCGCGGCTCGCCGCCGCTTCTTCCAAAACCTCGATGATCATGGAGCAGCACTGCAAAACCTGCTGAGGCAAAGGCTTTTGCAAAGGGTTCGATCCCGTGATCGCGGGTTCCGCCATAACCGTGTGCCATTGTAATGGCGGGGTGAGGGCCAGCGGAATCCGGGACGTAAAGCCACGCTGATAACTGAACGTTGCCTTCTCCTGGAAATTCTACATCTATCCTTGCAACCACAGCATTACCTCCATCCAGTTATGTGCATATGCGCCTATCCTTGCAGAGAAATTTGACCATTGCAAGATCGTAGACATTCCACTGCACCGTCCGGGGGCGAAATTCTCACTACGAAAAATGCGGTACAGTCACAGAGTCTCGCAGATTTGATGGCTAAATGTCATGTCGTTTATCCCCGGCAACATGTGCACATTCTTGGCAAAAACCTGTATGTTGCACTACGGAGGAGTACATTTCTGTGAAGGTAGCTATGCCTACGATAAAACATTCAATCAGGAAGATACGATCATTTCATGTCGAGCGCTGGCATGTCTGTGCAGATGCATTTATTTGTAAATCCTTTTAGAAGGCGATCTACTGGCCTTCGGCCGAGCCCGCAACTAACCCGATTGAAGAGCCGAGCGGGAATGCATGCGCCCTACAGTGGATCCCTGTGCGGCAACAAGCGTTGAACCCTGAAGCGGCTCGCAAACCGTTCATATCGCTGTTGTGCTGGCGGCAACTTTGTCATAACCTGTTGCCGTTAATTCAAGATGTCTTGACATTTCAATACTCTTTTAGAATTATTAACATAACAACATCTTTAGGACGGCGATGCTCGCGATTTTGGCAGACGACCTCACTGGCGCATTGGACGCTGGCGCACCATTCGCTGCTCGAGGCATGCATGTAGAGATTGCTCTATGTCTTGAGTCAATTGGGGAAGCTCTGCGTGAGGGACCCGACGTTGTCTCCATTAGCCTTGGAACGCGCGAACTGAACGAGGCAGACGCCAGCCTGAGGACGTCAGCAACCTTGGCATCGTTGCCGTCCGGTACTCGCCTGTTCAAAAAGATCGATTCCCGGATGAAGGGGAATATTGCAGCCGAACTTGATTCCACGCCCTATACCAAGGCACTGGTTGCGCCGGCGATTCCAGAGTTTGATCGCAGAGTGGTTACTGGCCACATTGAGGGCTTCGGAATTGACGAACCAATTTCTATAACCTCCCGACTAGCGTCCCATGCGGCTCGGGCAGTGGTTCCAGATGTTCGTAGCCAAAGCGACATGCGGCAATGGTTGGAATGGGCCGAAAGAGGCAATGTTGATCTTCTCGTTGGGGCTAGGGGCTTGGCGGAGGCTCTAGCTGAGAGACTTACGTCCAGCGCATGTGTTCGGCGGGCTGAAATTCCAGGCTGCCCGACGCTGCTTGTCATTGGCTCCCGCGACCCGATAACACTCCGTCAGATTGAAGAACTGCGGGCTGCCCATCCATTGCAGTATTTTGCTGCTCCCAATGGGAAACTTAAGGAGTGTTTATCGAATATGCCTGTTGTCACTGTCGTTCAGGCAGTGCCAGGAGAAGAGGTTGTTACGGCGGCCGATGTCTCGCAAGCGCTTGCGGACAGTGTTTTTAGCGGCGAGAACAACACTACCCTCGTTCTGTCTGGGGGCGCTACGGCTGAGGCTGTATTAGGGACCTTAAGGATAAAGCGATTCAGGCTGATCGGCGAGTGCCTACCCGGCCTGGGCTTGGCCCACGCTCACGGCCGTTGCATTATTGCAAAGTCTGGCGGATTCGGGGCACCCGATACGCTGGTGAAGATCGTCGACGAAATACTCCGGAAGATGGACTAAGTGATGGGATTAGAGACCGGAACAGCTCGAAGAAGCCTTAGCGATCTGGTTTTTCAGCGTATGCATCGGGCTATCAAGTCTGGCGCCTACCAGCCCGACGAGCGGCTGCCTACCGAACACGATCTGGCGATAGAGTTTGAGGTCTCGCGGCCGGTGATACGTGAAGCGTTGCGCCGACTTCGAGAGCAAGGATTTATCTATTCGCGCCGTGGTGCTGGAAGCTTCGTTCGCATTGTTGGCATGCGTGAGCCTCTTGGGTTTGGACAACTGCAAAATATTACAGACCTCCTGAATTGCTATGAATTCCGGTTGAATGTTGAGCCAGCGGCCGCGGCGGCGGCGGCAGAGCGCCACGGCGAGGGGGACATAGCTGCCATCGGCCAAGCGTTGGAGCTTATGCGCGATGCAACCAATCGGCACTCTCACCGGGCAGATGCGGACTTCCAATTCCACTTGGCTATAGCCCGTGCCGCCAAGAACCGATACTTCTCGACGGCAATGGAAGCTCTGGAGGACCACATTGCCGTCGGGATGAAGTTCCACGGAGCTTCGGTTCAACGCGATAGCGCTGGCTTAACGCGCGTGTTTACCGAACACGATGCGATCACAAAAGCGATCTCGGAGCGCAATCCCGAATCTGCGCGCCAACTCATGCGAGAACATCTTATCGGATCGCGCGAGCGCCTCTTATATGGGACGTAAACGGATTATGGTTTCAAGGCGAGGTTCTGTTTTGGACTACAGTGCGGATTGGTAGATTTTCAGAACATCTTCTTTGTTCATATCAACGGGATTATTATCCATAAGCCGTCGAATTCCATGCGCTTCACTCGCAAACTGCAGGAGGTCATCAGCCGTGGCGCCGTGCGCAGTGAGCGACATCTCAATCCCAAGTTCCCTGCAGAAATCACAGGCGGCTCCCAAGAGGTTATCCTGTGACAAAGCGGAGCCAAAGCCAAGGGCATCAGCAACTTCGGCAGTTTTAGCCACGGCCGCTGGCTGATTAAAAGCGAGAACATGGGGAAAAATGATCGCATTTGCCAGCCCGTGTGGCAGCCGAAGCCGCGTGCCCAAGGGATAGGCGATAGCATGACCAGCCGCTGTATTTACTGGGCCGAGGCAGATGCCGCCATAGTAGGAGGCCAGCATCAGCCCCTCTCGGGCCTCCGTATCTGTGCCATCTCGTACTGCGCGGCCAAGGTACTTGCCGACCAAGCTGAAACCCATGCGGGCAAAGCCGTCGATCATCGGATGGGCGCGGCGATTGGTGAAAGCCTCGACGCAGTGCGCCATGGCATCAACGCCGGTCGCAGCGGTCACAGACGGTGGCACCGAATATGTCAACTCGGGATCAAGAACCGCGCAATCTGCAATCATGTGTGGGCTCTCCACCGCGATCTTGTTGCCCTTTGCGGGGTCGGTGATCAGTGAGCGGGTGCCTGCCTCGGAACCGGTGCCGGCTGTCGTGGCGACCTGCACGAGACCAGTCTTTCGTCCTGCAACCTTGTTCGGCCCGGCCACGTCGACAAGAGACTGATCCGAGTCCCAGAGTACGGCGACGAGTTTTGCAACATCCAATACAGAGCCTCCGCCGAGACCGACGATCAGGGTAGGTTTGCACTCACGCGCCGCTTCAAGAGCCGCGTCCAGCGTCGCAATATCCGGTTCCCCCGGAATAGCGTCGAACACCGTGACCTTCCCGCGGAGTTCAAGACGCTCTACAAAATTGGCAGTAATCGGAGTCGCGATCACAAGCGTTGAGGCACCGCCGGCAGCCCATCTACCGACCTCTCCGACGGTACCTGCACCGACGGTCAGACACCGAGGCTGTTGAAATGTTAGGGAAGCAATCGTCATGTTGTAATCCTTACTTCGACGAGCCGGCAATAAGTTTGCGTGCATATGTAATGGCCTCGTTCATATTGCTGTGATTGGCGATGCCTTTGCCGGCAATGTCGAACGCCGTCCCGTGGTCCACCGAGGTCCGGTCGATGGGGAGATCTACTGATACGTTCACGGCCGTATCGAAGGCGACAAGCTTGATCGGAATATGCCCCTGGTCATGGTATTGAGCGACTATCAGGTCGAAGGCACCGGTGTAGGCGCGGTGAAATACGGTATCGGCAGAGATTGGGCCATGAGCATCAATCCCCTCCGCCCTTGCGGCAATGACAGCCGGTGCGATCTGCTCGTCGTCTTCGCTTCCAAACAGTCCGTTTTCGCCGCAATGCGGGTTTATTCCGGCAACGGCGATGCGAGGAGCCGTGTAGCCGATGCGTTTGAGATGTGCGTTCCCGGCGCGGATCGTGGCGAGGACCCGCTCGGTTGTCGCCCTCTCAATTGCGTCTTTCAATGAGACATGCGTCGAGACGTGAATAACCTTCAACTTCTCGGAGGCCAGCAACATGTATGCGGCTTTTGATCCTGTCAGGCTGCGCAGCATTCCGGTGTGACCGTCATAGTGGTGCCCCGCCATATTTAGGGCTTCCTTGTTAATCGGGGCGGTTACGATGCAGCCAATCTCGTTGGTCTGCGCATCCCGAACAGCATTCTCTATGAACCGAAATGCGGCGTCCCCCGCCACGGCACTTAGCTGCCCCCACGCGAGCGGCGCACCGTCGATGGGTAGGTCTACAACATACGGCGCTAGCTCAATATCGAGGCCCAACGCGTGACGCGCTGCGTTCAAAGTGGCAAGATTCCCGTAAATTCTAGTCTGCTTTTGGTCGTCTTTGCCCATATCCACCAGGGCTCGGACACAGATCTCGGGCCCCACGCCACAGGGATCTCCCATTGTTATCCCAATGATATCACTCATGCCAGCTCCGTCGTTAAAGCCACTTCATCAAAGCGGCGACCAGACATATTCGTGGCGATAGAAAGCGGGCGACCGAGATAGTTGTCAAGTTCTACTTTGTAATTCACACCACGAATACTTAAGAAGTGTGACTTTAATATGTTGATAAATAAAGCTAAAATTTTTTTCTTTACGACCTGATGCAGAACAACACAGAAACTAATTGACAAACTTAGTATTCAGGGCAATGTTTTGAGGCGTCTTTTAGTGCGGATCCAATGCCGCGATTGCCATCAATCGCAGGCAGACGTTCTTATTGAGATCGACGCGGGCAGTAACGGCAATTGCATCATTCTGTTCAGCTATTCGTGCAGCCGGTTTGAAGCCAGATATAGAGGATAGACGTGATGCCTAGAGATGCTTTCGTTGCGATAGTCACCTGCTTCAATGAAGATGAAACAATCAACTATGCAGCGACCCGCAGTCAGGTGCGTCGCCAGGTAGAAGCGGGGAACAACATTATGTGCGCCGGTACAAACGGCGATTTCAGTGCGCTCACTTTTGACGAGAAAGTTCGGCTGACCCATGAAGTGGTGAGCGAAGTAGATGGTCGGGCGAAGGTTATCGTTAATGCCGGCATGCCATCGACATTCGTGACTTTAAAGCTTGCCCGCGAATTTGACCGTATCGGTGTTGATGGTATTGCGGTAATCACGCCGTTTTTTGTTGCCTGTACCCAAGAAAGCCTCGTCCGGCATTTTTCCGTGGTTGCCGACTCTGTCACGACGCCTGTTTATCTTTACGATATACCGGCTCGAACGCAAAACCACATTGAAGCAGACACTGCGCGCAAACTGGCGACCCACGGCAACATTGCCGGTATCAAGGATTCGGGCGGCACCCAGGAGACCCTTGAAGCCTACCTTCAAATCGCAAAAGAGGTCGATGGTTTTGATGTCTATTCCGGGCCAGACCATCTGGTCTACTGGGCGTTACAAAACGGCGCGGCCGGCTGTATCTCCGGCCTCGGCAACGCGATTCCCAGCGTGCTCGCAAATATTCTGAAAGCTTTTAATGAAGGCAATACCGCTGAGGCCCAGAAACACCAGGACACGTTCGCCGCTTTTCGATCCGAGTTGTATGCGTTGGGATTTGCTCCGGCCATGGTTAAGCGAGCACTCTATCTGCAAGACAAAACGGTCGGCGTAAGCCGCCAGCCGGCTTTGTTGTCAAGCGACGAGCAGGACGCCAAAATTATCCAGATTCTACGGCGGCACGGCCTCTGACGATGATCGTTTTAACTCCGACGCGCGTGTGCGGCACACCAGCATCACTTGTTTATGTCACTAACTATCGAAAACCAAGCCCATGGTATCGAATGCTATTATCAACGGGAGGAAACGTGAATGTCTATTCTATCAAAATTCATCGGCGTAGCTGCGATGACTGTCGGATTAGCGCTAAGTGTGGCGGCCTCCGCCACGGACTTTCCAAGCAAAACAGTGACGATTGTTGTGCCCAATCCACCTGGCGGGGCTTCCGACATCATTGCCCGCGTGGTCGCAGAAAAGCTCCAGCAAAAGTGGGGTCAGCCGGTTGTGGTCGAGAACCGGCCTGGAGCAAGCACAATCATCGGTTCTGACTATGTGGCCAAATCGGCTCCGGACGGCCATACTTTGCTGCAGATGACATTGACTCATTCATTGAACAAGACTCTTCAGAAGAGCCTACCATACAACACCGAGAAGGACTTCGTCGGCGTCGCGCAAACGAACCTTTCCCCGATGGTTCTGGTTGCCCATCCAAGCCAGCCATTCAAAAATATCAAAGAATTGATTGAGTTCGCCAAGGCCAACCCGGGGACACTAACCTATGCGTCTGCTGGTAACGGGACGGCCCAGCATCTTTTAGCAGAAATGTTCAAAAACATGGCCGGTGTCGATATCGTCCACATCCCTTACAAGGGAAGCAGCGACGCTCATCCCGATCTGATCAGCGGGCAGGTGGCGATCATGTTTGATACCATTCCTGCTATCCGGCAGCACATCGAGTCCGGACGCATCAACGCGATTGCTGTCGCCGGTGCGAACCCGTCGGCATTGCTTCCAGGGATACCGACCATAGATGAAAGTGGGTTGAAAGGGTACAATGCGGGTTCGTGGGGCGGTTTGCTTGCCCCCGCTGGCACACCGGTCGACGTCCTCAACAAGATCAACACCGACGTGAACGCAGTCCTTGCCGAACCAGCAGTGGTGGAGCGGCTGACGAAAATGGGCCTGGAGATCAAAACAGGGTCCCCGCAGGACTTCGACGCCTTTGTGCGGGGCGAAACCAGCCGCTGGGCAGAGGTCATCAAAACGGCAAAGATCGTCGCCGATTAATCTCGAACAGAATGTGAATTGAGTTGATGAAAGAAAACACAAGCTACGACGTAATCGTGGTTGGCGGTGGACCCTCTGGGTTCATCGCTGCCACGGCGGCTGCACGGCAAGGGGCCAAGACCCTTTTGATCGAGCGCTACGGCTTCCTAGGAGGGATGCCCACCACGGCGTGTATCGGCCCTATCTCGCCGTTCCACTTCAAAGATGAGCAGGTCATCGGGGGGATTCCGCAACAGTTCATTGACCGCATGGTCGAGTTGGGCGGCAGCACGGGGCATGCAAAGACAACCGATCCCAAAGGTCATGGCAGCTATGTCTGTTTTTATGACCGTCAGATCTACAAATGGGCCGCATTGCAGATGGTCCAGGAGGCAGGCGCCGATATCCTGTTCCATAGTTTTCTATCCGACGTGCAGGTCGAAAACGGTCGGGTTGTTTCCATCACAACGACGAGTAAATCAGGCAGAACGGCCTACCGCGCACAGGTCTTCGTTGATGCGACCGGTGACGGCGATCTAGCCGCACTTGCCGGTGCGGAATACTCCGTTGGCCGGGCCGATGGTGTCGTTCAGCCAGCAACGCTGATGTTTGAAATGGCACAGGTCGACACAGCGGCAGTCAAAAAATACATGGACGAAAACCCGGACGATTTCTGGAGACGTTCCGAGATCGTGCCAATGCGGACGTTCTCGACTGATCTGGAACAGAAGCACTATTGCGGCCAAGGTTTCATACGCGCCGTGCGCGAAGCGACGGACTCGGGAGACCTTAAGCTCGGTCGAGACTCAGTGCTCTTTTGGACTGGCGTTAGACCAGGAGTCCTGCATTTCAATTCGACCCGTGTGTCTGCCGTTAATGCGATCTCAGCGGACGACCTGACGCGTGCGGAGATCGAAGGACGCGAGCAGCTGATGTCCTTGGCCGATTTTCTTCGCCGCAAAGTACCAGGGTTTAAGCATGCATATGTTTCAGACTCAGGCGTGCAGATAGGCATTAGAGAGAGCCGCCATATTGTTGGCGATCACCTGCTATCGCAACAGGAAGTTGTTACTGGCGCTAAACATGCTGACGTCATCGCGCGGGGTTATTTCCCGATCGACATTCACAATCCCAACGGCCGTCAGGGCGCCTCGAAGGATGGCGGTGTCTGGAATGACATTGATGATTCCTACGACATACCGTACCGCTGCCTTTTACCTAAGGGCTTGAATGGGCTCATAGTCGCTGGCCGGGCAATTTCGGCATCGCACGAAGCTCATGCTTCATTCCGCACTCAGGGCGGTGTCATGGCTATCGGCCAGGCAGCCGGTACCGCCGCCGCACTAGCCGCGAAAAACCTTGTCAGCCCGCGGGATGTCGACATCAACATTCTTAAAAGTGCGTTGGTCGCAGATGGCGCTATGCTGGTAAGAGATACACATCGTGCAGCGCAAGACAAGCAGCGCGCGGACGCCGCTGTTCAAGCTGCTCTCGACAACGGATCGATTTCAGCGGCCTATCTGGCGAGATAAAATACAGGACTGCGTAAGGGAGGAGTGACCGGGATGCGACTGCATATTCGAAATTACAATGAGCTTGGAGCCGGAGCGATTTATCTCCTGTTTGGAGTGTCTGCGCTTTGGTTTGGACGCGACTACCCGATGGGAACTGGTGCCCGCATGGGCCCAGGCTACTTCCCAATTATCTTGGGCGTATTGCTTTCTGGTTTTGGTTTCATCGCCTTGGCACGAGCGCTCATACTAGAGAATATTACGATTCCCACATTCGCATTTCGGCAACTCATCCTCGTTACCGGAAGCATTGTTCTTTTCGCTGTGCTTCTCCAATATGTCGGCGTTGTTGTCGCCCTCATAACCCTCATGCTCGTCGGAGCTTCGGCGAGCAGCCGATTCCGGCTACATTGGAGGTACGTGCTCGGCATCTTAGTATTCGTGGCGATTTGCACCGTTGTCTTCGTTTACGCTCTCGGAGTTCCAATCCCCCTTGCGGGCACTTTGTTTATGGATCGGTGAGCGTCATGGAAATTTTCGAACATCTCGCGCTGGGTATTAGTGCCGCGGCTAGTTTTCAAAACCTTTTATTCTGTTTGATTGGTGCAATCTTGGGCACCGCCATAGGAGTCTTACCTGGATTGGGGCCGACTGCTACGATTTCCATCCTTCTGCCGTTAACCTTCGGGCTTCCGGCTGAGGCGGCCTTGATTATGCTGGCTGGTATTTATTACGGGGCCCAGTATGGCGGCTCTACGACCGCTATCCTGGTTAATCTGCCGGGCGAGCCGTCCTCCATCGTCACCGCGATTGATGGTCATCAGATGGCGCGGCGGGGAGAGGCCGGAAAGGCGCTCGCAACCGCGGCGATAGGCTCATTCATTGCTGGCAGCATCGCGACGCTCCTAATAGCAATGTTTTCTCCAGCGTTGGCGGAAGTTGCGCTAAATTTCGGGCCCGCTGAATATTTCTCTTTGATGGTACTAGGCCTTGCTGCGTCTGTTGTTCTAGCCAGCGGCACCCTGTTTCACGCCCTCGCGATGATCCTGCTGGGGCTTTTGCTTGGGACTGTTGGCATGGACATTACATCAGGCTTTTCCCGATATTCTTTCGACACACCCCAGTTGCTCGACGGGATCGATTTTGTTGTGGTCGCGATGGGACTGTTCGGTATCGCTGAAATCGTGGTCAACCTTGAACAGGAAACCACCCGTGAAGCGATGGTGTCCAAAGTAAAGGGTAAGTTGCTGACGCTGGCAGATTTTCGCCGTATTCTCCCGCCTATCCTGCGTGGCACGGGTCTCGGCTCCGCATTGGGCATCCTTCCGGGTGGTGGAGCCATGTTAGCAGCTTTTGTCTCATATGCGGTCGAAAAGAAGCTATCAAAGACCCCCGAAAGATTTGGCAAGGGTGCAATTGAAGGGGTAGCGGCTCCGGAAGCGGCGAACAATGCAGGTGCGCAGACTTCCTTCATTCCAATGTTGACGTTGGGAATTCCCTCGAACGCGGTCATGGCACTCATGATCGGAGCGTTGATCTTGCAGGGGATACAGCCCGGCCCAACAATGATGACGGATCAACCTCGTCTATTCTGGGGTCTGATCGTGTCCATGTGGATTGGCAATTTCTTTCTTCTTGTCCTCAACCTACCTCTGGTGGGCTTGTGGGCGAGAATGATTTCAATCCCTTATCATCTATTATACCCGGCGATTTTGGTTTTCTGCTCTATCGGCGTTTTCAGTCTGAGCAACATGACATTCGACATCTACATGATGGCGGGCTTCGGCGCGCTTGGATACATCCTCATTAAGCTCGGTTGCGAACCTGCTCCACTCCTGCTTGGTTTCATCCTCGGTCCAATGATGGAAGAGTACTTGCGGCGGGCGTTACTTCTTTCCCGTGGAGACGCAACGGTGTTTGTTACACGACCCATCAGTGCGGCGATGCTTATTATCGCTGTGCTGGTGCTTGCTGCCGTTGTCTTGCCCTCGGTGCGGAAGAAAAGAGTAGAAGCGTTCCAGGAGGAGTTGTGAAGATTCCCAGGCGAAGCCGCAGGCGGGCCGATGGTCGGCTGCGGCTTCGCAGTCACGTCACGCCATCGATAGCGACAGGGACAGGGACAAGGGCTAACGATCTGCGTCGCTTTGTCGAAATCGTCCAGAGCAGCTTCAATTCCCTTGCTGCCGGAGATTTAACGGTACGCATGAACGAGCGCGTTGCACCCGAATTTGATGCGATCCGGCAGAACCTTAACGTTTCTGTTTCTTCACTTGAAGAAACGAGCAGCAACGTTGTTCACGCGGTCTATACGATACGCTCCGGTCTCTCCGAGATATCTACCGCATCGAAGCAGCAGGCTGCCTCGCTTGAGGAAACCGTGGCGGCTCTCGGTAGAGTCACTCGTGGCGTAAACGATACCGCAGATGGTGCGTCGAGTGCACAAAAAACTGTGAATGTTGCCCGTGGAGATACCGAGAAAGGGTGGAGAAGTCGTCACCCGCGCGATTGCGGCGATGACGGTATTTCAGGGGTCTTCCAGCAAAATTGGCAATATCATCAGCGTTATTGATGAGATTGCTGTCCAGACCAACCTCCTTGCACCTGAATGCTGGCTTTGAGGCTTTGCGGTTGTGGCGCAGGAAGTACGTGAACTTGCACAGCGCTCTGCCAAGGCTGCGAAAGAAATCAAGGAGCTGATTTCCATTTCGTCTACCCAGGTAGATTCTGGTGTTCAACCGGTCGAAGAAACCGGCTCATCTCAAGGCAAGATCGTCGAGCAGGTTCTGGGCATGAGCCAGACCGTCCATCAGATTCCTGCCAATGCGCGTGAACAGGCGGTTAGCCTGCGGGGGGTGTCGTCTGCCGCAGACCAGATGGACAAAGTCACACAACAGAACGCAGCCATGGTGGAAGAAACAACGGCTGCCGCTCAGAGCCTTTTACAGGAAACCGAAAATCTGGCGTTGGAAATTCGCCGCTTCAAAGTCGCAGGCGACAATAGGCGAGCCCACCATGGATATGTGCAGTATAAGGCCGCCAGCTAACAAAAATTCGCGGAGAGTCCTCTTGGGCTTGAGAAGTCCGAAATCGTGTCCCGCTTCCACTATTCGCTGGGACACGATCAAGCCTCGACAGTATCTTTCCCGGCAGTAGTGCGAGGTACACTGTCGCGTATGGTGCGAAGGATTCAAATGAAGTAGTCCAAACGCAGCCGCCGAAATCGTGCTGACCTGCTGGAACATCGCAGACCAAGCGCAGGAGTATATTAAAAATGGTCGTCGCGCATTCGCATCCGGTTGTCCCCATCTCTAACTCTGACATACGATGGCAAGGCAGAGATGGAAGGTAGGGGCAGAAAAGAAGTGCCCGTTCTCGTGCCTCTGGCCCTGCGCAGCCATGTTGGCAGGAGCAGAGGCCGGCTCTAAAGCCTGAAATATTGTAAAAGAGTCTGGGCGATACAATGTAAGGCAAGACTTGAGGCGAGACCAGTCCAGCCAATAAAGGCACTTTAATGAAGCGAATTGACTTCACGATTCGACTGATTGGATCTTTCGCGGTCTTAGCCTTGCTGATCGTATCCCAGGGACTCCTCAATCGGCACATCGCCACGGAGGCAGAGCAGCAGGTCATCCGCGGTCGATATGCGGGAGATATTCTCTCCGGTTTGCTGGAGCTGTCAGCGACCAAGCAGCGGCTCCGTGCATGGTCTCTGCGCGCGCTGATTGGCGCAGATCATGCTCCTGGCGACGGGGAGATTCTTAGAACTCATATGGCCGCAACCATCGAAGAGCTCCAGCACATCAGCCAGCGAACACGGACGATGGATCATCTGGCTGGCGCGCCTGCCGATGATGACGACGCGCGCGATGAGGCCTTGCAGCTGATCTCCGGTAGCGTTATTGCGCTGAAGCCTGCCATCGAAGACATCAGGTCACATACGGGAGCCGATGATGTGCGAACGGCCTGGGCATCCATCGAGAAAGTTTTCGATCAGGGAGCCGGGCGGGATCTTCGCGAAGTTCTCAACGACACTATCGCCAAGGAACGGTCGCAGCTCATCATCACGCGCGCCAACGCGGATGCCGCGCTACTGCAGCTCAATCACGTCCTTGCGGTGATGACGTTCATCATCGCCGTTATCGGCATGGGGTTGGCCTACAGCATCGCCAATGCCATCCGCCGCCCACTCCAGCAGATGTCGGAAGGCGCGAAGGCTTATGAAGGCGGCCAGCTCGAACATCGCATCCCCGTGACGACCACCGACGAGTTTGGCCGATTTGCCGCCAGCATCAACCGCATGGCGTCCGAGCTTTTGCTGAGACGCAATGAAGAAGCCAACCACCGGATTGTGCTTGAGCAACAGGTCAGAGAGCGGACGTCCGCCCTTGAAGATGCCTTATCGCGTTTGCGCGCTTCGGAGGGGCGTCGGCGCAGTCTGTTGGCCGATATCAGCCACGAATTGCGCACACCGACGACGGCAATCCGCGGTGAAGCGGAGATTGCGTTGCGCGGACAAAAGGCGGATGACGATTACCGCGCGTCGCTTGTGCGGATCGGCCAAGCGGCCGGGCAGATGGGGAGCCTGATCGACGATCTGCTGATGATGGCACGTGGCGAGGACGAGACGTTGGCAATGACCAGGGAGCCGATCGACATAGCAGGTCCACTCGAAGAAGCGCTATTGAGTGCGGCAGCCTTAGCCAACCAGCGAAGTGTGAAGATTGTAGCCGATATCGAGGATGCGGAAACGATCGTGGCTGGCGACGCGTTTCGACTAAGGCAAGTCATTGCCATTTTGCTCGATAATGCCATCCGCTATTCGCCTTACGATAGCCGCGTCGAAGTTACGTCTAGGGTAATCGAAAGCAATTGGGAACTGGTCGTTCGCGACCACGGGATAGGTATCGAACCCGAAGCCATAGAACACATTTTCGACCGTAATTTCCGCGGCAACAATGCGCGGCTTCATCGTCCGGAAGGGACAGGCCTGGGTTTGTCCATCGCCAGACATCTGGCATCTGCACACGACGGAACGATCATTCTATCCAGCGATAGGGAGGAGGGAACGACAGCCGTGCTTCGGTTGCCACTGGCCAGAAACCCCGCCGTTCCTGAAACCATCCCGGAGACGACGAAATGAACATCCTCATCATAGAAGACGATCCGAGAGTGGCAGATTTTTTGGTGCGCGGATTGCGCGCGGAAGGCTACGGCGTCAGTGTCGCACGCGATGGCCCGACAGGCATCGAACGCGCGCACGAGCTATGGCAGGAATGGCGCACCACAGGTGCAAACGGCGCTATCCTGCTTGATGTCATGTTGCCAATCATAAACGGCTCCGATGTCTGCCAGACGCTGCGCGCGAGCGGCATATCGGCACCGATTTTGATGCTGACCGCCCTTGGGTCCGTGACTGATCGTATCTCTGGCTTGCGCATGGGCGCCGACGACTATCTGGTCAAACCGTTCTCGTTTGAAGAACTGCTGGCACGGATCGAGGCGTTGATGCGCCGACCGATCGACCTGCGTCCGCTCGGTCCCAGACTATTGAGTGTCGGGCCTGCTGGAGTTGGACCGGGAATCTATGCGTGTCACCGTTGAGGGCGAAGAGATTTCGCTGACCGCCAAGGAACTAGCGCTTCTCGAGCTGTTCATGTCGGCACCAGGACGCGTGCTCAGCCGGGAACGTATCTTGTCGAATATCTGGGGCGCAGGCGAAGACCCCTTGACGAATGTCGTGGATGTCTACGTGCGTCGATTGCGTGCAAAGATCGACCGCTCATCGGAGAGTCGATCCTGCATCACAACTGTTCGAGGTATCGGCTACCGTCTTGAAATAGATCGGTAGTTGCTGCCTGCTTCAGACCGATATTATTTGGCGGCGTAAGGTAGTGAGGAGTGATGCTGAACGATACGGATCGTTCCCTCATCATCCTTCTTGAACGTCCACGATTTGTCGACGGTCGTCACTTTGCCGTCCTTGTCGGTGAAGGACACCTTACCCAATGTTGTCGCGTATTCGCCATCCAGAAGAATGGCAGCGTTCTTGACGTCGACTTCACGCCATCCCTTCAACGCAAAGCCCGTATCGGCAGGGTATTTGGGATTTTGGCCCACGAAATACGAAAGGGCGCCCTCACGGTCGGTACGGAATGTTTGAGGTTCCTGCGTCAAGGTCGGTTTGAAAAGCACCGGGCCTAACTGGTATCCATAGGCCGCATCGATCACATTCGCTGCCATTTCATGGGCGGGCTTTGCACCCTTTTCTTCATATTCACGAGAAATGGCCACTAGAGCCTCGCCCCATGCCTTTTGTGTCTGAAGGACCTCAGCCTCGCTTATGGCTCCGTTATGAATTTCGACGGCGTTAACGACGCCGACGGTCATAAGCAGAGCAGTTCCTGTTATGGCAGTCGCCTTGGCTATCCAGCGCATATGTGTCTCCTGTTTGGTTGCTCGATGTGAGCGACAACAGGAATATGGATGTCCTCTCTGAAGCTGGCGTGGCTGCTTCATGAACAGATGATGGACAGAATATTACAGTGCAACGCTCGGTCGTGTCCGAAAACCATCTCTAAAAGCTCATGCACCGCGAAGTTGTATCAAAGCTACAGCAAACAACCGGTCGAGGTCGACGCGGTCCGGATCTGCCAAGACTTTCACGAGATATTCAACCATCTCGGTTAGCGGTTGCCGGTAAGTCGTGAGGTTATAGTTCGGATTATCTGCCTGGGGCACCTCGTGGAAACCCGTAATTGCTATGTCCTCTGGAATGCGCAAACCCAGCTTGTAACGGATAACGTCAGCGGCGCCGATCGCTAGCGCATCATTCTCGCAGACCAGAATGTCCGGTATCATCGCCGCATCGCGACCTGCAATGTGAAATACACGGGCAAAACGGCACGATCGTTTTTGACCAGGAAAACATGAACGAATTGTGGGTGCACAGGACTGGCGAAGCAGGGTTTGTACGGCACCTCACAGGGCCAGATCAGCCGACTTTGCCGCCTTTTGCCCAGCGCCTGGCCACAATTTCGGTTTCAACGAGCAGAAGGTTATCGAGGCGCGCGACCTGCTCGTCATCATCGGTGGCAGAGCGAATGTAGGTCCTGACTTCGCGAAGGTCTGGAGATCGAGAAAGTCATCCACGCCATGGCCGACTCGAACGGAACCCCGATACGCGGTTGAGGCAAGACTGATATTTCAATTAGGAGAATGACGATGGAGCAACCGTTTATCCTTGCCGCCTGCGTGGAGATGCTTTGGCGCGACAAACCGATCGAATGGCGCTGCGCGCAACGCAATGACCTCGGCTTTGGATCGCCTGCTTCATCATTCGACGGTAATCACAATTGGAGGTGACAGCTATCGCCTTCGCGAAATGCGCCAACGAAAAATCAATCATGGCGGTCAATTTCTGATGGCGCAAAAGGGGTCGATTCTTCGTGTCGCTTGACACGCAGCCCGGGTGTTTTGTGCGCGGGCGATTGTCAGTAGTGACAATATGGCTGGAGGAGGTCGGAAGCAGAACGTGCTAACATTGGCCAGAAAGACCTGGCCGTTCGTCAATCCGTCGTAGACAAACTGGAGCCCAACATGCCCTGTCAAGCGTAGAGCTCCAGTGACCCTGTCTGTCCGTCCGGCGTGGACTCACCTGCTATGCAACCCGGCGATGAATTACATCTGTAGTGACGACAGAAACATTGCGGGGCTGCGCTGTATTGAGCTTGAACTGTGAGATCAGCTGATTCAGTCGTCCAGCCTCGTTCGCAAGCGTTGCGCTAGCCGCATTGCTCTCTTCTACCATGGCTGCATTCTGCTGGGTCACCTGATCCATCTGATTAACGGCTGCGTTGACCTCGGCGAGGGCCTACAGATTGCTCGCGGGCCGAAGTGGCGATGGAGTCCATGTGTTGATTAATGGTGACGATGTAGCTTTCGATGGTTTTCAATGCCTCTCCAGTCTCAATCACCAGCGTGACTCCGCTCTGTACTTCAATTGAGGAATTCCGGATAAGGCCTTTGATCTCTTTCGCTGCCTTTGCGGACCGCTGAGCGAGCTCGCGCACTTCCTGTGCCACGACCGCAAAGCCCTTGCCCGCCTCGCCTGCACGAGCTGCCTCAACGCCTGCATTCAGAGCAAGAAGATTGGTCTGGAAAGCAATCTCGTCGATGACGCCGATAATGTTGGAAATCTCGTTGGAAGAGCGCTCGATTTTGTGCATGGCATCAACCGCATTGGCGACAACTTTTTCAGACTGAGCAGCGCTGGTATTAGCTTGGACAGCCACCGAACGGGCTTCTTCGGTTCGTTTGGACGAGTTTGCGACATTGACAGTGATCTCATCGAGAGCAGCAGCGGTCTCCTCAAGCGAAGCAGCCTGTTGTTCTGTTCGTCTTGAAAGCTCGTCCGAGCCAGTGCTGATTTCCTTTGATCCCGACAAAATGCTGGATGCAGCAACCGATACAGCGTTCAACGTTTCCTGGAGCTTATCGGCTGTCTCGTTGAAATCGGTTCGGAGGCCCGCCGTCTTTGCGGCAAATTCGGCTGTAATGCGATGCGTAAGGTTTCCATTGGCCAGTTGGGAAAGAGCTTCGGCCAACGCACCGACAGTTATACGGTCACTCTCGGCTTCCCGTTCCATCCGCTCCCTCAGAAGAATTTCGTCATTTACGTTCGTGAGTGAGCCGCAGGCGCGGATTGTTTTTCCATCTGCCTGATGGGCGCATCCACCTGTCGCCCTGAACCACTGATAAGACCCATCGAAAATCTTGAGTCGATAATTGACGCTGTACCTCGACTTACCCGTCTTATCCTCGAGATGCGCGGCGAAGGCGGCAAATGTGGGTGCCACATCATCGGGATGAAGCTTATCCGACCACGACTGCACAACGTTGGGAAACGATTGGACGTCGGTGTAGCCGACCAGACGGCGGAACTCGGCGGACCATGTCCAGATGCTCTTTGCGTGAAGCGCGTCGCCTTCGTGTAACACAGCCTCCCACAGACCGATGCCACAGGCTTCATCGAGTAGATTTGAACGTTCCTTTACGGCATCGAAATTTTCTTCGAGTTCTGCTATACGTCTGCTTTTCGAACTTCTGAACATTTCTATTTCCAACAATAAGCTGCACCTAGAACAATGCTAATGTATAAAAATTTATATATAATGAATTATCGGCTCGATCTGGAGGCGACCTCGTCGGGTGCTCTACATGTGATGTCAAGTGTATTTACTGATAGCATAGAAGGAGGCAGCCATTCCGGATTAGCAGCTTGTGGCTACTCGCAACTTTAGATAGATGGCGAAGTGGCTTGATTTGTACTTGCGCAAGCGCTCGTTATTTTTTGCATCACTTAGACCGGCGCTTCGATAACAGTATTATTGCTGCGATATCTCTCAATGTGAATTAACCCGACGCCCTTGGGGCGGTTTACGCGTTCCTTCTTTTTTCCACATCTGGCTATTGAGGGGAAACCGCCACCGGCAAGCCGCATCCGATTGGATCGGATTGGCAAGTCAGAATTGTTGTCAATTGACAAGATTGCTATCGTAAAACCGCACGGCAGTCCCGCGTTTCGAACACGATCACGCGTTCGTTGTTTTGCTCACAAATGCCGCACTTTCTAAGAAGTTAAAGCCGGGCAAGGTCCGTGCGGTTCAAAGCTACTGTACGGCTCTCTCAAATCAAATCCGAAGAATGTGAAACCTCGCTAGAAAAACTCTTTATGTAAGCGAGACGATGAAAGAATACTGGAATAAAATTCGGTGCGTGAACATAGTGATGCGACCGCCCTGGAAGCTAATTCTCGGCTCGCAGGGCGGACGCATGCCTTTTCGTTAGTCGCCTGACTGACCGGTGCTCCTTCGATCGAAAATCTTGTTGACGACCACAAAGAACACCGGAACAAAGATAACGGCGAGTACTGTCCCTGTTACGGTCCCAAAGAACGTTGCGTAGCCTATAGCATGCCTTGCACCGGCCCCCGCGCCGCTTGAGATGAGAAGAGGCACGACGCCGAGGCCGAACGCCAGAGATGTCATGAGAATTGGTCGGAAGCGCAGCTTTGCGGCCTCGAGGACTGCCTCCACAGCATTTCCTCCGGTGTGTGCCATTCGTTCACGCGCAAACTCAACGATCATGATGCCATTTTTACCTGTCAGTCCAACGACGGTCAGAAGTCCGACCTGAAAGTACACTCCATTCGTCTGATCGCCGATCAAGGCTCCCAGGAGTGCTCCGAGCACGCCCACCGGCATTGCGAGCAAGACAGCAATCGGTATCGTCCAACTTTCGTATAGGGCGGCAAGGCAAAGAAACATCGTTGCCAATGCCAGACCATACAAGGGCAAAGCCCCTGCGCCCGCTTCCTTCTCTTCCAAGGACTGCCCAGTCCATCGCAAAGTGAAGCCTTTGGGAAGCTCGGCCGCCAGACGTTCCATCTCAGCCATTGCCTCGCCGGATGAGAATCCGGATGCGGGAGACCCTTCTATCTGCATCGCTGGCAAGGCGTTGTAGCGATCTACCTGTTGCGGTCCGAATACCCAGTCCTGTGTAGCAAAGGTCGAGAAATCAACAAACTGGCCATTTGCATTCTGAACGCGCCAAAGAGCGAGATCTTCGGGTCCAGTCCTCGCATGGGGCTCACCCTGAACGTAAACGCGTTTCACGCGACCTGCGTAAAGGAAGTCGTTTACGTATGTCCCGGACCATACAGTTGCGAGGAATGATCCAACATCAGCAGCTGTGACCCCGACCGCTCCAGCTTTGCCCCAATCTATATTAAGCTCGAACTGTGACGCATCTTCTACTCCGTTCGCGCGAACAGCCGTGAGCATCGGATTTTTCGCGGCTAGCCCCAACAGTTGGTTGCGGGCTGCAAGCAACTCTTCGTGTGACTGACCTGATTCCGCCTGCAGGAACGCCGTGAAACCGTTGGAGTTGCCAAGCTCCATAACGGGTGGCGGTACAATCGGAACAACGATTGCTTCATTTATACCGCCCATTAGTGGACCGAACGCCCGTGCGGCGATGGCCTGAGCAGAGTTTTCGGGCCCGACGCGGTCCTTCCAGTCCTTCAGGCTGACGAACATCATGCCCATATTCTGGCCCTGACCCGCAAACGAAAAGCCTTGGACTGAAAAGACGGAGCTGACGTTATCCCCTTCAACTGTTCGGTAATAATCCGACACCTTGCTCAGAACCTTTTCGGTGTTCTCACTTGTGGTGCCGGGCGGTGTTTGAACGATCGTAAAGAGCGTGCCCTGATCTTCGCTTGGCAGGAAGGAGGTGGGGGTCCGCTGGTATAATACCACCATGCCAGTAACGATAAGCCCATAGATCAACAGCATTCTGACAGGCCGCTTGGTGGCGACTTTTACAACGCCGCCATAGCCATCTGTCAAACGTGTGAAGTTGCGTTCGAAACCGTCCGTAAGTCGGGCCAGCAACCCTGTGCGTTTCTTTGTGTTGTGCGGCTTCAACAACGTTGCACAAAGAGCAGGCGTAAAGACGATCGCAACGATAACCGAAAGGGCCATTGCGGACACTATTGTTACGGAGAACTGCTTGTACATTTCGCCCGTCGATCCACCGAAGAAAGCCATCGGTACGAAAACTGCCGAGACGACCATCGCAATACCAACCAACGCACCGGTAATCTCGCGCATCGATTTTTTTGTGGCTTCCTTGGGAGTCAGATGCTCTTCTTGCATCAGGCGCTCAACGTTCTCAACGACAACTATTGCGTCGTCTACGAGGAGGCCGATTGCCAGGACCATTGCGAGCATCGTCAAGGTGTTGATAGAAAAGCCGAACGCTGCCATGACGCCGAACGTACCCAACAGGACCACCGGAACAGCAAGAGCAGGTATCAGGGTGGCGCGGAAGTTATGCAGGAAGAGCAGGATCACCAGCACAACGAGCACAATCGCTTCAAGCAATGTGTCTATGACCGCCTCGATCGACAATTTGACAAATGGCGTCGTGTCGTAAGGTATAACATACTCCACGCCTTCTGGCATTGTTCGGGACAGTTGCTCAACGCGTTCCTTCACAAGTTCTGCGGTTTCCAGTGCATTCGCGCCTGAAGCCAGTTGAACCGCCATGCCCGCCGCGGGCTTGCCGTTGTAATATGTTGTAATTTCATAGTTTTCTGAACCCAGTTCCGCACGCGCGACGTCGCGAAGAAGTACCAGCCCTCCATCTGTGTCCGCGCGCAGAACGACCCGCTCAAAATCTTCGGGCGTTTTGAGAAGCGATTGAGCCGTGACCGTTGCATTGAGTTGCTGGCCCTGGGGCGAGGGCATTGCTCCAAATGAACCAGCAGAAATCTGAGCGTTCTGCGCCGTTATTGCAGTAACAACAGCTGATGGCGAAAGATCGTAGTACTTCAGTTTTTGGGGATCAAGCCAAATACGCATGGCGTATTCGGAGCCGAAAACCTGCACGCGCCCGACCCCTGTCAGCCTCGATATTGATTCAACCATGTAGGAGTTTAGATAGTCTGCCAGATCAATGGCGCTGCGCGTATTGTCGCTCGATACGAGGCCGACCACCATCAGAAACCCCGTGGCCGATTTTTCGACCGTCACACCTTGGCGAGTAACATCATCCGGTAAGTTCGCCTCTGCCTGGCTGAGTTTGTTCTGAACTTGGACCTGCGCAATATCCGCATCAGAGCCCAGGTGAAATGTGAGAGTAATCTCGGCTCGACCCGTCGAAGTTGTCGATGAGTTGATGTAACGCAGCCCGTCAAGTCCGGTCATTTCCTTTTCGATGATCTGGACGACAGTGTCTGCGACCGTTTCTGCTGAAGCGCCAGGGTACGTCGCTCCAATAACGATCGATGGTCCAGCAATGGTCGGGTATTGAGACACGGGCAGGCTAAGTACTGATAGCGTTCCGAGACCCATAATGATAATCGCGATCACCCATGCAAATACCGGGCGGTCGATAAAGAACTGTGCCATGATTACTTGCTTTCGTTGGCTTGCAAGGCTGGTTTCCCACTGTCTACTGTCACAGCGACCTCAGCGCCGGGGGCGGCCTTTTGGAAGCCGGAAGTGACAACGGCTTCGCCGGCTGCAAGACCGTCGGTGATGACGAGTTGATTGCCATCAGCCGTGAAGATTGACAGGGCCCTCTCTTCGACTTTCGAGTCCCTCACGACCCAGACATATGGCTCGCCCTTGGCGTTTCTCATCACGGAGCTTTGAGGGACGAGGATAGCACCGTCCGCCTTGGCCTGCGGTAATTCCACCTCGACATAAAGACCCGGAAGCAGCACCTGCTCTGGATTCTCAAAACTTACACGCAGCGTCACCATGCCCGTCGTGGGCTCTACTTTGGGCTCGGCTGCGGTGAGGTTGCCCTTGAGCGGGTAGCGGGACCCGTCAGGGAGGATCAGTGAAGCCGTCGCAGACTTCTCAAGTCCAGCGGCACCACCTTTCGATTGCCATCTAAGCAAATCCGTTGCGGACTGCGTAACGTCGACATTGACCGGATCGATGGTTCTGATTGTAGCCAAGGCTGTTGCCTGCTGTGCAGCGACCAATGCACCGGGGGTGGTTTCCGAAAAGCCGATCACCCCGTCAATCGGGGCTCTGATCGTTGTTCTGTTCAGATCGATTTCGGCAGTTGTCAGCTGGGCGCGGGCGCGCTGAAGCGCTGCATCCGCTCTGCTTTGTTGAGCGGCAGTGCTGTCTCGATTGGATGCCGTCCCACTGCGGTTCGCCAGCAACTCGGCTGCTCGTCTCGCGTCAATAACGGCCAGGTCAAAGTTGGCCTGAGCTTCGGCTAGCGCCGCTTTGGCTGATTCCGTCGCGCTCACGTAGTTGTCGTCATCTATTTTGTAGAGAGCCTGACCCTTCTTTACTTTGACACCTTCGTAAAAGAGACGTTCGCGAATGATGCCCGATACTTGAGGACGCACCTCTGCCTCGGTGGAGGCCTTTATCCGCCCGGGCAAGCGAGCGGTGAGCGTGTAATCTGTTGCTTGTACGACTGTGACAGTGACAGCGGGAAGGGGAGGCTGCTGCGCTGCAACAGCGACGGGCGCGATCACCAAAGGCGCAGCGAGAAGGACGCGCTGTCCAAAGCCTCTTGTCAATTTGAAGTCCATTTGGAACCTTTCTAGCTCAGGTAGCTCGCTCACAAGCATCCCGGATTTCGTAAATTTCAGACGCGACATTGAGGTGGTTTACGGCTGTCAAATGAAGAACCGCTCCACCCACCGACACGCCGGTCAATGTGATTTAATAAACATACGGTATATTTGTAAATAGCATATTCTGCGGAGAGGCAATCGGTCTTTTGATTTGATGATAAATTCTGAACACTATGGTAGACCGGATCTGGCGATTGCCAGTCCGCTAAGCCTTCAGGTCCAGTGCCAGATTGTCTTATAAGACGTAGAAAGACGGAGCGGTGCTTTACTTGCGCATCGAACAAACGCTTCATCGTGTTCCAAACATGCCTTTGCAATATCGACAACGACAAAGCGCCAATTGCCAACTTGAAAGGCAAAGCTTTTCAACCCACTTGAGGCTATCCGCGCGCGTGTATCGGAGTGCGTTGTTGGCGAAAAATGATGCCACGAATACAATGCTTACTGCTACATGCTTGAGTATCAGTGGATCCCGAATTTGGTGTCAGGAGATTGGACGCGGTGAGTGTTTCGTGGAAACAGCCTGCGCCATGGAGACGCGTCATGGCTTCGAGTGTGACCCAGGTAGTGAGCGTGTCACTGTATTGACCGGAGACGGTTTCCTGCGAAAAACAGACAAGCTTCTGTTTCACCGTCAGATTCCCTGGACGCGATCACCAAGTCGGTTGAGTGTTTTCAGTTCTGGAAGCCTTTGATGGCGATTTTGACGAGGTCTTGTCCGTATGGCACGAGCGGAAACTCGCTGCGCTCAAGCGCCCACTCCTCAAGGACCCCGAGAACGACGGCAGTCACAGCGGACGCAGCTTTTTTCGGAGTCCAAGGCGGGTTTAACGGGTTGATTTTGTTGGCTTTGGCGAAGATTCTTTCCATGGCCTTGTATGAATCCCGATCTTCTTTAGGAACTGGGCAGTCCACAGAAATGTCAAGGTGTAGCATCAGACGCATTAGTCCACGGCGCCGCTCATCGGAGTGCATATCGAACAAAATTTTGGAAAGTACGTCACCCAGCATCTCCAAGGGCTGACCTTCCACCTCGGTTTCGAGGGCATCTGCTAGCTCTCTCAGAGGGAGCTGTGATTCTCCGCGCAACGCGAAAAGGAGACCTTGCTTGTTACAGAAGTGCCAATGAACCGCCCCTCGGCTGGTCCCGACTGCGGTCGCAATCTCGTCAAGCGTTACGTTCTCAAATCCGCGTTCGAGAAAAAGCGTTTCGGCGGCTTGAAGAATCTGCCGTTTTGTTTCGGCGGCGTCTTCTTTAGTTCTTCTCATTGCAAACCCTCCGGTGCTTGGCGTTCCCTATTAGATTATGGCGCCAAGTGTCAAATATGCGCGGTGCGCGCAAGAAAGCACAACACGAAGCTCACATCAACTTTTTTGACATACAGTCAGAACGTATGTATATGAGAATTTCACCGAGGGGTTATCAAGCCCCCCCTGTTCCACGCATTTTTCAGGAGACACGCGCATGGCAAAAAACAAACCCCGTGCGAGGAGTGGTCATTCCGAAAAGCGTTCACTCTTGTCGTTCCGCTTCCCTGTCCTTCAGACGCTTCGGCGAATTTATACGATGGCCTGGTGGAGCAGAACCAACCGCTTCACGGGACCGGGTGACTGGAGGCGGGTCATTGCTTTGGGCGTTGTTCTCATCGACTTCGCGATCCTCGGCTTTCTTTCGTCATTGGTGGGAAAGCTGGCAGGTTACTTGCCTGGGACGTCTTCCATGTTCGGAGGGTTGCTGACTTGTATTATCATGTTGCGGTTGAGCCGACCTGCCATCTTTCTGGATTGGACGCTCTTAGGTGTTTTCCAGATTTGTCTGGGCATACAAGTCCAATTGGGTCTGTCCGATTCAGGAGTTTTTGGAGCCGTCACGTTTTATTCCGGTCTGATTGCGTGTGCAGCGTTGCTGATCGCCATCGGGTTCAACACTCATGTTTTTGCCGGCAGAGCATGGCTTCTGGCGGGCGGGATCTGCTCGCTGATCATGTCAATCGCAAGCATCGCGGAAAAACTGTTTGTCGGGCATATGGGTTCAGACAACACTCTTCTTATCATGCTGACAATTCTGGGTCTTTCTATCGTCGGAATGGGAACGTCCCTAAGAAGCAAATGATTCGATGTCACGATCGCTCCACGGCGCTCGCTGTTAAAACTTCCATAATTGCACCTGAGACGACTTCCAAAACCATCTGCTCGCATTTCTCCTGCAGGAAATGCATTCCTACCGGCCGAAAGCAGTCGACGAGTGAATTGATCGGCATCCGGAGCGCACTTTGTGGTATCGCTATCGCAACACTATTCGGGTCCTGCCTCTCAGGTTTCCGTGTACTGGTTTGCGGACACTGAGTTGGCCGGATAGTTGGAAAAAGCCGTTCCAAGCTCGCAGGCGTGCCAATCTACATGTCATGGTTTATGGCTCTCGCGGGCGTTGTCACGTGCTGACCGGTATGCACCGAAACACGATGGATTGCCTGTTTGGAGGCTATCGCGGCCAAGCCAACATCGCGCAAGCTACCATCCGATGGAGATCGGATCGAGAAGCGCCTATTTGCGGCAGGTTCAGAGTAGCCTGAAGGACTCCGAGAAAGTGCCACACTAACGCCTCGATGTCCGTCAACGAGGCCAACTCTCCATTTGAAACCGCAGCGGTAACTATCTCTCTCAAGATCACCCGCTGAGCCTCTACTCCCTCCAATGCCGCGGTCTTCCCAGCGGGGGGCAGCTCGGTAATGTCAGCGCAGGCCTTTACAAGCATACACCCGCCGGACCTCTGCTTTACAGGGGCGTCTGCCACAAACTCGAGAAGCAGAGCGTTCATCTGTTCGCGCTTCGTGTCAGCTTGGACGAGACGCATACGCTGCATAACTCGACTATTATACGTTACCAACACCTCGTGAAAAAGCCCTTCTTTATCCCGGAACCGTTTGTAAAGACTAGAACGTGACAGTCCCATCGCAGCCGAAAGTTCGTCTATGGAAGCTGCCACATAGCCATGGCGCCAGAAGATCTGCATTGCGCATTCTATCACCACGCTATCATCGAATTGCTGTTTGCCGCTCATACCGCCACCTTGACATTCTGGAATGATCGGTCCAACTATGTTGGACCGATCATTCCAGAATAAGTGAGTTTGGAAACATGTCCAGCTTTTTGCAACCCGAACAGGCACTTCGGATCGCTGTAGCAGGCGCAACTGGTCGGGTTGGAGGAGCGCTTGTTTCCAGCTTGTTGAGCGACAGCGTTGAGATAGTCGCACTGAGCCGTAGTCCGCAGGCAAATATAGCACCCAAAGGGGTCGCAGTCGTTACAATTGATTTTGACGACCCCGCGTCATTGGTGGAAGCGCTTCGTGACACCGACCGGCTTTTCCTGTCGCATGGCACGTCGGCGCAGCAGGTTGCCAATGAGATCGCGTTGATCGATGCGGCGGTCACCGCTCACGTCTCCCACATCGTAAAGCTTTCCGTCATGGGGCCAGCCTCCAAGCTGCATCCATTTGATTGGCACATGCAGATCGAGGCTCATCTTGCGCAACAGGATGTTGGATACACGATCCTGCGGCCCTCCTCGTTTGTCGATATACTTGGGCGTGCCGGCGCTCCAGTTGCTGCGGGAGCATGGGGTGGTGCCGCGGGCGATGGTCGGGTAAACCTGATCGATACAAGAGACGTTGCTGACGCCGCACGCATTGCCTTGCTCGATATCGCCTTTGCGGGTTCTAAACGGGCTTATCATCTCACGGGCCCCTCGACGGTTAGCATGCCGGAAGTCGCTGACGAACTCACAAGACTTCTGCGCAGAACCGTGACATACCAACACCGCACCGCAGAGGAACAACGCGAAGTTCTGATGGCTTCAGGTGCCAGCGAGCTTGTGGCGAATGTTCTGGTTGGAATTGATCAGTTGTTCAGGGAATCCGTGCTTGCAGAAACCACCGCGACATTTACGGATCTCACAGGCAGGCCGCCACGATCTGTCTCTGCATGGCTGAGCGAAAACATAGCGATGTTCGAAAGCCATTGACCGGTCCCAGCATCATTCGGCACGTCTAAGAAGACAACGTCATACGATGGCCATCCAGATGAAGACATTCAACATGAGCCAATGACAGTGCGGAGAGATGTCGCTCCCCGCACCCTGCATCCTGTCGTTCAAGCCGATAGGATAATCTTCATCGCTTTTTCCCGCGCCGCGTTACCAAACACCTCATATGCTTCAAGGATGTTATCAAGGTCGAACCGATGCGTGATGAGTTTGAGTGGGTCAAACTTTCCCGCCTGAACGGTTTTGAGAAGCATCGGCGTGGTATTCGTGTTCACCAGTCCCATCGAGATGTTGATGTTTTTGATCCACAAGTCCTCGATGTGTAAGTCCACGGGTTTTCCATGCACTCCAACGTTCGCAATCTTTCCGCCAGCCGATACGATCTTCTGGCAAATATCGAAGGTCGCCGGAATACCCACGGCTTCAATCGCGACATCAACACCTTGGCCGCCCGTCATGCTCATAACTTCAGCCGCTACATCCTGCGTGCCCGCCTCGATCGTATCGGTGGCCCCAAACTGCCGTGCAAGCCCAAGCCGCGCATGATCCCTGTCAATCATGATGATACGTCCGGGGGAATAGAACTGTGCGGTCAGAAGAGCCGACATGCCCACCGGCCCAGCACCCACGATTGCGACGGTGTCGCCGGGTTTAACCCCGCCGGCCTGGACACCGATCTCAAGTCCAGTAGGGAGGATATCTGACAACATGACTAGAGCCTCCTCATCTGCGCCTTGAGGAACTGGGTATAGAGAATTGTCACCGTGCCGAATACGAACGTACTCGGCCTGGGTGCCGTCAATCATATGACCGAGGATCCAGCCGCCGTCGTTGCAGTGAGAGTAGAGTTGTCGTTTGCAGTTGGGGCAAGATCCGCAGGAGGTGATGCAGGATATGAGAACGGAATCGCCCTTTCTGAAATTGCGCACGGCGGCGCCGACATCGTCGACGATGCCGACACCTTCGTGGCCAAGCACTCTCCCTTCCGTCACAGCCGGTACATCGCCCTTGAGAATATGTAAGTCCGTGCCGCAGATCGTTGTCTTCGTGATCCTCACAATGACGTCCGTGGGTTCCAGAACTTGAGGTTTCGGCTTTTCGACCCAGTTCGTTTTTCCTGGTCCGTAATATACTAACGCTTTCATGGTTTCCTCCCTATGGGGCACGCCCCGCAACATCACACTGCACAACTCACACAAACCGCTCTCCAACCTGCACTGAAGCTAGGGTCCAATATGCATAGCGGGCCGCAGTTGGCAGGGACAGTTGCAACAAGGTAAGGCGATAGTCGAAAGGGGAAGTAACTACTCATAAGCAGAAGAAAATTGCCATGCGCGGCGAACATGGCCGTTGAGGGATGCCCCCGCCAAGCAGCGCAGAAAGAGATCCGCGCGCACTTTGAAACGAAAAATTCGCATGTTTATGCAGATCTTTCGAACCAGTCGTCGTTTGATACTATGGCTTGACCGGACGATTTTGCAGGGTTTGAAACGGGGTCTCTCCGAACCGTCGCTGATAGATTTGAGACATGGCGTGCAAATTCACGTAACCTCTCGCGGCTGCAATTGAGGTCAATGTTTCCCCGGCGGGTGCGGATTTCAGCGCCTCGTTCATTCTGTCAAGCCGACGAGCGCTCAGAAAGTCATGAGGGGTTATTCCCCTGAATCGACGAAAGCCATCCGACAGACTGCGTGCTGAAATTTCAAGCTGGGCGGCTATACCCATAATGGTCGGTGCCGTGTCTGCCTGCTCCATCATAAGGCGCTCTGCCTCACGGACGTACCGGGGTGCTGCGCCCCTGGCTCCGGTTTCCAGATTCATATCTGCATTTTCAGCCCAGTTCCTCAGCAGTTCGAGGCAAATCGTCTCTTCGATGCGCTTCTCAATCAAGGGATTTTCAATTCGGTTGTTCCGGGCATCAATTGATCGTGTTGCATAATCGAGCAGAGACAGCCAGGCGGAGTGTTCCTTGCCGAAAAGTAAGCGGCTTTTCCAAAGTCGGTCGTCCGGGATGAAGCCGTACCAGCGCTGTGCGGTTTCTTCCATAAGGTTATGGGGAATAGTCAGGTTGAGTTGCAGATCGTGACCATCGGCGATGTTCCAGTAGTCCGTTCGGCTACAGTCGACGACATAACTATCGCCTTGCCTGGTATCAACACTGTTCTTGTCTCCAAGAGGATGACGAACGCCTCCCTTCAAGGTATTGACAACGATGATATTGCCCGAGTTTGGGTCGAAGTCGTCCGCCCTGGTCGGCACCCCGAAGCAAAAGCGGCTGAAAACTATTTGTCCGACCTTCAATGTTCGCAGTGTAGCGTTAGGGTCAGCCCCTTTTACAAGCGGTCGTGTCGCAAGCGGCATGTAAACCCTATGACAGAACGCGTTGACCTCGCCCCATTCACGCGAACCGGTCAGCTTGCCTTCAAGAAGTGGTTGACCATGAGCGTCATGTAAAAGCGCAGAATTCAGCATGGGTATCTCCTCTGTCCCATCTGCCGCATTCTACCACTGTAGCAGAAGAAAGCGTGTGCTGCTGTCAATTGGTACAGAGAAGCGTGAACTGACGCCATCTGCTGATAGTCGGCTCTTTGAAATTTGGCCGGATTGCAAAACACAAAGTCCGGGCAGTGAAATCTGAACTGAAATTGTCAGGTTAATACTGCAGCCAATCTAACAAGGGGATTGCTGCGCAGATGACGACTTCGAATGATGACCTGACGAGCGGAGATTATGCGAAAGCACACGACTCCTCAAAAATTGGGTTGCGTGTAGCGGCATACGGGATGGCCTCTATGCTGTCCGTCAGCGGTGCACTTGGACAGGAAGCCAATAGCGGTGTCGTGAACACTGAAGGAGCGACGGTTCTCGAAACCATCACAGTCACGGGTCGCAAGACAACGGAAGATCTCAAGGATGTACCGCTAAGTGCGTCGGTGATCGACCCCGAGATACTAGAAACAAGCGCAGCCGACCCCGGAACGGCAATAGCGACCGCTCCGAATGTGCAGTGGCAAAGCCAGACGGTCGGCAGACAGTTTTTCTCGATTCGAGGTGTGAGTTCCCTGGGCGCACCGCTCAATTACTCAGACGGTACTGTCAGCTTAAATGTCGACGGTGTTCCCAACAGTATGATTACAGCTTCAAGCCCACTGCTGGACGTTGACCACGTGGAGATCCTGCGTGGCCCGCAGGGAACTCTCTGGGGCGCGAACTCCCTGGGTGGAGCGATCAATGTCGTTACCAATCAGCCCGATGGCGAGCGTGAGGTCAAGGCCACAACCGAAATCGGCGAAAACGGCTATCGCATGGGAGAATTCATCCTCGGCGGAAACATTATCCCAGACAGCGTCGACGGTCGCCTTGCGGTCCGGTTTACGCATATGGACGGCGATATCGACAGCCTTTATACCGACGACCTAAATGCGCGGATGATCGGTGCCGTGCGGGGTGGGTTGCGATTTACTGGCCTGGACGACACCACTATCACCGTCACCGGGAGCTATTTCCGTGACAGGAACACCGCCCCGTTTTACGTCCTTGGCAATGCGGCCGGTTTCCCGCTCAGCGGATCTCTCACGGAGCCCGAAAACGTCACCAGCCACGGCGATGGCGTCGTTTCGATTACCCATAATTTCGACGCCTTCGATCTGACTTCGGTAACGTCGATCCAGCACAACAAGATCGACGGCTATCTCGACAACACCGACGCGCTGATTTCCCCTGCGTGGTTTCCAAGCGATCCAGCGAGCCTCGTCGACCGGGAAAAGATATACAGTCAGGAATTCCGGTTGAACTCTCTGCAGGGTGATCCGGTTCGCTGGGTAGTTGGTGCCAGTGTGGCTTATTCTGACCTCCACCGTGATTGCTTCGCCACGAACTGTGCTCCTTCCAATACCATCAAGATGACGGCAGATCTGCGCGCCCTAAATCTCGGTCTGTTCGGTGATGTCTCCGTGCCCCTCGGAGAGTCCTGGGAAGTCTCGCTTGGTGGAAGGTTGAGCCATGATCGCATAAAGATGCGCAAGGGTAGCGACTCCGGAGATCCGAGATTTAACGGCGAGGGATCAGTCGATGACACATACCTGACTGGAAGAACGTCGATTGCCTACAAATGGAACGACAATGCCCAAACCTATGCCTCCGTCTCGCGAGGGCAGTCAACACCCGTCTATCCGCTGTTCGGCTATCCGACCACGGGCGTCCTTGATGATCCGTATCCCGCCGCCAAGGGATGGACCTACGAAGTCGGGACGAAGGTTACATTGTTCGATAACCGCCTTCAGCTTGATGGAAGCGTCTTCTATAACGATATCAAGAACGGTACGGTCTTTTATGTGGACCCGAGTGCCATGGCGCTTGCGGCGACCTATCAGGATTACGAGACGTCAGGCTTAGAGCTTCAGGCACGAGCAGAACTCGCCAAGGATTGGGTGGTCACCGGCGGCGTCGGCTACACGCATTCGAAGCTGGGAAGGAGCGGTGCCAATGCGGGAACGGAAGGCAACCAAGTGCCCAACATACCGGAATGGAGTACAAGCGTCGGTCTGGAGTATTCGACGCCGGTTTCCATCTTCGATCTGGATGGTGAGGTGACAGCCGCAGTCCAGTATCAGTTTAACGGGAAACGCACGGCGGATGTTGCCGACACCTTTGAGCTTTCTTCCTATAGTCTCGTGAATGCGCGGGTAGGGTGGAAAAATAGCGGCGCTGACTTTGAAATCTATGGTTTCGGCCGCAACCTCTTTGATGAGCGTTACGAGACATTTGCGTCCGCGGGATTTACCCCCGGCGACCGATATGTCGGGGTCGGGCGTGGCAGAATTCTCGGGATCGGGATGAGCAAGAGCTTTTGAGTGCGTTCTTTCCGGGTGGTATGGTCTCATGAGGTCACGCTGTTTAGATGTCAGGGACGCACAAGACCGGAGTAATAGATGTCCGTTTTCGATATTCCCGTAAGCCACCACGTGGATCCAGACACGCTGAGACGCTCGCTTGTTACTCTTGGGATGATCGCAATCATTGATGGATGGAGGAAAGAACGACATAGCCACCGAAGAGGCGCGCTCATCTTTAATGTGAAAGGACTGGTTACTTGTGAGGCTGAGGGAGGCCTGTGGATGGTTCCGCCTCATTGTGCGCTCTGGATTCCGGGCGGCGTCGTGCACGCCCCACATTTGGCAGGCAACCTCGAGTGCTATACGGTTTTCATAGAGCCGGAGCGAGTGCCATCGATGATGCAATCCTGCGCGACAATCCATGTAACACCGTTGATGAGAGAACTGATCCTGCGAACGGCAACTTTTCCCGAAGAGTATTCAACGGGTGGAACGGAGGACCGGATCGTGCAGGTTCTCGTGGATGAACTCTCGGCTGCGAAGGAAGAAAGTCTTTTCTTTCCCATGCCGGCGTCCCCCAAGCTGCGTTCTCTCGCGTCGATGATGGTGAACGATCCATCCGACAAGGCCAGTCTGGCACAGTGGGCTTCACGGATAGGGTTGAGCGAACGAACTCTCAGCCGGTTTCTGATGGCAGAAACCGGCATGAGCTTTGGCCGCTGGCGCAGGCAGCTTCACATCCTGGTCGCGTTAAAACGGCTCAGCGCCGGAGACTCGGTCCAGAACGTCGCCTTCGATCTTGGCTATGAAAGCTCCAGCGGCTTCGTAACGATGTTCCGCAAGATCCTTGGCAAGCCGCCGGGCAGATATCTTCACGAGCGCAATATCGCAAAATCGTTATGACGCGGCAGACTGCCCGACCTGCCTCTTTGGCTGGATTGAAAAAGCATTTGGCCGACGGGCCGGCATGACCTGACCGGAGTGCCAATCTACCTTGGCTTCGCATTGAGGATGCCCGTAAAAACTGAGCAGGAGGCAGCATTGAGCTTCAACACGCCCACGTTTCCGACCTTCTTGCCTCATTCTGCCGGATAAACTCTAATGAAGAGGTTCGAACCTTGATGTCAACCTACCCGCCACAGCCGTGACGACCATAGGCATAATCGCGCGATAGGCAGTCGCTCAACGTCCAAACTGGTGATGGGGCTGGTATAAGTTTGGCGGTGAACGGCCGCATGAGCTGCGGGACACGCCGCCCTTCAGCGAACGAATAAGGCTCCGACGCTGCACGAACAGCCCCACTGACGTTCAGTCGCAAGATCGTAGGATACTAAGATCTACCGGAATTTGCGGCTTGGATCTGAATGATTGGGAGGGAATAGAGTTCTCATAGGCGTCCGAAGGTTCGGGTTCCATAACATACATTATGCAATCTAAGATTGCTTCACTAATTTTAATACAATTTATGAGGACCGCCTCGTGACCTGTCTCACCTGACAATTTACGGAGTAAAATATGCAACATTGGCTGGATAAGCTCATCGACCTTGCTGCGCTTCGGGGCGATGAGAATGTTCTCAAGGACGCTCTGACCCATCTTGCCTATCGAGCGGGTTTTTCCGGCTATGCCTATCTATATATCCGTCCGGGCCAGACGATCGCATCGTCAAATTACCCATCCGAATGGCATTCGATCTATTTTAAGCGGAAGTTTGAGTCCATCGACCCGATCGTAAACCGCGCAAAGTCGCTGAAGCGTGTGTTTACGTGGAGCGGACAAGATGGTCGGCAGCGCCTATCGAAGGAGGAGAGAGCGTTCTTTGACCAAGCAGCGGATTTCGGGATTCGCTCTGGAGTTACCGTTCCGATTCGAGCGGCCAACGGATCAACTTCCATGTTCACGCTTGCTTCTGACAAATCCTCAATTGAACTCATACGCGATATCGATCCTGTCGCGGCAGCCGCAGCTGTTGGGCAGCTTCACACACGCATGACCCTGTTGCCCCTAACGCCGACTGCACAGCACCCGGCCTGGCTCGACCCGAAGGAGGCCGCGTACCTCAACTGGATCTCGGTCGGCAAGACGATGGAAGAAGCTGCCGATCTCGAAGGCGTCAAATACAATTCGGTGAAAAGCAAACTTGAGGAGGCGAGAAAGCGCTTCCAGATCCATACGATGCCGCACCTGGTGGCGCTGGCCATCCGTGCTGGCCTTATCTAACCTCAAATGCTCAGTTTACCGACACCTTCGGGATGTAGCCTAAAATGCCAACCAGAGCGCTAACTGCGTTCATCTGTGCATGCATCTCGATCATCGCTTCGATGTATTCGAGATGCTGGTCTCCACCGACTGATTTTCCCGTCTGGTATTCCTCCGGTAGCGCCTGGAAAAATTGATCGGCCTTTTCGACAAGTTGCCTGTGCAACCTGATGGCGTTGGCAGTCAGTATCTCAAGGTCGGCATTCGGAAGTCCGCGCGTCAGCCCGATCACCGGGCGCAATTCACATGTGTCCGACACTGCTGAATCTTTCAAATCCATTGGTGATCCAACCCTTGAGTATAGTCTGCGGTGCGCCCCCGCAAACGTTAATCTCTGATCCCAAGCCGGGGGTTGGAAACTGTACTCGGACAGTCCTGCGACCTTTAGCACCGGAGCACCTGGACATACGTCGCAGGCCCACCGGCCAATGGCCAGAGGATTCTGGTGTCGCATCGGCCGACACCAACCGCCGAGTAAGGGTTTCCACACCCCCGGGCAGCGCGTACTGCCCTGCTCCGTGTTATAAAAGCTCCCGATTGTTTCCGCTAGGGCATTGGAAAAACAATCGCTTGCAAATTTTCAGGGAGATCCTGGTTATGGCCTTGCGCCGATCCCCGAGAGATCGACCCTGATGCCTGCCTTGTTCGGATCGGACGCTACCGTGTCGGTCGCGGTTGCAGCCGCGGCGTTATATTTGTTGGGGTCGTTGCCATTTTCGGATTCTTCGGAATCGGTCTTAGCGGGGCGCGTGATTTTCTCCTGCCCCGGATCCTCCGCGCGAAACACAGCCACTCCTTCGAAATACCCGGTCTGCCAGGCAAGGACCGCATCATCCATGACCTGTGGCAGGACTTCTTTCGCTGTGGGATTGCCATACCATTCCAAAACGATGCGAAAGACCTTGGCGAAGAGCGCCGTCCCCATGCGGATATTCTCACAAGGCTCGACCATATCCGGCTTTAACTGGCCAGCCTCGACGATGCCGACGCCTGCTGGATATTGTGTGATCCCAACGCGAACGGTGTTGCGACCGAGATTGTTGCGGATCACAGCCAGTGCCTCCTCCGCCGTTGTTGGCTTCGGCACCAGCACGACGCGGTTGCCGGAGCGCACGGTGATGGCGAGAGGGTCCTGCGATCCGGCACGGGTGATAAACTGCTCGACGATCGCGGGCTTCAGGGTAGGATCGGCGCATTGTTGTATAAGGACGGCATCGAGCATCTTGGGTACTCCTTATGTGTTGAACGCCATAACAACGGGCAGGCCGAAGAGTCTTGCCCAGGCTGAGACGCTCGCTTTCTGGATGGCGACGATCGAGGTGTTTTCCGTCCACCAGCCATTGCCAACGGCAACGATCACCTGGGGCGCATGCAGCATCGATTGCAGGATCGGCCAAAGGATAAGCTGCTCGTAGCAGATCAGCGGCGCGATCCTCACTCCGTCAACCTCGACCACCGGGTTGGCGAAGAAGTCGGCCCGCGCGCCACCGCCCTGCCCGGTCCATTGCAACCAAGGTTGCCACATCGAACCCGGGACCGGCATGCGCTCACGATAGAGGACGTTTGCTGCATTGGCCGAGATCACCACCATCACATTGTCATAGCCTCTGGGATCGACGACGGCAGCACCTGCGATAACGGTGAGGTTCGAGCCACGAAGACCTTCCTGCCAGACCCGCGCAACAGTCGGTGTCCAGAAGCCGAGCGCACTTTCCGGCAGGACCACAACATGCGTGTCCGGATGCGCGGCAATTCTGTGGCGCATCGTTGCGATCAGGTCACGGTGATACGGGAGCGATCCATCGCGACCGAGGTTTTGTCCCACCTGAAGGTCGACGCCCCTCCATGCATCAGGTAGTTTCGGTTGCGTCCACGTCGCGGCGGACCAGAGCCAGAATCCTCCAAGGATGACGGCTGCGGCCGGCCAAAGCCTTGTCGTCATGATGAGCAGGCCGGTCGCCATCGCGCACAGTCCCCACCATTCCCAGCCTGGGAATAGCACGCCGGCCGCTGTCAGGGGATGCGCCCAGCCGGTAATGCCGAACGGCGGCAGCCCCGTCAGCGCCATCGCCGATAGATAGCGCAACGCCCTCGCCGAATCCGCACCCCTCTTCCCGGACGCGAATTCGTCACCACGCTTCATCCAGAGTGCAGCATGCACGCTAACGAACGACACCGAAGCCACCTCCCAAAGCACCAGCCCGGGCCAAAGATCGGCGGCATAGAAGTTGGCCACGCCCTGTGGCAAACCGCGGCAGGCCGCCAGGAAATACCCTGCCGCCACAAGTGCAGCGATCGAGCGTGACGGCGCCATTGTCCATAGCACAGGAAATATCGCGGCGACGGGGAGGAGAAGCACCTCCCCGCTCCAGCCGATCCACCCACAGGTAATGGACGTGATGATCAGGAGGATGGATTTCCAGCGATCAGCCAGATGATCGTCACCGCGATCTCGGGTGGTAGGTGAAGACGGGCCGCGCCAAGCCGAGAAGACCGGAATCCGGAACCGGACCAAAATATCGACTATCATAGGAGCTCGCAAAGGAGGAGTGAAGGAACAGATGATGCGGCGGAACCACGCCGCCGGAATCAGGCAGGAGCACCTTGCCCTCGCCGTCCGTGCCGCTCACCGACGATGCGGGGACCGAACGGCCGTCGATGTGCACGTGATCGGTGATTTCGACACGCTGCCCAGGGAGCGCCGCAACAGTCTTGATCAGCGGCGCAACTCCACCGGCACAAAGACCTCGCCGAAGATACCCGCGAACTCGTGCCTCTGCGAAGACGGCTGTCGAGGGCGGACATAAAAACACAAGATCGCCGATAGCGACCGGACGCTGAAGCTGTTCGATACGCCAGAGGCCGAGCGGCTCGCTTGGGGTCAGGTTCAGCCGATAACCACCCGTGATCGCGGCCGCAGTCAGTGCGGACACGAAGACGGCGGCGCCTGTCAGAAACAGGAGAGCCCGCCTGTGCCTCATTGCTTCATCACCGGCGTCTGCCGTTGTGTGAGCCGCTGTTCCTCGGCTTTTCTTAGCGAGTGGACAGTGCGCTCGTGGGTCGCGAGCTGTTGCCCTGTCTGCATGAGCGGCCATGCATGTTTGAGCTGCTCCTTCTGCTCCGGCTTCATACCCTCGGAAAGCTTTTCGTACAGCTTTCCGGAGGGCTCGCGTGCGGCGTTGCTCAACAGCGTCCGTTCTCCAAACCGCTCGGTGACCGCCTGATTGAACCCGTCAATTTCGAGCTTTGTTTCGCGATTGCTGAGCGCGTAGGCTATCGCCGCTGGCAGGTCGTTTCGATCGATGGCGTCACGCACCCGCTCCAGCACGACGCGCGCTACCGGCGACAGCGCCGGAATGTCGATCGAGATCCGCTGACGCAGAGCCTTCTCGTCCGTCTGCAGCCTTTGCGTGGCGGTCTCGCGCATCCGAAGATATTGCTCAAGATCGCGCTTGAGAGCGGGTACGTTCACCTCGGCAACACGACGCGCCTCCCGCTCTGGCTTGCTGGCGAGAATGCCGGTCTTACCCTTCAGTGGACCGATAGATCCCGGCTCAGCCTCCAGCTTCTGCAAGATCTGCTTTACCACCTCCTTGTCTGCCAGAAGCGCATCGAAGTTCATCGCGCGGAAGGCGGTTTCAGGATCGGCGAAGACATACGCAAAACGTGCCGAGACTTCTTCCCATTGCCGTTTGAGGGAGGGATCTGTTCCGAGCCTGTCACCGACGATTTCGGAAACCGAGCCGGAGAATCTCTTGATACCTGCGACCATGGGTGCAGCCTCCTTCATCGTTTGAGTGGTCGGGGATTGAGTCATGCCGAGCCGCGCGGCGAAGGCCGCAAGACGCTGGCCAAGGTCGACAAGTTTGGCCTTCTGGCGCAGCGTCCAGTCGAGCCGATCTCGTATCAAGGTGCGTGCGACCTGGACGACGTGCAGGCCACGAGCCTCGGCGAAGCGCAGCGCGTCGCGATAGAGCTGGCCGCGCTCGTAATCGAGCGTCGTCTCCTTGGCTTGTCTTCGGGAGAGAACTTTTGCCAGGCCGCCGTTGAAGGAGAAGGACCGCGTCCCGTAGTAGAGCTGCAGATCCTCACGGTGGCGGGTCATCGCCACATAGGTCAGATGCCGGTCCAGGGACAGGGAAGCAAGCACCTTGACCCTATCGACGGTGGCGCCCTGGGACTTGTGAATCGTCGTGGCGTAGCCGTGATCGAGATTGTTGTAGAACCGCTGTTCGACGATCACCTGACGACGCTGATCGCCCTCGCCCACCGTTGCGACAATGCGGTTTGCTGCGGCCTCTACGACATGACCGATCATTCCATTCTTGACGCCGAGCGATCCCTCGTTCTTCAGGAAGACGATCTGGTCGCCGGCGTCGAAACGGCGTTCGCCGTCGGCGGTCCGGAACAGATGACCTTCACCCACCATGCCGCGTTCGACCAGCTTTTCGCGGGCCATGACATTGAGGATGCGAACATCGCGGCGCAGATGGGCAAGGATCAGAATCGTCTTCGTCTGATCGTAGTCGCGGTTCCAGTCGGCGATCAGACGCTCGACAGCTTCGGCCTTCAGGCGCTCACCCGTAATCCTGACGTTGGCACCATAAGCACTCAATGCGTTTTCGACATTGCCGCGCGCGAGATCGAGCGACGCCTTGCGCATCCATTCCTCGCGCTGGCGATAGATGGTTTTGAGTTCGGCATAGCCAATACGATCGACAATGGCGCGGAAGGCAGCACCCGCCTCGATCGGCTGAAGCTGTTCAGGATCGCCGACCAGCACGATCTTCGCGCCTGCTCTCACCACCGCATCAACGAACCCCGCCATCTGTTTCGACGCCACCATGCCGGCCTCGTCCATGACAAAAATCGTCTTGTCGTCCAGAAGGTCACGGCCGCGTTTCCAGCGCAGCTCCCATGACGCAAGCGTCCGGCTCTGGATCCCCGCTTCCTTTTCCAATCCTTCGGCCGCTTTGCCTGCAAGCGCACCACCGACCACATGATATCCAGCCAATTCCCAGACTTCACGGGCTGCCTTCATCATCGTGGTCTTGCCGGCCCCGGCACGTCCGACGACCGCGGCGATACGGGCAGGTCCTGCAACGCGCTCGATTGCCGCTTTCTGCTCGTCGGACAACTGCTCATGGCGCCGGAAGGTGGCGTCGAGAGCAGTGGGGGAAACGCTCCTTCCCTCCCGGTTCGACAGCCATGTTGCCTGCCGTGCCATCGTCGCTTCCAGCCGGATCATCGCCCGCGTGGAATAGCGCGCCGGCAGCTTTTCTCCGGTGGAGAAATCGATCGTCTCGCGCTGCAGCCGCAACACTTGCCTGTTCAGGATGATCTTCAACATCAATTGCTGGAAGAGCGCGGGGTCGTCGATATAGCGATGCAGGACCTTGGCTATATCGCGTTCGTCGAAGACGCTCTTCTCTCGCGTGATCAAGTCGAGCACGATGGCTGGATTGTTCAGAATGCGGCGGGTGTTTTCCGAGCGTCGTTGCTCGTTCAGCTCGACCCGTTCCAGTTCCGGGCGAACACCCCTTTGCTCCGCCTTGCGCTCGATCGCCTTGGCCCCGACGCCAAGGTGAATGGTGGGCTCAAGATTGATACCCTGCTTCTCATAGGAACGGCCGTCGATCTTGAGATCGATGCCGCCGAGCGCGAGATGATGGTTCAACCGCTCGAACCATCCGTCGCGCAACACGTTGAAGTCATCGGTCGAACCGGCCCAGAGTTCGTACAGGATCTTCCCGGACTTCGTGCGTACCGGCTGGCCGTCTTCGCCGATGACGGCAACCTTCTTCGACCCGAAGCTCTCATCAGAAAGCGGCCGCAACGTGGTCATCAGATGGATATGCGGATTGCCGGGATTTTCGTGGTAAACCCAATCGGCAACCATGCCCTTCGCCAGGATGTGTTTCTCGACAAAATCCCTGACCAGGGCGATGTTCTGCTCGGCCGAAAGTTCCAGGGGCAAGGCAATTGTCAGGTCACGGGCAAGCTGCGCATCGGCACGCTTCTCGAACGCTTCCACCTTGTTCCAGAAGGCTTCGACAGCGCCCGAAACAGAGCGGTAGGCGATGAGACTGCGAGCCCATTCGGGGGCATTTGCAGGGAGTACGAACTCTTCATGCAGCAAGCCTTGTTTGCGGGTGTAGTCAATGGTGCGGGCCTCGCGCTCAAATTCCATCTTCGCGCAGTGCCGGTAGGCCGCAGACAGCACCACGCTGCGGCCCGAGCCGCGGCTGACGATGCTGGCTGAGAAATGGGCGATGGCCACGGCGAAGAGCGCTCCCGGTTAGAACCAAGTTCGTCGGGAGTGGCGGTAGAGCCCGATCTCACCGGGCCGATAAGCAACGCGTCGTATCACGACGTATAATTGCGCCCTTGGGAAGCCGCCCCTTCGGAACGGCGGGATCATTCACAAAAGCATCGCCCTTGGCGATCTGCAGATCTGCAGGTTTCAATTCACGCACATCCGGAAGAATCTGGGCGTCGCAAGTGCAACGCCCAGACTTCAAAGGAGCAACCGGAATGAAGAAACCTTCATCGAAGATCAGGGAAGAGATCGCAAGATTGCAGGATCAACTGAAGCAGGCCGAGACCCGTGAGGCCGAACGCATCGGCCGCATTGCGCTGAAGGCTGGTCTCGGGGAAATCGAGATTGACGAGGCAGAGCTTCAGGCTGCCTTCGAGGACGTCGCCAAACGGTTTCACGGAGGCAAAGGGAGTGCGGCGGGCAAGAAAGACGTCGGAGATGGCGGAACCGCGAGCGGGACGTCCGCGACGCAGTCGCCTGGCGCGGATGCGAGCGGCACTGGTGAGGTTTGAGCGCATGGCTAAAGCGATGACATCAGATGCACGCAAGAAGGATACGAGGGAAAAAATCGAGCTCGGCGGCCTGATCGTCAAGGCCGGTCTGCGCTACGAGAAGCGTGCTTTGCTCCTCGGCCTGCTGATCGATGCAGCCAAGCGGATTAAGGGCGACGAGACGGAGAAGGCCCGACTGACGGCGATTGGCGCGGAGGCCTTCGGCAATGACGGCGAATAGGCTGCTTCTGGCAATCCTGCCCACGGCAATCATGGTCGCAGTGATGATCCTGACGTCAGGCTTGGAACATCGGCTGGCGGCGCTCGGGACAACAGCACCGGCGAAGCTGATGCTGGGCCGCGTCGGGCTCGCCCTTCCCTATATAGCCGCGGCCGCGATCGGCGTCGTCTCGCTGTTCGCCGCCAATGGTTCGGCGAATATCAAGGCTGCCGGATTGAGCGTACTGGCCGGGAGTGCTGTGGTCATTGTCATCGCCACGACACGTGAGGCCCGTCGCCTGTCCGGAATTGTCAACAACGTGCCAGCCGGACAATCGGTTCTCGCCTATGCCGATCCGGCAACGATGATTGGCGCTGGTGTCGCCTTCATCGGAAGTGGCTTTGCCCTTCGGGTTGCGATCAGGGGCAATACCGCCTTCGCAACGGCCGCACCAAAGCGGATCGGTGGCAGGCGTGCGGTCCACGGCGAAGCCGACTGGATGAAGATGCAGGAGGCTGCAAAACTGTTTCCCGAGCACGGTGGCATCGTCATCGGCGAGCGATACCGCGTCGATCGCGATAGTGTTGCCACCATGCAGTTTCGCGCTCATGAACCGCAAAGCTGGGGTGCCGGCGGCAGGTCACCGCTGCTCTGCTTTGACGGTTCCTTCGGATCGTCGCATGGCATCGTCTTTGCCGGATCCGGTGGCTTTAAGACGACCTCGGTGACGATCCCGACCGCGCTCAAATGGGGCGGCGGTCTCGTTGTGCTGGATCCGTCGAGCGAGGTCGCGCCGATGGTTTCCGAACATCGGCGTCAGGCCGGCCGCAAGGTGATCGTGCTCGATCCAACCGCGTCTGGTGTCGGCTTCAATGCGCTCGACTGGATCGGTCGTCATGGCAATACCAAGGAAGAGGATATCGTCGCCGTTGCGACGTGGATCATGACCGACAATGCGCGCACGGCATCTGCCCGCGACGACTTCTTCAGGGCCTCGGCGATGCAACTCGTGACGGCTTTGATCGCCGATGTCTGCCTGTCAGGACACACCGATGAAAAAGACCAAACTTTGCGCCAGGTCCGCGCCAACCTGTCCGAACCCGAGCCAAAACTTCGGGCGCGTCTGACGAAGATCTATGAAGGGTCGGATTCGGATTTCGTGAAGGAGAATGTCTCCGTCTTCGTCAACATGACGCCGGAGACATTTTCTGGTGTCTATGCCAATGCAGTCAAGGAAACACACTGGCTGTCCTATCCCAACTATGCCGGTCTGGTCTCCGGCGACAGTTTCTCGACCGACGATCTCGCAAACGGCGGGACGGACATCTTCATCGCGCTCGATCTGAAAGTGCTGGAAGCCCATCCGAGCTTCGCGCGCGTCGTCATCGGCTCGCTGCTGAACGCGATCTATAACCGCAAAGGCGACGTAAAGGATCGCACACTCTTCCTACTCGACGAGGTGGCTCGTCTCGGCTATCTGCGCATCCTCGAAACGGCGCGCGATGCAGGCCGCAAATACGGCATCACGCTGACGATGATCTTCCAGTCGCTCGGCCAGATGCGCGAGGCTTATGGAGGGCGTGATGCGACGAGCAAGTGGTTCGAATCTGCATCGTGGATTTCGTTCGCGGCGATCAACGATCCCGATACGGCCGACTACATCTCGAAGCGATGTGGCGACACCACGGTCGAGGTCGACCAGACCAATCGCTCGTCCGGAATGAAGGGATCGTCGAGGTCGCGGTCGAAGCAACTCAACAGCCGACCGTTGATCCTTCCGCATGAGGTCCTGCGCATGCGCGCCGACGAACAGATCGTCTTCACCTCGGGTAACGCACCCCTTCGATGCGGGCGCGCCGTCTGGTTCCGCCGCGAGGACATGAAGGCCTGTGTCGGAGAGAACCGGTTTCACAAAAACTCTTCCGGCACGTATGAACCGGCTGTGCGATAGATCGAGGACCCAACGGTGAGATATTGGGAAGCATGCGAAGCACAGGTGACAGTGGCCGAGGCGATCGATGAATGCCGCAGGCGGACCGCCCCCAGTGTTCACCAGAACTTCACGAAAATGAATCGGTCAGACGCAATCGATTCATATCTCTCGTTGGACGAAAACTGGCGACCGAGCGATTATGCTGGCATGCTCATTCAACCCTACCACCTCTATGTCGAACGCACGGACGAAGCCCGCAACATGGCCCGCTTTTATGCGATGACGATCGAGCCCAATCTGTTCGGCGAAATCTGCCTGACACGCCGCTGGGGCCGGATTGGAGCCCAAGGCCAGATGAAGACCCAGCTTTTTGCCAGAGAGCAAGATGCGGTCACCACCTTCCTGGATCTTCTCCGCCGGAAGCGAAGCCGCGGATACCGGGTCAGCCCTTCGGCAACCGGTCATTAATGATCGACGATCTCTCGCAGACACTGGCTACCATCCACACATCGGCCATGCTAAACAGGAGCATTCGACGTTTGGCATATTCGCATGGTCTCCGGCTTTTCTTCCGGAAAAAGAGATGGCAGCGCAACCTCACTATGCGCGGTATAGTGCTCCGCATCATGTTCACCATCGCCCTCGCGGCCAGTGCTGCGTCGATGACACTGGCCGCACCGAATATAGCTGCGACAATGTTTGAGAAATGTACCGGCGGCCATTGTATCGCCTGCGTCATCGATGGTGATAAGCTGTGGATCGATGGCACGAAAGTCCGAATTGCCGACATAGACGCACCTGAGATTAGCGAGCCCAAATGCCCCTCGGAACTTGCTCTTGGAAACCGAGCGACTGAGCGATTGACCGAACTGGTCAACCAAGGTCCATTCGAAATTCGAGCATGGTCCGGTCGCGACACGGATCGCTATGGCCGTACACTTCGGGTTCTGGTTCGAAATGGCCACAGCCTCGGCGATATCTTGGTCTCGGAAGGACTGGCCCGAGCAAATGTCGAAGTCTGCGATTAGCAGCACCATTCTGCCTGAATTCATTCCGGAAGGAAAAAGAAACCGACCCGGAACTAGGATCAGCCCCACATCGATTACGATCCACAATACTGACAATACTAACAGAGGCGCGAATGCGAAAGCGCACTCAAGATTTGTTCGCGAAACCGGTTACTACGAGCACAACGGCAAGATCATTTGGGTGTCATGGCATTTCACCGTCGATGACACACACGTAATCCAACATCTGCCTTTGAACGAGGTCGGTTATCACGCAGGTTCGAATGCCAATGGTTCGAGCATTGCGATCGAGATTTGCATGAACTCCGACAACGACCAGGAACGCGCCAATAGCCGGGCTGTCGGTTTAGTCGCGAGCTTGCTCAGGGACTTCGGCTGGGACGTCGACCAAGTAAAGCGTCATAAGGATTGGACCGGGAAAAATTGTCCATCCCTTCTCATGTCAGGCACCAAATGGAAAGCATTTCTCAAGGCGGTTTCTACTGAACTTTCAGCCGCCAAAGCTACCGTCGAGCTTGATCCTGAAGACGTCAAAGCCGCGCAGGGAACATGGAAAGCCCCGACCGAGGTTGGGGATTTCGACATCGACCATGATGCTCTTAAGTCTGCAATCGACGCATCCTTCTCCAACGACATCGGCCTGAGTGACCAGACCTCTTTTTTCCGGGCGAACCATTTATTCGAGTCTGTCATCTCAACATTGGCTGATCGGATTCATGGGGGATCTCTTCTGTTTCCACATGGCATCAACGATATTTCTCTCGATATCAGTCCCGCTGGGTTCAGATTCGCGGTGAAGGGACCAGCAAGCTCCGGAATAGCGGCCGAAGACGCGGCCGAGCATGAAGACACCGTCCCGGACGAGAACTTCGATGCCGACATAATGCGAGCCCTACCTCCGATCACAAGCGACCTCAGGGATAGCTCTTCGGTCTACGGGACGCATCGCGCCGATCGGCGGTACGGAATCGAGCGTACGATCGAAGCGGTGAACCGGGTTGCAGAACGGTTTCACGACGAGTTCGGAATCCGGGTTGGCATCGGAGATATCAGCAAAGAAGGTGGCGGACCGATTTCGGGTCACGACTCCCATCAGAAGGGTGTGGATGTCGATGTTCGAGTTCCCAGACACGACGACCGTGAAGAAGCCTCAAATTTCCGACATTCGTCGTATTCGAGGCAGCGCACCCAACGATTGGTCGAACTCTTTCGAACGAACGGCATCTTCCGGGTGAAGTTCATTTTTTTCAACGACCCTCAGGTCCACGGGGTGTCGTATTGGAAAAACCACGACAATCATCTGCACGTACGATTCGACATCGATACCCTTCACGGCGAAGTCGCTTAATCAAGGCGGATTTGGTTCACGGCAGAAAAGGGCCGTCGGAAAACCAAGGCCCATGAAGTGTGAAGGTCAAAAACCTCAGCACGGTCATCGCGAAGGCATCACCGCCTGTCGGAACAAGGCGCTCGATCGATGCTTGGTCCGGCTTAAATTACCCGGTAGAGGAAAAGGCCCCGCCGGTGGCGGAGCCTCATGATGTCAATCAATCCCGGTTCGGGCGGGACCAGATAAGCTGGAGGCCGTCTTCGCCTTCGACTTCGGCGAGCGTTGCGTAGATTGGAGCTGGAAAGCTCGGATCGTCGAGCTTGACCGAGAGGTAGTCGCGGCCCTCACCGGAGGTCTTCTGCCAGGCGGCGCCCAGTTCGACGCTCCCCGCGTAGACGCGGAACTGCGGGCCCTTGTCGGAGGGGTTCTCGACCCGGGCAATGCGGGCCTTGACGTTGAGGGCGAGAGTGCGGATGGAGCCGGTGAAGCCGTTTTCGGTGGAGGTGAAGGTGCCGATGGTTGCCATTGTCGTATTCCTTTTCTCGTGTTCGGGCCGCGCCCATCGCGGTCTCGATGGCTGTCGCAAAGACCTGTGACGATCGGACCGCACCTGATAAGGCCGGAATGAAATGGAGGGCGGCAACTGCCACTTTTGTTAGTGGGAGAGGAATGGCGGCGCAGCCGACAGGGGTAAGAAAAGTGGTCGTGGCCGTTGCGGGAAAACGATCGAGGCGCAGCCGGTCTCCGGTCAGACATGCCTCATCGAGCTCGCAGATGGGTTGCCGGAAACTCCGACGGGAAGGGATATGGCAGTGGCGTCCCGCCGCATTTGCCTCGGTCAGGAATGGTAGCCTGGGCCCTGCCCCACTTGCACCGCCGTCGTTGCCTGCTTCAATTGGGGAAACGAGCTCCACGTAGACATCGGCCGGCTTGTCCAAGACGCCTCGTGCGATATCGTTGCACCCCGCGAATCGTAGCCTGGAGAACCAATGCGTCAGCAGACCAAACCGTTCATCGTCGAACGCAAAATGTCCCGTAAACCCAAACCCGACGCTGCAAAACCGTCGATCTGGGGAAGGCTGGATGCTGACATTGCACAAGGTCTCCAACAACAATTGGACGGGGACCAGCGTGATACGGATTACGCGGCCACCACCGGTGGTGGCGACCGCGCTTGAGCATTAAGCCGCATCCATCAAATCCGCTTTCGGCTGTAAGGAATGCAGAAAGCTCACTGCCCGCTGCGCATGGGCGGCCGCTTGGAAAATTGCCCGCTTGTCGTTGGCCAGCACCGAGAGCCACGACTGCAGATACGATGCATGATCCGGCCTCGGCTCAAGCTCCGGCGCGATACCGAGATCGGCGCAGAGGAAACAACTGCCGAGCTCGGCAATGAGTTCTTCGCGCGCCCGCTCTGTCCGGTCCTTGGCATAGCGCGACAGGTCACGTCCCACGCGATGTTCTGCCGCCGTCCAGTGGGTTGCTTCATGACTGAGGACGGCTGCGTATCCGGAAGCATCGCGGAACACCTCGAAGGGCGGCATCTGGATATAGTCCATGACCGGCGAATAGTAGGCCTGATTGCCGCCTTGACGGATGACTGCACCGGTATTGCGGAAGAAGCGATCGGCGCTCTCGATCCGCGCGACCGGATCAAGGACCTTGGCCGGAGGCGCGTAATAGCCATCGGGCAACCCCTCGATCTGCTCCACGTTGAACACCGAATACGCCTTCAGGAACGGGATCTCCCGATCGACTTCGTTGCCGTTTCCGTCGGCTTCGGACTTGGTGAAACGGCTGGCGAAGACAACGGTCGAGCCCGTCTCGCCCTTGCGCACTGCCCCGCCCAGTTCGAGCGCCTGCAGATAAGTCATCCACATCGACGAGGCGAAGCCGCGCGACATCTGCTCCGACCATAGGAGGATCACGTTCATGCCCGAGTAGGGAAGGCCGTTGTGGCGCACCGGCCGGCTTATGCGACCATTGGTGTTGGCGGCGCTCCACGGCTTCATCCAGGGACGCACGCCTTGTTCGAGATCCTCGACAATCCGATCGGTGATCCGCGCATAGATGTCGATGCGGTTGGAATCCGTTTTCCTGCTCATGACTTCTTTCTCCATTAGGACAGCGCCTATCGCGGTCCGTCACGGAGGTCCGAAATCAGGGGCCGATGGTGTGGCCATGCACCGGAACGGCCGCAAGCGTGGAGGACGGCAAAGCCGTTGCATGGGCGCCCGGCTCCTGCAGGACCGGCGAGCGGGACGGGCCGCGATAGGCGCGTCTCCAGTTTTCCTTTTCGGCATGAGAAAAGGCCGGCGCTGTAAGCACCGGCCTTGAACCAGGAAAAGAAGGCGGGGTGCGACCCCGCCAAATGAGTTATCCGAATGCAGCCATCTGAACTTCGGCCGCTTTGCGGTCGAGCGATGCGCCCGGGTTTTCGACCGGCCGGTCGAATGGTTTCCAGCTCTCGCCGACGACCTGTTCGTAAGCCGCCACCGCGCCCTCGGCTGTCATGCGCAGCGCATGGGACTGGATACCCATGTCAGCCGCGAATTCCCGCTTGCGTTGTGCGGCGCTGTCATAGCCGACCGGACCGTCGAGATCCTCGTCGCGGGCATCGTTGGATGCCTTGGCCGTTGCGTCGCGCGCCTCGGTGACGGCGCGCGAGTAGAACTGCCCGGCGCCATGCGCCGATCCTACGAAGGCCCCGACGATGCGCTGCAGATGGATCTGCATGGCCCGCTCGCCCAAGCCCTCGGAGAGGCTGTCGGCGGTTTCGACGATCAGCCGCTCATGCAGGCTGCGGATGCCATCGCTGTCGACGACCGTGGTGCCAAAGCTTTCGGCGATCTTAAGCGCCTGGGCCGCATCGGGGCATGTGAGGCGCACCATTTCGAGGGTTGCTCCTTTGCGGAGTTGTGAGTTCCGTGCGTTGGAGCGGTTATGAGTTGCTGGCTTGGCCATGTCTGTTCCTTCCTTGGCTGCCGAAGCGGTTCCGGCCCGTGCCGGTCTGCCCTTCGATGCGGACGACCAGAACCGGCAAAGGGACGGGCGGCTTCACAGGTCCGATCCGGCTGAGCCAGCAGGGCAGGTTTGCGGGCAAGCAGGTTTTTACCTGAGCAGACGGCGAGCCTGCCCTCGCGCAGGGAGGCTGGGTCGGCCGCCACGCGGCGCGACAGCGGCCTTGAAACGCCCGGCCGCCGGTTTAGACCGCAGCGAACAAGAAGGGCAGTCCAGCACGGCCCGATATCTGGCTCTAGCGGGAAGGAACAGACGCGGCCAAACCCGCCACGCCGACGACATCGAAGCCGGGCAAGTTCAGCACCAGCGGCTACGTTTACGGGCCTGCCTATGTCGCCGGACGATGCAAAGGTCGCTCGTCGCGATGCTGCAGTTCACCGATGACACTCTCTTGCATGGCCAGCCTGCGGCGGATCATGTCGAGTTCGACCCAATGCTCGAAGGTGAGGCGGTCGACGAGCTCCTGATGGCCAGTACGACGACCCGATCGGCGACGCGCTCGGCTCCAGGCTTTCACCGTCGTCGTCTGCCTTTCCGCGCGCGCTGTAATTTGCCGGGTGAGACATTCCAGATGCCAGCCTGTCGACGATTGCTTTTGCCAGCGGTTTCGAAGCGCGTGCATTGATCATCGCCCATCCCCCGGTCGTCGGCGGCCGATGAAGGAGGACGGTCTTTCGACGGATAAACCGTCCGCACTGGTGGCAAACTCCACCCCCGAAAAATCGGGGGTGGATGCTACGATGTTCGATGGGGGGCGGCTGTCACGCTGCGTCGCTCTGATCGAAGCCGGCGTCGTACTCTTCGTGGTCAGAAAGAACTGCATCCTGCAGATCGTGCTGATCCGCAACCCCGTTGAAGTGCCCTTCCTGATCCTCGGCTGGGTCGTCAACATGATCGCCACCATCGTCTTGCGCGGCCGCGCCGAGAATATCCGTAGCTGAGCTCGCCCGGATCCAGTCGAGCAACTCGTCAGCTGGCGGGGCGAAGCGTGCCGAAGCATGGACGAAGTGCTCGTTTTCGAAATGCTCGACGAGCGCTGCACGGGTTTCACGAACCTTGGGCCGAGGCTGTACGGATGCCTCGGCGCACGATGCTTCCAGTGCCTGGCGGGACAAGCACAGGAGGAACTCCTCCGAACCCATGTTCGGCAGGAATTGATCGGCTCCGATAGCCTCGCCGGCGATGCGCGAGACCATACCGCTGTTCGACATACCGCGGCGGCACGAGAAGACATCGATCAGCACGGAGCGAACGGCGATCCGCAGCGTGTCCTGGTCAAAGGCAAGCTTTCCATGCTCATCGAACAGAGCGACCGCATGGCGCGAGAAGCGCTTGCCGGAATAAAACGTCCCATCTGCACCGGAGTCGACGCGGACGTTCTGCCCCGCAAAGGCCAGAACTAGCAGCGCCATCAGCATATCATCCTCGATCGGCGTCCGGCCGAGCGCATCATGCAGGGCATCGGTGCGAAAATCCCCGATCATGTCATGGCCCTTCTGGGTCACGTCGGGCCGAGGCTTCGGCGAGGCAATCGCGTCGCCATCGTTGCTGTCCGCCGTGGAGCCGTCTCCAGCGGCGCCCTTCGGCTTGGCCGCCTCGGGCATGCGGTAGTGCACTGTCTGCACCTTGCCGTCGCGATCGAGGTAGAGCGCGGTGTAGTCGGACTTGGAGGGCTTGCCGTAGACTTGGGCCGCCTTCTTCGGCAGCTCCGGCTGGCCCCAGCTGTTGACTTCGACGATGGCACCGCGCTTGGGAAGGTTTCCGGTCATCCACTCATGCTGGGCGCCGAGAAAGCCTTCGACATTGGTGGTATAGCGCCCGTCCTGATCGGCTGGCGCGAAGAGGTCTTCGATCCACTCGATACCATAGGCCTGTGCCAGATCGTCACCAAAGCTCGCATCCCGGGCAAACATGCGCTTCTTGGTCAGCGCATTGGCGATCTGCCACCACGGAGCGGTGTCGCCCTTCTTCGGCTTGTGTGCTTTCCAGACCTCTTTCTGCTCGACTTGACCGGCGGCGGCGATGATCCGCAGCTGCGGCTCGGACGGCATGTCGCCCAGCGCCATCTGCTCAAGCATCGCGGGAAGGACATTGGCGAGCAGCCGCAGCTTGCGGATCTGGCGGACAGGAAGCGCGAGGGCGACCGCAATCGCTTCTTCAGTCCAGCCGAGCGCGACGAGACGTTCGATGCCGCGCCACTGATCCACGGGGTTGAGCGCTTCGCGAACCGAGTTTTCGACCATCGAGCGCATGGCCCCATTGTCGTTAGCGGCATCCACGACAAGAATTTCGATCTCTTCCAGACCGGCGGCGATGGCCAATCGCACGCGACGATGTCCGGCGTCGATGATATAGCCGTTTCCGCCATCGGTTTCGGGGGCAACAACCGGCGGCTGGACGATGCCAACGGCCTTGATCGTTGCCAGCATCAACGCATCGGCCTGCGGCGAGGATTTCGACTGGCGCATCCGGTCGGGATTTTCCTTCAGTGCACGTGGGTCAACCTTCATGATCTGCATGGGATTTGTCCTTCTCGATAGGGTTCCGGGCCAACGCCTTGCCAGCCCTTCCTGTCTTCATCTTTTCTCGAAGACACCTCCCGGACCGCCGAGCGGCCGGACTGCCGCAACTGCGGCCGAGCATCCCTGCTGCGCGGGACGAGCGGGGCGACCGGGCCCTGCTAAGGACAAGCGGCCGGGATCGCGCAGGCGGCGGTTGAGCGACAGCGTCGGCAGGAGGACCGGTCTGCGACGGGTTCCTCCTTCCTGCTTTTCTTTCTCAATCATTATTTATCAAGTGGAGCCGAGGCGCGAAGATAACAGGCTGCTGGCAGCAGCCGTACGTCGAGGATGGCCTAGGTCCGGCGACCCAAAAGGGCTAGACCATCGGCGAGTATGCGCTTCAAGATCAGCTTCCTGCTTTCCGGTGCGGTGCAATCGGCTTCGGAGATAGCAACAGTAGCAGGCGGTGGATTGATGGTTTCGGAGGGCAAGACCGGAAGCGGCTGTTCGACCTTTGCGGCGACCACGACGTGCTTGATTGTTGTCTCATCCGATTTGACCGCGACAGTGACCTGTCCTCCGGAGCGGAGGCGGTCGACGCCCGTTTGGGCGGCCTCCTGCTCGTCTTGAGCTTCGACCAGCAATGTCTGCGTCACGAGAAAAAATGGCATGTGTTCCCACGGAGTTTTTTGGTGCAAATCTCCTCTGCAATGCGGTTGCCGTCAAGGTGCCGCGCTTTGTTCACGGTCGCCTCCCATACACAAAAGGCGCTCGACCCGTGAGGGGAGCGCCTTCTTTTGTATCCCGGTGCAATGTCAAACGCCGCGGCGATTGCAGCGAGCAGGACATCGTCTCTTCGGGAAGTGATGCTCAGATATTGTTGACGATGAGCAATTTCAAGTCGCGAACCAGATCGCCAACTGGTAAATCTCGCCGCTTATCAGGAATGCCAAGGCGAAACAGTATCAGCACAGACACCGAGACCCGTCGAGCGATCGCGCAGCGCGTAATCGATCGGGCCCGAGCGCGCGGTGTTCCGATCGATACGGATCCAGCCTACCTTGTCTTGCTGGAGGAATGGATCCGCGGAGAGATCGACATGAAGGCGATGCGCGAGCGATATCTCGATATAATCGCTCTTCATGCTGCCGAGCGGCGAGGCCCGCGCAAACGCCATCTCGGCATAAACCCCTTGGAGTCGTCGGACGAAGCGAACAAAGAATAAAAAAATGGGCCTGCGAGAAACCGCGGCCCATGAAGTGTGGAGATCTAAAACCTCCAGAGGGGAACAGCTGCTGCGACGGAACTGGGGGGGTGACCGCCATGTGCATCAGCTGAAGGCGTAATGCCTGATTTTTGACCACCACGAAAACATTTATTGTGCAACGCAGCTATGCAGCTGCCGGGACGGTCTCATTGTCCAAATCTGCCAGTTGAGCCTCGATTGCCCGCAGCTTCAGACGCTTTACCTCCAGGTCGTCTGCGAACGCGAAAGCGCCTCCGTCTCGGGAACGGTAGGAAACCAATCGCCGCTCGGCTTCTTCTAAACGCCGGCGATACTGGCGCTGTTCGTCGTCCAAGCCGCTGAGAGCGTGCTCCAGCCGTGAGATGGCGCCAAGCGGCGTGACCGTGATCGCCAGATCGATCTCGTAATCGGCGCCAGTGCGCTGGAGGAGGGTCTCGTAACGATAGCCGTCACCCTTGCCGAGCCGCTCACCCTCATAGACGAGATCGAACCCGCCGATCGTCGCGAGATGAACCTCACCTTTGCTCTGAAGCTGCAGAAGCGTGAGGATTTCCTTCATCAGCGCCCGGCCGGCCTCCTTGCGCTCGGTATATGCCTGACCGAGCACCATCATCATAAAGGCATCGCCGGCGGTCGGCCTGAGACGCGCAATATCCTGAGCGATCTCGCCGATGCGCCGGTTCGAGACCTCAATCTCACGCTCAGCATCACGCATTTGCCGACGAACGGCATATTGGTCATCCTCATGGGCAGCACGCAGTCGTTCCAGTCGGGCAATGTCCGCCTCAAGCCCAGCCTTCTGCATCAGGCGCTCGTCGCCGGACGCGATGGCCTTGGCCATGGCGAACTGGTTGGCGGCACCTTCACCGATATCCTCCAGTCTGCGGATCGAGGTGTCACCAGATAGAGCGGCAGCGATGAACCGGGCCTTACGCTCGTTGTTCTGCCACATCGAGGCATCGAGCGAACCCTCTGTGGCATAGGCGAAAATATCCACTTCCTCATGTTGATTGCCCTGGCGGACAATCCGTCCCTCGCGCTGCTCGATCTGTGACGGCAGCCATGGCACATCCAGGTGATGGAGCGCCTTCAGCCGAAGCTGGGCGTTGACGCCGGTGCCCATCGTCTCGGACGAACCGATCAGGAAACGGACCTTGCCGGAGCGGACATCACTGAACAGCCGCTGCCTGGCTTCGGTCTTCTTGTAGTCCTGCATGAAGGCGATTTGCGACGCCGGCACGCCGAGCCGGATCAGCTCGTCGCGGATAAAGCGGTAGGCCGAGAAGCCACGAGACTTTTCGACATTAAGGGTGCCGAGATCGGAAAAGATCATCTGCGCGGCGCCGGGCAACTCAAAATCCTTGCCATCGGGGCGACGATAGGTGGCCTCGCCGGTTTCGTTCCAGATCCGATAGGCGTTGCGGACGAGAAGATTGAGCTTATTGTCCCCCTCGTTCCCGGCTCCCGGCATGACGAAGCGCAGATCGATCGCCGCATGGCGTCCGTCGGTGATGACCGATAGCAGGATATCGTCGCCCGGCTTGGCCGGTCCCTCACGCTGCTCGATCGCCTTGATGCGTGCGTCGAGCATCTGCTGATAGGTCTTGAACAGCGCGGTTGGCTTGGCAGTCAGGATCCGCCTGCGCCCGGTCGAGATGTTGGGGACCTTCACATATTGCCTGAGATCCTCCGGCATGACGACATCGGCGAACGACCGGAACATGGCGATCAGTTCCGGAACATTGACGAAGGAGGCGAAGCGGCTGACCGGCTTGTATTTGCCGGATGGCTGGATTTCGAGTTCGGTGGTCGTATCGCCGAAGCAGGATGCCCAGGCATCGAACTCATGCAGCCCGCGTTCAGCGAGTGCTGCATGGCCGAGCAGGCGCTGGATCGAGAACATCTCGCCGAGTGTATTGGTGATCGGCGTGCCGGAGGCGAGCACCAGCGCCCTGCCCGGGTTCTTCGTCTCGATATAGCGAGACTTCACATAGAGATCCCAGGCGCGCTGCGAGCCGTTCGGGTCGATGCCTTTCAGCGTCGACATGTTGGTGGCGAAGGTGAGCTTGCGGAATTCCTGGGCCTCGTCGACGACGATCTGATCGACGCCGATTTCCGATATGGTCAGAAGATCGTCCTTGCGGGTGGCGAGGCCTTCAAGCCGCTCCTGCAAACCTTCCTTCAGCCGCTCAAGGCGCTTGCGCGAGACGCGGTCGTCGCTGTCGACCTTCGTCAGCAGATCCTCGTAAAGCTGCAATTCGTCCTGGATCATCTGTTGCTCGAAGGCCGATGGCACGGCGATGAAGCGAAACGCCGAGTGAGTAATGATGATCGCATCCCAGGTGGCGGTCGCGGCCCGCGAGAGAAAGCGTGCGCGCTTGTCCTTGGTGAAATTGGTCTCGTCGGCGACAAGGATGCGGGCGTTGGGGTAGAGGGCGAGGAATTCGCGGGCCGCCTGCGCCAGGCAATGGCCGGGCACGACGAGCATGGCTTTGGCAATCAGGCCAAGCCGGCGCTGTTCCATGATGGCGGCGGCCATGGTCATTGTCTTGCCGGCGCCGACGGCGTGAGCGAGATAGGTAGAACCGTCGGCGATGATCCGCCAAATGCCGCGTTTCTGGTGCCCATAAAGAACAAAGGCGCCAGAGGCGCCCGGTAGCTTCAGATGGGAGCCGTCGAATTTGCGCGGCGCGATATTGTTGAAGCGGTCATTGTAATCGCGCGCCAGCCGGTCGGTGCGATCGGGATCGGTCCACACCCAGTCCTGGAATGCCTGCTTGATCCTTTGCAGCTTGTCGCGCGCGGCTTCGGTATCGACGACGTTGAGAACCCGGTGCTCGCCATCGGCATCCTTGAAGGTGTCGAAGATCTGTGGCACCCGGCTGTTCAGTGCATCGACGAGCAGCTCACCGGCATGGCGACGGCTCGTTCCCCATTCCGACGTGCCGGCGGCGCTGTATCCAAGCTGCCGAGCTTCCACGGTCCAGGACCCGAGCTCCGGCATATGATGGATGCGAATATCAGCCTCCATCTTCCCTTTCACGAACGCGACGACATCGGCGGCCGGGATCCACGGGGCGCCGAGACGGGCGGTAATGTCGGAGGGGCGAAGATCGGCCGGTTGAACATCCTGCAGAGCACGCACGTTGCGCTCATAGGCCGGATCGAGCTCGGCTGCGGCCTGCGCGGCGGCGAGCTTGGTACGGACTGCCCCTGAGAGATAGGCATCGGCTGTCTGCCAGGATCCATCGACCGGGTCGCGAAACACCTCGTCGGCGAGATCGGCAATCACCGTGGACACGTCGAGATGCAGCAGTTCAGCGATATGATCGAGGTCGACATGGCCGCGTTCGTTGAGTACCACCGCCAGGGCATCAGCCGCATTGGTGATGACAGGCGACATCAGCGGAGCGATCACACGGGTAGCGAATATCGGACCCGGCTTCGCCGTGTCGGTCTCCAGATCATAGTCCTCGATCGACGCGACCAGCCAGCAATCGGGATCGTCCCTGAACGGCGCGAGGTTCGGCTGGCGATGGGTCTCCTTGACCTCGCCGGTCTCGGCATCCCTCTGGACCGATACATCCGTGTGATTGATCGGCCCGAAATCGCGCACGAAGCTCGACCAGGCGATGCGCAGCCGGACCTGGAGATCGCGCCAGGGCCGGTCGGTTTCCTGCGCCTTCAGTACCTCGCGCACGGCGTCGCGGATTGGGATGAGCTTCGAAATGACGCGGATATGCTTCTCTGACACCCCGTCGCCGGCGCGACCCTTGCGCATGGTGACCGGCACGGCCGAGCCGTCGAGCATCTGCATCAGACCCTTTGTCCGGTCGAGGAAGAAGCTCCCCTCGCGAATGGCCCTGTCCTTCGGCTGTAGATCAACGATCTCGCCGAGCTCATCCTCCAGATCGATATCGATGGGCGTAGGCTCGCCGTCATAGAGATCGGCCGGCAGAAGATCGATCGTAGCGGCGAGGACGGCTTCAAGATCCTCACCGTCGCGCGGCAAGCAGGTATAGGTCTCGCCAAATGGTCCCGACGTCAGCGCGTGGGTGCCGAGAACGAAATCGGGATGGCCGGCGAACCAGCGATTGACGCGGATCGCGCCCTCGTCATCCGTTGCGGAGCGAAACTCGCCAACGTCGAGCCAGGTCTGATCCCCCTCCGGCTCACCTACCTTCCGCTTGCGGAAGAAGAGGATGTCGACGACGACATCCGTGCCGGCGTCGCGGCGAAAGCTGCCCTCGGGCAACCGGATCGCCGCGACCAGATCTGCGGATTTGGCGATATGCTCCCGCGCCGCCGCGCCTGCTTTGTCCATCGTGCCATGGGAAGTGACGAAGGCAGCGAGCGCGCCGGGCTTCAGAAGATCGATGGAGCGCGCGATGAAGTAGTCGTGCAGACGAAGGCCGAGCGAACGATAAGCGCGGTCCGAGCGGACGATGCGATCGGAAAAAGGCGGGTTGCCGATGGCGAGATCGTAGATCGCCGAGAGATCGGTGCGAGCGAAGTCGCCATTGATGATCCGCGCCTTCGGCTGAAGCAGGCGCGCGATGCGGGCCGTGACCGGATCGAGTTCGATCCCGGTGACGTAAGCGGCGTCGCGATATGTCTCCGGCATCAACGCAGGGAACAGGCCCGTGCCGATGCCTGGCTCCAGCACACGACCACCGCGCCAGCCGAGTTTCTGGATACCGGCCCAGATCGCCCGGATGATGAACTCCGGCGTATAATGGGCGTACTGGGTGCAGCGGGCGAGCGACGCATAGTCCGCTTCGGAGACAGCGGTCTCGAGCGAGGAACCGAGCTCATCCCAATCCTGTCGGAAATCCACCTCACCCGGCCGCCGAAACATGCCGTTGGCCAGCTCGCCGGCGCCAAAGCCAGTAAAGCGGATCAACTGCGCCTGCTCTTTGGGTGTCGCCGGTCGATCCTGCTTGGAGATGGTATTGGCAACGAGGATCGCCGCGACATTGGCGCGAGCACGATCCTTCCAGGACGAAGGTAAGCCGCGATCACCCTCGATATAGAAGTTGGCCCGGAGCCTCTCGGCTCGGGAGGGTACGGCCGCCCGCGGAGGTGCGGGCGCCGGCGGCGTCGGATCTGGATCGTCATCGTTGGCCGGTTCGCCGACCGCCTCGGGTGCGAAGCTCCCAAAGGCTGTGACGCCGAGGCCAAGCCCGGAAGAAAGTACGGTATTGCCGTAGATGTCGAGCGTGAAGGGATCGCTGCTCATGATAAAAATCTCCTTTTTGAAAGCGCGCGTCATCGTTCCGCCAGGACGATTGGGCGAAGGGACGCTAGTTGAGGTTGGAATCCCGCTGAGGTGGGGTGTTACGACCAATCGATAATGAAGAGTTCCATCGAGTCCGGCTGGAAGGTGATGCCGAGATGCCTGGCATTGGAGGTGGCGGCGATCATGGCCTCCAGATGGTCGGCATCGATGAATTCGACACCGTCGTCTCCCCCGAAGGTCTTGCGTTTGACTTCGAACCAATCGTCGTTCGTGCGGGGATCGCATTCGAGCGCATAGGCGACCAACGGCTTTTCGCCGTCCGGCAATTTGCCGTTCGAGCACAGATAGACACCGTGGTCTCCGACTAGCCATACGCCTGGCTGCTCGTCGCAGCCGGGATGAAGGCCGTAATGGGGATTGCGGTAGCCGCCGTTGGCCTCGGCGTCGGCGCGACCGCGGGCGATCACAGCCCGCACTGATTCAATCGGAAAGGAAAGCATGAACGCATCTCCTCACGCTACGACTGCCGCACGGGCAAGATGGCGCAGTTGGACGGGCAGCTTGGTGGCGATCTCATCGTCGGTCAGGTCGTCGAGCAGTTTCGACCTGGCAGACCCAGCGGTGGTGTAAAGAGTGATGACCCGCTGCCCCGGCAAATAATGGAGGGAGCGTTCATCGGAGTAGCCGCGATAGGCGTCTGCCGTGGCACTCCAGATATGCTCAAGATGCTCGTCCCGCGTCATCGCCCGCACTGGACGCGTCTCCCGCTCGATGATCTCCAGCCGCATGTCTTCCACGGACCGGCCGTCGGAGAGATCACAATATCCATGGAAGTGACGAACTACCCCATCGATCCGCAGCGCGAAGAACACTGATGTGACAGATCCGGTCAGGAATTCGCGCATTGCAAACATCGAGCCCCGGATCCAAAGCGGCGGCAGGATCTCGAACATATAATCATGCTCGCGTTCGGTGATTTCAAACCATTCGCCAGCATAAAGCGCGCTTGTGTCGCTGTCGAAAAGGTTAGGACGCTGCGCATACCGGTCGAACAGCCGGAACATCTGATGGCGGTCGGCGGCGCCCTGGTAGACTTTACGGATTGCGGAAGGGGTGCTCATTGACGGCTCCTTTGGCCCTGTCCGAACCGAAGCGCGGTGCTGCTATCAGCTCACCATCCTCTTCAGTCCTTCATGACCCTCCCCTCACGCCGCCTCTCCGTCCGGGCGCGTCAAGGGCCGCTCTCGAGCGGGCGAAGCTTCACCCTTGACGCGGCCGGCGGGCATGCGGCAGGCCTCCGCTTGTTTCCATTCTTCTCTCCCTCTTTTCTTCCTCGCGCGCCTTCAGCGCTTCATTCCAATCCTCCGATGGCGGCTTCAGTCGCAACCAGTCGCAGCCGACCTCATTGGCAATGTCGCGAAGCCGGCCGGCAAAGGTCTCACCCTGGCTATTGGCGTCGGTAGCTGCGATCAGAACAGCACCGGGACGCGCGGCCAGCTTGCGGATCGCGGCGTCCGTCGCCGGCGACCAACCGCCGCCGGTGCTGAGATAGAGGCTGCTGTCACGCAGCCCCTCGAAAGCCGCAAGGCTCATGGCGTCGATCGCCGCCTCGGTGACGCAAAGACGCATGGCATTGGAAGAACCAAGGCGAAACAGAATTTTCGAACCGCCTGTCGAAAAGCCCCGCCAATCCGGGCCGCGCTCTTCCCAGCCGGTGACAGAACCATCGTCATTTACATGGGCGGCCCACATGCTGCCATAAGGGCCTTCTCGAAGGACGTCGCTGCGGATGGCCTGCCGGATGACCGTTACGGGGATGCAGCGCTCGGTTCGCAGATAGCGCCAGGTCATCGACCCCAGCCACGGGCTCCGTCGTTTTGCCCAGCGTTCCGGGACGGAAATGCTATGAGCGAGCTTTCTGTCTGGGCGAGACCAAGCAGGATCCGTGGCGATGACGCCGACGAGATCGGCCACCCGGTCGAGTGCTTCGACAAAGGTGACGCCGTCCAGATGCTCCGCGAGACCAAAGACATCGCCTTTCGCGTCCGACAGTGGATCGAACCAACCCCGCCCCCCATGGATGACGATGACGATTTCCGCACCGCGCCGGTACTTCAAAGCTTTGCGAGTGCTTTCCTTGACGTCGATGGCAAAGCCAGACTGTTCCAACAAAGCTGCGCACGGGACTTGGTACCGAAGTTCTTCCAGTTTCTGTTTCTCCATTATTTTCCGGCGCTCGTGGCGCCGCCCTTCTCTCCAGATTCATGTCTCCCGCAGTTTGCGGGACCGTTTCCGGCGGCCGCGAAGAGCAAAGGGGGCAAGGGCGCGCCCTGGCAATCTGCTGATCTGCAGATCAACGCCTACCGTCGGTGCCAAAGCGCGGCGAAGCTTCCCTTGCCGCCTGCCGCTCGCAAGCGGCACCAAGGAGATGTAAATGCCGGCTCAATGAGCCGGCCAGGGATGGAATTCATGCACGATCTCCAGATCGTCTTCGTCATCGAGTTCGTCGCTCGGCAGAACGCCGAACTCGTCGCCGGACCTGAAAAGCGTGACCGGAACCATCAGGATGCGGGAAAGCTGGAAGGCGTGGTTCTGCGCAAGGGTAAGATCGGTGTTCATCGGAGGGCTCCATCTTTGGAGCGGGCCATTCCCGCTCGATGGCTCCCGTCAGTGTCCGGAACCGGTCGCGATCACCGCGAAGGCGCAGCCGAAGCGGCCGCAGCTTGCCTAGCGGACCCCGTCAGCGGGTTGATCGACGGAGATCCGGGACCGGACCAGGAAGCCATCCATCAAGAGCAGGAATGGGACGCCTCAATAGATCTGCCTCCGGCCAACAAAGATCGTGCTGATGCGTATCTTGTCACGCTCCTCGATACCTGATGCTATCTTCTTTTCGCTCCAGTCATCAGGTCAAGTCGATGCCCACGCCCTGGATACGGGTCACATACGACGTGAATCCGCGAACGCCGGACGTTGGCGATTGGGAGCCATGCGGAGCCGCCCCTTGAAAAGCCGACACGCAACCGATATATGTTGGTCATAGTCGAGAGCGCTGATCCGTCGGTGCGTTGAACGATTGTTTCACTCGGCTTACCGAATTGGAGCGGACCGCATGCGGTCCGCTTTTTCGTTTCAGGGGGATTCGTTGCATCTACTATATCTCGACGAGTCGGGTCACTCTCATGATCCTAGCTCCGACTTCTTCGTGCTTGCCGGATTCAGCATCTTCGAGCGTCAAACCCACTGGCTGGAAGCCCAGATAGATCCTGTAGCGGCGCGCTTTAGCTCGACCAATCCTCGGGAAATCGAGTTTCATGGGAATCCGATGCGTTCGGGCAACGGTACCTGGAAAGGTGTGCCTCCAAATGAAAGAGTTCAAGCCGTCGTCGATATCTTGTCGCTACTGGCCGACAAGCAGTTGCAATTGAAGGTTTACGCCTGCGTCATCGAAAAGAAGCTCTTTTCTCCTAACGATATTTTGGCTCGGAGTTTCGAGGAAGTGGCTTCGTGTTTCGATGGATATCTGAAGACACTCTATAAGAAAAAGAATCCCCAACGCGGCTTGGCCATCCTCGACAAAAGCAATTACGAGGAGAAAATCCAGACCCTGTCTCATGTGTTCAAGCACGTGGGGCATGCCAACGGACAACTTCGAAACTTTGCCGAAGTCCCGCTTTTTCTGGATTCAAAAGCATCGCGCCTCATTCAGATGGCGGACTTGATCGCCTACTGGATTTTCCGACACTTTCAATCAGGCGACCAGCGTGGCTACAACCTCATAAAGCCGTACTTTGCCCGGTATGGTGTCGGGCCAGTCTCAGGTCTGCGCTGTCATGTCACGCCGGAGACAGAAGCGCGCCTCGCATCACTTCCAGTTCCAGCTCATCCGTTCCCAAAACCATCGGCGAAACCTGTTGTCACGGATGCATCCGAGGTTTCCATACTTGATGACTAGAGCGGCTTTGGAGGTGTAGGCGCCGCTTCCGACTCGCTGGCTTGAGCAATTTAGTGAAAATTCCTGCTCTTCACCTTCAGCGTATCGATATGGAGATCGGGTGTGAACATGTCCCGCGGGACAACGGGGTTTTGTCGATCACGCGAATCCGGACCGCCGCCGCCGTGTGCAAACTCGTCACCTCGCCCGGTCGGCAACTTGAACCCGGTATCCCGATCAGCCAGTCCTACGAGGTCCGTCGATAGATCGAACAGTTGCTGCGCGACAAGATGCACGACCTCCCCTTCCCGCTGAATCCGCCCATTGATTGCCATCATCGAGGATCCGAGCACCACGCTCCTGCGCTTCTCGAACAGTGACGGCCAGACGACGATGTTGGCAGGGCCTGTTTCGTCCTCGATGGTGATGAACATGACACCCTTGGCAGACCCGGGCTTCTGGCGCACCAACACCAGACCTGCAGTATAAACCCATCGCCCATCCCGAGCATTCATCGCCTCCGCACAGGGGATGATGTTGCGTGCCGACAGGTCCCTGCGCAGGAACGCGACCGGATGCTGCCGTAGCGTCAAGCCCGTATGGCTGTAATCTTCGATGACGTTGTGCCCGTCCGTCATCTGCCGAAGGGCGACCTCCGGCTCCTGCTGCTCAGCAATTGCCGCCATCTCGCGCTCGGTCGCAGCGGCAAACAGCGGCAAGGGTTCATCGCGCAGCGCCTTGATGGCCCAGAGCGCATCGCGCCGTTCGAGTTTGAGCGATGGCAGAAAGGCATCGGCCTCTGCCAGCTGGACAAGCGCCTCCGTCGGCACGCTGGACCGGCGCCACATGTCATCGACGGATAAGAAAGGACTATTCATGCGTGCCGTCACGATCCGCGCTGCATCAGCGACAGCCAGTCCCTTCACCTGCCGAAATCCAAGCCGGACAGCATGCCGATCAGTGCTGCCGATCTTTTCCAGCGTGCAGTCCCAGCGCGAGCGGTTGACGCACACAGGTCGCACCTCAACGCCATGCTTGATTGCATCACCGACGATCTGGGCTGGAGCATAAAAACCCATCGGCTGACTGTTGAGAAGGGCGGCACAAAAGACATCCGGATAATGGCACTTGATGTAGTTCGAAGCGTAGGCAATCAATGCAAAAGAGGCCGCGTGGCTCTCGGGAAAGCCGTAGGAGCCAAAGCCTTCAAGCTGCGAGAAGGTCTTTTCGGCAAACTCGGCTGAATATCCGTTCTTGACCATCCCGGAGACGAGTTTCTCTTTGAAGCGTGAGACCCCGCCGGTGAACTTGAAAGTGGCCATGGATTTGCGCAGCTTGTCGGCCTCCCCGCCAGTAAAGCCGGCGCAGACCATGGCGACCCGCATAGCGCTTTCCTGAAACAGCGGCACACCCAGCGTCTTGCCGAGCACGGCCTCAAGCTCGGGTGTGGGATATTCGACCGGCTCCTTGCCCTCACGGCGCCGCAGATAGGGGTGCACCATGTCGCCCTGGATAGGACCGGGCCGGACGATCGCCACCTGCACGACCAGATCGTAGAAGGTGCGGGGTTTCAGGCGCGGCAGCATCGCCATCTGCGCGCGGCTTTCGATCTGGAATGTCCCAAGCGTATCGGCTTTTCGGATCATTGCGTAGGTGGCTGCGTCCTCCTGCTGGATCGTAGACAGATCGAGATCCTCGCCCTTATCCTCACGGATGAGATGAAACGCCTTTGCCATGCAGGTGAGCATGCCGAGTGCGAGCACATCCACCTTCATGAACTTCAGCGCCTCGACATCGTCCTTGTCCCACTCGATGATCTGGCGGTCCTTCATCGTTGCCGGCTCGATCGGTACGAGATCATCCAGCCGGTCGTGGGTGAGGACAAAGCCGCCAGGATGCTGGCCAAGATGGCGCGGGGCTCCCATCAGCTGCTGCGCCAGTTTCAGGGTGAGCGCTAAGCGCCGGTCGTCAGGGTTGAGATTGAGCTCGCGGATGTTTCTGTCGGGCACTTCCTCCGACCAGGACCACATGCCCGACGACAAGGCCTTGATCACGTCCTCCGGCAGGCCCAGCGCCTTGCCGACATCGCGGATCGCTCCCTTGGCACGATACCGTGTGACGGTGGCGCAGAGGGCTGCCTTGTCGTGTCGGTAGGTCTTGTAGATCCATTGGATGACCTCCTCGCGCCGTTCATGCTCGAAGTCGACATCTATATCAGGCGGCTCGTCGCGCTCCTGGCTGACGAAACGCTCGAACAGGAGATCGTTGGTCGATGGATCGATGGAGGTGATGCCGAGGATATAGCAGACAGCACTGTTGGCCGCCGATCCCCTGCCCTGGCAGAGGATGGCCTGGCTCCGGGCAAAGCGCACGATCGAAAACACCGTGAGGAAGTACGGCGCATATTTCATGGTTCGGATGAGATCGAGCTCATGCCGCACGGTTTTCAACACGTCGGGCGGCAAGCCTTCCGGATAACGATCCGGCACGCATTGCCAGACATAATGCTCGAGCGATCCCTGAGCATCCTTGCCCGGCACGATCGCCTCTTCGGGATATTGGTAGGTAAGCTCCTCGAGTGAGAACGTGCAGCGCCGCACGATCTCCATGGTTCGCGCCAGGGCTTCCGGATAGCGCGAAAACAGGCGAGCCATTTCTTCCGGAGGCTTCAGATACCGGTCGGCATGACGCTCGCGCTCGAAGCCGACATCGTCGATCGTGGTGTTGTGCCTGATGCAGGTGACGATGTCCTGCAACTGCCGCCGGCCCGGTTCATGAAACAGCACGTCATTGGTGACCACGGTTTTGACCCTGACCCGTGCCGCCATGTTGGAAATCTCATGGAGCCGCAGCTGGTCATTGGGGCGTCGGCGCAGACACAGCGACACGTAAGCGCGGTCACCAAACGCTCCAGCCATCTTGCGAAGCTGTGCTGCACAGGTGGCGTCCGGCAGATCCGGCACCAGAATACCGATCATGCCTTCCGAGTAGGAAACAATGTCATCCCAGTGCAGAATGCAGTTGTCCTTGCCACCACGTGACTTGCCGAGCGTAATCAGCCGGGTCAGGCGTGAGTAGGCAGCTCTGTCTATCGGGTAGACGAGCAACGACATGCCGTCGGCGAGATCGAGACGGCAGCCAACGACGAGGCGGAGACCTGTCGCGCGGGATGCTTCAAGGGCGCGAACAATCCCGGCCAGCGAATTACGATCAACGACGCCGATCGCACTGATCCCAAGGAGCTTTGCAGTCTCGAACAGCTCCTTCGCCGACGAGGCACCACGAAGAAAAGAAAAATGTGTCGTGACCTGAAGCTCCGCGTAGCTCATGCGAATATCCCGTGGCAGAACCAGCGATGCGATCCGGTCTGCGGATCAACACCGTCGCCGGAGCGAAACACCCACAAGCGCTCGCCTGCCTCATCCTCGATGACAAAGTAGTCGCGCACCGCCTCCATTTCGGCGTCGCGCTGCCACCATTCCCCGAAGATGCGTTCCGGGCCATCGGCTCGCTTCACCTTCCGGCGTTTGCCACGCCAGACGATCGAAACCGGCGGCCGGTCCGGCATCAGCGCGATCGCCTCGATCAACTCAGGTCTCGGCAAGAGACGGACGGGGCGGCGCCAATGGCTGACCCAGGCAACGGCGATTGGTTCAGCGACGGGGCTGATGCGCTGGACAGAGCGTTCCGGCACATCGGAGGCGACCGGCGCGACGCGATAAACCCTCTGCCCCCGGTTTCCATAGAGGTCGATCAGCGGCGTTACATCAGTGACGTCATCCTCGACCAGAGCAGAGGCTTTCTGAGCCTCCTCGAGAGGCTCGGCTATCACGGCGACCAGGATCAGCTTTTCGATCCCGAAGCCCGGCTCGATCTTTTCCGTCCGGTCCCGAAACAGTTTTGTCAGCCAGGCGACATCGCGGGCAGGTCTGGCTGTTCCCGCCCGGATCGCCTGTCTCGTACCGTCGACCTTCTCAACGATCAGGTCGGCACGGCGCACGCCAAGCCCGCGCTTCTGGAGTTCGCCAACGAGTTGGACGACCAGACGGCCAACATATTTGTCGATGGTTTCCGCAGCCCCGATCGGTTCGGCGAAGGCCTTGGAGACTTCAACCAGCTCTGCGGTCCGGATCGGCTCGATCGGCTCGGCGACACGACACAGCAGCTGGTCGAGACGGCGGCCGACCTCTGGACCGAAACGCAATGTCAGCGGGGCCCGCGGGGTGTTGGCAAGTTCGCCGATCGTCTGGAAACCGAGCATGCGCAGATCAGAGACGATCTTTGACGGCAGGCGCAAAAGCGAGATCGGCAGTTTTTCGGCGGCACGGGCCGTCTCCCCCGGTGGAACGACAATCGTTTCGCGATTGATGGCGCGGGCGCAAGCATGGGCAGCACCCCAGCTGTCGGCAACCGCCACACGAGCGGTCAGCTTTTTCGCGAGGAACCGGTTGGCGATGCCATTCACCATTGATAGTTCGCCACCCTGCAGATGATCGGCGCCCTCCGTATCCATGACGATGCCATCAATCCCGTCGACCGCGACGATTGGCGAATAGATCGTCAGCGCCCAGAGCGTGATGCGCTCAAGTGCGGCTCGATCGGCTTCGGCATCAGCGTCAACCAGCATCAGGCCGCGAAACAGCGACTGCGCCTTTGCGGCTGCCATGCCGGTATGCACGCCCGCCTTTCTGGCAGCCGGATCGGCGGCAGACACCCATCGCTTCGAGCCGCTTTTCGCGATCACGGCGATTGGCTGTTCAGGCGGAATAGACGGATCGGCCCGACGAATGCGATCTGTCGGCAGATCCGGAAGATAGATCGAGACGACCCTTGTCATCACACGCCCTCACGAGAAACTCAGCACACTCACCCGCTTTCACGCGCATCAATTCCAGAAACCATTGGGGCCTGCCCACCCCCGCTACCGGCAACTCTTCCGACGGCATCACGCTGACACGCCACCGCGTGGTCGAGGCCGTCGGCTGGCCAAAGTCATTGGCCTCCGTCTGTCGCCGCCATCGGCGAACGCCAAGCGCCATGGTCCCGGTTCGCTCGGCTGCAAGCTGCAGGCGGCGGGAACTGACCATGGGCAAGCGGACAAGTTCACCGACGACGGCGCCAAGTCCACCGAAGGAAAGGCCCTCCTCCATATTGGCAAGCACATCCTCTTCCTTGTCGGATTCAACAAAGATGACGCGGTCGGGATGCAGACCCACATGGGCAAGAGCCGGAAAAAACAGATCCGGCCGCGTCAGACACCAGATGACGGGGCCTTTTGTTCGTGCGGCAATGCCGGCAACACAAAGGGCGGCCGCTGCGCCATCGACGGTGCCCGAGCCGCCGCCTGCAAACTCGTGCAGCGCGCCATAGGCGAGACCACCGCCGGGCAAGGCCGCATCGATCTCGGGAACGCCGAAGGCGAGTGTTCCGGCCCGCTTCGCGGATACCCCTTCCATCGACGCTATGCGGTCGCGCAAGTCGCAAATCACCCTCTGACGGGCAGCAGTCATCGTTCACGGCTCCCTTCAAGGTCGTGTTCAAAGGATCGACATCATGTCGTACGGGCTATATGTTCATTGTTTGTTCTCCTAGCGCAAAAGAGTCAAGCACCACAAAGTTGAGGAATATTATCCCAGTATTAGCAAAGTCGAAGATTCTAAAAGGATTCAAGGAGGTAAGGCGAAACAGAAATTTTTGCGGCCCCTGCGTCCGTCGGGGCCAGAATGGTCGATAGCGGGGATAGATGAACGGCGTCACAATCTTCTTAAGGTTTTCGTGCTGAACTCGTTTGCATGACGAAGCCACCGAGATCAAAGCCGCTCCTTCGTGATACCGAAGCCCCGCTGCGGTCAAAGCCGCGTCGGAAGCGCAATCCCGCACAGCCACAGCTGCTGTTTGAACCGATGCCCGATCGCGTCGAGCCGGCGCTCGCCCAATTGAAGGCGCATCCTCCACAAGGCGACCAATGGAGCTGGGAGCTGAAATGGGATGGCTATCGACTGGCGGTTCATATTGAGCCGACTGGGGTCCGCATCCTCACGCGTAGCGGCCATGACTGGACGCACCGGTTTCCTGCGATCGAGCAGGCTGCTCAGGCGCTTGGGCCGGCAACGATGATCATCGATGGCGAGGCGGTTGTGCTTGACGATGAAGGGCGGTCGGATTTCGGGCTGCTGCAGAAATCGTTGGGTGCTTCTGGAAAGACTGCTGGCAACCGAGCTTCGGACGCCATCCTCTACGCCTTCGATCTTATCTATCTCGACGGTCATGATCTGCGGAATGTCGAATATCGCTCACGCCGACATCTTCTCGAGGAAATGCTTAAGGACAATGATGGCGCTATCCGCCTTTCGGAAACCATTGACGCCGATCCCGCGATCCTGCTGGAACACGTTGGCGGCCTTGGTCTCGAGGGCATCGTCGGCAAGCACCTCGATCAGCCCTATCGTTCCGGCCGCACCGGGGACTGGGTCAAGATCAAATGCGTTGAGAGCGAAGCGTTCATGATCGTGGGCTATGAGCCATCGACGGCATCGCCTGCCGGGTTCGCCTCGCTGGCGCTTGCTGCCTATCGCGGTGACGAGCTTATTCATGTCGGGAATGTCGGCACAGGCTTCAGGGACGCCGAGATGACCAGGCTGCGCAAGATGCTCGACAAGCTGCGCTGGAAACGGAAGCAGTCACCTGCATCCTATGCCGAGCACGCAGACATTGTCTGGGTCGAGCCGACCCTCATTGCCGAGATCGAGTTCCGGGCGTGGACGGCCGACGGCAAACTACGCCATGCCTCCTACAAAGGCTTGCGGGAACGGCAAGACAATGCCGACGTTTACAAGCTCGACTAGCGACGGAGGCGGAACTCACCACACAACTGCATTCGGTCGCAACGGAGGAATTGCTGCCATGTGCAATCTATATCGGATGGAAGACAAGGACTGGGTCTCCAAATGGGCTCAGGACGCCGAAAGCCTGATCAACCTGATGCCGGCCTATCAGATGAATCCCGACCAGATGGGACCGGTCGTGCGCAACACGGCTGACGGCAAGACGCAGTTGGTGCATGCGCGTTGGGGCCTTCCCTCGCCTCGCTTCGCACTCGAGAAAGGGGCCAAGGCCAAGGCCGAGAAGCTCGCGGCCAAGGGCAAGCCCTTCGATCTTGAGGAACTGATCCGCATGGAGGCCGACCGCGGCACGACCAATGTGCGCAAGCTCAATTTCCCGCACTGGACGCGGTGGTTCGGTATCGAACATCGATGCCTCGTCCCTGTCACCAGCTTCGCCGAGCCGGATCCGGCGAGCAGGCAGGAAGGTGGCAATGTACCCAATGCCTGGTTCGCCCGCGATGAAGCAAAGTCGCTGATGTTCTTTGCCGGCATCCATGTGCCGCAATGGAAAAGCGTCCGGAAGGTTCGAGACGGGCTCACGACCGACGATCTCTATGGTTTTCTGACCACCGATCCCAACCAGGTCGTGAAGCCGATTCACGAGAAGGCCATGCCCGTCTTGCTGCTGACGAAGGAAGAGACCGACACGTGGATGCGCGCGCCATGGGACGAGGCGAAACATCTTGCCCAGCCACTACCGGATGACGCGCTGATCATTTCGTCGCGCGAGCCCTATGGATCCTCGATCGTGTCGACGTCTGGCGAGTTGGTTGAGCAAAGAAGCCTCCTCTAATCGGTCAAGCGAAAGCGCTCCAGCGGCCATTACCTGACGGCGGTCTCGTGCTGCCGCTAACCGAAGCCATACGCGCAACAGCCGACGGCATTCGATATCTGGCACCGCACATCGTCCTACTCTTCAAAGCCAGCCACGCCCGCGAGAAAGATCACAGGGACTTCCGCAATGCTTTAACTCGCTTAGGATCGAGTGAGAAATACGCCCTTCGTCGATGGTTGGAGGTGCTGCATCCAGGACATGCCTGGATTCAAGAGCTTCAATCATGCTGACCGTCTACTTGGAGCAGAACTCCAGGCTTTGGGCAGCTAGCTTTTCAGTAGCTTCCGTCCAATACGCTTAACCGGCTCGCTGCGCAGAACAATCGCCGTAGTGACCGAACCATAGCGAGCAACCGCATCGACAATGCTTTCCAGCTCGGCTGGTGTGGGCACGATCACTTTCAGATGGAAGCAGTCCTCTCCAGTCAGCCTCAGGACCTCAATGACCTGCGGCATCTCGGAAAACTGCTTCAGGCAAGTTTTGATGTGTTCATGCGTGGTACGCAGGCGGACGATCGCCATCATTCCAAGACCTACCGAAGCAGGATCGATGACAGCCCTGTAGCCGTTGATGATGCCTCGTTCTTCAAGCCGTTTTAGACGTTCGGACGTGGCCGGCTGAGAGAGGCCGACCCTTCTTCCAAGCTCGGAAACGCTGATGCGCCCGTCGTCCTGCAATATTTCGATCATGGAAATGTCCGTTGGATCGAGTTCGGGACGGGTGTCGAGATGCTTTGTCATGACCTTGAATCTATCGGTTTTCGGAGCTTTTCTCCGATGAATGCCTATTTTTCTCGTTCTCGTAAATGCCCATGATGGGGGCGAACAACGAAGAGGCGCAGTATGACAGAAATCATTCATTTGCCGGGTATCGGCAATTCCGGCAAGCTCCACTGGCATACGCTTTGGGAGGATGCCGATCCCTCCATACGCCGTTTTGCCCCGACAAGTTGGGATGACCCAGATCTTTCCGACTGGATCGCGGCGTTGGAGGAAGCCGTGCGTGCCGCGCAAACGCCGCCCATTCTGGTTGCCCATAGCCTGGCCTGCCTGCTCGTCGCCCATTGGCATCACGTTTCTGATCTGCCAATCAGAGGGGCAATGTTGGTCGCCGTGCCTGATCCGGCATCTCCGGCTTTTCCCCCACAGGCGATAAGCTTTGCAGGCGCACCTGAGACCAAATTCCGATTTCCCTCTCTCATCGTGGCAAGTACCGACGATCCCTATGGCTCGCTGCCCTATGTCCAGACCCGAGCAGAGCTGTGGGGTAGCGATTTGACGATGATTGGCGCCGCTGGCCATATCAACGGCCAAAGCCAACTCGGCGATTGGCCAGAAGGAATGGCGCTTCTGAGAGACTTTCTGATCCTATCAACGTCCCAGATATGATACTTATGGTCGAAACGAAGATCAGTGGGCTTCAGGAGACTCTTAGCCGCCAGGTCTCCGCATGCCTGGCTTCATGCCATCGGGGCATTGTCCTTGATACACGGCCTTGACCGTAGAAATCAGCTGATCGTCTTTTCCACCTATTCCCTGAAACAAACTCACGGAAACAAAGTGGTAACGGCTTTTGAAATCCCCGTCATAGGTGACGGTAAGTTTTACCTTGCCGGTCATCGAGGATTGGCAGTTCGCCTCAATTTTCCGGGACCTAAGCTTACCCACACTATTGGACACAACACACTCCTGCGCGAAATTCGACCAGATATCTGTCTCCACGAAGTTGGTAAGAGTGTCATCGACGCACAAACTCCCCTTTACCAGGCGATTGTCCGGAGAGTCGAATACCCACAAGCCTAGCTGACGCTTTGGAAAGTCGTCAGCGGCGACGGCCGCGTGGGGCCATGGTGCTAGCAAAACTACAAGTGGAAGAAACTTAAGAGACATGTCATTCCAATCCATCATCTATTTTAAAGAACAGCGCCGCAGAGTGGCGCGGGCAAGCTGGTGAAAACTGGCCGTTTCCGACCTGCCGTGGCTTGCAGAATTTGAAGATAACCGTCGCAGGCGGCTCACCTCAGCAGCATGCCATCGGAAGAACCGCTTCTGGCGCACTCATCGTTTTGGCATGTCATTTAGGCTTGCAAGAAGTTTGATCGTTAGCGCATTGAACTGCTCCTGCTCAACCTTTGTTAGTCCGGCCAACGCAGTTCGTTCGTTTTCGACATGCTCTGAGAGGATCGCGTCGATCAATGAAAGACCTTTTGGCGCCAGCGCCACCAATGTGCCGCGTCGGTCTATGGGATGGCGCCGCCGCACGACTAAACCATCCCTTTCAAGGCGGTCGATACGAGCGGTCATCCCGCCCGATGAAAGCATGGCGGCTTCGTAAAGTTGGGTGGGCGTGAGTTCGTACGGTGCTCCTGACCGCCGTAGCGTCGCCAGGACGTCGAACTCCCCACTTTGCAAGCCGTGCTGCACAAAGAAAGGGTTGAGACGATCACGCATGATGATCTGCGTGATTTCTCCCAGGCGCCCCAGCAACTCCATCGGAAACGGGTCGATATCAGGACGCTCCTGCCTCCATTGCGCAGCCGCGGACGCTGCCCGGTCTAGGTCCTTGAAAACTTCCGACATAAGATATATCTCGACATTAAGATTCTTTCCATTGAGATAAAATCATATGCACAATTCAGACATCGATCAACCATATATTCGCCGGCCGGCTTGCACTTCAAACACCCTTGCAATCATCGCCGTTATCGCCGTTGCCCTGAACTTGCGACCAGCTCTCGCTGCGTTGGGTCCCGTCCTTGACCGGATTGAAGCAGCATCGGGCCTCACATCGACCGGTGCGGGCGCGCTAACGACTCTTCCGGTATTTTTGATGGGCTTGGGCGCACTCGTCGGCTCTTCCCTGCAGCGATGGATCGGGGATAGACGCGGCATTGCTCTGGGAGTGGCGATCATCGCGCTTGCCTGCATAGCGCGGCTCTTCTGGTTTTCCAGCGCCGGGCTTCTCGCCAGTGCGGCAGCATGCGGTCTCGGCATTGCTGCCGTTCAGGCGTTGATGCCGGGGTTCATCAAGCGGGTCTTCCCGTCCAACGCAGGGCGCGTCATGGGATTGTACTCAACCGCCATCATGGGGGGCGCAACGCTCGCAGCCGCGACAGCGGCTGGTTTGTCCCGTTTCGTAGGTTGGGAAGCAATGCTGGGACTGTGGGGGCTGCCTGCTCTCTTTGCCCTTGTTCTATGGCAAGGAGCATCGTCTTCGGATGCCTCCGCGCAGCGAACGGTGTCCGGTCAACCCATTGGTCGATCCCCGTCACGAAGCGGCAAAGCCTGGCTTCTGCTCATCTTCTTTGGTGTCGGTACGGGCGCCTATACGCTTGTCCTGGCATGGCTGCCACCTTTCTATGTTCAACTGGGGCGCAGCGAAGATATTGCCGGCTATATGCTTGCAGGTCTTACGCTGATGGAGGTTATCGCCGGTCTTGCTGTGTCGGTGATGATCGATCGCTTCCGCGATCGTCGGGGACCGCTGATCGCGGCTCTTTTCGCCGTTCTTGCAGGACTGACCTGCTTGATCATAATGCCACTGACTTTGGCGCTTCCCGCAATGATCCTGCTTGGGTTGGGGATCGGCGCGCTGTTTCCGCTGTCGCTGATCGTGACGCTCGACCACGCCGACGAACCGGCAAGTGCCGGCCGCCTCTCGGCCTTCGTTCAGGGAGGCGGCTACATCATCGCAAGCATGATGCCCTTTGCAGCCGGCTGGCTGCGCGGCCATTCAGATGATCTGTCACAAGCCTGGATCATGATGGCTCTCGGGATCGGTCTGCTTATCTTGCTTGCGATGCGTTTCTCTCCCGAGGAGCGCATCATTTGACCGAATTCGCGACATGGCAGGTCTCAGCGCTCTACGTTGCAAAAGTCGACGTTTCATTTGATTAAAGGAACCGGAAGTTTCGCGAATGCAGCTATGCCGCCCCGACGATGAGGCTGATGAGGGTGCGATGAAGCAGGAAAAACAACGACTGAACTACGTCCTGTTTCTGGTTGCGGGATCAGGACTGGTGACGATCGCACGCGCAATGACGCTATCGTTCCTGGCCATCAAGCTGCAACAGTCGTTCGGGCTCGGTCCTGCCATGATCGGTGCGCTACTGGGGATCGGTCCGCTGTTGGGCGCTGTCGCAGCTCCTTTCGCAGGCTCCCTGTCGGACAGGGTAGGGCGCAGAACTATGCTGACGCTCACACTGCTTTTCATGGCGCTTGCGCTGATCGGTATGGGATTGGCTGAAACCGTCATCGCCTTCTGCATTGCCCAGATCGTTGCCGCAGTCGCGCTCGCGATCTATGAGCCGATATCGCGTGCTCTGATGAGCGATGTGTGCCCGCAGCCACTGCGCCTCAAATATTTCTCATGGCGCTACACTGCTACGAATGCCGGCTGGGCCATCGGACCGCTGATCGGCATTGCTGCAGGCGCGGCCTCCACTACTCTTTTCATCATTGCGGGCGCCGTTTATGTGGCGTTCGCCGTCGCCTTGCACCTGTTGCACGTGCCCATCCATCGAAGTGATGACGTTCCTCAGGCGACCGCACCCGTCCCATTGCTGAAGAGTCTTAGCGCTGCGATCCGCGATCCCCGGCTTGCCTTCTTTGTCGGCGGCGGCACACTGCTGATGGCGGTCTATGGCCAGTGGTCAGCAACACTCGCCCCGTACCTTACGGGAAATGTCGCTGGAGGCATGGAAATTTACGCCTACCTCGTTTCGATCAACGGCGCAGTCGTCCTGATCGGGAATCCGTTCGCCCGCAGGTTCATCGAACGCGCAGGCGCTCTCAACGGCCTTGTGACCGGCTGCGTGCTGTTTGCTTTTGGGGAACTCGGCTTTCTCAGTGCCGTCGGCTTCTGGGGACTGGCAGCATCAATGGTTGTTTTTACGATCGGAGAGATTCTCGTCGTGCCCTGCGAGTACACGCTGGTCGATGGTATCTCGAACGATCGTAACAGAGGCAGCTATTTTGGTGCTCATTCATTCTCGACCGTCGGCAACTTCATCGGACCGACACTCGGCGGCGCCATGCTGGGTGCTTTTGGCGGAGCTGGCATGTTCCTGCTGTTTGCCGGTTTTGCGGGACTCAGCGCCATCTTGTTCGCCGTCGGGACAGGCATGCCGCCTCCGAAAGCAGCAGCACCGCAATCCCCGTCGGGCTCGACGGAAGCTACGATCGGACCACATAATCGCGGCGCGATCATTGTTGCATGAATCGTGAAATCGCGAGGCCGCTGTCACCTCAATAAAATTGGAGAAATTTGATTGGCGCCGTTGAGGCGCGGCTGGTCACCTGCTGGCCGTTGGGAAAAACGATTGCGGTAAGTCCAGGGGCTGACCCCATAATGCCGGCCAAATTGAAGCCTCAGGTTTTCGGCGCTTCCAAGTCCAGTCGCTCTGCCAATCTCATCGGGTGCGGTCGTGCTGGTTTCAAGCAGAATGCGGGCTTGCTCCAGTCGCTCCCTCAGGATCCACTTGAGCGGGGATAAACCGGTCAGGGACTGAAAGCGACGCTGAAAAGTGTGCTCGCTCATGCCGGCGTGGCGGGCAAGTGAACTGATTGTGTGCGAATCCTGAAGGTTGGCGAGAATGTGGTCGAGGATCGACGACAGGCGGTCAGCCTCTCGCCTCAAGGGCACGGGCCGCTCGATGAACTGGGACTGGCCGCCCTGGCGATGGCTATACATGACGAGGCGAAGCGCCACCGTATTGGCAAGTTCCGCCCCGAAATCCGACCGGACGATATGCAGACACAGATCGATGCCTGCCGAGCTGCCGGCCAATGTCAGAATGTCCCCCTCATCGACATAGAGACAGGTCGCGTCGATCTTGATAGCAGGATAGCGGTAGGCCAGGTGCTCGGCGAAACGCCAGTGCGTCGTGGCGCGGCGACCATCAAGCAGACCGGCGGCCGAGAGCACATAAGCACCCCCACAGATAGAGATGATCCGGGAGCCACCCCGATGAGCGCGAACAAGGGCGCCGCAGATATCGCCGCGCCCACGCCACCGGTCCCCATAAACGGCGACGCGGCGCACGTCCCGGTCCCTCGCCTATTCTGAAAGGCAGTTGCTCACGCCACAAACGCGACTGCGGCTTCCCGCTCCAGCGCCGCCGCGACCGAAGGGCGAATCGCAATCCGCTGCATGTAGGCTGCGACTTTCGGCCAGCGGCTGAGGTCAATGCCAAATCCCTTTATCCAGCCGAGGACTGTGAAGAGGTAAGCGTCCACGACCGTGAAGCGGTTGCCCATCAGATAATCTTGGGTCGCGAAGCGGGTTTCGATGAAATCGAAACGCCGGGTCAGCTTCGTCTCGAAGAGGTCCCGCACCGTCTCCGGCAGGTCTCTGTTGAACAGCGGGCTCGATCCAGCATGAATCTCGCTGGTGACGAAGTTGAGCCATTCCTGGAGCCGGGCGCGCTCCAGGGTGCCATTGGCTGGGGCCAGGCCCGAATCCGGCTTCAGGTCCGCCAGATACTGGAGGATCGCCGGCCCCTCGGTCAGAACGTCCCCGGTGTCGAGCGCGAGCGCCGCCACATAGCCTTTAGGATTGATGGTCAGGAAATCGCCCGGCTCCGACATGAGCTTTGTGCGATTGTCGACCCTGACTAGATTGTAGGATAGCCCCAATTCCTGAAGCAGGATGTGAGGAGGTCGAGTTCATTAGACTGACAACAATTCATTTCTGCAATGACAGAGAGTATCGGGTATGCCGACGTTCAAGCGTGCATCACCGATGCCCACACCCAGCATCCGCATTCCCGCCTTTGGGACAATGGCACAACGTCATCGCCATGGCCTGTTCCGGCAGAACGATATTCTGCGACATATTTTTGAAACGGTAGTGGAGCGATGCCTCGCAGAAGGATTTGCCGTCGATGCCAGCCTTATTGCAGCGGATCCCGACAAGCAGCGTTCGATACCAGGAGCTGAGTGGGAAGCAAAGGAGGACGCTGACCGTTCTCGATGATGCCGAATTCGGTGCGGCATCGCCAGTGACACCGAAGTTCATCTCCCCGTCTGATCCTGCCGCGAATGGACCGGCGCTCACAAAGGCACAGAGGACAACCACGCTAAAACCAACTCCTTAGCAGGAAAAGCAGAAAATGCTTATTTAGAGTTGTTTTGAATATCTCCTAAAGCATCTATTTCAACCCAAAATAAGCTTAACAACACTTTAATGTTTTGAGAGAATATTATCCTACATAATCTTGGGGTAGAGGCGCGAACGGCAGAAGCCGCTCTGAAACGCGGACAATGATATCCACCCCTTTTTTGTGTCTCGCCCTCTGTTCATGGAAGTGTCACCATGTCACTCATGCAAAACCTCCGGATCAGGACGAAAGTCCTGTCCCTGGTCCTTCCCACATGCCTGATTGGCATTGGAGGGGCTCTCTACGTCTCCAGCAACTTTAAATCCGCTGACACTGAGTACACCGACTTCATATCCAAGGATGGTAACGCGGAGATCGACATGGCGATCGCCAGCCAGCGCTTGGTTTCAATCGTCTATGACGCGTATCAGGTCTTCCTGTACGACGGTGGCACATCAGGAATGAAAAGAGCGACGGATGACTACGCGGCGAGCAAGACGAGACTTCACGAACTGATCGACAATGCCGAAAAGCTGTTGCCAGAAGAAGGCCAGACGCTTGGCGCTCTCCAGTCTCAGGCTGAATCAATCATCGAGATTACCGACAAGGCGGTAGCAGCAGGCTCGGCCAATCGCGATGAGGAAGCAAAAGCGCTGCTCGTGCAGGCTGACGAGAAGGCTGCCAAGACCATTGCTGAGATGAGAACGTGGATCAATAGCGCCAGCGACAACATCAAGAACAAGTCCGCGGAACTCTCCGACAAGACAAACGACACCATCCTGTACACCCTTCTCACCTTGGCCGGTGTGTTTGCGCTCACGCTGCTCTTGGCCGTGTTTGTTACGAAACGCGAGATCACGTCTCCAATCGAGCGTCTCCGCTCACGTATGATGTCGCTTGCTTCTGGAAAGGTCGATGAGGTCGTTCCAGGCGCTGATCGACGTGATGAGCTCGGCAGCATGGCATCGGCAGTCGCGGTCTTCCGTGACAACGCAATCGAAAAGGATCGTCTCGAAAAACAGACAGATGCTGACCGTGTCATGTCTGAAAACGAGAGACTGGAGCGAGAAAAACAGAAAGCGGAAGAGGCAGCGAACACAAAGTTCGCAGTCGATGCCCTCCGTGGAGGACTAGAAGCGCTGGCAAATGGTAATGTCTCTCACCGGATCCGGACCCCTTTCACAGGTGCGCTTGACGAGCTTCGCTCTAATTTCAACGGATCGGTCGAAAAACTCCATTCGGTTTTGAAATCCGTTGGGCAAAATGCGGCCGGCATCGATGCTGGTGCAAATGAAATCAGATCTGCAGCTGACGATCTGTCGAGACGTACAGAACAGCAGGCTGCATCTGTCGAGGAAACCGCTGCGGCGCTGGAACAGATCACCACGACCGTAAGGGACTCAGCCAAACGCGCTGACGATGCGGGCAAGCTGGTTGAGAAGGCGCGAAGCGGCGTAGAACGCTCGGGCGAATTGATGCAGGACGCCGTACAGGCCATGATGGCCATAGAGAAATCCGCAGGAGAAATGGGCAACATTATCTCTGTTATCGATGAGATCGCATTCCAGACCAACCTGCTGGCCTTGAATGCCGGTGTTGAAGCTGCTCGCGCAGGTGAAGCCGGAAAAGGGTTTGCAGTCGTTGCACAGGAAGTTCGCGAACTCGCGCAACGTTCGGCGACGGCCGCAAAGGAAATCAAGACTCTGATCGCGGCTTCCGGTTCGCAGGTTCAGACCGGGGTCAGCCTGGTAAAGCAGACTGGAAGCTCACTCGACACAATTGTCGACGAGGTCCGGGAAATAAACCGCCATGTCAATGCGATCGTCGAATCCTCCCGCGAACAGTCCACTGGACTGCAAGAGATCAACACCGCTGTCAACGTGATGGACCAGGGCACCCAGCAGAATGCAGCCATGGTCGAGCAGTCCACCGCGGCGAGCCACAGCCTTGCTCGAGAAGCCGCCGCGCTCAACCAGTTGCTAGCACAGTTTGATTTGCGTGGTGGACAAGGCTCCGACAGTGTTTTGCGGGGACAACGGGCCGCCTGAATAACGCAGCAGTTTAAGTCGGAGCGTGCCAGAAGACCATTTTGGCACCCACTCCTCTGATCATGAACAATGCACTTCGGCAAAGTTGAGAGCGGGACTTCGCTTGAACTGTGCCAATCCACGGTCTTGATAGGAATCGAACTGCTGACCCCGTGATTACACGACCGCTATGTGGTTGAAGGGCGATGTCACGTAGTTTGATCAACGGCCGTGAATGCGCTTGTCGTTAAACTCAGGCAATTGCAGCGCTCACCGCATTCCACTGCGCCATGGCGCGGATACGATGAATTCAGCGTAACGCTCGCTGCACAAATTTGAAATCAAAATTCTAATTCAGAGCTGGAATTCTGGACACCCATTACTCGATAGGTGTGAAGTGTTGAGAGGACAATGGAACCGTCAACTGTCTGCTTAACAGTCCCGGGGTCATCCAAACGACCGAAACGATAACTGTCTCTCCTACACCGGATTGAATATTGGCTAAATCCCGTATCATAGCGTCCTGGACACCAATATTTAGCAAGGTCGCAACTTCCTGGGTAGCTTTGACCGCGCTTGTACGCATTGTTAGAGCAGAACCCTCAATAGTGAGATATTCTTGAAGGTCTGATAAGACGTCTCGCCTCGACACATCAAAAATGTTCACTGGTATTTGGCGCGGCAGGTAATGATCGACGAGTATGCAGGGGGCACCATTGGCGCGGTACAACCAGCGGAGACGGCTCACTTTGACACCCCGCTTTATCTCTAAAAGAGTAGAAACATCGTCGGACGGAGCTACTTTGTCGCGGGAAATTTCTTCTAGCGTTGGCGTCATACCCGCGTCCTTGATCAGCCCCCAAAATCCGACTGTTTCTCGAGTAACGTTCAGGATGGGAGATGCAACGAATGTACCGATGCCGTGAATGCGCCGAATGACACCCTTGGCGCTCAAGGCAACATACGCCTCGCGTACCGAATTTCGGCTTAACTCAAGTTCCCTGGCAATCTCCATTTCGCCAGGAAGTTGGTTACCAACGACAAGCTTTTTTTCTCGGATGTATTCCAAGATACGTTTTGACGCCGTCCCAGTCATTTATGCTGCCATGTCGTTGTTTAACTCATCTTCAGTTTCGAAAAACAATCCAGGACATCGGGTCGACCGCCTTACGTTCTAGAATCCTTGCCTGTTCCGCCTACAAACGGAGTTGTGGACGTTAGCCCTTTGACGCCGATAAAACTTTCCGGCGTTTATTATAGGGGCGTCTATACATTGGGGGCTCCTCCTGTGGGAGATCAGTCGGCAATGTTTAGGCTTGTTTCCCTTCACTAATTCACAATCAGCATACTGCCTTTTTGTCAACACCGAAGCGTTTTCGTAGACTTGTCTCGATTCCTGCCCTTGTGGCAACGAGCGTTCAAAATAAGGGGGGCGACGGCGCGCTGTGATTTGCGTGTCTGTACAGCAAGCCAGGCGCAGACATAGAAGCTCACAGCTTGCCATTCGTCTCTATTCAATAACGGAGCCGATGCTACCGGCGCCAGATGGGGTCAGCTTGTCGCTTACAGTCCAGACGTTAGCGCAAAGGGATAGGCCAAGCAGCGAAAGAGATGTCTCCCCAATGGCGGGCCATCGGGAGATGATTGCGCTGTCCCAGTATCAACGTGTGCGGGTCTCCACACCACGGCTTCTTGCCAAATTTCACTGTTCGATGGCATCTCTGCGACGTGTGAATGCGATTACCACTTCACGCGGAACCCGACGGTACCCTTGTATGAGTAACTGTCAGCAAAGGCACTGAGGCTGGTGTTAATGCTGCCTTCGGCATAGATCGAATATTTATCGTTATCCCAGTTGTAAGAGCCGCCCAGCCCGATCCCGCCCCAAAGCTTCTCGTTGCGACTGGTGAATCCGGTGCCAGAAACATCAACTCGGGTCCCATCGAGGAACTCATAGTACAGATTGGAGATACCGTAGACATTGGCGCGGTTCAGAAGGCCATCGTCATTGTACCATGATGTCTGGCGTTCAACAGAAAGACCAAGGCGACCCTTGAGGCTTTCGCCCCGGTCGAGACTGACACGGGCGCCAAACACATCATCGAAACTGTCAAAGTCGACATGGGAGTAGCTCAGTTGGGCCTGAGGCGTTACAGACCAGTTCTCATCAATCGCGATCCGCTTGCCAGTTTCTGCCGAGAACGAATAGCCAAACCCGTCATTGCTGCCCTTAAGCCCGGTATTGGCCAAGTTTGAACTCAAACCGCTATTATACCACGTCGCCTGGGTCTGACCGTCAATGTAAAAGCCATTTTCGCCATACCAGGTCAACGTTCCCCCAAAGCCATAACCATTGGTCGAGATATCGCCATTGCCATAGATCGAGCGCGTATCAGCCTTGCCATGCACATAGTGAACTGTCACTCCACCGATCAGCGTGCCGCTTTCACTTTCGGAAAGCATACCATCAACGCCTGCCTGCATGAGGAAGGTATCGAAGCCGTAATCGGTCGATGACGTGGATGCACGCGGGTTGATGCGGTGATGCTCACCTCCCATGCGACCCCAGACTGCATTCTGTTCGATGAACTGTCCGCTTTTTGATGGTGACGCGTTAGGGGCCGGCTCGTCAGTACCCTCTGCAACAACGTGATTACCTGCATTATTCCAGTATCGGCTGCCGACGCGCTGCTGCAGCGTGGGCACGCTATTCAAGCCCAGCAGCAGCTGCGGATAAGCTTCATACGTCGGAACACCAGGCTGATAAAGCGGCGTATCAGGTTCTATGGAATCAACCGGTTTAAGCTGGGAACGAAGATACCAGTCACCGTCATCAGGTGTCGATGTGCCGCCCTGGTAGAGCCGGTAGCCATAAGCACCACCGACAACTGCTTGTTCACCTTCGAAGACGTAATCGCCCAAAAGCGAGAATGTGCCTGCCGAAATACCAGCGACATCAATGATCTTAATACCTTCAACAGTAGGAGCGCCGCTGCCACTTATATTAGCCACCTTCACACTGGAATTACCCGAAGTATCTCCTGATACGACGAGTCTGTCAGTCGACGATTCGTCGTCACCAAGTACAGTGTTGAACAAGACTGTGCCGCCCCCGCCTCGGTAATCGCCCGCAAGCGTCAGGGTGGCGCCCGGCACTCCTGCAAAGGTTATGATACCGTCATTTTGCAGCGAAGCGATCGTCTGATCAAAACCATTGAGGTCAAGTGTTCCACGCGCGTTAACCACATGATCGGAATTCGAACTGAACGCACCACTGAGACCTGCCCGCAAGGTGCCGGCGTCGATCGTCGTCATTCCTGCATAATCATTCACGGCAGTAAGTGTTGTCGCGCCAGAATTAACCTGATTGACGTCCAGATTGCCAGTAAGCTTCGGCAAAAACCCAATGTCATCGCTATGGTTGAAATTCAACGTCGCGTTGCCTCGCCGCCCAGTGATCACAGCAGTATCAATGAAACCCGAAACACCACCGGTTCCAACATTGATTACACCGGTACCCGAATACCCGGCGACATCAATGAATTGCGCAGAAACCTTACCGTTGTTTGCGACAGTTAAAGTGCCATTTCCGGTATACGCGACCAGCATCGATCCGATAACATTCAAATGCGAACTGCTATCACTGACAAGGATACTTCCATCTGGAGACGAAAGCCCTATATTGACGCTTTGCGCTTCGACGTAGCCACCCTGTGTAATAGTCAATGAACCTTGCCCGCCAGAACCAGCTGTCAAATTATTATTGACAATCCATTGTGATCCGCTTCCCGACACCTCCACATGCCCGACGGTTCCAGGGCGGTTGCCGATAAGAGAAAGCCCACTGGTAACTAGCCCCTGATCATAAATGGATAATGAGCCTTCATTGTAATTGCCGACAAAGAATGCACCTGTGTTCTCCCATGTCGCTCGATATCCACCGCTCGTTCCATGGACCGATGCCGAACCAACTGCGCCTGTTGGAAACACCGTATTTCCGCCATCAGCCGGAAGCTCAACAATACCCGTGTATCCACCGATCACCGTGGAGCCACTCTTTACCAGAGCACCTTCCGCAATATCCAACGTACCGGTGCCGAAATCGCCGAGTCTGATCTCCCCACCGGCGTTCAGGGTTGACCGATAGCCCGAGCCTAAATTAACGCCTGCGATATTTACTACGCCCACGCCTCCCACGGAGGTTCCTATGGAAACATTTCCTAGGCTTCCACCAACGCTCACGAGGGCTCCATCCGCGACTGTCAAACTGCCTTGGCCGCCCGGCCGACTAGCTGGCGAATATATGTCACCTCCCAGATATAATCGTCCCGTATTGACCCACGTTGAACGCGATCCTGATTGCGAAACTCCGGAGACCAAAGCCTCGCCCGAGCTCCCTTGGAATGTTCCTATAAATCCATTTCCATTTTGAAGATAACCGCCGTCTGCTATCGACAGGCTCCCATTTCCATAGTGACCAACGGTAAACCCTCCTGCCACCGTCCACCTCGATCCATCCCCCGAAATGCCGAAAGAACCGGATGTATTGTTTTCAAAACCTACGAAAACGCGACCCGTGTTGGCAACGCCCCCCGCGGTAGCAGAGGCTGTACCGCTGGCCAGTGGACCCGAGTTACTGTTGCTGAGATTGGCACCGATTAGCACGCCTGATCTTGGTCCCGAGGTATGCGTCCAGGTTCCGGCATTAACGGGCCCGATGGCAGCGCGCGTTTCCGTCGCACATTCACTTGGGACGTAAACCGTGCTGCAACCACCAATTTCGCCATTGCTACCAGATAGTGAGACATTCTGGGCCTGCGCGTTCAGGGAAAACAAAATCCCGAGCACAAATGAAGAAGCCGATAAAAACAGATTTGAAGTGCATTTGGCTAAAATAGTGCCACGTTTCCATCCCTCGTCGCTTCGCTCCACCAATGTTTTATCTGTGTTATTCTCGAGTTTTATACTTTCATCACTTTTCATAATGATATTCCCACTCTCCAGAAAAAACCCCCAATGTGGCACTGCTCGAATTGCATCCCGCTTGACTGCTTTAGAGCAACCAAAGGTTGCTAAATATTTGATATGCACTTTCAAAACATCGTCATCAACTATATGTTGGACGTCCAACTTCTTGTCTGGCTGGACATGTACGACGTCCAACCTCTAATGTAAAGCAACTTTGTAGCGGACACTCAGGCTGGGGTCAGAGCAAGGTCTGCTCCAAACCGTACTGCAACGATGAACCGAGAATGAACGTCATGCTGCGCGGAGTATTTTGCCTGGCAACCTCAACGGCTTGAAGCCTTCGGCCATCGGTTTTAGGGGTCAGAACAAGATTAGTGCGAAATGGTACGTTTAGATGAGAAAACGATGATCGAGATCGACATTCCCCCCCAAAACTGGGCACTCCTGATGCATTTCTCCCTAAAACCTAACGTTCGAGCAGATGGCAAACTACGGAAAACATGCACAATTTCGGCTAGCGTACGATTTCGTACTAATCTTATTCTGAGCCCTGCTTGTCTCGAAGTGACGCCTTAACGACGATTTCCCGTGTTGTCATAGCAGTGGCTCCTCGACCAGTCGCAATTGGCCGCTGCGCAAAGGTCAGGAATATCTTAATAGCGCACCGATGCAGCGCAGGCCGTTTCACACAACGCTGTCTCCGCTAGCAACCGGACCGAGGGTGAAGAACTAAACCTTTAGACAAGAGTTACCTCCTCTTGACCTCGCCGTGTGGACACGATTGAGACCAAAGGCGTGATGTAAGATGGCCTTGATGACAGGCATGCACAGACTTCTTGTCGTTGAGGATGAACCGCTTATTCGGCTGACCATCATTGACGCTCTGGAAGACGCGGGGTTCGATGCGGTCGAGGTGTCGAATGCCGATGAAGCCGTCCGTATCATCGACGGTCAGACCATCCACTTCCTTTTCACGGGCATTCAAAGCCCGGTCGGTTATCTGGGGTGGATCTCGCACACGCCGTGGCGGAACGATTTCCTAAAGCGGGAATTATCGTAGCGTCAGGCAGAATAAGGCCCGAGGACATAGATCTCCCTGCTGGCGCTCACTTCTTTGCGAAGTCCTACAGCAACGATAACGTCGTTGACCAACTAAACGCATGGACGGGTCGACAGCTATAAGGTTCGCAGAACCAAGCATTTCAATCTCTACTTGGCAAGTTTCTCAGCGCTCAGTTTCAACACCACCAATAGCCCTTTCTCAGACCAGTCGTAGGTGATCGTCCCGCCTAGTTGGCTCGAGACACTGCGATTGAGCAGCTTGCTTCCGTAACCCTTTTCGCCATCGGGTGGCTCTACGACCGGCCCGCCTCGCTCCGTCCAGGTCAAGATCACTTCGCCTTCCTCGGTTGATCCGGACAGATCAAGAGCTCCAGTATCCTCCGACAAGGCGCCGTATTTCATAGAGTTTGTCGCCAGCTCGTGGAAGATAAGCGCCAGTGAAGTCGCGGCTGCCTCCCCTACTCCCATGCGTGGCACGGCAACCCGAATGCGCCCTTTGAATGCCCCGAGATCCTCATATGGCGCCAGCAGAACGGATAGAAGGTCGCCCAGAAGAGCGGCATGTCCTTGTGAACCCGGGATCGGGCGCACGAGGTCATGTGCTCTTCCGAGTGCTGCCAGCCGGGCTGTTAATTCCTTCGCCATTTCCTTAGCTGTTGCCGTCGACTGCGAGGTTATGTTGGTGAGGCCCATGGCAATCGCGAGGAGATTTTTCACCCGGTGGCTCATCTCGCCAGCCAGCAATTCGTTGCCTTCTTCAGCCTGCTTGCGGCCGGTCACATCGAGGAATACTCCGAACATCTGCCCCTCGTGCAAGGCGGTATCGTCGCCCAACCCGCGCGCGGATACCCATCGAATTTCATTGCTCACCATGATGCGGAAATCGATCTCATATGATCCGACGATCCCGCGCGTTGCCGTGAATGCAGCGCGCACCCGGTCGCGGTCGGCTGGATGAATGTGGGCCGAGAGGTCCTCAAACTTGACCTCGCCGCTTTTTTCCAAGCCCCATAGCTCGAATCCCTTTTCGTCCATCGCAAAACGATCATTGGTGACGTTCCATGACCAAAGGGCCACTCCTGCTGCATGGATGGCACGACGAAGGTTTTCCGGCTTCCAGAGCGGATGATTAGGGTCGCTAAACGGCACTGATGCATCTCCATGAACGGTAGGTTATTTGGTATCGAAAAATCACGAAGATTTCGTTTTATCAGGCTGAGCTACGATCCTCAGTGGAGCACTGACTACCCGGCCACTTCACCAACCAAAGCCAAGGTGGCTCGGGCTGAGAATGTGCAGCCAAGTCCGTCCCACAGCAAAGTACATAGTGGTCAGATAAAGCAAAGCAGTATGACGATCGTCACCGATGACCGCAAGGTAGTTTACGGATGCTTCAGTCCCCAAGGCCATGAAGATGCACACGAATTAAAAACATCAGCGTTTTAGCTTTGCATCTTCCAAAAGTAAATTATGCCGGATATCTAATGTGCGGTCGTGTTAACCAAAGCCAGATTTGGTCGAGTTAAAGGAGTACGAGTTGAGCGACAATTCCATCGCAACGACGTCTTCCGTTCAGCCGGAACTCGACTTCCTGTCCGGATCAACCGAGGAAGGCGAAGTGATCTTGACCTGGACGGAGCGAGGCGGGCCGGTCGTAGAGCCACCCGATGACGAAGCGACATGAAAAGCACGCCAAGGTCGCTTATGACGAGGGTGTGGATATCGGTTACAAGCACTTCGAAAAGGACAGCGGCAACATCCTGTTTCCGTTCGGCCACAGCCTGAGCCACGGCAGTTTCCACTACCGCGACCTGAAGATCGGCGACTGGTCGCAAGACGAGGGGCTAGCGATTGAATTAACGATCGAAAAGAGATCCAATCCCGTCGCAGCTCTCCATGAAAAAGCAAGAGCCGTGTTCACCGACCTCGCCAAGACCGAGGACGGCGGGAAATGCTTCTGTTCCTTCTAGCAGAGCGTTTCTTAGGCATCCCACATGTTCTCTGTAAGATGGACCTCAAGACCTGGGGCGAATCCAAAGTCTACAAGGATCCGACTGATGCGATCTGGGACTGCCTCAACTCGCTGGCGCCATTTCTAATCGAAGAAGATCGTCTCGGTTCATCACGGCAGCGAGATCTAGTGCTTTTGAGCGACAAGGCAGATCTTGGCGATCCGGAATTGTCAGCAGCCTTCCGCCGCTTCTTCGACATAAGCTCGCCCATGTCGAACAGGGTGGAGTATTGCGGCGTAGCGTTGGTCGGCTTCGGTGCCGAGTTCTATCCTGCAAATGATGGACAGGGTGTGTTGGACGATATGGTGACTGCCGCGAAGAGCTTCTTTAGGCAATCGTCTCCAACAATGATAACCTGAGCTACGGCAGCATTATCTCCGTGTACACAGGAGACGATGAATCCGTGACCGTACTGACAGACGACCATGGACGAATTGGAGCAGATGCTCAAAGACGCCCGCCGCTCACCCCAAGAATGGAAAGAGTTCCTCGACAGTTTCGTCCGACGACGTGTTGCTCGCCGCTCGCATCAAAGCAAAAAGGACAGCCACCAATCTAGTTACAATCTGGTAAGCGCCGGCCGGCCAATAGTCGTTTAAAACAACCTCGTTTGTCAGCGCCTTGGATGTGGATTGAAAAGATTTGTGAAGTCAAGAGTTCGAGAACTGTCTTTGGGCGTTTTGAAGCGTTTCAACTATTTTGCTATCCAAGTCCAAATTGTAACGCGATGCGGGTACGGCGACGTTGATTGCACCCACCACACTGCCATTACGTTCTAACGCGACCGCGACAGCGGTGATCCCTGCTACATATTCGCTGAACGTGCGGGCAATCCCTGTCGCTCTAATTTCGCTGATTTCGGACCTCAATTTTGAAGCGCTGGTTATGGTACTCTCGGTATATGCCCGCAATTCCGCTCTTTCCAAGTACTTGTCGAATTCCTCATCGTTTAGCTTCGAAAGCAAAATCTTACCGCATGAATTGGCATATATGCGGACGCGCTCGCCAACCTGCATACTGTAGGACAACGCCTTCTGCTGGTACGATTCGGTTTCAATGCACTCCACCATGTCGCCGCGCATTTCGTAGTAGCCCGAAGATTCCTTCAGCGCGTAGGAAATCTGCTTGAGGAGTGGACCGACTAAGTTAGTATTCTTTGAGGACTTCCAGATCCGGCTCGCCAAGCGTTCGCTCGCCAACCCCAATTGAAATCCACCCCGTCCGCTGACATGTTCCAGATAGCCCTTCGCGACCAAAGTGGAAAGCAACAGCGACAGAGAACTGCTTGGAATTTTCAGCTCCCTGGCGATCTCGTTGAACGCTATTGGCTGACCCACATAGGCGATCAGTTCAAGGACTTCGAGCGTTCTGTTGGCCGACTTTACGGCAGGCGTCTGTTCTCTCGACTTAGGCACGTATTGCTCCCAGAATCAAAGCCGCAACCTTCGGAAGGAAGGCTCTGTATACTTTCGTATAAGATGCAGAGTCTATTGACGCTTTAATACGGGATCGTGAATGTTCGTCAACAGCGTCATCACTACGCAAGACACCGCCGTCCTGCATAGCGATACCGACCATAGCGAAATGGAGAGTGACAGATTCCGGTCAATTTCCAGTCAGCAATCTCTCAATTCGCCAATACCCATTTTCCATCGCTGATTCTCAGCATGATTATCGAGCGCTCATCAAGGCCGTATGGGTTCCCTTCGCTGAAGTTGTAGATGCCGCGCGTGCCGATCAAATTCTTCGTGTTGTAAAGTTCGCTACGTAGCGCATTCCGGAATTCCTGAGTACTTGGCTTGGTCGTCGCAAGGGCGCGCGTTGCAATATCCCTCAGGATAATTCCCGCATCGATACCGCCGGAGGCTTGGCCGTCCAGAGATCCGGCACCGAATTTGGCTTCGAAGGCGGCCACGGCCGGAAGCCCTTCTATCTTGACGGGATTATCGTCCGGCAACATCGGTAGTGCCAAGGCCAGGTAACTGGCGGCAAGAACGTTGTCTGGGACGTCGCCGAGCAGCCGCAAAAAATCGGGACCGATGACGGCATCCGTGTTGTAGATTGGCTTTGTGAAGTTCCGTTCGATGAGCGAAGTGTTCGGCAGCGCTGCAGGGCTCGCTGAGGCGCCCACCATAACGGCGTCCGGATCCATCGCAATCATCTTCAGAATCTGACCACTGACGCTTGTGTCCGACCGGGCGTAACGTTCATCACTTATGATCTCGATCCTTTCCTTAGCGGCCAGCCTCGTAATGTTGTCGTACACAATGTCGCCCCAAGTGTCGCTGTAACCGATATATGCAACACGCTTCACGCCTTTCCTTTTCATGTCGGCAATGACCGCGCCCGCCCACGCTTCGTTATTGCCTAGGACATTCGCAAACCAGCGCGCCTTTTCACCCTTCAATTCGATGGGTGTAACCGAGATCATCGGCACCATGAGCTCCGTCACTACGGGCGCAGTCGCGTAACCTGCCGGAGCACTGCCGGGCCCAACGATGACGTCCACGTTGCTTTCAGTGGCAAGCTTGCGCACATTGCGTACTGCCGCAGACGGATCGCTACCGTCGTCTAGTACGATGTAGCGAACAGGCTCCCCGCCTATCTCCTTGGGCGCGAACTCCAGTCCCCGTTGCACCGATAAGCCCAGCCCGGCGGCGGGACCGCTTAGAGGTAAATTTACCCCCACTACAATTTCGGCCAGAGCCGGATTAGAATACAACACAATCGCACCTGCGATAGCAGCAAGAAAACGTCTCATTCTCTTAATCCTCCCAATGTGAAGTCCCATGGCGGACCCCAGCCACTTCACTTAACGCGCGCCTCCACGACAACGCTCTCATTAAGTTGCACACGCGCAGGCAATGCGACATGCAACCCGATCACTTCGACATGACCAGCGACGTCCGCCCCCATATCAGAAGGACAAAGCGGATTTTCCGAAATACGTCTCCACGACCCTGGCGTCACTAACCATGGTGCTTGCCGACCCATGGAAAGAAAACTGGCCCGACTCCATCACATACGCGTAGTCGGCGATTTCCAAGGCCGCACGCGCATTTTGCTCCACCAACAAGACGGAAACGCCCGTATCGCGCAGACCGACAATCATCCGAAAGATCTCTCGTACCAGCAGAGGAGCCAGACCCAAGCTGGGCTCGTCCAGCATCAGCAGTCTCGGCTGGCTCATGAGGGCGCGGCCGAGCGCCAACATCTGACGTTCGCCGCCCGATAGGGTCCAGGCAAGCTGATCTCGCCTTTCTGCAAGCCTCGGAAAGCGGTCGTAGACCTCGGCAAGTCGCTTGCGGTAGCCCGCCCTGTCCCGCCGCATCGAAAATCCCCCGAGGAGCAGATTGTCGGCAACCGTCATTGAACCAAACAACTCCCGTTGTTCCGGCACCAGGCAAAGCCCCTTTTCAACACGGTCCTCGGTGTCGTTGCCATGGAGCGATCTGCCGTCGAAACGGATCGCGCCAGTCGAAGGCCGCAACCCGGCGATGGCAGCCAGCAAAGTAGTCTTGCCCGCACCGTTCGCGCCGACGATTGTCACGACGGCGCCGCTTGGAACCTCGAAGTTCACACCGCGAACGGCAAGGACCTCTCCGTAACCGATCTCAATATTGGAGACGTCAAGTATTATGCTCATACCGGGGCTCCCAAATAGGCGTCTTGTACGTCTGGATTGGAGCGAATTTCTGCCGGCGCACCGTCAGCAAGCTTCCTGCCGAAGTTGAGCACGACAATATGATCCGCCAAGCTCATCAAGAACTCCATGTCATGCTCGACGATTAGGATGGTCATGCCCTCTGAACGCAGCGTGGAAAGCAGTTTCGCCAGATCTGACTTCTCGAGTTGGCGCAGTCCAGCGGCGGGTTCATCGAGCATCAGCAATGATGGATCCGCGGTCAGGGCACGCGCTACTTCAAGGATGCGTTGCTGGCCAAGTGGAAGGCTCCCTGCGAGTTGGTGGGAGCGGTCGCCAAGACCGACGCGTTTGAGTTGCTCCAAGGCCTCTTCCCGCAGGATTTGTTCTTCCTTTCGATCAAGCTTTAACAATCCTTTGATCGCACCAGCTCTGGTCCTTGAGTGACCTCCGAGCATCGTGTTCTCGAGCAGGGTCATGGCGGGCCTGAGCTTGACGTGCTGGAAAGTACGCATCATGCCTGCCCGGACGAAGGCCAGGGTGTCGCTGCGGCGGAAATCGCGCGAGGAGAACAAAATACTGCCGCTCGTGGGCTGCCGTAGGCCGGAAATCATATCAAAGGTCGTGCTTTTGCCAGCTCCGTTGGGACCGATTATCCCCAAAATCTCCCCGGCATGCACATCGAAGCTGACATCATCAACCGCTGTCAGGCCTCCGAAGCGCCGTGTCAAATTGCTTACCCGGAGCAGCACCGTTCCAACGGTTGGCATGCGCCGCTTCGGAAAACGCTCTGCAGGGTTGGATTGAGAGACGTGCCTACGCTCGGCGGGCAAGAATGCGCCTAAAAGCCCAACCACACCGCTCCTGGCGCGCTGCAAAAGCACTATGAAAATGAGTCCGTAGACTACCACCTCGACGTTACCCGACGAGGCGGTGAAGAGCGGCAGCACGTCTTGCAACACGGTGTTCAGCGCAACGATTGCGGCGGCTCCGATCGCAGCACCCCAAATGGAGCCGACGCCTCCCACGACGGCCATGAGGAGAAAAATGATGCCATCCGAAAGTTCGAACGGAGCCGGGCCGACATAGCGCTGCATATGGGCATATAACCAGCCCGCAAGTCCAGACAGCAACGCTGCTGCAACGAAGACTTTCAGGCGGGCGTGGAAAGGGTCTATGCCAAGGCTTTTTACCAAGGCGTCGCCACCCCGCAAAGCCTTGAAAGCTCTGCCTTGGCGCGATTGCAGGAGATTAGACGCACCCCACATCGCGAGGGCCAAAAGCATCAGAACCAGATAGTAAAATGGGGTCTGTTGTACCAACGAGTATCCGAGTATTGAAAGTGGCGGAATATCACTGATGCCAGAGTTGCCGCCCAGACCCGGGATGTTGCTGAATAGAAGGGAAATCGTCACACCCCAGGCAATGGTGATCAGCGCAAGAAAATGACCTGATAGACGAAGACTAATCACGCCGAGGATCAAGGCTACCACGGTGCAGTTCGCGAGTGCTCCAAGCAAGCCAAACCAGGGCGAGAGGGCGAATGTCGTCGTCATCACGGCAGTCGTATAGGCTCCTATCCCGACGAACGCGGCTTGGCCGAGCGATATGAGGCCGGCAGCGCCCGTTAGCAACACGACACCCAAGGCGACCAGCGTGTAGATACCGATGAAGCTAAATAAATTGATATAGAAGTTGCCGAGCATGAACGGGACGGCAACCAAGATCAAAAACACGGACGCGACCGCCGCGACGCGCTGCCTAGCATTCATGATTCGTCCTCCACTTCATCGTCTTTGGGCGGGGCCAGCAGATAGCGCACGATCACGATGGGTATCAGTGAAGCGAAGACTATGACGTCCTTGAAAGCGCTGGAATAAAAGGAGGAGAATGCATCTATGAGGCCAATAATGAGAGCACCGGCAAGTGCGAGGGGATAGCTTACGAAGCCACCCACGACAGCGCCGACAAACCCTTTCAGGCCCACCATAAAGCCGGTGTCGTAGTAAATGGTCACCATTGGGCCGATCAAAACCCCGGACAGGGCTGCTAGCCCGGTCGCCAGAAGGAAGGACAGTGAACCTGCCCGACGTGTCCGGATGCCGACGATGCGAGCACCGACCGCATTCACGGCGGTCGCCCGCAGGGCTTTGCCCATTAACGTGCTATTGAAGAAAAGGTAGAGTAGGCCGACTATGCAGACCACGCTGCCAAGAATCACAACGGAGAGCCGCGACACATCGGTGAAACCGACATCGAACGATCCAGTTACATAGGGCTTCGTGCGGTACCCCTCCGCGCCAAAAAACAGGAGTGCCAGGCCCGAAAGCACGAAATGCACAGCGACGGCAGCCATTAGAGTTGTGAGTAGGGAGGCATTGGCCATCGGCTGAAATACCACCCGATACATCAGCGGTCCAAGCGGCAGGATCAGCGCTATCGTGAGCGCGATTTGGATGATCATTGGCAGTTGGAGGGAACTGAGCCACACGGCACAAATGACGGGAATGATGGGAAGAACGCCGTAGACTGCGATGGCACGCGGCAACCTGCTCGAAAAGCCGCGACGCACAAGGTCGAAACACTCCATCAAAACAGCAAGAATGGCCAGACCTACTACCAGCCACACCATCCCAGGTAATTGATGTCCTTGAATAGAGGCCAGCGTCAAGGCCGAGTAGGCAATGAGATCACCGAAGCTAACGAGCACTACCCGACTTACGGTAAAAAGCAGCACCACGCCTATCGCAATTAGAGCGAAAATGGCGCCGTTGACCACACCGTCTTGAAATAGGAAAATGGCAATATCGAAGCTCATCGGAAGCCACCGCCTCGCAGAGTGTAGCCAGCCAAACCCACCTGAAGCGAGCATGCCTTTGCAAACAAATACAGAGACAAGCGACAATTGTCGGCATATCGCTCGGCCACGATGCCAGCATGAACGAGGCCGAAGCGCGTGGTTGTCCGAACTCTGGCGCTCGCATCGGGTTTGTTCCAATGGGCAACGCTTCCAGCATGCTTTTTGGGTGTCATGTTGTTCCTCCCCAAGCCTATTGGTATTTCAACTCAAGACGGCCGGTATCTTCGCGCCGAGGGAGCGGGCGAGCGTGACCAAATTCTTCCTCGTACCCGCAGAGAGAGGTATTCCCTTCGATTTGCGCTCCCGAGCGGTTTCGAAACCCCGCTGGCCAGGCAACAGGATCCTGTCTGTACCCGCCGCCTTGGGAAGTTCCGAAATCGACATTGAGAGAGCGTGGACATCAGCCCGGAAGCTGATCTCATCGCCGAAAGCCTGGGGGTCCAGTGCTATCATTGCCCCATTGAACCCCCCGCCAGCCTGACCAGACAGTGCGGGTGCGATCACCGCATTCCTGACAAGCAGGCTGCAAAGCACCTCGATCATAAGCGACAAACCGGAGCCCTTTGGACCGGCCATGGGAAGCAAGACTTTGACTGTTTGAGGATCGGTTGTTCTTTTTCCGTTCTCGTCCAAGCCCCATCCCTCAGGAATCTCCCGTCCAGCGTCTCTTGCGGCCATAACCTTGCCCAGCGCGACCGCCGCTGTCGACATATCCAAAAGAAGCGGATCATCGTTGGTCGAAGATGGCGCGGCGATCGCCAGTGGATTCGTCGATACGGCCTCTGCCCTCGAGCCATGATAAGTCATCAGCGGTTTTGACGCCGACATGCCTATAGCGACCAATCCGGCAGCGGCGATTCTCTCGGCGAAGTAACCGATTGCGCCGGAATGCGTTATGTTGCGTGCCGAACACCAGCCGATACCGTTTGCCTTCGCGAGCGCGATTGCTTTTTCAGTGGCGTAGTTCATGCCTACCGCACCTGGCGCGCGCTTGGCATCGATAACAGCAATCGCCCCGAATTCATGCACAGTTTCCGGCATCGCGACGGGGTCAATGATTCCCAAATCGATCATCTCAAGGTAACGTGGAATTCTCAACACGCCATGCGAATCAGCGCCACGCATGTTCGCCCAGACAAGGAGGCGCGCCGTCTGCGCTGCCGAATCCGGAGCAAACCCGCCCGCGAGAAGAAGCTCTTCAGCAAAGGAGCGAAGCGTAGCTTCGTCGATGGTTGCCATGAGAAAATCCTCGATTTCAGGAGGTAAGAGGTGACGGGAAGAATTTGTCCAGCCATCCTTTGAGCGCGATTCTGGTGCGCGGGGCGTCCTCAGGTGAAAGCGGAAAATGAGACGTGCCTGTTAACAACATGAGCTCAGCTGGCTTTCCCGCTTTTTCGAACATCCGAATGGACTGTTCAGTTGGCGTGATGCTGTCATCGGCAGTATGGAAAAATAGTGCCGGGCGCGGAGCGATGTCTGCAACCACGTCCTCGGCGCGGAAATTGTACATGCTCCAAGCCGTTTCCACTGGGATGTCCATGATTGCCTTCGGTGACAGGTTCTTTCGCAGCGGTTCGGGAATCGGCACGGCGTCGAAGCGGGATATCCACATACTTTCGCCAGTCTCTTCCTTATGCTTGCGACCCTTCTCAAGCAGCCCGATGAACTTGGACCAAGCCTCAGGCGTCGGATGCTGGCCGCGGAACTTCCGCTCCCCGTCGCCCCAGCCGCAAGAAGAAATGACGCAGGCGAAGCGGCTGTCTGCTCCCGCAGTGTAGACCGCTACAGCAGCACCGAAGCTGTGACCAATTACGCCAATCCTCTTGGGATCGATTTCCTCGCGATCTGAAATGAAGGACAATGCATTCTTCGTGTCTGCTACCTGGTCAAGGCAACGGACCTGAGCCCGCTCACCCTCGCTTTCACCGCAACACCTGAAGTCGAAACGGAACGCAGCATAGCCCATTTCTTCGAGCAGCGTTGCCTGAATCTCGGCATGAGACTCGTCCTTCGATCCCACGAAGCCGTGAAGAACGATGAACGTAGGCAGGCGCTCGCCCAGCTTTCGACCCTCTGGGACGTGCAACACGCCCGAGAGTTTCAGCCCGTCGGAATAGAATGACAATTTCTCTCGCATGTATTTCTCCTGAAGGTCATTCGGCGGTCGGTTCAAAAAGGCGCAAAGAAAAGGATCCGCCGCTTGGAGAACGGATGGCTCGTCCCGCGCATTGGGAACCCAGCCGTGCGCATCCGGCCGTTAATCGATCCGTGCAAATGGAAAATGGTGCTCACGCCACTCGAGGGGGGCGGGCGTGCCCCAAACATTCATTACGCGCACGTTACCGGGCCGCGCGAGGTTGGTGATGACGTTCGGGGAAAAACTGGCATCGTCCGCTACCATAGCCATGGCGCCCGAGCACTCAACCATCGCCCCGCTAGCGTCTGTATAATAAGCGTACGTGTTGTCACCTGGACGATGGCGCCCGGGTCCCCAGAGTATTTGTTTGTCGAACCGATCGAGTAAATCGCCGAGCTTCAGATATTGGCCGAATTCGGCGAATTCGAACGAGTAGTGGTGCACCCCCACCTGCCCCTTGACGAGACCCAATATGTGGTGCTGACGGTTGCCGCCATACATCCAGCTCAAGCTGTCATTGACCAGTCGCTCCGAAAGGCGCAGTCCCGCAATCCGCGTCAGTTGGGCGCGCGTTGCCTCGGGGTCCGGCGTAATCAAGTTTATGTGGTCCATTCTGGTTGGCCCGACGCCATGAGTAGCATGACGGCGCTGGTACATCTGATCGGCGATCGGCGTGTGTATTTCGAAGCGGAGCCCCTCCGGAGTCGAAAACGTCAGGCCCGCCTGAATGCATTGCATACTCGGCTGTGTCGAAATAATCCTACACCCCGCTGCCTCGACCCGGCTTTCAGCTTCTCGGACAGCGTCCGTCGTCAATGCTTCTAATCCGATCGTGTGCGCGGAGTTCTCTTCCGACCGTACCAGTACCAGTTCGGCAGCGCGTCCATTCGAGCTTAACCAGACATGTTGTTCGTCGGCATGCGTCACATGGAGGCCTAGAATTTCCGTCGCGTCGCGTATCACCGCCTCAGTCACGTTCGTATTGATCTTGATGTGCCCGATGGCGTGAACCAGATGATCCATGCAATCTCCTCCTGCCTTGCTCTAATGCTAGCAATATCCGGAAACGCCGAGTAAATCAACAATTTTCGAAAAAATCAAATATTACGAAATTATGGCGATAATTATGATGAAGCTATTATGTTGCGCAACACACCCACACCGCCGATTTCAACCTCTATGACGTCTCCCACCTGGAGAAACTCGGGAGGATTCCTTTTCGAACCGAATCCCGATGGAGTTCCTGTGACGACTACGTCGCCAGGCGAAAGCGGGGTGAAACGAGACACATAACTCACGAGGTAGGCGATGCTGAAAATCATCTGACTGGTGTTTATGTTCTGTTTGACGATGCCATTTACCCGGGTCGTAAGCTGGAGTTGCGCTGGATCAATTTCGTCGGAAGACACCATCCAGGGTCCAAATCCTGCACTTCGATAGAAGTTTTTGCCTGCGGTGAACTGGCTTGAATGCTTCTGCCAATCGCGAGCGCTGCCATCGTTGAAGCAGGAGTAGCCGGCCACATAGTCCATAGCCTCCGTTTCCTGGACATCCTCGGCAGTCTTGCCAATGATCACGGCAAGCTCGCCCTCGAAATCGAACATGTCGGAGACGGAAGGTTTGAGTATCGATGTTCCGTGGCCCGTCTGTGCATCAGCGAATCGTGTAAACAGCAAGGGATATTGCGGTCGCGTCTGCCCGACTATTTCCCCTTCGAAGTAATTTGTGGCCACACAAATCACTTTGGAAGGATCTGGAATCGGTGGCAATAGTTCGACGTCGTTCAGCGAAATAGCCGCCTTCAACTGCCCTTTGGGGACGAGCGCCGGAAAGTGGGCAGCGATGTATTCTTTGAGACTGCCACACCCCACCACCGAGGGATCACGCAGGTCGGCAATCCCTTCATCGGTAACGCATCCGAATGACATGACTTCGTCAAACCGATAACTTACAAACCTCATAAATTACCCCGTCTTAAATTGTCACGGCACACCGTGCGCCCAGCCACGCGGCGGCCGATTGCCCAGTGCGGGCATCTGTGGCTAGTCACCTCAGGTGCGCTAGTAGCTGCTGGAGGAGGCCATTGAGGTCTGCCTCATCCTTCGCTCCGCCGAAGACCACATGATCTGGCCGGACGAGAATCGCGCCGCATTCGTAGTGATTGAGCCAGTCTTTGAATACTGTATGTTCCTCCTGCCATGCATTGACACCTTGGATTGGCGCCGCGGACACTTTGACGATAGTGGCGGCGACACGGGCCGCCCCCAACTCTGTGTCGATGCCGATGTGGAAGTCCGCATTCACCAAGATCTTGAAGCCTTCAGGCAGAATGTCATCAAGGCGGCGGCGATCCCCCGATTTGCAGACGATCCATGGCTGGGGAGACTGACGGCCCGCTGCGGGCGCCGGTTCGCCGTTTCCGCTCCAGCCAATCACGCCGGCAGAAATTGCGGGGAAGAGGTCCTGTCGAACCAAGGTGCCCTTCCCCTCCTCCCACAGGCGCCGCAGGGCCCTGTCGCGTTCGGTGGCCAGTTCTGGATCACGTTCGCATATGATCTGTCCCAGCGCCTTTGTAGTCGCGATCACATCGCGAACCACCGGTCGCCTTTCGATTTCGTAACTATCGAGCAGGTCCGGGGAAGCCCCTTTGAGCACCGCTGAGATTTTCCAGCCGAGGTTCGCTGCGTCCTTTATGCCTTGCACCATCCCTTGCGCTAGAAATGGAGGCGTCATATGACATGCGTCGCCAGCAAGGAAAACATTGCCCTCGCGCCAACTTTTCGCAACCAACGCATGGAACCGATATGTCGCCGCTCTCCAAAGCGTAGCCTGGTGAGGTTCTAGCCACGGACGGAGAAAGTGCCAAACGCTTTGCTCCGTCTTTATCTGCTCGGGATCTTCGCCCGGCATGAGCATGAATTCCCAACGACGCAGATTTTTCGGCCCTACAACGTAGGTATGCGGTCTTGCCGGATTGCAGTACTGAACGTTAACCTGCGGTAGATTCACAGTCGTGTCTGAAAGCAGCATATCAACAACGAGCCAAGGCTCGTCGAAGATGAGATCTTCGAAAGAGATACCAAGCTGTTCCCGCACGAAGCTTCTGGCTCCGTCGCATCCCACTACGTAGCGGCACGCAATCGCATCAAGGGTACCCGTGCGCAGATCGCGAATTTCGACGTTCACGTGATCGCCGCGGTCCTCTAAAGCCGTGATTTCAGTTGCAAGCCGGATCTGAAGCAATGGAAACGTCAGAGCTTTTGCGCGAAGTGCTTTCTCCAGCCCAGGCTGCATGAATGTGACGTAAGGCGGCCAGGCGAGCTGGAACGGCGGTTCTGGAGATACCATGCGCCTGAGTACCTCGCCCGTCGAACTGACATATTCCGATGTCCGATACTCACCGACGACATCGGCAAGGTCGTCGGCGACACCTAGATTTTGAAAGATGCGTAAGACCTCATGGTCCATCCCGACCGCTCGGGGTAGATCGTAGACGTCTCCAGAGGAGTCAATTGCCAGGACGGAGAGGCCTTTGGAACTTAGGATTGTAGCGAGCGTCGTACCCACGGGACCCAAGCCGACCACCACAACGTCATGGTCGTAATTTGTTAAACCCAGTTTTGCCAGCGGTAGGGTGTCCGTCATGATTTTTCGAGTCCTCCATCCCGACTCCGGCCGCAGCAGGATCCACACTCCACCGCAATCTGCACGATGGCGATACTATATTACGATATAAACCAATATTTTCGAAAATAAAGAAAATAGTTCCAATTTGGGGCAGATCTTTGCACGATCGAGCACGTGCAAATCGGAGTTGCCATTTCGCTCGGCCAAGCTCCTGAAGCCAACGCAACGCAAGTTCGAGCGCTTGGCCCTGATGCCGTCATCTGGGTTAGACAGCGCGCAGGCAATGTCACCGCCTGCATATTATGCAAGCGGTGAAGCAGATTCTTGAGAAAAGCTCGTAGCTGTCCGACGGCTGATACCGACTTGGGTATCTTACTGGAAGAACCTGCCACCTGCGCTGTTCCGGAAAACTCGGGAGGGCGCGCGCCACAGCTTTCCGGCGCCTTACCGCCCGAGGCTTTCGGCCTCCGCAGCGACGTCGTGCCGCAGAGCCTTATCTATTTCGTCTTGGTGTTCTGTGAAAAGATGACCCGCATGCATGATAACGTTCCGCGTCGTCTCCCGTATATGCAGGTCGATAAGCTGCAGGGCCTTCATCTCCTGACGCTCTAGAACGGCAGACATGATCTCAGTGTGCTCCGCCGTCTTTTCACGCCATTTTGGCCGGAACTGGGACGACATCCTGCGATAGCGATGTGCCCGCTCAAAAAGCTGATGACGTATTTCGACCAAATTAGGAGAATCGCAAGCACTGACCAGAGATGAGTGAAACGCGCTATGAAGCACAGCCCAGTCCTCTGAAAGGTAATATTCGGCCCCCAAGCGGGTCTGTAGTCGGTCCATCCGATGGTAGGTTCCGAGAATATTGGCTTCCCAGGCGTCGTTTCCTTTGAGCATCGACAGGCGAAGCGCTTCTTTCTCTATAAGCACGCGCACGTCTGTGAGATCATTAAGATCGCGCAGAGAAACCGGCGCGACGACGAATCCGCGCTGCCCCACCGACACCACGAGGCCTTCTGCTGCCAAACGCGAAAGCGCCTCTCTAATCGTCGAGAAGCTGACTGAGTATGACTCTTTCATTGCTTCGAATCTCAATTTGCTTCCTGGCATCAACACGCAGTCAATGATGTCTTTTCGCATTCTCTGAAGCACCACGACGGCGCGCGTTTCCGGACTATCGACCTTATGCATCAAAATTTCCTGATTCTCATTTTGGCCCTTCACAGGTCTCATCATAAGGCGAAAAATTTCGAAAAAAAACAATTCGTTTGATAAACGCCCCGCACATCCGACAATTCGGACATTTAAATTCTTGACCCCATAAATTTTTAGTTCTATATAACGAACTATCCTATATATAGAACTAACAAGGATGAACATGGGAGGGCTGCAAATGGAAACCGTCCAAGTCCGCGGAACGTCCATCGACTTAGTGCGCAGGGGAAAAGGGCCACCCCTCTTATTTCTCCATTCGGGAGCTGGACCAGTCAGCCATTCTGCGACGTACCTTGAGCAAATGACTGAAAAATTCGACGTAATCGCGCCTGTCCATCCGGGTTTCGGACTGCAAAAGCGTCCGGATTGCGTGAAGACCGTGGACGACCTTGCCTATCACTACCTCGATCTTATGCACGCGCTCGGCCTGAACGAGGTAATTCTCGTCGGCGCAGCCTTTGGAGGATGGATAGCGAGCGAGATAGCAGTGCGCTGTACGCAACGCATCTCCAAGCTGGTTCTTATCGATCCGTTTGGTATCAAGGTGAAGTCCCGCGAGGAGCGCGAGATCGCGGATTTCTTTGCCGTCAGTCCAGCAGATCGAGCAACGATGGAGTTCACCAAGGCTCCATTCTCGAACTTGACCTATGCCGGCAAGTCTGAAGAAGAACTGATGGTGCTCGCCCGAGGCCTCGAAGCCGAGGCATTTTTTGGCTGGAGTCCGTTCATGCACAACCCAAGGCTCGCTCACTGGCTACATAGGATTGCCGTGCCGACGCTCATTGTGCGGGGCGCGCAGGACGAAATCGTGTCGATGGACAACCACCGTGCATATGTCGAGAGGATACCCGACTGCCGTATGGAACTGATCGAAGGTGCCGGGGTCTTCCCGCATATCGAGGCGCCCGAGGCTTTCAACTTATGTCTGACAAAATTCGCAGCGGCGAGAACAAGCAAGATCACCACTCAGATCGGAGAAAGCGCATGAAGGCCTACTACTTTTCCGAGTGCCCGTATCCGGATGCATGGTCCGATGCTGACAAGGGAGCTATCCGCGTCACTTACCCTAACAGGCTCTTCGACCCGAAGGTGGGCGCAGATCTCATCAACTATCGCCTCGATGAATGGTGCCTGGCCGACGAGTTAGGAATGAACATCATGATCAATGAGCACCGCTCATCGACGACTTGCATTACCGCGTCATGTATACCGCCCGCTGCGATGCTGGCCAGGCAGACCAAAAACGCCCGGATCCTACTGCTGGGACCGACAGTGGGAATGCGGCGTGACCCGGTTGGCCTGGCGGAAGAGGTTGCTTACATTGACTGCGTTTCGCGCGGCCGCATCGACCTTGGTTTGCTGAAAGGATATAGTGCGGAGATCGCGCCGTCGAACATGAATCCGGCCACCACGGAGGCACGATACTGGGAAGCACACGACTTGGTGATAAAGGCTCTTTCCCACCGTGACGGCCCGTTCAACTGGGAAGGCGAGCATTTCCAGTACCGACAGGTCAATATATGGCCGCGTCCTTATCAGGAACCCTGCCCTCCGATTTGGATAAGTTGTTTCTCGGTCCGTAGCGCTGCGGAAGTCGCCAATCGCGGACACAACGTCGTCGCTGCTCTCGACTCGAAGATGGCTGCCAATATCTTCGGCGCTTACCGAAAACGTGTGATCGAGTTGGGTCAGCCCGCTCCCTCATTCACCAAATTCGGTTATATGGCGCTCGTAGCCGTGGCCAACACTCGAGATGAAGCGCTGCAGAGGCTGGCAAAAGTCCGAGGCTGGGTGTGGTCCAGCGGCGTTTCTCCGCCGCAGTTCACCAATCCGCCTGGCTATATACCGGTCGCCGGAAACGTCGAAATGATGAAAAATTTTCCTGAAGAGATCAGTTGGACCCACCGCGTCGTGGGACGCAGCGGCAGGACTTTCAATCCATCGGTCGACCCTGTCGAGAACCTGATTGATTCCGGCATGGGATTTGCCGGAACGCCCGACGAAGTCTTCGCACAGCTGAAAGAACTGTTTTACGAAGTCGGAGGCTTCGGGCATTTGCTTGCGATGATGCAAGGCGGCGATCTCGGTCATCACGAAGCTGTGGACAGCATGACGCTCTTCTCGAAGGAAGTTCTCCCGCGGTTAGTCGAATTTCAGAAGGCCGCCGAGAAGGACGGTATCATTCCAGTGGAAATCCGAGCGAAAGCCGGCTGAAAGGCTATGTTTGCCGCTTGGTTAAATGCGTGTGGCAGCCATGCGCCGATCTAACGACGAGTACATCTCTTTGGAGGAGAAGAAAATGACTTACGAAACCGCACAGACCAAGCACGCCTCTCAGTTCACACCTCATATCGTTGCCATCGGTGGCACGCTTCGGGCTGGATCGAGTTGTGAGAAGGCGGTCAAGTTCGCTGTTGCGTACGCAGAGGAACTTGGTGCGACAACTGAATGTTTCTGCGGTGCGGATCTGTTGCTGCCGCCTTACGATCCCGGCCAGAATTCCGGCAATCCCTTGGTTGATCGTCTCCTTGCATCCTTGCGCGAGGCAGATGGTATTATCATCGCGTCGCCTGCTTATCACGGCTCAATCTCGGGAATCATAAAAAACGTCCTCGACTACACTGAAGAGATGAGAACCGACGCGCTCAGCTATCTGGAGGGACGATCGGTTGGGCTTATCGTTTCCGCTGCGGGAATGCAGGGTATCGGCACGACCCTCACAACTCTCAGATCCGTCGTCCACACGCTCAGAGGCTGGCCCACGCCCTATGGCGTCGGCCTCCTTTCGGTGGGAGATCCGCTTTTCCAGGGTGAGCAGCCTGCTCGTCCCGAAACCGCACAGTCTCTAAAGATCATGACCCGGGAAGTCGTCGACTTTGCCGTAACACGGCTTTCGGTCGGCAACCAGGCCGTGGCATTGGCGGTCTGATATCCAGAACGCGTAGCTGTAGCTCGCCCGGGGCTATCCCCGGCGGCGTCCTGACGCAGACAGGCTCGCGACGGAGAATACGCAGTAGCAATTTGGAGGCAACCCATTGGAGACGTCCGTCTTTCCAAACACCAGAAGCAGGTTTATCGTCGTTGAGGGAGCGCGTACCCATTACCTGGAAGCGGGAGAGGGATCGACGCTGGTTTTGTTGCATGACGGGGCGTACGGTGGCTGCGCCGAGGTTACATGGTTCCAAAACATAGCGGCGCTGAGTAAGAGCTATCGCGTCATTGCTCCCGATTTTCTTGGCTTCGGCGAGACGGACAAACTCCATGACTTTGGCGGCGGCCGGGCACGACGCGTTCGCCACATGACAAAGTTCCTTGAGGCAATGGACATAAAAGAGGCTGCTTTCTGCGGCGTCTCGATGGGGGCCTCCATTCTCTTCCAAGCCTTGGCGACCGACGACCTGAATTGGCCGATCAAAGCAGCCATCTGCATCTCGGGTGGGGGGTTTGTTCCGTTCAACGAAGCACGCAGGAAGACACTTGATTTCGACTGTACGATCGAGAACATGCGTGAAATCATGTCCGTCATGATCCATCAACAAAAGTGGTTAAGCGATGACAGGGTGATTGACGCGCGGTTCCGCGCCGCGACGCGACCAGGCGCATGGGAAGTGACGGCGGCGGCGCGCTTCGTTTCGCCGATCACTCCGCCGCGTTCAGAGGAATTCGGAGCGGAGGACAAGACGCCCTACCAGCGGATTCGGGTTCCTGTCCTTGTGATGGCCGGAGCGAACGATCGGCTGAAGCAAGCGGGATACGCTTCAGAGCTGGCAGCACTGATTCCACAAGGTGAACACCAGCTTTTCGCGGAATGCGGCCACTTTCCCAATATTGAATCGGCTGACAGCTTCAATGAAGCCGTGCTCGAGTTTCTTGCAAGAGTATATCCCTCGAGTTCGTAGAGCCTGATAGTATGATTGCGAACGGTCGAGCCGGGGCTGGAGAAACCCGATCAGTGGGTGTCGCTTGAAAGCGCGTTGACCTGTCTGGGATCCGATCAGCGGACTACATCAGGACCAGCGGTATTAACGCGCCGCATTCAAAGGCCGAATACATGCCTGCACCCTACCAATCCGTCAGAAACACCAACTTGCCCCTTTCCACGCGGAGGCCACATGTCACTGAACTCTTGTCCGGCTGCGATTAGAGCCTCGGCGTTTTTCTTACACAAATAAGCGCGGTAGGAGCAACCGATGGCAGTTCACGTTCGAAGCGTGAATCATTGATGTGCAGAGACTTGCTGGCAAACTCACCCGGAATCGCCAGTCGCCACGTTTCTGCCCTAAGGAACCCGAAACGGTCATATCCACATCCATGCATGCGATAGCGTTGCATGTCTGGGGCCGGAGCGGCGCAACTCTCCCCCGCAAGCGCCGGGTTGCGATTAAAGTGCCGGATGCCAAAACCCTCGTCGGCCTCTGCGCGCGACTCGAGATCGCGAACGCCACCGTCTACGAGATCGGCGCGAGCTTCAAGACGCACAATCCGTTTAGACATGGTATCAGGATCGCCAGCCCCGACGCTTGACCGCGCTCATCGAGAGAGCCAGCGCTCCCTCAACTTCACGATTTTCGAAGCCGCCAAAGCAGCCTCGCGTCCCTTTTCTACAAAATGGTTTCTATAGATTTGCAAGTGGTGTTCCGTTTCTTGGTACTGATGAGGCGTAAGGGAAACCGATAGGATTGGTGTTCGGGTCTGCAACCCAGCGTGCATTAATCCGTTCACCACCGTCTGGGCCACGAACTCGTGCCGATAAATGCCACCGTCGACCACGAAAGCAGCGGCGACGATTGCCCCGTATTTCCTCGTACGCGCCAGTTCCAGCGCCGCTAGCGGCAGCTCGAAGGCACCGGGCACGTCGAAGACGTCGATACTTTCGGCTTGAATCAATTCACAGAAACCTATCAGCGCCCGATCAACGATCTCGGCATGCCATTGCGCCTTAATAAAAGCGTATCGTATGTTTTCCACTTGGTTTATCTCTCATTGAGCGGAAGATTGGACCCATCGAAGAGTTGGAGACGACTTGTGTATATGTGCGAACTTTGTTTGCTTTCAAATCAAAGCGAGTTCAGGTTCAAGGCCCAACAGCGCGCGTCCGTATCCGTTGCAGGTGCTGCTCCAAGACATCGAATGGTGATGCGATGCTGCCGCGATATCGCGCTGAAATTGATGGAGTTGATCATCAAGCCAGAGCACATGCGCGCCTCCCAACTCGAAAAGGCGGCTGACGCTGCCGGCCGCCAGATGGCCCGCAAAAGCTGCGTTGCGCCGCCAACGCACGCGATCGAGAGTCGTGATCTCGACGTCACCTGAAGCTCTGTTTCGGAGTTCGATGTACATGGTGCGGACTAATGCAGTCGCGGCATCAATGTTTGCGGCGCTTTCGCCTATGCGGTTGTGTACGTCGGCGCGTGAACCCACCTTGACTCCGCTCAAACCACCAACCTTGTTCTGCGTCCGCTCTACGAAAACTTCGATCGCCCCATGCGCCATCCCGAGCATTGACCCCAAGATGCCACAGCTGAAGATGCTAAGCATCGGCAGCCGGAACCATGGGGAGTCATACAGCTCGCGGCCGACCGTGCGAGCTTCGGTCGGACCGGCCAGATTAAGGATCCGGTGGATAGGCACAAAGATTTCCGCAGTAGTCACATCCGTGCTGCCAGACCCGCGGAGGCCGCCGGTATGCCAGGTGTCGAGAATCTGCACCTCGTGTGTGGGAACAAGATGCGCGAGGGGCCCTTCTGGTCCCAACGCCACCAGGACGATCCAGTCTGCGTGATGGACGCCGCTGGCGAAATCCCACCTTCCCTCTATGGCTGCCCCGCCTTCCACGGGCCGTGTCTTGGCACGCGCCGGGCTGAAGCCGGTCGAGATGATCGGAAATCTGTCGGCTTTGAAAACTTCCCGCTGAGCCTTGGGATCGAACATGGCCAGCAACAGACCGTGCATTGCCCAATTGCCCGCACACCACGCTGTGGATCCGCAACCCCGTCCGAGTGTCATAACCACCTCAAACAGGTCATCAACGCCGAGGCCAGCGCCACCAAGCTCGCGAGGTGTGACCAGACCCAGAACGCCAGTTTCTCGCAGGTCTTCAACCGTTACGTCGCTCAGCTGGCGGATTTCATCTGTCAGGCCGCGGCGCTCCCGCAACACCGGAATCAACTCCGCTGCCCGAGCAATGGCCGTCTTCACACTCAATTCGCTCATCGCCTCAAAATCCTCATTTGTTGACGCCCGAAAAATAGACAGCCCTCGCGGTTGTCCACACTAGGAAGGTGAGCTTTACGTTCAGCTTGAGCGCGACCTTTCGCGCCGTTTCCGTATGCACGACTCTCTCCTGAAAATCGGGACGGCCCATAACCTGTGCATCCCCTTACGCGACCGGCTACATCGACATGTGCCCACCATCGACAACAACCAGTGATCCCGTCATGTATGCCGAGAGATCACTTGCGCAGAAAAGCGCCACGCGGGCGATGTCGTCAGGCAATCCCGGCCGCCCGAGATGTACGCGCTCCGTCAGCATCTCCAGAAAGTCCCCGCCGATGTCTTTCGCGAATTGCCTCTTCAACTCTTCAAGTCCTGGCGTGATAATCGCGGCCGGCGCTATCCCAAGTGCACGGATGCCGAGCGCACCGAATTCCACGGCCATGCTTTTGGTCAGGCCCGCGACTGCGTGCTTCGACGCCGTATAAGTCGCGCTGCCAGGTGCGCCAGCGCTCATTGATGCAATTGACGCGATATTGACTATGACCCCGCTTCGGTTGGGAGCCATGAGCTTGGCAGCCTCACGTGCCCCGACCATTGTTCCGCGCAAGTTGATAGCCATCATATTGTCCCAGAAGGCGTCATCGATCTCAAAATATGGTCGAACGGGATAGATTCCTGCCGCGTTGACCCAGATGTCCAGCTTGCCTCCCAATTCGGCTGCCCGACTTGCGGCATCTGCAACCAAGTTGCTTTCGGTCACGTCCAACCGAAGTCCCCACGCCTCTTGCCGCCATTTCTCCTTCAATTCAGCTGCAACTGCCTCGGCAGAATCCTGGTTCAGATCTGCAACAACCACGCGCGCGCCCGCCTCAGAGAGCCGGGATGCAATTGCTTTGCCGATCCCACCTGCACCGCCGGTTACAACAGCGACACGCCCGGACAAGGAGACAAGGGCACTAATAGGCTTACTGGTGTAATCCGGGGCGACCATGGCTGCCGAGGTCTCAGTTAGAGTACTCACGTCAGTCCTCCTAAATTGTGATTCTTCAAATCCTGGTGTCGTCACGCGCGTGTGCGCAGCCAGTGACGCTGCGAGCAAAGAAGGCTGTCACACGCCGCATGGGTCGACCTCATTCTGCGGCCGCTGCTCCTTGCACCATCCGACATCCTCTTTTAAGCGGCGCATTCACTCGGATTCATCCTCCGAGATATGCGCTGTGCGAATTTCGGGGTTCTGGCGCAGGGAAACGGGGTCACCGGAAAAACAGAAAGCCGCAAATGACCAAACCCGTGCTCGTGCGGACTGCTCGGGCTTCCAGTCATCATCTACAATTGAAAAAGATATCGACTGCCCGTTTACCCCGCCGTTCTTGCCGGCGCATTGGAAATAGCGGTGTGCAGCACGAGCGCCATCGCTGACGTCATCGGGTCCGCTTGCGCTCACTGCGCTGCCGATCTTGATGGGAACGCCGGTGGCTTCTGTTCCGATATTGAGACCGTGTTTGGGCGCATCTGAGGCTAAGGCGGGTGATCCAGATATCATGAACGCAAACGCCAGTCCGGCAATCGCCGATACCACTATCGCTGGGTTCCCCATATTCATCGCCCCCCATTGGATGTCGAGTGATGCTGCTCCTACGCCTCCGCAGACGCTCCCAACAGCGCGACATCTCAGGCCACGCAACATATGACGATGACGTCCGCTGTCAACGAAATTTTCGACTATCTGAAAAATTTTCGTAATTTTGTCCAACTTTGCGTGCAAAACAGCATGGACCGATGGATTTGTCACAGGCTCCTGATCAAACGACGCATATCACCATAAAAATCGAAATTAATTGACATTTACGAAAATACGTTGGAGAAAATTGGACGTTAGCCCGTTGCCTGATGGGGTTGACTCAGTGTCCGCGAGGCATTCCGACAAATCTCTGAGTCACAGGGCAAAACTTGCGTTCTGCGCCAAGCAGTACGCAGCAGATTTCTTAGAGCGGACCAACGTCTGCCCAATAGCAGGAGGAAAATCCAATGGAATTCGGACTCTTCATCATGCCAAGCCACCCACCTGAGCGCAACTTGCGCGCAGGCCATGAGTGGGACCTGCAGATGATCCGCTGGGCAGATGAATACGGCCTGCTGGAGGTCTGGACGGGGGAGCACCACACCGAAGTATGGGAACCAAACCCAGCGCCCGAAGTCATGATGGCTCAAGCCATTCTCATAACAAAGAACATTCGGATTGGATCGGGCGCTTTTCTGCTACCCTACTACCATCCGGTGGCGCTGGCTCATAAGATTGCGTTTCTGGATCATATTTCCGGCGGACGGATCAATGTCGGTGTCGCGCCCGGTGCGCTACCGATGGACATGGAGATGTTCGGTAGCAACTCTCAACAAAACCGGGAGCAATTCGACGAGGCCTTGATGGTTCTGAGGCGAATGCTGGAAACCACTGGTCCCTTCGATCACAGGGGGAAGTATTATTCGGCCTCGCGAGCGGCGTTCGAAAAAGGCGATCTCCACGGGCCGCATCTTCGTCCATTGCAGGATCCACGACCGCCCATTGCGATGGCTGGAGGACCAGGTGCCGTCTCTAAGAGCCTAACGATCTGCGGCGAACAGGGTTTTCTGCCTATATCATTGAATATCGCCGCGCCGCACCTCAAGAATAATTGGCGCGATATTCAGAACGGCGCCAAGAAAGCAAACAGAGTTGCAAAGCGTTCTGATTGGCGCATCGTGCGGGAAGTTTTCGTTGCCAACACAGATGAAGAGGCTTGGGAACATTCAGTCAACGGAATGATGGGCCGGATGTACACCGACTATTTCCTTCCGCACATGCATAGCCTCATCGGGTCAGATGGCAAGGCTCTAGCAGAGTACTTCAATCCGGATCCGACCGTACCGCTAGAGCAGGTGACTACCGAATATTGCGCTAGACGCAATTGGATCATCGGGTCGCCGGATACGGTGGTCAGGAAGATCGAAGAGCTTTACGAGGATCTTGGAGGCTTCGGTTGCCTCGAAGTTCTTGGACTGGACTACGCCGAAGATTCCGAAGCCTGGAGGCGAAGCCTGGAACTGCTTGGAACGGTCGTCAAGCCGCGGCTTGGGCATCTGACAGCATGATGTTGATTTCCAGTAAGAACTTGACCTGCCACTGAGAATGTCCTCCAGATTGGATTAGAGTTCGGCCCAGGTTTCTGGACCAACTGAGGCTAAAGTTTTCCGGCTTCATTCAGGGAGGCGGGCTGGTTGAGCCTCCTGATTTCATCAGCGAGATCGGCACCTTATTGCCGATCTCGCCATGCGACTGAAACTCACTATAGTCTATACGCCAGTCCTCCATCTTTTCGCGGGCATCCGCAAGGGTCAGGAACCAGTGCTGGTTCAGACATTCGGCGCGGAAGCGGCCATTGAACGCTTCAATGAACGCATTGTAAGTGGGCTTGCCCGGGCGTGAGAAGTCCAAGGTGACGCCTTTGGCGTAGGCCGAAAGGTCAAGATCGCGAGACACGAACTCAGTCCCCTGATCGACACGGATCGTCTTCGGGTAGCCAACTTTCCGGCATACCCATTCCAAGGTTTGCACGACATCTTCACCTCGATAGCTGTGACGTGGATCAAGCACCGGCACATAGCGCGAGAAGGTGTCGACCACCGTGAGCACCCGCAGTTTCTTGCCGGTCGCGAGTTGGTCGTGAACGAAGTCGATGGCCCAGACATCGTTTGGTCCAACGGCCAATTGCCGATCTTCCCGCAGCTTGGCCTTGACCCGTCGCTTCGGCATCTTGTTACGCAGTTGCAGGCCCAAGTCTCTGTAAATGCGATAGGTTCGCTTGATGTTGGTCCCCCAACCCTCGCGCTCCAACAGTACATGCACGCGACGACAGCCGTAGCGAACACGTATCTCGCAGATCTCACAAATCCGACGTTCCAGAACCGCCTGATCGGCACGGCGAGAGGTGTAATGGTAGGTCGACCGATCGAAGTTCATTGCCCCACAGGCACGCCGGATCGAGATCATCCAATCCCGGTACATACCTTTCACCATCTCACGGTCCAGCGTCAGGTCCGCGATGATCTTCTTCAACCGCGCATTCTCGTCCTCGAGCTGCTTCAGCTTCTTCATCACCCTGCTTCAGAATGAACGCCTTCTGTGCGGCCGAAAACTGCGATGCTTTCATCGTCTTCCGTTCCTTTCCCAGCCAGGAAAATGCACCGGAAAACTCTAACCAAAAACGGTCCAGTTTGAAGGGTTCAGATCACTCTGCTCGCGTTGGCCGGGATCGAACTCTCTCTCTTCAAGCTAAACGACTGATTTCAAAGACTGTGCGAAAATCCCTTTCGGCATATCGCGCTTATGATAGCGTCAGTTTATTCCAGAACCGAAGACGCCAAACATATCGAACGCCACTGGACGTCGTCGATCAAGTGCCAAACCGTCCTGGATTTCGGTAATGTGTTCGCGCATCAACGAAACCGCTTTCTCGACATTGCCGGAAGCACAATGCCGGACGAGGTCATCGTGATGGTCATGCCATCCCGCCAGCCCCACCTGATTGTCGAACAGGTGCACGATGAGGCTTGTGCGAGCGACTAGCAGGCGAACCTGATCGGCCAGAATGCGATTGCCTGATAGTTCGGCCATGAGCACATGGAAACCACCGGAGAGATGGATTGCCTCGCGTATATAGCCCTGCTGTCTCAGTTTGTGCTCCTGGTCGATATTGTCGCGCAGTCTGGCGATGGCTGCCGGGTCAGCGGCCCGTGCAACGGCTTCGGTAGTCCCAGCCTCTATCGCCACACGGGCGGCGAATACCTCCACCGCCTCGACTGCATCTGGTGCAGCCACGAAGGCTCCGCGTTTGGGAAAGAATACGACAAGCTTCTCCCAGGTCAGCCTCTGTAGAGCAGTCCCGATGGTCCGCCTTCCAACTCCGAACGCCTCCATCAACGCGAGTTCGGTGAGCTTCGTCCCAGGAGGAAGCCTTTGATCGACAATGGCTGCGAACAGGTGCGCATACGCTTCATCAGCGTCATCAACTTTCGGCCTATTGCGGTCGTTCATAACGCCCACCAAGCGTTTGTTCTGCTTCATTGTTATTCTCTTTGACGATCTTTCTTGCGCCGGATTGTGCGCAATTGTGTGTGCGGCATTGTTTTCGTTCAGGTTCGCAGACTGGCACACGCCTTGCAATACCGTTTACAGGCAATATCAAAAAGGGGAACGCCATGCACAATTTTAACTCCACGCGTCGAACCATCCTCCAGCTCGGCCTCGCAGCGCCCTTTGTACTGACGGCGGGGCGGAGCTTTGCGGCAACGCCGGTCAAATTCTCGTTCTCTGCACCTTTCGACGGCTCAAACTCTCCGTTTCTTCTGGCTGAGAAGAATGGCTGGTATAAAGAAGCCGGTCTGGAATGCCAGTTTGATGCAGGTGGCGGCTCTGGTGAGGCTGCTTCTCGGACAGGATCGGGTGTTTATGACGGGGGCACCGTCGACATCAACAACGTCGCCGAATTCAACTCAAAGAACCCGACTGCAGAAATCAGGGCTGTCTATATGCTCTATTTCAAAAGCCCGCTCTGCGTCGCGACGCTTTCGAAAACCGGCATTACCAAGCCTTCCGACCTGATTGGCAAGACAATCGGCGCTGCGGCTCCGGATGGAGCCTATCGGCTGTTTTCGACCTACGCCAAGACGACGTCAATTGATCCTTCCACTATCAAGTGGAACATGGTGGGCCTCCAGCTGCGTGAGGCGGTGCTTGCCGGTGGCAGCGCGGACGCTATCCTGGGATTCGATTCCACCATGTATTTCGGGTTGGTCAAGGCTGGTATTGCGCCCGCCGACATCAAGTTCCTCTACTACGCCGACGCAGGCCTTGACCTCTATGGCAACGCAATTGTCCTGTCGAAGAAGTTCCGCACCACCAATCCTGAAGCTGCGAAGGCATTCGTTGCCGCCAGCGCGCGCGGATATCAGGCCGCTGCGGCTGATCCGAAGGCCGCCATCGCCGCTCTTAAAGATCACTCACCTCTGATCAATGCGACATTGGAGGAAGAAAAGCTGCGCTGGCTGGTAAAAAACCAGTTCACGACCGAGGAAACCATGAAGAATGGTCTCGGTGGCATTGACGCCTCACGCTTGTCAAAATCGATGATCGCGGTTGCTGAAGGTTTCGGACTGCCCTCCGTGCCCAAGGCTGAAGACCTGTTCGACGGCTCGCTCCTGCCCTCCGCCGACATACGGAAGCTGCCGGCATGAGCTATGACCTGGTGATCCGCGACGGGACGATCGTTACGGCGTCCGACGTGACGAAAGCCGATCTCGGCATCCGGGATGGCCGCATCGTAACGATTGCGGATCATATTTCCGGCGGCCAATCCGTCATCGATGCCAGCGGGCTGCTGGTCATGCCCGGTGGCATCGATGCCCATTGCCATCTCGACCAGCCTCAGGCGCCAGGACTGGCATCCAAAGGCGCGACAATGGCAGACGGGTTCCGATCCGGAAGTATCAGTGCCGCCTTTGGCGGCACGACAACCATCGTGCCCTTTTGCGTGCAACACCGTGGCGAGTCCCTGACCGCAGCCGCCGCGGACTATCACAGCCGGGCCGATGGCCAGTCGGTGATAGATTATGCGTTCCACCTGATCGTCAGTGACCCCTCACCCGCCGTTCTTGGCCAGGAGCTTCCAGCGCTTATCCGCCGCGGCCATACCAGCATCAAGGTCTACATGACCTACGATGCGATGGTTTTGAGCGATCGTCAGATCCTGGATGTCTTCGAAACCGCGCGCCGGGAAAAAGCCGTGATGCTGATTCACGCCGAAAACCATGAGATTATTGGTTGGCTGGCGGAACGGCTTGAACAGGACGGCCGCACCAAGCCGCTCGGTCATGCGCATTCCAGGCCGATGCCTGTGGAGCGCGAGGCGACGCATCGCGCGATGACACTGGCAGAGATTGCGGGCGTGCCGCTGGTCATCGTCCATGTCTCGGGCGGCGATCCGCTGGACGAAATCCGCCGCGCCCGCGCTCGCGGACACGTGGTGATCGCCGAGACCTGCCCGCAATATCTTCTGTTGACAGAAGACGACCTCGACATGCCCGACATGCTGGGAGCCAAGGCGATGTGCAGCCCGCCACCGCGCGATACCCAAGCACAGGCTGCACTCTGGCGGGGGATCGAAGATGGCACCATCGATATATTCAACTCCGATCATGCGCCCTACCGTTTCGACTCGGACGGAAAGTTGAAGGCCGGTCCTACTCCTACGTTTCGTGCAGTAGCAAACGGCATTCCCGGCCTGGAGACGAGACTGCCCATTCTGTTCAGCGAAGGCGTCGTCAAAGGTCGGATCGACTTGCAACGCTTTGTGGCGCTCACATCGACGAACAATGCCAAGCTCTACGGCCTGCATCCACGCAAAGGGACAATTGCTGTCGGTGCCGACGCTGACCTTGCGCTTTGGAACCCTGAGCGGCGCGTAACCATCACCAACAGCATGCTGCATCACAATGTCGACTACACCCCGTTCGAAGGGCTGGAGGTGCAGGGTTGGCCGGAGACAGTGATCAGCCGCGGCGAAATCATCATTGAGAAGAACGAACTCAGGGCAGAGCCGGGGCGTGGCCATTTCCTGATGCAGGAAACATCATCCGCCTGGAAGACGAGGGAGATCAAATCATGGATCTGAAGATTGCAGGAAAACGCGCGCTGGTTCTGGGCGGCAATCGCGGGATGGGGCTTGCGATCGCCAAAGCGCTTGCCGCCGAGGGAGTTGCCTTAACGATTGCAGCTCGCGACAAAAAGGCGCTTGCCCATGCGGCAAAAGAGATTGGCACTGCCGATACGATCACGGTCGACCTTTCCGATACGGCGTCCCTCGGAGCATTTGCTGCAAAGGTCGGCGATATCGACATCCTCGTCAACAATACCGGCGGCCCGCCTTATGGCAGCGCACTTGGCCGCGACCTTTGTGACTGGGAGGAAAGCTTCCGGAGTATGTCCCTTTCGGTCATAAGGCTGACAGATCTGTTCGTTTCTTCGATGCGCGCTAAAGGTTGGGGACGCGTCGTGACCGTTGTTAGTACCGGCGCGATACAGCCGATCCCTGTGCTCGGCATATCCAATACATTGCGGGCGGGGCTGATTGCCTGGTCGAAATCGCTTGCCCCGGAAGTCGCCAAAGATGGCGTGACGGTCAATATTCTCATGCCGGGCCGGGTCGCTACCGAGCGCGTGGCCTTGACAGACGACGCCACGGCCAAGCGGGAGAACATCTCCGTGGAGACAGTGCGCCAGCGATCCTTCGGACAGATTCCAGTGGGTCGATACGCCGAACCAGAGGAAATTGGGGCGGCGGCCGCATTCCTGTGTAGTGGTGTCGCATCCTACATCACGGGATCCGTTATCAGGGTCGACGGAGGGTATGTCCGTCATGTCTAACAGGAGCGCGGTCGAGACCGGATCAGACGTACGTTTGGCGGCCCGCTCTGGCTATGCTGGTTTTACCGTTGGGCGCGCTCCGGGTTACGTGCAGGCTAATGTCTACATCGTGCCCGACCCATTTGCCCAAGACTTTCTGGCATTCTGTCACGCTAACCCCGTGGCGTGCCCAATTCTCGGCAGAGGCGAGACGGGCTCGTACTCCATGCCTGCTCTCGGCCGAGACATCGATATCAGAACGGATTTGCCGTCCTTTCTCATACATGAGCAAGGCCTTGAAAGATCGGCAGGAGACGTCGTCGATCTGTGGCAGGACGATTTCGTCGTTTTTGCCGTTGGATGTTGGCTAGGCGCAGAGGGTGCGCTCGCGAAAGCTGGCATCCGTATGCGTCACCGCGAACTTGGTCGTCAGGACGGGCTTTACCGTACGCGCCTCGCCGCCACCTCCGCGGGACGATTTCACGGACCGCTGATCGTTTCGATGCGTCCGTTTCACAAAGAGGACGTCGATCGCGTGATTGCCACGACGGCAAGAACACCGCTCAGCCATGGAGCTCCTCTCCACATTGGTGATCCAGCCGAACTTGGGATCGAGGCTCTCGATAAGGCCACTTGGGGAGATGTCGTTCTTCCCGACGAGGATGAGTCTGCTGTGTTCTGGCCCTGCGGTCTGACTGCTCTGCAGGCGCTCAAAAACGCGGAGATACCGATTTTTATCAGCCATGCGCCGGGCGCCATGCTCGTGACCGATCTCAAGGAGGTTTTTGCATGACCATTGTTCGCCCAACACTCAAACTGACGCATCGTGGCGCCATGCTCGTCCTCAATGCAGCTATCGAGGCTGCGCAGGCAATGGGGGTCCCGCAATGCATCGCGATTGTTGATGAGGGCTGCAATCTTTTGTCGTTCATCCGGATGGATGGCTCGCGCGTCCTGTCCATCGAGAGCGCCACCCGCAAGGCGATGACCGCTGCAACAACAGGGCAGCCCACCGGTGGCATTGCCGCCGACAAAGCGCTTCTTCTTGCAGAAGCGACGTCTGGCCGGATGACCAACCTGCTTGGAGGCCTGCCACTGATTGCCAACGGTCATATCGTCGGCGGTATCGGCGTCGGCTCCGGCACGGGCGAACAGGACCTCGAAATCGCCAAAGCTGCCGTCGCGGCCTTCGAGCGTTCTATGCACGGAGGGACATCAGCATGACAGCCACGGATCTTGCAACACACCAGACAAAAAGAATTGCACAGCTTGAAAACGTGCAGGTCCGGTTCGGCAAGGGAGACAATGCGTTCCTCGCACTGGATCGCACCAATCTAGTTGTTCATCCTGGCGACTTCGTAGCGATGGTCGGTCCGTCCGGCTGCGGCAAATCGACGATACTGAAGCTTGTCGCCGGCCTGCTCCGTCCGACCGAAGGAGTGGTCTTCGTGGCAGGACGAGAGGTGGGCGCCGAGAAGGTTGGCATTGGCATGGCGTTCCAGAACCCGACCATGCTGCCCTGGCTGACGATCCGGCAGAATATCATGCTGCCACTCAAGATCGTTAAACCTTACGCCGATACGTTCCGGCGCGACAAGCACACGACTTTCCGCGACCGGGCCGACGCACTTCTCGCCAAGGTCGGCCTTACCGGCTTTGGCGACCGGCGACCCTGGGAACTGTCTGGCGGCATGCTGCAGCGTGCTAATCTTTGTCGGGCGCTCATCCACTCTCCTCAGCTGTTGATGCTGGATGAACCGTTCGGTGCACTCGACCAGTTTACCCGTGAGGAACTTTGGTCCGTGCTACAGGATCTCTGGATCGAGACCAAACCCACTGTCTTCCTCGTAACCCATGACCTGCGAGAGGCGGCCTTTCTTGCGAGCCGGATCCTGGTCATGAGCGCGCGCCCGGGTCGGGTCACCGAAGATCGAGAGGTGACATTCGCCCGGCCACGCACACTCGAAACGACGTTCGAAGCTGAATTCACCGACCTCACGAATGATCTGCGGCGCATGATCTTTGCAGCGCGCCAGAGCAAGGAGATAACCGCATGAGCATCTCCAGAAAATCACAGGAAAACCTGAAGGCGGCTGGTTTCATCGTCGCACTGTTTGCGATCTGGGAGATTGCCTGTGTTGTCTTTGAGATTAGTCCTATCGTGCTACCGCGACCAAGCGCGATCTTTTCGACGCTGTTCGTGCAGATGCCTGCCCTGTGGCCCCACATCGTCCAGACGCTCGTCACAACGATGATCGGTTTCCTGCTGGGTACCGTCATCGGCCTGGCGCTCGGTGCCTTCGTCGGTATTTCGCGAACAGCCTACAACGTTGCCTATCCGCTGCTGGTCGGATTTTCATCGATCCCCAAGGTGGCAGTGGTGCCGATCTTTGTTCTCTGGTTTGGGTCAGGGACGGTTCCGGCCGTTCTGACCGCGCTGACGACCTGCATTTTCCCGATCGTCGTTAACGTGGCGACCGGCCTTGCCACCACTGAGCCAGAAATGGAGGACGTCCTGAAAGCCCTCGGGGCAAGCCGCCTCCAGGTGCTGTGGAATGTCGGGCTGCCCCGAGCGATGCCCTACTTCTTCGCGTCTCTGAAGGTTGCCATCACGCTTGCCTTCGTCGGAACGGTCCTTTCGGAAACAGTCGCCGCCAACCGGGGCATCGGGACCGTGATGATGATGGCGACCTCAAGCTTCGACGTGCCACTTGCCTTTGCGGGGCTATTCGCACTCGCGATCCTCGGGATCACGCTTTACGCCGTCTTCGCCGTCATCGAACAGCGTGTCTGTGGCTGGGCCAGCCGGAAGAACGAGTTCGCGATGACCTGACTGAAGTACGGTCTTCGGAAGACGCTTCAGCCCTAAAAGCTTTGTTGGCCAGATAAATTTGCCGTAACGCGCAGTCCTTCGGATGCGCGCACGGAGAGATATTGCGTTTTTTGGGGTGGGTCTGTCCGCGCGCCCTGTTCACGAGGCTCGGAGCGACCGGATGTCGGCGTTCCAAGGCAGCGTCCTATCCCTCCGGGCTGAGCCGGGGCGGGACGAACAAGTCGAGATGCGACGCCATTTCTCGCGTTTCGTAAGCAACCACGTTCCCAACGGAGAAACCCATGACATTGAACCCTGCAGATGGCTACCCATTCACACCCTACCACTACGCTGAATATGCCGGCAATCGAGACCAGCAGGCCGAGCAATATGTTCTCGACATCGACTCGACTATGCGGGCCTGCTATGGGCCCAATATCTACAATATCGGGCGGAACATTTTTCCCATCCTCTATGCGGAATCCACCTTCGACGGCGGGCGCTATACGCTGGTCAAGGACGCCCATTCCTCTTACACCTACCAGAACGTTGACGCGGTCTACGACCAGGTGAAAGCAATCTGCCATATCCCGCTTGGCATCTTTTCGATCGTATCCGCCTATTTCGAGTATCCGGCCAACAGGCAATGGCAATCCGCGCTGCAGGACTATCGCGGCAAGGTTCAACTTGTCCGGGACAATCTGGACCGCCTTCATCTCGTCGGATTCATGCTTGCCGCCTGCCGCGGTATTCTGGATGGATCTTTGACTTACATGCAGGCCATCACCGGGAATGGAACGCTCTCGGCGGAGACCTTCGCCACATATGCCCGTGCGCTGACCGACCACATCGCGTTCTGCCAGGAGCAAGCCGCCAAGGATCAGGTCGCTGTGATGACCCGCGTGTTGGACAGCTGGAAAGCCATGATCGGCCAGGACGAATGGGACAAGATGTATGTCGTTGTCAGCGCTATCTGGACGCTTAGCCAGGAAAGCGCCCATGAACTCATCATCAAGGCGACCATGAAGCAGGAGCTAAGGGAGACTCATGTGATAGTCAGCGAGGCGGTCCCAACCCTGGATGATGCGAAGACACTGCTCGGCCGCATCGTCGGAGACCGCATCATGTCGGAATTGGTCTTCGATCCCAATGGTGGCGTGGTAGGTAAGGAGAACATCTACTCGCTATCAACCCGCAGAGACTTGCTATCCCAGGCGATCGAGAAGATCGTCGGTGATGTCGCGTCCGGGTCAGTGGCTGCCACATCCGGTTGTCCGCATATGGCCTGACCAGAAACTGAAGGCGCGCGTCGGTGGTTTCTGCGGATCTGCGCCTTGCCTGATGGAGTATGGGGAAGAAATTTCCTTTCTCATACTCCTTTTGCCGATGCGCTGGGGAGGGAGCAGCCGCAACTGCGCCTATCTCCGGAGCCGCAGTTGCGCCGGGCACGGTTACCCCGGCAGGCAGAAATATCCAGATACAGCATCCGCGCACGCCATTCTCGTCAATGCCCAACGGCAATTACCTCTCGCAAGCCTATGGGGGTGACTGCCGTCGGCGACGAATTCTCGCTGTGGCTGCTATTTTGCCGATTATTGATATTGGCACCTACCGACTCAGAAAGGCTCCAAGTCCCGTTGCATGAGATCTTTCATCGCCTCGATATCATCACCAATAGGACGGTCATCTGCATAAAATGGGATCTCGGCCCTGATCATTTGTCTCAACTTGGATGTTTCGATAGCCGGTTGCTTCCCGTTGCCCTGCAAATCATATGCCTGCGTTGCGGCTAAAAGCTCGATTCCCAAAATTGTTTCCAAGTTCTCCAGGATCGTCAAGCTTTTCAAAGCGGCTGGCGTGGAGTGGGTCAAAATATCTTCCTGCAGGGCGGCTGTGACGCCGCCGTCGAGGCTTGCCGGTGCCGAAAGGCGCCGATTGTCCCCTGCCAGGGCGGCGGCGGTCAGTTGAACAACCTGAAAGCCCGTGCATTTCCCATTGTCGCCCGTCAGAAATGCCGGCAAACCGCTCACCAGTGGGTTGATCAACCGGTCGATCCTTCGCTCGGAAATCGCTCCGAGCATTGCCGCGGCGGTCGAAAGTCCGTCCATGGACAACGCCACGGCAGCGCCAACCGCGTGAGCCTGCGAGTGTACCAAAGGCGCGTCCGGTGTGCCGGTGACCGCCGGATTGTCGGTAATACTCGACAGCTCTCGGTTGATCACGCGGCCGATATCCTCAAGCTGATCCACCACCGCGCCGTGGATTTGCGGTATGGCTCTGAGGCTTAACGGATCTTGCGTGCGCCGACCCGCCATTTCAGCCAGTATAGGGCTGCCGTTCAGGTAAAATCGCAGCCTCGCTCCAACCTCCTGCAATCCCCACGACTGGCGCATGGAAAGCGTTTCCATTTCAAATGTGCCGGCCTGGTTGCCCAGGTTTTCGTAGGTCATCGATGCTGCCGCATCGGCCCAGCCAGCCAGCCGGTTTGCCCGATCCAGCGCCACACACGCAATTCCGGTCGAACAAGCGGTGCCGTTAATGAGGCTCAAGCCTTCCTTCGCCTCAAGGACAAGCGGTTGCCAGCCGATCTCGGCCAAAGCGGCTGCACCGTTCAGCTTCTTGCCGCGGTAGAGCACCAACCCCCCACCAATTATCACCAGAGCGACTGCCGCCGCATGGGTCAGATATCCGACAGAACCTTTCGATCGAACAACCGGAATGCAATCCTGTATCAGCATGGTGCAGAGCAGTTCGACGAGTTCGATGCGTACGCCGGACTTGCCGAGAGCGAAATTATTGACCATCGTCGCCATGACGGCGCGTGTCTCGACCCTCCCCAATGGTTCGCCAACACCGCAGGCGTGGCTCATGATGATGTTGCGCGATAGGGTCTGCTGGTCTGCGCGATCGATGATCACGTCACAAAGAGCGCCGACCCCGGTGTTGATCCCGTAGCCGCGAATGCCTTTTTCCACGATCGCTTCGACAAGTCCGCGGGCATAGCATATCCTGTCGCGAGCGTTCTGCGAAAGCGCGATGTCGGCACCCGAGGCAACCGCTGCAATCTGGCGCCAGGAGAGTGGGTGATCTATGACGACGGGGTCAGTCATGCTGGAACCTGTTTTCCTTTGACGAAACGAGCAACGTAATCGTTGGCGGGGTTGGCGAGGATGGCGCTCGGGGTGCCGACCTGAACAACCTGACCGTCCTTCAGAATTGCGATTTCCGAGCCGATCTTAAGGGCTTCGTCCAGATCGTGCGTGATGAACACGACCGTCTTGGACAGGTTCTTCTGCAAGTCCAGCAATTGGTCCTGCATGTCCGAGCGGATCAGCGGATCGAGAGCGCTGAATGCCTCGTCCATGAGTATAACCTCAGTATCGGCCGCAAGAGCACGAGCCAGACCAACGCGCTGCTTCATTCCGCCCGAAAGCGAATACGGGTATCTGTCCTCGTATCCAGACAGACCAACCACATCGATCCACTTCCTGCCTATTTCACGTGCAGCGTCCTCGGGAGTTCCCCGTATGCGCTGTCCGTAAATGACGTTCTGCAGCACAGTACGATGCGGCAAAAGCCCAAAACTCTGGAAGACCATGCTGACACGATGCATGCGGAAATCGCGTAGCTGCCCAGGTTTCAGATCCAGGATATTTTTGCCGTCGAAAAGTATTTCCCCAGTGGTCGGTTCGATCAGTCGGTTAATGTGGCGAACCAGCGTCGATTTCCCCGACCCGGACAACCCCATGATAACAAAGATCTTGCCGGCCGCGATTGACATGCTGACTTCGTTGAGGCCGACGGAGCATCCACACTTTGCCAATACCTCCGTCTTGTCCGAACCATCGCGGATCATTTTCAGCGCCGTTTTCACGTCCTTACCGAAAATTTTCGAAACGTTGCGAATTTCGATGTCAGCCATGTTCGGCCTCCTCCCGTTTGGAGCGGCCGAAGCCCTGTGTGATCCTGTCGAGCACGATTGCAAGGATGACAATCCCGATCCCCGCCTCGAGCCCTTTGCCCACGTTCAGCGCTTGAATCCCATTGAGCACCTGTTCACCCAGCCCGCGTGCTCCGATCATCGAAGCAACAACGACCATTGAAAGCGCCATCATGATCGTCTGGTTGAGACCAGCCATGATCGTCGGGACCGCGAGCGGAAGTTCGACACCAAACAGGATTTGGCTCCGGCTTCCGCCGAATGCAGTCGCCGCCTCGACAACTTCCTTGTCCACCTGGCGGATACCGAGGTCGGTCAGGCGGATGAGCGGCGGAACCGCATATACGATGGTTGCCAGAATGGCGGGCACCTTGCCGAGGCCGAAAAGCATGAGAGCAGGAATGAGATAGACGAAGCTCGGCATCGTCTGCATGACGTCGAGCACCGGCAGGACCACAGACCGCATCAACCTGGATTTGGCGACCGAAATGCCGACCGGGATGCCGATCACGATCGAAACCACGGTTGCCATCAGCATCAGCGCCAATGTCTGCATCGTCAAATCCCAGAGGCCGAGCATGCCTCCAAGCATCAACAGAAGCCCCACCATCAGGGTAAGGCCGATTCGATGCGAACTCTGCCAAGCCAAGCCCATGAACACGGCGAGGATGACCCACCAGGGCAGCCCGCGCAGGATCCATTCGAAGAATAGAACGCCTTGCAGAATTGCGTTGGAGATTGCCTTGAAGACCCCTCCATAGTTGACGACGAGACCTTGAACGAATGCGTTCACGGGAGCCGCGATAGATATATGTAAACTCTCTGGGAACATGAGGCTTTCTTTCGCCGGTTGTCACCCTGCACTGCGACAGTACGTTGTGCAGGGTGACGATTTCGTCGGACTGGTTATTTCAGGCTTGCTGTAATTTTCGCCTTTGCCTGCGAAGAAACCCACGAGCCCCAGACGTCTGTTTTGTTCTTGAGGAAATAAGCCGCCGCCGCCGCGCCATCCAATTGCTTGTCTGTCATATAGGCGAGCGTTGCATTGACTTCCGATAGCGGTATGGTCGCTTTTTCAAGAACGGCGACGATCTCCGGAGCGGCTTTGGCAAACTCGGCGTTCACGCCATAGGTGACGGCGACGCTCGGAAAGGCACAGGCCTGGTCGCGGTTGCCGGTCACGCTGCTGAGTTCCTTCCAGCATGCGTCGCTGTAGGATGGTTCTTCGAGCTGCACGAGCTTGTACTTGCCCATGACAGCGGTCGGTGACCAGTAGTAGAAAAGCAGGGGTTCGCCCTGTGCGTAAGCCGAAGCAATCGCCGCGTCCAAAGCCGTGCCCGTGCCGGGACGGAAATTGGTATAGTCCTTGGTCAGATTGTAGGCTTCAAGCTTGGCGCTGCTGATCGCCTCGCAAGACCATCCGGAAGGGCAATTCAGGAAGCGACCCTTGGAGGGTTCTTCGGGATCAGCAAAGATTGCCATCATTTTCGGGTCTGCAAGCTGTGACACGCTCTTCAGGTCCGGAGCCACAGCATTGATGCCGCGGGCTTTATCGCCGTGGATCACATAGTCAGGAACGAACCAGCCCTCGGAGGCGCCAACAAACGGCTGCCCAGCATTGATGACCGTACCTTTCGCGATGGCTTCGTTCCAGACATCGCTTCGCCCGACCCATTGCTCGGCGAAGATCTGGATGTCGTTGGTCACTGTGGCATGTTCGAGGACCACCGACGTGCCAGGGATAGATTCCACAGCGCAGTCATAACCTTTGGCCAGAACCGTCTTCATAACCTCTGTAATGAAGGAGCCGCTTTCCCAGTCAAGACCGGCGAACTTGACCGTTTTGCCAGCCTCGCAATAGGAGGCCGCGGAGCTGGTGCCGGCCGAAGCCACGAGCATCAGACTTGAAATAACAAGAGACGTCCTTAGCATTTTCATCGAGTTTCCCTTCTGGAAGTGGAGTTTTGTGTTTTTATTGACGTCACCGCCGCATCGAGTGGCGAGGCAGACTTCGCGATCGAATCGACACTACGAATTCACGGGTTTGACGAAACGGCCGCTTCCGGGTTCAGAGCTTACCGTCTTGCCGTCGAACACGACCTTTCCACGAAGGAACGTCGCGATCGGCCGATAGGGAAGCTCGATGCCCTCATAGGGGCTCCAGGAAACGAAGTTGTGGCCGCTGGCGGCCGGATCGTAGAGGTGAGGGTCATGCGCAATGACGACCAAGTCTGCATCGTGACCCGGCGAAATCGAACCTTTTTGGTGCCCGATCCGAAACAGCCGCGCAGGGTTGGATGCCAGCAGGCGCGCAGCCCATGTAACAGGGAGATCGCGCTCGGTAAGACCTTTCAGCAGGAGCGGGTAAAGGGCTTCGAGCCCTGGAACACCGGACGCGTTCTTCAGCATGTCAGGGTCAGTCTTGCGATCCTCCGACCAACTGACGTGGTCGGTCGAGACGACGGTCACGTTGCCGGCGGCAAGATGTTTCCACAGCTTGTCCACCTGTTCCCGGGGACGTATCGGTGGATTGATTTTTGCCTTTCCGCCCAGCCTTTTGACGTCGTTCTCCTCGTCCAGAATGAGGTAGTGAATGCAGGCCTCAACCGTTGCATCATACCCCTGTTGGCGGTAGGCACTGCAGAGATCGTAGCCGCGGCCGACCGAGCAATGGACGACATGAGCGGAGCAACCGCTCTGTGCGCCCAGCTCATAGACTTCGGCCATTGCCAGCGTTTCGGTGACAGGCGGTCGCGACATGCCGTGGGCGCGATAGTCACGAATGCCAGACGCATCCACCCCGGCGATCGCGGCGCGCACCATTTCATCATTCTCGTTGTGAACGCCGGCAGCCAGGCCATGCTTGGCAATCTCGGAAAAGCAGGCATAGAGCGTTTGCGGCGCAATACGGGGGAACCGCTTGGAATCGGTATTGAAGGTCGAGAACTTGAATGCGGATACGCCTGCCTTGACCATGCCCGCGATTTCCTTCGGACCATCCTCCGGGGCGATCGTTCCGTAAAGCGCGAAATCGACACGCGCTTGCGCTCCGGCCTCGGCTGCCTTCTGGCGGACCCGATCACCATTGCAAACCAGGAACGCCGCGTCGTACGGCATGTCGACGATGGTGGTCACGCCGCCGGCCGCCGCGGAACGGGTAGACCAGATAAAGTCTTCCTGGTCCTTCTGCGAGCGAGAATGGACCTGCGCATCGATTGCGCCCGGCAGCACATAGGCACTGCCGAAATCATGCCGCTCGACGGCGGAGGGCGCCGGACCGGCACCCACCCGTTCGGTGACGCCGGCGCGAATGGCGACATAACCGTTGTCGATAACCCGGTCCGACAGCACGATCCGTCCGGTTACAACCATATCAAAGTCAGTCATTGGGTATCCTCAGTCGTCGAACTTGCATTGCGGGGGACGGTCGGTGGCGGCCGGCGGATCGTTACGTCTGGCGGTTCGTCCTGGTAGAGCGACACGTCGACAAGCGTGGAGTTGCAACTGGACCCCTGCGCCAACCGCGATGTGCCGCGGTCAGGCGTGAGGACGTTAGGGTTGCCGTGTTTCTCGAGTGATCCGGATGTTTTCGGATCCGAAGGGTCATACCAGGCGCCGGTCGGGATCTGGACTACGCCGGGCAAAACCGCCTCGGTCAGGACGGCCCCTGCGAGGCACGCGCCCCGGTTGTTGAAGACCCGCACCACGTCTCCCTCTTTTATTCCTCTTGCATCTGCATCTTGCCTATGGAGCAGAAGGCGCGCGCGGCCGGAGACCTTCGCGGCAAGGCTGACAGAGCCCTGATCCAGTTGGCTGTGAAGCTTGTCCGCGGGCTGCGGCGACAGGAGGTGCAAAGGGAACAGCTTGGCCGATGGGCTTCCCAACCACTCTTGCGGCTCTCGCCACACCGGGTGACCTGGGCAATCGTCATAGCCGAAAGCGTCGATCGTCTCCGAAAACAGTTCGATCAACCCGGATGGCGTCTGGAGCGGATACTTTTGAGGATCGTTTCGGAAATCTAAGAAAAGCGTGCTTGTGCTGATCTTGCGCTCGGCCTCGAAGTGTCCAAGGGCCCAGAAGGAGTCGAAATCCGGTAGCGTCACGTCGCCGACAGCGGCTCGTTGTTTCGCCTCGTTATAGAGCGTGCGTATCCACCCGGCTGCGTCTCGTCCACCGGTGAAATCTTGCTCGCGCTGAAAACGCATGGCGAGAGACCTGAAGATCGAGAAGTCGTCGCGAGCCTGACCGACCGGCTTGATGATCTGCTTCATCGCGAGCGCGAGGTTCTCCCGGTTGGCAAATGCCAGGTCTTCCCGCTCGAGCGTCGTGGTTACCGGAAGGACGATATCGGCATGGCGCGCAGTTGCGGTCCAATAGGGTTCGTGGACAATGACCGTTTCAGGCCGCTGCCATGCTTCCGCGAGCCGGTTCAGGTCCTGGTGGTGGTGGAATGGATTGCCACCGACCCAGTAGACGAGCCGGATGTCGGGATAGGTCAGCGTCCTGCCGTCGAACGCGAACGCCTTTCCCGGGCTCTCCAGCATATCCGCCAGCCGGGCGACCGGGATCACCTGACCGATCGGGTTGTTGCCCTGCGGGAGCGACGGCCATTTGAAGCCAAGCTCCGCACGTCCGGCGCCGTTCGTGGAGGAATAGCCGAAGCCGAAGCCTCCGCCCGGTAGCCCGATCTGGCCCAGCATCGCGGCGAGCGCGACGGTCATCCAATAAGGCTGTTCGCCGTGATCTGCGCGCTGTATGGCCCAGTTGACCATGATCATCGTCCGCACCGCGGCCATATCGCGCGCCAGTGCCCGGATGAAGTCCGGTTCGACCCCGCAGACCGCCGCGGCCCATCCCGGAGTTTTTGCCGCGCCGTCGGTCTCGCCGAGGATGTAGGCACGTAACTTTTCAAACCCGACACAGTAACGCTGCAGAAAATCGACGTCGTGCAGTTCTTCCATGAGAAGAGTATGGGCGATCGCTAACATCATCGCGGTGTCGGTATTCGGCCTGAGTGGCACCCACTCAGACTCGACACCCTCTGGACCGTCGTCACGAACCGGTGAGATATTGACAAACCGGACGCCGCTCGCCCGGGCGTTTTTCATGGCTGACAGCACTTCGTGCCGGCCAAGTCCGCCGGCCTGAACCTGTGCGTTACGCTTTGGGATGCCGCCGAAGCAAACGACCAACCGTCCCTCGTTGGCGATGCCGTCCCAGGTCGAATGACTGCCTGTGAGGCCGTTCATGCTGCCGATGATATGCGGGAGCAAAACTTCGCCGGCAGCATACGAGTAGGAATTGACGGAACCGGTATAGCCCCCGATCGTATTCAGGAACCGATGTAGCTGGCCCTGTGCGTGATGAAAGCGCCCAGCACTCGCCCAGCCGTAAGAACCCCCGTAGATGGCGCCGTTGCCGTGCTCGTCGCACACACGCTGCAGCTCGCCCGCCACCAGATCGAGCGCTTCATCCCATTCGAGTTCCACGAACGGGTCCGCGCCGCGGCGGCCTGCCGCACGTGATCCCTTTCGCTCCAGCCATTCCCGGCGAAATGAAGGTTTGCTAACCCGAAGCGGTCCATCTACCGCGCCAACAAAGGATTGCCCGATCGGCGACGGGTCTGGATCCCCAGCCCAGGGCTCTACAGCCTTCAGACAACCGTTCTCGGTCTCAACCAAATAGGTTCCCCAATGGGTCGCCGTCAGTTGACTGTTCGACGTGGGAGTGGTCACCGAACGCTCCCTTGCAACTGTTCGGCGATGCCGATGCCTGCCTGCCGAGCCTTCGTGCGTGCTGTTTCGTATCCGGCGCTTGCGTGACGAAGCACGCCCATGCCGGTATCATTGTCCATCACCCGTGCCAGGCGGCTGGCGGCGTCCTGCGTGCCTGTTGCGATAGTGGTCACGCCCGCCGACTGTGCCCAGTTGCCCATTCCGTGCAGGGCCACGAGATCGGCGCCAGATGCGCAATTGAGCAATGCGTTCAAGATCGGCCAGTCCGATATGGCGTCCGAGCCATCGGCCATGTTTTCCGTCTCGCGATGCGGCAAGGTTGCTGAGCCTGAATCAAGATGGTCACGCGTAAACGCAATCGGACCCTTCAAAGCACCCTTTGCGACCAGATCATTGACGGCGAGTGCCAGCTGTTTGCGTTCCCCAAGACCAAGCCAGCCTATGCGAGCCGGTAGCCCGGTGAACTGGACGTGATCGCGGGCGGTGCGGATCCAGCTCGATATGCGATGGTCTGACGGGAACATCTGCAGGATCAGATCGTCGATCGCGTGGATGTCCCCCGGCTCGCCGGATGCGGCGATCCAGCGAAATGGCCCAATCCCCTCGCAAAACAGCGGGCGGATGAAAAGTTCGATGAAGGACCCAAAGCCGAATGCCTCTTCCAGTCCGCCCTGTTTCGCATATTTTCGCAGATTGTTGCCGTATTCGAAGACCAGAGATCCGCGCTCCTTCAGCCTCAGCATCGCTTTGACGTGCATGGCAAGGGTCGCGCTGGACTGCTGCTTCAGGGAGTCGGGATTGGATTGGCGTAGGTCCGCGGCCTGATTGGTGCTCATGCCGGATGGCACATAGCCGGCGACGGGATCAGCGATGGTCTGGTCGGTGACGATATCCGGCGTGATCTCCCTCGTGACCAATTCCGACAGGACGTCGGCAATGTTTCCCACGAGGCCCACGGACAGGCCCTCGCCGGCACTGCGCGCCTCGTCACACCATGCGAGTGCCTCGTCGAGGCTGTAGGTCAGTCGCTGGCAATATCCGGTGTCGACGCGACGTTGAATGCGCCTCGCATCGACCTCGACGACGAGCGTGGCCGCGCCTGCGAGTTGCCCCGCGAGCGGCTGCGCGCCGCTCATCCCTCCGCATCCTCCCGTGACGATCAGCCGGCCTTTGAGCGAACCGTCGAAATGAAGGCGGGCAGCGGTCATGAATGTTTCATAGGTCCCCTGAAGGATGCCCTGGCTGCCGATATACTGCCATGCTGCAGCGGTCATGCCTGGCATGATCGTCAAACCCTTGCGCTCAAGGGCGCGGAAGTCGTCGTCTCCTGCCCAGCCGCCCACCACGTTTCCGTTGGCCATCAAGACGAGCGGTGTCGTTCCTTGCGAGGGGAACAGGCCGACAGGGCGACCCGATTGCATGATCAGTGTCTGGTCCTCCTCCAGACGTTTCAGCGCCGCAACCGCTTGGTCGAAGCTCTCCCAGTCGCGCGCGGCTTTTGCCCAGGACATGTAGATCACGAGGTCGGCCGGGTTCTCGGCGTTCTCCAGATTGTTCTCCAACAGGCGCAGGATGGTTTCCTGCCGCCAGCCCTTGCACCGCAGGTCTGGACCGCGCATCGCTTGAAAGCTGCGTTCACTTTTCATTGGAGTTCCTTGCATTGTGTCTGCTGCTGACGCGATTGATTGAAAGCTTGGTCGGCGTCGACGCGCAGCAGTGTTTCCAGAAGGATTGCCGCACCGTTGGCGCATTGCTGGGCCGGGGTCCACTCCTCGGGGCAGTGGCTGCGACCTTCCCGGCTGGGAACGAAGACCATTGCTATAGGCGCCACCTGCGCGACGAAGGAAGAATCGTGCCCTGCCCCGCTTGCCATCGACAGCGTCGACAATCCCAGATCAGATGCGGCCATACGCATATGATCGCGCAGGCGCTGGTCACAGTGGGCCGGCAACGAATCCGACAATTGACGAAACACCGCTCGTTCGACCTTTGCTGTGGTCGCCGCATGCAGGCTCGCTTTGTCGATCGTCGCGACAAATTCGGAAAGTTGCGCTGCGTCCTCAGCCCGGGCCTCGACAATCAGGCGAGCGAGCCGTGGTACGACATTGGCTGCGTTAGGCTCTACTTGGATTGCTCCTGTCGTTGCTATGAAATAGCCCCTCCCCGCTGCTGCGAACTGCTCACCGGATGAGCGAACCGAACTGATGGTCGATGCCGCTGCCACCAGCGCGTCGCGCCTCAGGTCGAACGGCGTTGCTCCGGCATGATCCGCGGCCCCGAGAAACTCGATCTCCAGACGAACGATACCGACAATACTGGAAACGATGCCCAGGTCGGTGCCACTGCTTTCGAGAACGCGTCCCTGTTCGATGTGAAGTTCGAGAAAGGCTGCGAGATCCGAGCGTCGAGCCAGGAACAATTTGTCAGGCTGTCCGCCGATCCGAGCTATTGCCTGCCCCAGCGTCTCACCCTGCGAATTCTCAAACGGAAGGAAATGCTCCGGCAGGTGTCCCGACAGCGCCCTGCTGCCGACGCACGAGAGGCCGTATTCACTCGGCTCCTCGGCCAGAAAGTCGATTATTTCGATCGGGTGACGCGTATGGATATTACGTTCGCGCAGGGTGCGGATGACCTCCAGTCCAGCGAGCACGCCGAGAATGCCGTCAAATCGACCTCCGGATGGCACTGTATCCGAATGCGAGCCAATCGCGATCGGCGGAAGATCCGGCTCGCTCCCCTCCAGACGGCCGATCAGATTCGCGGCGGTGTCGTAAGACACGCTCATCCCAGCTTCGCGGAAGCGATTTTCGATCCAAGACCGTCCCTCCAGAAAGCAGGAGCTGAACGAACGGCGCGTATAGGGGCGACCCGGCTCCGTTATATCGGCAAGGGTCATCAGGTCCTGCCAGAGCCGATCCGCATTGACAGCCGAATTGGAAGTTGGATCACGGACAGTCATTGTTGGCCTCCGGCGACCAGCGCTTCGTAAGCAGGCAGCGCCTCGAAGCGAGCAATCCACGCTTGGACATTCGGCCAGGTCGACAGGTCAAACCCACCTTCGGGCGACAGACGGATGTAAGGGTAGAGAGCAAAATCCGCAGCACTCAGACCATGATCATGAAGCCATTGATGTTCGCCGAGTGCCCTTTCGACCGGCGCCAGGGCCGCTGCGACGATGCCGTGATAGTGCGAGATCACCTCGGCTTGCGCATCCGTCTGGCCGGTCATCGCATAGAACCGTGGATACGCCAGAAAACGGCCTAGATCGGCCTGCTCGTAGAACAGCCATGCGGTGACGGCGGCGCGCCCCTTCGGGTCCTGCGGAAGGAGATCCGTTCCTTCTGAGAAATGCAGCAGGATCGCGCCGGATTCGCTCAGATGCGTTCCGTCCGGCAGCCCGACGACGGGGACGCGTTGAAAACGACTGAGCTTCTCAAAATCGGCACTCTTATGCGTGCCCTCCGCGAGATTCATCGTCACCCGTTTGAACGGGAGACCCAGGTGACGTAGGAGCAGGCGAACCTTCCAGGCGTTGCCGGAAAGCTTGCTATCGTAAAGCGTGATCATTATTCGGAGACTTCACTATTCGTTTCAAGGTAGGAAAACAGATCGACACCGAGGGCTTCCTCGACCTCCGCAAAAACGCTTGGATCGAGGGCGCCCTTGCCCAACGGGAAACCTGAGCGATTGGCGACGACGATGGAAACCTCAGCACCTTCCGGAAGCTGGGCAATGGCGATCGGATCACCCGTAACCGGGTCGAGCGATCCGATCATGTCGGGAAACGTCGCGACCCGCTGGCCATCGCGATCCGCGGTCATGAATTCATTGTAGATCCCAAGAACAATTTCGCGTGCGCCATCCGATATCACCAGCCGCCCGACGTCGAAGCCATTGCGGTAAACCACGCTGTTCTCGAGCACGGTACCGGTAACCAGAACGTCGCCCTTCATGAAATCGGCGGCGGCGCGGATCCGAGCGCTGCCAGGCGCTGCTTCCAGCATAGCTTTGCCAAGGTCGACCTGGAAACTGATTGCGCCCAGGGCAGCATTCGCAGCCACGAATGAGGTTTCGTATGGCCCTCGGGCAGAGGCGACCAGCCCGCCGCTGATGATGGCGGCGTGGCGCATCACTTGCGAGGTCTTGACCAAATTGCCTTGCGCGATCACCGAGATTTTCGAGCCGGTTTCCGTGTAGCCGGCCTGGGCGACCTGATACAGAAACGCATCCGACTTGGATGCCAATCCCATGCCACCCATCTGGACAGTCGGGTGACCGCGTCCGTTGGCTGCTGCATCGATATATGGAATATCGAGAGCGGCTGCGACGAGCCAGCCATTGAAGCCCGGGACATGGCCGCAAATGACCCCGTCCGGCTTTTTCCCGAGCCTTTCGATGAGAGACCGGGCGGCATCGACATGATCGCGCAAAACAAGTTCCGGCTTGGCAAATCCAGGAGCACCGACCGAAGTGGAGATAAGGACGTAGCCATCTGGATCCAGCGCATCGACGGAGACCAGGGAGATGTCGCCATAGCCAAGCGCGACTTCCGCCGCAAGGTCATGCCGCTCCAGCGAGCGGGCCACACCGCTGCCGCCTGCGGAAAGCAGGAGACCCCCAATCATTGCAGGCTCAACGTCTTGCCGCGTCAGCTTCCGTTTCATTTCAAACCTCTTTGGCGGGTTTCAGGCGGGTTTTTCCCGGCCCATGCGGGTGCCCCGAGATGGGACGACAGGTCCTGTGCTTCCGCGACCAGCCGATCGCCTGTGCGCGCAATGAAGGTCTCATCGACGCGGTAGCTGGGGCTGGTGACACTTAGGGCGGCAATGATCTGGGCGTCCGCGCCATAAACGGGTACAGCCACAGCGGTTACGTCCGGTTCGAGCGTCGTGGTCCGGAGGGAAAAACCGTCCGCGTTCACCCTGCCGGCAATCGCATCGCCTATCGCCGTTCCATCAAGCGGGACAGATCGGCCGATCCAGTTGTCGTGACGCACGGAGTGGCGGCTTGCCACCTGGCGAAGATACAGAACCTGCCCGTCATTGGTGGGAATTGCCAGATTGGCCGATTCCCCAGTCACACTGGCCAGACGCTCCAGATATTCCTCGGCGACATCGTAAAGCTCCACCCCATGCAGTGCGACGACACCGATCCGCAGCAACCGTCCGCCTGGCATGTAGCGGCCATCGGCAAGCCGACGTATAAACCGGGAGGCTTCGAGTGTTCCGAGCAACCGCGAAACGGTGCTTAGCGGAAGATCGACGGCACGCGCGGCTTCCGTAAGCGTAATGGTCTTCTGTTCAGCGCTGAAGCATCCGAGAAGATCGAATGCACGCTCGACGGACCTGACCGTCGCACGGTCCTGACTCCCGCCATCCCGCTTGGTCGTTTCCGTTTTTTTTCATCGTCCATGGGGGTCTCCTACTACGCCCTGGGGACTGAACTGCCGCTTGCTTCGGCGGTGTCGAGCCCGAGATAGGTTCCAAAGAAATTTTCCGTCCGCGAATCTCCGCCGGCGTACCAGCACCGACGACTCGCCCTGAGGAGAGGACAACGACCTGGTCGGCGATATCAAGTGCGCGATCCGTGTTTTGCTCGACCAGAACGATCGCCAGCCCTTCGGACTTCAAACGGGAAATGGTCTCCAGGCAAAGGTCGATCATCTTAGGCATCAGGCCGAGCGACAATTCGTCGACCAAGAGCACTTTCGGCGATGTCATCAGGGCGCGCCCGATGGCCAGCATCTGTTGCTCGCCCCCGGACATCAGGCCTGCTGTCTGGCTCCGTCTTTCCGCAAGACGTGGAAAGAGACTGTAAACCCGCTCACGGAGCTTGCGCGCCTGCGCGCGACTCTGCGAATATCCGCCGACGGTCAAATTGTCCTCGACGCTGAGGTCATTGAAGAGCCGGCGGCCTTCCGGAACGACGGACATGCCGAGAAAGGGACGGTGTTGCGGCGGGCCTTCCGGTTATGTCCTCGTCATCAAGCCTGATCGTGCCGGCGCTCACCCGCACATGGCCCATGGCGGCCATGATGGTCGATGTTTCCCCGCTCCATTGGAACCGAGAATGGCGAGAATTTCTCCCTTGCCGACGGTAAAGCTGACCTCGGCAGCAGCGATGACCGCGCCGTAACCACATGTGAGATTGTCGATCGTCAACATTGTCAGTGCCCTCCGAGATAGGCGGAGCGAACGTCTGGCCGTGCCATCACGTCGGCGGGCTCGCCAACCGCCATGAGGCGTCCCTGATCGAGGACGGCCAGCCGCCCGACGATCCGCATCACCTCGGCAAGCCGATGCTCCACGAGCACGATTGTCAGGCCGTCACGGTTCAGGCCGATGATCAAATCTCCAAGCGTCGTGGCCTCGCTTTGATTGAGCCCTGCCAGAGGCTCGTCGAGCAGGAGGATATCCGGATCGAGAGCCAGTGCACGGGCCACTTCGAGACGCTTCAACTGCCCCAAAGGCAAGAGACCTGCGGCTTTGTGAGCGACATCCGCAAGACCGACGCTGCCAAGGAGGTGCATGGCCCGCTGGGACGACGACGCCCGGTCGCGGTGAAGCAGGCTGCTGACGGGCGATCGAGTCATCCTGTGGCCGGCAGCCAGCATGACGTTCTCGACGGTCGTCATCGACCGAAACGGTCTGACGATTTGGTGCGTCATTGCGAGGCCCGCGCGTGCGCGCCTGTCGACCTGCGCGCGCGTCACATCCTTGCCGTTCAGTACAATCGTGCCGGACATCGGCTGCACGATGCCGGTCAGCAACCGCAGGAATGTTGTCTTGCCTGCGCCGTTCGGTCCGATCAGTCCAAGGAGCTCACCCTTTTCGACCGCTAGCCCGACGGCCTGCACGGCCTTTATTCCGCCGAACGAAATGCTGACGCCCTTGGCTTCCAGTATCGCCGTCATGCTGCGGCCCTCCTGTGCAGGGACCGACCGGCTTTTGCCAGGCTTGCCGTGACAAGACCAGCAAGTCCAGCCGGGCTGAACCGCATGACGAGCACCAGCATGACGCCGAAAATCAGTTGCCTGTAATCTCCGGCGAAACGGAAAGCTTCAGGAAAAAGCGTCAGCAGCACCGCACCGGCAAGGACGCCCCAGACCGACCCGATGCCGCCGATGACGACCATGGCGAGGATCGAGACCGACACAAGAAAACTGAAGGCATCAGGCGTAATGAATCGTGCGTAGTAGCAATACAAACCACCGGCCAATCCCGAGAGCGCGCTGGCGATAAAGAACGCGGCCAGCTTGAAAGCGGGAAACCGGTATGGCGATGCGCGCGCGCCGCGTGTTCGTCCTCGGCAATCGAGATGAAGGCGAATCCCAGCCAACTCGATTTGATGTAGATGCAAAGCGCAACCGTCGCGAGAACGAGTGCGACGATCAAAGCCACGAAACCGTATTGGCCGAGACCGTGGGCCGGAATGCCCGCGAGGCCCACCTCTCCCCCCAGGAACGCGTTCTTGCGCACGATCCCGAGAAAGAGAAAATTGACAGCAATCGTCGTCACGGCGAGGAAGTCGTGTCTGACGCGCAACGACACCAGCCCGATCACCACGCCGCAAATACCAACAAACAGCGTCACCACGGGAAGAACCGCCCAGAGGGGCCAGCCGGCAAGTGCCAGAAGCGCCGTTGAATAGGCCCCGATACCGTAGAAGGCCGCTTGACCGAGGCTGATCTGACCGCAGAATCCCGCGATGACATTCAGTCCCATCGCAAGGATGACATTGATCCCGATCAGAGGAACCAAACTGACGAGATAACCGCTCATGCCGCTGCCCTCCGGACAAGACCTTCGGGGCGAAGCATCAATGCGGCGATGAGGCAAATGGCAGCAATGGCGTCCCGATCAAGGACATGCGTTAGGAAAACCGTTCCGAACGATTCAGCGACGCCCAGCAGCAGACCGCCGACCAGAGCTCCCGGCATGCTGCCAAGTCCTCCGAGAACGATGATGGCGAGCGCCTTGTAGCTGACGACCATGCCCATATCGGGCTCGACATAATTGTTGAGAAGAGCGATCAGCGCCCCTGCGATACCGGCGAAAGCCGAACCGATGGCGAAGTTGAGATAATGAACCCGGGGAATGTCGATGCCGAACGTCGCCGCCATCTGAGGATTTGCAAGCGTCGCGCGCCATGCAACGCCGGTTCGGGTCAGGCCAACGAACAGTCCGAAGCCGATGAGGATCACCGCCGCACTCACGAGCATCACCAGTTGCAGGATGCCGATCGTGAGATTGCCAATGCCGACTGTCATATACAGATAGGGGTTGTCGTTGAACGAAAGTCCGAGATTTCCGAACACGATCCTGAAAGCATCCTCGCACAGGATCAGCAGTCCCACCGAGGCGACCAGTGGTACGAGCGGAGGGCGCGAGAGCAACGGTGCGTAAATCACCTTGTAGATCAGCATGCCCGTCAAAGAGCACACCAGGATCGCTGTCGGAACGCCGAACCAAAGCGATCCGGTAAGGTTGGTGATGACGACTGACATAAGCGCCGAGGGTGAAAACAGCGGCATGCGCGATATGTAGAATCCGCATCAGCCCGTAAATCAGGGTGAGGCCGAGGGCCATGAGCGCGTACATGCTGCCATAGACCAGGCCCTGGGTGGCCAGCTCGATATAATACATGGCTTGCTCCCGAGGGGCGTTGAGAGAGGGTTGAAGCGTCCTGCGGCGATGCAATCAGTTCGCGATGTCGGTCACGAAGACGAATTTTCCTTTTCTTAACTTCGATCACAGGCGTCGGAAGCTGCGCCTCGCGCTCGGGGCTAAAGGCGGCCAGTGCCCCGTAGAAATGCGGAAAATCCTTCGTCGATTGCAGAGCGTTCCGAACTTTCGAGGGATCGGTCGAATTTGCGCGCTTGGAGGCATCGTTCAAAAGCATGAAGGCTGAATAGACAGCAGCAGCCACAGACGGTGATTCAGCACCTTTCGCTTTCAGCGCTTCCATCAGATGCTGAAAGCTCGCATCCTGATTGTCACGGTTGAGCCCATTGATCACATAGACGCCTTCGGCTGCCT